>NZ_BAAASQ010000032.1:0-80877 GCF_039532965.1 Streptomyces mauvecolor | reverse complement strand
CTACGCCGGAGCAAACCCCCGGATCAGGTCGAACCCGTACACCATCTCCATGGACGCAACCTCTCCAACACGCGTGCGGGTATCCGCCGTCTGGTCGGTCGGGCAAGGATTCGCGGATGCCCTCCGGATGAGCGGGCCACGGTTGAAGGCGATAGCCATGCACGCCCCTCACCGCTGCCTCTGCGCCGCCGCACCTCACACAAGCCCACAGGACCATCGCCACTCCCCTGCTCAGAACGGCGCCCCATCCCCGCCCCTGGGAGCAGCGAGCTTCGGCCCGTCTCGTCGGCCGGGCCCGTCTCGGGCGCTCAGTTGGGTGTCTGTGGTGACCGGCCGGATCCGGCAGACGATAATCGTTTGCGAACCAACAGATGGCCGAGAGCGGCCTCGATCTCCAGCGGTAAAGCCGAATGTGGAGACTCCCGCCCAGGCGCACATCCGCCGCACCGAAAAGTTGTCGGCTTCGCCGTCGAAGAACTCGTACTTCGCCGCCACCGGTATTCCTGAGCGAAGAACGCCGCCGCTTTTCCCAGGACTTCGGTCTTCATGGGGAATTCCCGGTTCTCGCGTTCCAGCTCGCGCAGACGTGCCCGTTCGCTGATTTTCAGGTGAGGCTCGTCCCCGGCGCGCTCCTGCCGGTACCGGCTGACCCAGGTGCCCAGTGTTCCCTCGTTCACTTGTATCTCGCGGGCAACCTCAGCGACCGGGGGGACTCCACGACCACCATCTTGACGACCTGGTCGCGAAATTCAGGACTGAACTTCCTGCGCTTCTGTGCCACGCGCTCTCGCCGCCGTTCTGGACTTCGATCCCATCGGGACCGCTGTCCGAGAACCTCGGGACGCCTCAATGAGCGTGAACTCCCTTAGCGGCTGTTGTTGTTCCGAACTTGAGGAATGCTTGTCGAACGGGAGTCACCTGAACTCCCGACCCGACCGGTCCTCCCCCGCCGTCGTGACCTCCGCGTCCATCACATCGAGCGGGCAGCATGACCGCGTGCACCGGGTGGACGTCACGTCGCCGAGGAGCCCGGCCGCACGGCAAGGCCAGAGCACCCAGAGGCACGACGCCTGGCGTACCGCCACCACCAGCGTTCTCGCAGCAGTGCGCAGCTTGTCACCGTGCGGTGGGAGGCGAGGACGTCCGCAATGGCCAACCGGCGGCGACTGTGAAAATCGCTGTCCCATAACAGGAGCACGGTGATAGACATCCGGCGTGGAAAAGAATCTTGAGTTCTCTGACCTGCTGCGACTGATCGATGAACGGTCGACCGCCTTCCGCACCGTGGTCGCCGCCGCGCCCGGTCTCGACGCGCAGGTGCCGACCTGCCCCGGGTGGACGCTGTTCGATCTGGTGAAGCACCTGGGTGGGGGAGACCGTTTCTGGGCCGCCATCGTCGGCGCGGGGTCTGCCGACGCTCCCCCGGCCGAGGCCGTCGCCGCGCGCGCCGCGCTGGAAGTGCCGCATGAGCGTGAGGCCCTGCTGGCCTGGCTGGACGCGTCGACGCAGCTTCTGCTGGGCGCCCTGCGCGCAGCGGGACCGGAGAGCGGTTGCTGGACGTGGTGGCCCGCGTCGCAGTCACCGCAGACCGCCGGCGGCACCGCCCGGCACCGGGTCCAGGAGACCGCGGTCCACACCTACGACGCCCAGCTCGCCGGGGGCGCCCCGCAGCCGCTGCCGGTCGAGCTGGCACTCGACGGTGTGGAGGAGTTCCTGTTCACCGTCTGCGGTACGCCGAGTGCCTGGCCGCACAAGCCCACGGCTTTCGACTTCCACGCCGCCGAGGGCCGCTCCTGGCGCCTCACCGTCGACGGCGACGGCGCACGCACCACCCGCATCCCCGCGCCCACCGCCGCGACCGGCGAAGACTCGGACGCAGCCGGCGCCTCCGTCCACGGCACGGCCAGTGAGCTGGTCCTCTACCTGTACGACCGGATCCAGGCCGAGTCCTTGCACGTTGACGGAGACGCAGGGCTGCTCGACCTGCTCCGCGCCTGGGAGCCGGAGGAGAAGTAGGACGTAGCGGGGGCGGTTGGCCGCGCCTCGAACCGGTAAGACACGACTCTTCGCCAGGTTCGTCAGTCGCGGCACCGGGCTCAGCCCCGCGAGGCGGTCTCGGGGCGTCGCCAAGCCGACCATCTGCCTCGATGGCAGTGCGAATTCGTCCGTCCCAGCGGTCACGAGAAGCGACGCGACTGCCGTCGTCCCGATCTCGTCGAGAAGTCGGTCGATCAGGTGACTGCGGCGGCTGCCATGCATCAGGGCAGGGCCTCTTGGTAGCTCGAAGGGTGTCGAAGCCAACGTGCGGTCCAGGAGGCCCTGTTGTCGCATTTCTACGGCAACGCGGGAGCGGGCTCCACTTCAGCCACTCTCGCCTGTGACTGTCTGGCTCACAGGTCCGGGAACGCCAGAGACCACGGGGCGCGCGAGCATCGGTATCCCACCGACATGTCGGACGCCGAGTGGGCGGTGGCCCGGCCACTGCTGCCGGTGCCGGGGCGGGCAACCGGAGGCTTATGGCCACCGCGCGATGCTGGACGCGATCCGCTACCTGGTCGACAACGGCAGGAAGTGGCAGGCCGTGCCTGCCACTCCCCAGGTATCTGGTCCCTGCCGAGACGACGCACCGCTACCGCCAACGTTGCGTTCACCGACGTCGACCACCTCATCCAGACCGTCCACAACGGTTTGCGGAAGATCCAGTACCGTCCACACCTCATCGCCGGATGCCTCACCGAGACCGGCCTCACAATGCGCCAACCCGCCGCGACACCACGAAGGAAACGTCAGTAACACCCCGGCCCCCCATGTTTGTGGGGGGCACCGTACGACGATGGGTGGCTTGGTCATGCCTCCACACTGGCTCGCCCCCCGAGGCTCCCGCATGCCGGAGCCGTACGGTCGCCGTACGCTGAGGGTCCTTGTAGGGTCTCGCGCTCGGCTTCATGCGGCAGCCCGGTAGTCCGCGGCAGTTCGCGGTGTCTCGTGCCGTGTCGTTCATCGGCTGTCTCAGATCTGTGTCATTTCCTCAACCCGGCCGCAAACCCTCGGGGTTCTCAGCTCTGGTCCCCATCATCGGTCGCGTGGGGAAGCAGGGGGAACAGTCGTGTGATGAGGGCCACTGGTCGGGCGCCGTCGGGCCGGGCCAGGGGGCGTTGCTCGCGGTCTCGGTAGGGAGCGAGTGCCCGTCGGATGGCGTCCGCGACCAAGCTCATCTCATCGGGTGTGAGGTAGGCGACGGCGCTGAAGGCTTCGTCGCGGCGCCATTCGGACGGCACCTGGTCCCGCTCGGCGAGCCATCGCTGCCAGCTCTCGTCCTCCAGCCCTCGGGCCAAGTCGCCGAACTGCTCCTCCATGGGCGCATCGGATGTGCGGGTGTGCTGCCGCAGGCGCCAGGGGCGGGCGCGGCCCCCGCTGTGCGGGGCTTCTTCGATGTGTCCGTGGCGTGCGAGCTGGCGCAGGTGGAATGAGCAGAGCCCGGAGCTGTGGCCCAGACGAGCGGCTGCTTCGGTCGCCGTGACGGTGCCGACTTCGGCGAGCAGATCCATCAGGGCCGCGCGGACCTCGTGCTCGCGCAGTCCGCCAGCGGCGTTGCGTGGCCGGTCAAGCGGCATGTTGTCCTCTTCAGTCACTTTGCAAAGTCTGCTAGTTTGCAAAGGACTTGGCAAGTGGTCCTGGTCCCGAGACGTCAGGCCGCAGTGACGGCCGTGTCCGGGCGGGCGCAGAAAAGGAACCAGCGATGTCTGTTCATCACGACCGGTCCCGTCCCGACAACCGGCCAGTGCGCGTGCAGGGCCGCCCCGTCGACTCCTATCCAGACCTGCCGCCGGGGGCCGGACGGGGTTCGGTGCGCCGGATCACGGTCGTGGGTGAGGAGATACTGAGCCGTCCCTGCCAGGAGGTGACCGAGTTCGGCTCCCCTGAGCTGTCACAGCTGATCGACGACATGTTCCTGACGATGAACGTGGCCGACGGTGCTGGTCTGGCCGCCAATCAGGTCGGCGTCGACCTGCGGATATTCGTCTATGACTGCCCGGATGAGGACGGAATCCGGCATGTCGGCCACATCATCAACCCGGTTCTGGACCAGCCGGATGCAGGCAGCCGCCGACTCGTCGACGACTTCGAGGGCTGCCTTTCCGTGCCCGGTGCCACCATGACGGTGCCCCGCACCGATCGCGCCGTCGCTCGCGGGCTCGACAAGGACGGCAACCCCCTAGTCATCGAGGGCATGGGTTACTTCGCCCGATGTCTGCAGCACGAGACCGACCACCTTGCCGGTCACACATACCTCGACCGGCTCTCCCGACGTGAACGCAAGGACGCACTGCAGCAGATGGCAGACCACCATGAGGACGTCTTCGCCCGACGCGCGCTCAAGGCCGCCGGTTTGCCCCGAGGATCCGCCTGACCCAGCCCAGCCCATAGCTCGGGAGGCGCGCATGCCGTAGCCGGACAGCACCCAGTAGGCGGTCAGAAGACTTATCTCGCTCCGGGGATGCCGTCGGCGTGGCGGCACGTCTCCATCTCCCCGTAGTAGAAGTCGGCGGCTCCGGGCTCGTGTTTGCCGTCCTCGAACGCTTTGCGCGACGCCCGGTACACAGGCGCCAGCTGCAGCGGCCCGGCACGCCCGCTGCGAGGGGCGAGCGCCAGCACCAGTCCGATGACAGCGCCCGCGCCGAGAGCTGGCACCCGGGTGGGCCTTGATGACGGCTCCTGAAGCAGCCGACCGGACGTCAGCATCGCCGGACGCCGACGCTCTTACGCCAGGCCCGCCTTTTCTGCCCACTGGCCGAGGTCTGCGCAGGTCGGGGCGGACAGGCGGGATCGTTCGGTGAGCGTGGTCAGTGAGTAGCGGAGCTCTGTTCTGAGGCGGGGAAGCCACAGGCCGGTGCGGCCGCTCTGGTACGAAAGCAGCCGGAAGTAGTCGAGGGACGCCTTCTCGTTCTCGTCCGTGTGCTCGGTCTGCATGGCGGCCAGGATCTCGAAGTCGCGCTTGGTGGTCGTCGCCTCGACCACAGCTGCCAGAGGGAGGTTGTTCAGCACGGCAATCGTCCGGGCCCTGCCCGCGGCAGCGGCATCGGCCACAGCAGAGTGGAGCGCCAAGGCCGCGAACGTCGCGATGAGACGCTCACCTCTGGCCACGTCGATGTCCCAGCCCTGCAGGCGTTCCCGCCGTTTGGTCGCCCGCCACGGTTCCTGGCCCACCAGGGGCAGAACATGACGCCCCAGACGGATGCACTGGCGCCACACGATGTCGCGGTCCGATACCAAAGACGCCTCCTCGGGTGGGGAGAGACTGGGCGGATGAGCCGCTACGCCCCAGTCTCCCGACCATCTGCCCTATGCGCAGGGCACGTACAGGACGGCGCTTCAGGCTTCTTTGATGGAGGCGGCGCCGTGGACGATGGCGCCGACCGTGACGGTGCGTCAGGCGACCAGATGGTCCCGGAGCTTGCCCTCACCACGTCATAGCAGCGGTGGTCCGCAGCGCTGAGGATGGGCGGCTGTACCGGCGGGGGCTGGGGCCGTCGCGATCAGGTCGCGGTGCCGGCCGGGCGCTGCGGGCCGCGGGCGCGGCGGCGGCCGCCGCTCATTTGGTTGCCGACCCGGGCCGCTCCCCTGGCAGGTGGCGCCGAGCTCCCGGGACGATCCGTACCGCCGGATCGTCGGCGTACGCCTCGCCGCGCAGCAGAGCGGCGGGACCACTGGGCCGAGTTCGCCGCCCAAGACGCGGGGCGGCAGGCACGGCCACGCGCGTTGCGGCCCTCACGCAGTACATCCAGCGCGAACAACAGACCCTGATCCCCTGCCGGCACACGGAGCGGATCGTGAACGACGGCCAGGATCACGACGTACGGCTCGGAGTGCGGATCACCGACCAGAAGACCCGCCGCGACCGACCCCGGCACCCCCGCACAGCACCGCGAGGGGCTGACGCAGCGTCAGCCGCCGTGCCGGACTACCCGCTCGTACGCGTTACGACGTCAGGGTGGTTCCCCAACAAGATCACGGCTCCCGGCGCGCCACCGCACGGTTCTGGAACATCTAATACTAACTTTTCGTGACTCTAGGGAATCGATCTGCCACGGATCGCATCCTCGTCACTCATTGGAGATCACATGAAGCTTCGCAAGGCAGCCGTCCTGGTCGCTGCCCTCGGCACCCTCGGAATGGCCGCCGGCACGGCCCAGGCGCATGACGGCGGGAAGGGCGGCGACCACTTCGGCGTCGGACAGAGCAGCAACTGCAAGTCACACGACCTGAACGTCGACGTCCTCGGCCAGGTCGGCATCCTCAACGGCCTGCTGGGCAACGCGCTCAACGGCGAAGGCAACCCCGGCGCCCAGAACACCCACATGGGCTCCAGCATGGGCTGCAACAACAGCGCCTTCTAAGCCAGGGCAGACTCCACACGTTGCCGCCCGGCTGGATACAGGTGGCCAGCGGTGGATACGAGCGTGGCTACGATGCGAAACGGCCCCGTTCCCGGCGTTCTCATGCCGGGGACGGGGCCGTTGCCGTATTCACCGGTCTGGCTGCCCGAGCCGGACGCGGTCCCTGACACACAGGTGATGCGGTGCCTCGCTGATGAGGAACACGATGCCGAGCCGGCCCACCGCCCAGCTCCGCGAACTCGGCATCGACGGGCACAGCCCCGGTGGCCGGTTACCACAGCGGGTACAGGTGCCCGAGGCCAACAAGCCGGAGCCTTCCACGAGCCGAACCGCTGAGCGCCTCGCGGAGCCTGGCTTCGCCCCTCCCCGGGAGGCCGGGCGGAGCCATCGGGACCCGGAGCGAGCGGTGGACGAACTCGACCGCGGTGAGGACGCCGTCATCACCGCCTGGATGGCCTCACGGTGCAGGGCAAGCACAACACCCTGCACCGTTTGCAGGGCGTGTTGGCGATCCGCCAGGGTCAGCCGTCGGAACTCGGCGCTGCACCCAACTCACATCGGGCGATGGGGCCGGGCTGTCGGGCTGTCGGGCTGCACTACGGCACTCAACTAACTGCCTTGGGAGCGATACCAGCTCCCGGATCTGCCTGGCGGTCTGGGCCCCTGCGCGATCAGGACGCCGCTGAGGAGGAGTGACGCCGGTCAGGCGGATCGCGGTCGCGGCTGTCTTGACCGGGTCGTCTTGGTCAGGGAGTGGACCGCAGCGGCGGTGCCTGCCACGTCATCCCCGGCGGCTGGAGTAGAGGCGAGGGCTCGGGGCCGGGGTCATCGGTGTCGACGACTCCGGCGGCCGTGTGGTCGAAGTCGGCGGGCCAGCGGGTGTGCTCGCTGGCCAGGGCGCCGGTCAGGCGTGCTTCGACGAGGTTGGCGGTGCTCAAGTCGGTGCCGCGCAAGTCGGCCATGCGTAGGTCGGCGCGGTGGAAGACCGCGCCGTGGGCGTCGGCCTTGCGCAGGTTTGCCTCGCGCAGGTCGGTCTCGGTGAAGTCGGCGTCACGCAAGTCGGTTTCGACCAGCTTCGCGGCGCGTAGGTCGGCCAGAATGCAGCGAGCCCGGCGGAGAATCGCAGTCGTGAGGTCGGCGTGCCGCAGGTTGACCGAGACCAGGGACGCCTGGGTCAGATTGGCGTGGTACAGGCCCGCGGCCTCCATGCAGGCGCGGTCGAAGTTGACCTCGGGGAACCACAGTCCGTCGCAGTCGGCCCGGCGCAAGTCGGTGATGCTGAGATTGACCCAGGACTGCTCCCGGTGCTGGCACAGCACGCCGAGTGCGGTCAGCGCCACCTGGGCGTCGGCGGCGCGGGTCTCCAGGGGTGCGATGTCGTTGATGGGCACGTCTGCCGCCGGTGATTCCGGCCCGGCGGGTGGCCAGGGCAGGTGCGTACGCAGATACGCGGCCTGGATGGAGATGATGGCCTCCCGGTCGCGGGCGGACTGCTCCGCGATCCGCCACAGCGCGTGCAACCCGCCGATGCGCACATCCAGCTTGTCGCTGCCGAGCTGGTCGACAGCCCGGCTGAATCGGTCGGTGACGTAGCCCTCCTGGGTGGCGCGCAAACCGTCCTGACTCACCCGCAGTTGCCGCCAGGTGGCGTACGCGCCGAAGAGCACGACCAGGCCGCCGACCACCTGCAGAAGCGTCGTACGGACATCGTTGACCGCCTTCAGCCGATCCTGCGCGGCGACGCTCGCCCCGGCGAGATCGTGGTCGACCACCACACCCGGCAGTACGACGAACACCGTTCCCAGAATGACCAGCCCCGCCGCCCCGGCCAGCAGACCTGCGGCTGCACGACGCCTGACCAGCCCGTCGTGCCATGCCCGCCGCCCGCGGTCCGGTTCCCCCATCTCCATGACATGAGAGCTTAGGCACCGCTCAGAAGACGATCAAGAGTGCCGTGGCACCGGCCCGTGACATGGGAACGGCCCTACGGGTTGGGTGAGTTGTGAGGCGTACATGGGCCCGTGCGACCTGTTCCCATCCTGTCCTGTCCGGGGTCCCGCGCGCACACTTCGGCGAGTTGCTCGAAGAACTCGCGCCCCGGTGGCAGGCCGCGCGGGAGTCGGCGCTACACGGGCGGCGGGGCGGAGACCGGAGGCGGGCGGCCGGCGCCGGGCCCAAGCAGCGCCTGGTCTTCGTCGACCGGCTCCTGGTCAGGCTGGTCCACCTGCGGCTTGGGATCCCGCACGCCGCTCTGGCCGAGTTGTACGCAGTGGACCGCTCCACCGTCTCCGGAGCGATCCGCGAGGTCCACCCGCTGCTGGCGGCCCGCGGCTTCGCCGTCCCGGACCGGCCGGGGGTGCGGCTCCGCACGCTGGAGGACCTGTTCGCCTACGCCGACGCGGAGAGCGATGACCTGCGCATCGACGGCACCGAAGTGCAGGTCCGCCGCCCCCGCGCCCACCGCCCCGGCCGCAAGGCGTTCGTCTCCGGAAAGAAGAAGCAGAACACCATCAAGACCACCACCTTCAGTGACCCGCAGGGTCGCACGCTGTTCAGCGGCGTGGTCCGGCCGGGCCGCATACACGACCAGACCGCCGTGCGCACCGAGGGCATCGCCGAGCAGTTCCACCGGCACCCCAAGGTCAAGGCCGAGGTCGACGAGGGCTACTGGGGCCTGGCCAACGAGTTCCCCGGCCAGGTCAGCGCCCCGCCGAAGAAGCCAAAGGACGACGCGCCGCTGGGCGAGCACCACGCCTGGCGCGAGCAGCCACGCCGCCAGTCCTCCGCGCGGATCTGCGTGGAGCACACCAACGCCGAGTACCAGCAGTGGCGGCCCCTGCAGCGGTTCACCGGCCGCCGCGAGACCTACGCCGAGACCCACCTCGCGATCGCCACCCTGGGCGCTGACCGCTCCGCCCGGCGGGCGACCCGCCGCAAGGCGAGCACAGAACTGGTGCTCGCCCGGCAGGCCGCCTGCTGATCACCCACCAGCCAACCCGCAAGGCCAGCACGCCCCGAACCCAATCGCTCCCAAAGTTGTAAGCCTGGACGCCGGTTGAGCGCCATAACCACCCCCGCGCAGACCAGGGAGACTTGCCGTACTCCCGTGCTGGTGGCCCCGTTCCGGGCCCATCACCCGAACCCTATGCGGTGGCACTGACATCCCTCGGTGGCGGCCTTGTTCACGGGTTGCCATGGCAGTTGCGCTCCTCAGCGAGCGGCGCGTTGAGGCGGCGTGTTCGATGGCCATGAGAAGTGACCGCGGGCTGGGGGCGGCGGCCGGATCTGGATTCGTATCCGCCGGGCGAAGGCCGTGCTCGATCACAGCCTGGTGGCCAGCCAGACGGTCACGGCCGCCGTGGCAATGAGCCCGGCGTTGAGTGCGATCCGGCGGTCTCCGCCGGTCAAGTGCATGGCGATCGCACCTGTCTGCAGGAGGACGAAGCCGATGGCTGCGGCGGGCGCCAGTGAGGGCGCGATGCCGGTCAGCGGTGGCAGGACCAGGCCGGTCGCGCCGAGTATCTCGATCGTCCCCAGCGCCCTGAGTGCGGGCAAGGGTATCCGGTCGACCCAGGCCATCATTGGGCGGAGTTGATCGCGGCTGCGGATCGCCTTCAGCGTTCCTGCGTAGCAGTAGAAGAGGGCGAGTGGTCCGGCGGCGATCCAGTAGGCGATGTTCATCGTTCCCGTTCATGGGCCACCGGTTCGCGGGGCCCCGTCGATTGCGTCAATTGTCAAAAGAGCCCCGGGAGAAGGCCCGGTCCGTCATCCGAGGGCGTCGGCAGGATTGCAGCGCCACGCCTCGCCTGTCGGAAGAAGGGTGGGCCGTCCCCTCTGCTTCAGGCGAGGTCGGTGGAGGGCGCGGTCACGTAGCGGCTCATCGCTCCGATGTCGGCTTGTCGCGTCGGCGGCCGGCCGTCGGCGAACACCTCCCGGATGTCTCGGAAGTACTGCGCGGGGAAGCCCTCGTCATGTTGCGCGTGGCGGTGCTGCGGTGGTGGGTGCGGGGCGAGGTCGGCCTCGGCGGTGGCGAGGCGGTGCCCGGTGCGGCTGCCGTCCTCCAGAATGCATGCGCACAGCGCCCGGAACGGGCGTCTCACCGCCACCGCGACCCACCACCGAGAAGGCGCGGTCGGCCTCGGCTCGCTGATCCTCGGTTCTTCGGCTCTTCCGCTCTTCGGTCATGCTCACGAGTGCACCGCCGAGACCCCGACGGTGTCCAAGACCCATCCTGCAACGCCGATACCTCGTGGGTATCGTCGCACCTGGGAACCGATCCGGTCGGTATGGCCTGCGGGCCGACGATCCTCCGGCCCGCCGCGACCGGCTGCGGCCGGCAGAGCTGAGCGACCGCCGATGGTTCCGGTTCCCACAGGGCACAGCCTCAGCCGGCAGTCGTACTGCAACGGCGGCCCGCGCGAGGGGCCAATGGCGCGCGCCGTTCAGGAATGCCTGCATGCCATGTTGTGGAACGGCACGGTCGGCCTGGCCCCGTTCGGACACGACCTGCCCGCGGAGTCGGCCGTGGTCCCGTTGACTTGGCATGACACCGAGCCGAGTAGTGGCGGTGTGGAACGACGGTGACACCAACCCGTTGATCCGATCCCCCGCCGAGATCGCGACAACCGCGTACCGCCATTGAGTGCTGGCGACTGCTGCTGCCGCATCCCGTGATCAATTCCGAACGCCGCGGCCCTCGGAAATGCCTCCCGAAACGGTGAACATCTGCTGCCCCACTCCGGCTCTGGTTCACTTCGTGTGGTCGCGTGCGAAGCCCCGCTGTTCTCGGCCTGGGCCGTGTCGGCCTGCTCGGCGGGGCCGTCGCGTGGGGTGGCACTGGCTTCACCATGGATCCGGAATCAGGCCTCATGGCAGGCCCCCGTCGGGCTGTCCTAGGGTCGGGCCATGACGATTCCAGCCGTGCTGAGGCGCTCGGCGCTTCGGGCGCGGCGGGACGCCGGCTTCCTGGCCGCCGGTGTCCTGCCGCACCTGGCTCTGGTGCCCGTGTGGGCCTGGGGCGTGGTGACCTTCACCGAGACGGGGAACTGGGCTCTGGTGCTCCCCGCGTCGGCCGCGCTGATCCTGCTCGGTGTCCCGCTGCTGACGGCCGTTCAGCGGTTCCGCCACCGGGTGCTGCTCGGCGTGGACATCCCTCGGCCGGCGCCCGTGCCGCAGCGGTGGTCGTGGGCGTCGGCCGCCCGTCGGCTCTCGGCGACGCGTCCCTGGCGCCGGCTCGGATACCACCTGCTGCTGGGCCCGTTGCTGGCCGTGCTGGAGCTGTCGGTGCTGGTGCTGGCGATCGCGGGCCTGGCGGGCGCGACCGCCGGCGGTTGGGTGTGGGCGCTGCCGGTGGGGGTCCGCCAGGACTGGTTCGGCTATGCGACGCAGCTGCCGTGCTACACGGTGGGCGGTCTCGCCCTGCTGTGCGTCGTGCCCTGGACGGCCGGGGCGGTGGCCCGGTCGGAGTCGCGTCTCACGTTGGTGCTGCTCGGGCCCAGCCGGGCGCAGCGGCTCCAGCAGCGGGTCGACTCTCTGGCCGATAGCCGCACCGAACTGATCGAGGCGGTCGATGCCGAGCGCCGCCGCATCGAGCGTGACCTGCACGACGGCACCCAGCAGCGGCTGGTCTCCCTCGCGGTCAACCTGGGCCTGGCGATGGCCACCCGCACCGACCTGTCGGGCGGGGCCCGCGAGGTGCTCGCGGAGGCTCATCTCGAGGCGAAGGAGGCGATCGCCGAACTCAACGACCTGGTGCGCGGGTTGCACCCGGCGGTACTCGAAGACCGCGGGTTGGACGCGGCGTTGTCCGGGCTGACCGCCCGGGTGCCGTTGCCGGTCCGCCTGCGGGTGGATCTCGACGAGCGGGTCGCGCCGGCCGTGGAGTCGGTCGCCTACTTCGTGATCTCCGAGGCGCTGACCAACGTGACCAAGCATGCCCGTGCGACGCGGGTCGCGGTGACCGTCCGACGGGTCGGGAAGGTGTTGCGGGTGCACGTCACCGACGACGGGCTGGGCGGTGCCGACGCCTGCGCCGGGACAGGGCTGAGCGGGCTGGCCAAGCGGGTCGGCTCGGTCGACGGCACCTTCCGCGTCAGCAGCCCTGCCGGGGGACCGACGACCTTGACGGCGGAGTTGCCGTGCGGGCGGTGATCGCCGGGACTCGGTGCTGTTGCGGGTCGGCCTGGCCAAGGTGCTGGAGATGGGGTCACCAGGCGCTCGGAATCCCCTGCCCTTCCCTGTCGCGCTCGCCATCACCACCCAAGTTCGTCGTGCCCCGACGATTGAGCCGAGCCCTCCCCCTGTCAATGCCAGGGGTCGACACACGGAGAACGCCCGCGAGTGTTCTCCGTTCTCGCCAACATTCGCCCCGTGATCAAGAACGAACTATTTCCACTATCTCCAGCACTCACCAACAAGTGCTCTTCGTTCTCATCAGCCCAGCCACGCGGGCGACCGCGATCACCTGCACGACGGGCGCTACCAGATGACCGGCTCTGCCAGAATCCCGTCGCCCGCCGAAGCGGAACACATACGCGCCGGTGGCGTCATGGCCCCCTGCGGTGCCCGGCCGAGGCCGGAAACCGGAGGCGGCTCCCAGGACGGCGCAGGCGTCAGGCGGTCCCGCGCCACCACGCCGATCTGTGGGACGTGACCAGCCGGAGCACGCCAACGCCCGCAGCCGATACGGAACATGGGAGTTTCGCGGCCCCGAACGTCCGTGCTGCGCGCGGTGGATGGTCTCGCCACGGCATGTCGCCCGGGGTTTCACACGTGCTGTCGGCCGGGGGACCGCGACGCTCACGCGTCACGGCGGGCGATCACTCGGTACGCGTTGGAGAAGCGGGACCGCCGTGCCAGCGGGTTGATCAGCTGGTCGAGGCCGTACACCGCAATCAGCACCGGCACGGCCGCCCACACCAGCGCGAACCGGACGGCCCTGGAGGCGCGGGCCGGGCGGCGGGGCCGCCAGGGTGCGTCGTCGCGCGGCAGCAGCCGGTTGACCAGGAACCAGGTGGCGCACGCCAGGTCGGCCGGGATGTGGGCGTCACGGCGCTCGGCCACCTCGATGGTGAAGCCGAGCTCGCGCAGCCGTCCGCACAGATTGCCCATCGGGACCATGTTCAGATGCTGGGGCTGGAACCAGGGAAGCCAGAGCCGGCCGAGCATCCGTCCCGACAGGGACTCGGGGTCGGGGACCTCTATCAGGAGACGGCCGCCGGGCGCCAACGCCGTGTGCGCGGCGGCGAGTTCGCGGTGCGGGTCGGGGGTGTGCTCCAGGTAGTGGAACATACTGACCGCGTCGTAACGGCCCGCCATCTCGTCGGCGAGGTCCACGAAGAGCCCCCGGTAGGCCTCCTGGATGCGGCCCTCCTTGGCGGCTTGCTCGACGCCTTCGCCCATGTCGAGCCCGTCGAACTCGGTGTCGGGCAGCACCTCCTTGGCGGTGGCGCAGAAGTGGCCCAGCGAGGTGCCGACGTCCAGCCACCGGCCGGGCAGGGCGACCCGCCGCAGGGCCCGGGCACTGCGGCGGAACCGTTTCTTGCTGCCGTTGCCCTCGAACATCTTGGCAGTCGTCTCGGCGCCGAGCCCGTCATAGAAGTCCCGGTAGTAGAAGTCCAGGCCCTCCTGGCTCAGCCTCGGGTTCTGGAAGATGTGGCCGCAGCCCCGGCACTGGTCGAGGGCGAACTCGCCCGGCTTGCCCTGAATGAGGTCCGTGGTGCGGAACTTGCCGCGCAGTTCCGTGCCCAGGCACCACGGGCAGTCGGTGCGTGCCGGCAGGAAGAAGCGGCCCGTGCCACGGGTCAGCTCGTCCTGGTACGAAGGGCGGAGCCGGGCGATCCGTTCACTGTCGGGCATGTGCGTCCCTCTCTGTGGGGGCTCGGTCGGGGCTGTGCGGGGGCTTCATCGGGGGGTGTCCCGCGACGGGTGCGGTGGCGGCCAGGTTTTCCAGGTGCGTGGCGGCGGCCGACGCGCCGCCGGCGGCGCGGAAGGCGTCCCGGACGTGGCGGGCCGCGTCGCGGTAGCCGGGCTCGGTCACCACCGCGTCCAGGGCCGCGCCGATCTGGTCACGCCCCGCCCGCGCGAACTTCACCCTCAACCCGACCCCGGCGCCGACCACTTGGGCCGCCACGACCGGTTGGTCGTCCCGGATCGGCGCGACCACCAGGGGCACCCCGTGCCACAGCGCCTCGGTCACGGTGTTGTGCCCCGCATGGCAGACGACCGCCGCCATCCGCTCCAGGACGGCGACTTGCGGCAGGTCCGCCCTGACGAGCACATCGGGCCCGGGCGGTACCGCGCCGAGCAGCCCGCCGGGGTCGCAGACCACCGCCCGCAGCCGTCCGGCGCGGGCGCGGACCGCCGCGACGCTCTCGGCGAGGAACCGGCCGCCCGCGTCGGTGTTCGCGGTACCCAGCGTGACCAGGACGGATGCCGTCCCCGGCGCCCGGTCCAGCCACTGCCAGGGGAAGCCCTCACGGGCGGAGCCCCGGGCGGCCAGCGCCGGTCCGACGAAGCGCAGGTCCGTCTCCGGCGCGGTGTACGGGCCGGTCAGCTCGGGAGTGGTGAAGGCGAGGGTGAGCGCCGGTGAGAAACGCGGGTCGTATGTGGCGGCCGGATCGCCGATGCGCGCTCTCAGCTCCCGCAGCAGCCCGAGGAGCCAGCTGCGCACGCCCGGCATCGCGGCCATGCTCTCGGTGAGTTCGGCCGACGTGGTCGACGAGGTCGCGAACGGCACGCCGAGCCGCTCCGCCACCAGGGCACCCGCCACCGTCTGCTGGTCGGCCACCACCACGTCCGGCCGGAAGGCGGTGATCGCCGCTGCCACCCCGGGGGCCATCGCCTCGGCGAGCGGGCCGAGGAAGTCGGCCCACAGGAACTTCAGGGCCGCGAGCCCGCGCAGCTGGGGCGGACGCCCCGCGAGGTAGTCGGGCCCGGCGCACATATACACCCGCGGACGCTCCCCCGCCAGCCGCTCCACGATCCCGGGCCGCCCCGCCCACGCCACGTCATGGCCGCGCGCGGTCAGCTCGGCGGCGACGGCGGCCGCCGGGTTGATGTGCCCGGTCAGCGGCGGCACGACGAACAGGAAGCGGCTCACCGGACCGGCTCCGCTCCACTGGGCTCGGGCGCGGCTCCGGCGTGCTCGTGGACCCAGTCCAGGGCGAGCCGCCCGAC
This sequence comes from Streptomyces mauvecolor, assembly GCF_039532965.1. NCBI lineage: Bacteria > Bacillati > Actinomycetota > Actinomycetes > Kitasatosporales > Streptomycetaceae > Streptomyces > Streptomyces mauvecolor. Next base: position 65,302 of record NZ_BAAASQ010000032.1, on the reverse strand, counting down.
GGCGTCGGAGGCCTCGACGAGGACCGAGTGCTTCTGCCCGGGCACCACGGCGACCGAGCAGTGCGGCAGCAGCGACCGCAGCCGGGCGGATTCGGCGGCCACCAGGCCCTCCTGGCCGTTGATCAGGAGCACGGGGCAGCGGACCCCGCCGAGTTGTTCGTCGGTGAGCACCCGTCCGGTGGGCATGTCGTCGGCGATGGTGGTGGATCGTACGAGCCGGGCGGCGGCCCGGCCGAGCCGACGGATGTGCGCGTCGTGGCGGGCGTCGCCGGTCCGGGTCGAGGAGAGCGTTCCGTACTGCTCGGTGAACCATGCCAGCGCCTCGTCGTCCCCCATGTCCCCGGCGCGGCGCAGGGCGGACGTCATCGTGTGGGACCAGGCCCGGCTGGCGGGCCCCGACTCGACCACGGTGACGGTGGCGACGCGTTCGGGCCGGTGGACGACGAAGTCGAGGGCGACCGTGCCGCCGAAGGAGTTGCCGACGAGGTGGACGGGGTGGGTGATGCCCAGTTCGTCGAGCAGGGCGTCGAGATCGGCGGTGAAGTGCTCCAGGGCGTAACCGGTGGGCGGGCGTTCGCTGCGGCCGTGTCCCCGCAGGTCGTACATGACGGCGTCGAACCCGGCCGCCGCGAACCGGGGGCCGAGGGTGAAGTAGTAGCTGGCGAGGCTGTCGATGAAGGCGCCGTGGACGAACACCACGGTCGCGTGCGGCCGTCGGTCGCTCGGGCGCAGCCGCTGGACGTGCAGGCCCAGACCGTTCGCGTGGATCATGACCATGGGGCTGCCCCCGCTTCCGGGGCCGCGCCGAGGCGGTGCAGCACATGGTCGACGAGCCGTCCGACGGACAGCGCGATGACCTCGTCGATCTCCAGAGAGGCCACGAACTCGGCGAAGTTGACCTGGTCGCCGTATCGCTCCTGGAGGTGTCCGGACAGCATGACGAGGTCGATGCTCTCCAGCTCCAGGTCGTCGCCGAACAGCGTCTCGGGCCGGATGTCGGCGGGGTCGGGGGCGTAGTCCCCGAGCACCTCCACGATCAGCCCGGCGATCTCGGCCAGGACCCTCTCCTCGTCCGGCGGCGCCAGGGGGGCAGGGCCGGGGGGCCGTTCGCTGGTGGTCACTGAGTGCTCTCCTTGGGGGTCGTCGCAGGCGTGGTCCAGGCCACGACATGGGTGGGGTCGACGAGGGTGCAACGAACGTGGTGGCGGCGTCCGTCGACGGTGACGGTGAGGGCGCCGGGGGCCGCCTCGGTCACTTCGAAGGCGTGCGGCCGCCCGCCGAACCCGGTGCCCTCCGCCTTGGCGGCCGCCTCCTTGGCTGCCCAGAACCGGGTGAACCACAGAGCCTCGGACTCGCCGGAGCCCGAGGCCACGAGCCTGCCGAGAAGGGCGAGTTCGCGGGGGCCGAGGGCGACGCGGTGGGTCTGGGGCGTGTGGTCCGCCACTTCTTCGATGTCGATGCCGACGCCGTTGGAGTACGGGCTGTGCTCCGGCGGGCGTACGAGTACGACCGCGAAGTCGCCCCGGTGGGCGAGGGACAGGTCAAGGGCCGGGAGGCTGCGCCCGTGCACCCCCACCGCACGCGGCCGCCCCGACTCCTCGTTCACGATCTCGATCTCGGCCGGGAACACCGCGCCCTCGCCGTGCTCCCACAGCCACCGCCGGACCGCGTCCTTGGCGGCGATCCGGCCGAGCAGCCACTGCCGTCGGCCGCGCGGCGGCCGCGCCCCGTACGCCTCCCGCTCGGCCCGGCCCAGTTGCATGCGCATCAGCAGGTCGCGGGAGGCGAGGTCCGGCCATGCGTCCCGCAGCAGGCACCAGCCGCCGGGCTGTGCCTCGGCGAGGGCGCGGTGTTCCGGGTAGCCGCCTGTTCTGCGCGCGTCGAGCCCGGAGAACCGGCGGTCGCGCCATCCGGAGAGCTCCGCCCACACCGTCCCGTCGGGCAGGGTGAGCCGGACGTCCGCGACGAGGGCGTCCTCGGTGAGGGAGGTGATGACGGCACGGCAGTCGACGCGGGTGCCGGTGGACGGGGGCGGCCCGTGGAAGCGGGCCCGCTCCAGGGCGACCGGAAAGATCACGGTCCGGGTGGGGTGGGTCGACATCAGCCAGTAGCCGAGGAGTTGGCCCACGTTGTCGAGGAGCGCGCCCGGCGCGGGCGGCGTGGTGATCGTGCCGCGGACGTGGCCGGGCCCGATTCCGCGCAGCGCGGTGACACCCCGGAAGGCGGGCCCGTGGAACATCCACCGGTCCTCGTACAGCTGATGCGCCTCGATGCCGGGCGCACGCTCGTCGGCCGCGTCCAGGGGTGGCGCGGGCGGCGGGGCCGGGTAGGCGGGGGCGAGGTGGACGGTCGCGCGGGCGTAGGGCCCGAACGCGACCGCCCATCGGCTCGGCCCCTGGGGCCGGGCGGTGATGGTCACCTCCACGGCCGGGATGGCGTTGACCCACTTCTCCAGGCGTACGTCGTGCACGGCGACCGCCCGCTGTCCGGGCGCGGCACGCTCGGCGGCGGCCATCAGGTGGTGCAGGACGGTGGTGGCGGGCACGACCGGATGCCGGTCCGCGGGATCGGGCCAGCCGGGCCGCTGCGGGAAGAAGCAGTGGTCGAGGAGGTAGGGCATGGCGGTGGTGGAGACGCGGAGTCGGGTGAGGTGCTCGGCGGGTGGGGCGGCGCTGTCGGGTGCGGCCGGCGCGCCGGCCAGTGCCGCCCTGGGCGGGGCGGTCGCCGCCTGCTCGGTTCGCGCCCCTTCCAGTACGGCCGTGACACTGTCCACCGTCTCCCGCATCAGCGCGTCGAGCTCTGCGGCGGCGGGGTGTCGCCGGATGAGGGAGTCGCTCAACAGGCCGGTGGAGGTGGAGAGTTGGGCTTCCGATTCCGCACGGGGGCGCAGCTCGGCACGTAGCTCGTCCAGGCGGTCGGGGACGAGAGGGACCAGCGCGGCCGTCAGGTCGAGGGGGGTCGGGGCGGAGGCGGAGCGCAGCCCGTCCGGCCGGGCGGGCGCCGTCGCGTACCCCTCCGCCCACAGCCCCGTCTCCACCCGCAGCAGTTGCGCGAGTCCGCCGCGCTGGGGCGAGTTGGCGGCGAGCGTGAGGTGGTCGCGGTCCTTGAGCGTGTCGTCGAGCAGCGAGGTCAGTCGGCCCGTGCCCACCTGGACGAAGGCGCGGAAACCCGCCGCGTACATGGCGTCGACGAGCGGCCGGAACCGTACCGGCTCCAGGAGGTGGCGGACGAACAGGGCGCGGACCTCGTCGGGGTCGGCCGGGAACGGGGCCGCCGTGGTGCCGGACCAGACCGGGACCCGCTGCGGAAGGATCTCCGCCGCGTCCACGCCTCGCTTCATGGGGCCCAGATAGGGGGCGAGCATCGGTGTGTGGAAGCCGGAGCGGAACGGGAGCAGTTGGCAGATCACATGCTCGGCCCGGAGCTTCGCCGTGAACTGTTCGACGGGCTGTTCCGGGCCGCACACCATCGACTGTCCGGGCGAGTTGTCGTGCGAGAGGACGAGTTCCGGCCAGTCGGTGAGCGCTTCGCTCACCCGGGATGCCGGGGCGCCGATCGCCGCGAACGCCAGCCCCGGCACCCGGAGCGAGTCGGGGTCGAAGGAGGCGAAGAAGTCGTCCGCCTTGTCGGCCGCGAACATGCCGCCCGCGATCATCGCCGTCCATTCCCCGACGCTGTGTCCGGCGACCCCGTCGGGCCGGACGCCGAGCGCGCGCAGGGCTTCGTCGAGGACCCTGCCGACGCGGAGCACCCCGAGCCCGTGCCGGGCGATGTCGGTCGCCTCGGTGTACGCGCGGCCCGGCAGCCGCAGCCCGTAGTGCTCGGCCACGTCATCCACCCGGGGCGCGAACTCGGCCTCCAGTCCGGGGAAGACGAACGCCACCTTGCCGCCGCCCGCCGCCCCGAGCAGCGGGCGCGGAGCGAACCACACGTCGCTGCGACCGCGCCACGGGCGGCCGTGGGCCACCGCCCGGCGGGCGAGTGCCAGCCGTTTGGCGGTCGGATCGACGATGCCGAGCCGGGCCGCGGGGGTGTCCGCAGGGCCCTGCGCGTACGAGGCGTCGCCCCGCTCCCGTACCGTCGTGTCGTCCGCGTCCAGGAGCCGCGCCAGGCCCTCGGCGGTGTCGGCACTCAGGCGCAGCACTCGCTCCGGTTCGCGCACGGCCGCCCGGCGCGGAGCGGCCACGGCGCCCGGGGCCTGCTCCAGGACCACATGGGCGTTGATCCCGCCGAACCCGAACGCGTTGACGGCGGCCCGGCGCAGCGGTTCCTCCCACGGGCGGGCGGCCGCCGCCGGGCGGAACCGGGTGCGGGCCAGGGCGGGGTGCGGCTCGTCGCAGTGCAGGGTCGGCAGCAGGGTCGCGTGGTGCACGGCGAGGGCCGCCTTCACCAGTCCGGCGACACCCGCGGCGGGCATGCAGTGGCCGATCATCGATTTCACCGAGCCGATGACGGCCGGGGCCGCGCCGTCCGTGGCCGGCCCGAACACCTCGGCCAGTGTGGCCAGTTCGGCCGCGTCACCCGCCGGCGTGCCGGTGCCGTGCGCCTCCAGGAGGCCGAGCGAGCCGGGGGCGCGCGGGTCGAGGCCCGCTGCGCGCCAGGCCTGCCGGACCGCGCGGGTCTGTCCGCCCGGGTCAGGGTTCATCAGCCCGGCGGCACGGCCGTCGCCCGCGACGCCGGTGCCGCGGATCACGGCGTAGACGCGGTCGCCGTCGCGTTCGGCGTCCGCGAGTCGCTTGAGGACGACGACGCCTGTCCCCTCTCCGATGAGGATCCCGTCGGCCGCGGCGTGGAAGGGGCGGCTGCGCTGACTCGGCGAGAGGGCGCGCAGCTGGGCGAAGACGCTCCACAGGGTGATGTCGTGGCAGTGGTGCACCCCGCCCGCGAGCATCATGTCGCAGCGGCCCGCGGCCAGTTCGCCCACCGCCTGGTCGACCGCGATCAGCGAGGACGCGCAGGCCGCGTCCACGGTGTACGCCGGGCCCCGCAGGTCGAGCCGGTTGGCGATGCGGGACGCCGCCAGATTGGGGACGAGTCCGATGGCCGACTCCGGGTGCTCGGGCCCCAGCGCCTGGGTGAACGCGGCCCGGACCCGATCGAGCTGGTCCGCGGCGAGGTGGGGCATGAGCTCGCCCAGGGTGTGCGTCAGCTGGTGGGCGGTGCGCACCCGTTGGTCGAGGCGGACGAGGCCCGGGGTGAGGTAGCCGCCCCGGCCCAGGACCACCCCGACCCGGCCGCGCTCGGGCAGCCGCTCCTCGCCGCCCGCGTCCGCGATCGCCCGGGCCGCGACCGACAGCGCGATGAGCTGGTCGGGCTCGGTGCCCGCGACCGAGCTGGGCATGATGCCGAAGCGTGCGGCGTCGATCTCGGCGAGGCCGTCGACGAAGCCGCCGCGCCGGCAGTAGATCCGGTCGGCCGCGCCTCCCGGGTCGCCGGGCTGGTGGTAGACCGGGTCCCAGCGTCCCGCGGGCACGTCCTGTACGGCGTCCACACCGTCGACGAGGTTGCGCCAGTAGGCGTCCAGATCCCTGGCACCGGGCAGCAGCACGGCCATGCCGACGATGGCGACGGGAATGTGACGCGCCCTCGGGCCGGCCGTGGCCGGCGTGTCGTCGGCCACGTCACCAGGCCGATGCCGTGTAGACGACGGAAGTGGCCGACTCGTCGCCCCAGGCCAGCTCCCGCAGCAGGGCCAGAGCGCCCTCCTCGCGGTCGATGAGGGCCACTCCGCGCCGGGCGTACTCGCGGGCGAGGTGCGGGGTGACCATGCCGGAGTGCACTCCGGACGGCGCCCATGGCCCCCAGTGCACGGTCAGCGCCCGCCGCCCGGTGCGCCGCGCCCACCGCTCGCCGACGCGCGCGAGCGCGTCGTTGGCGGCGGCGTAGTCGCTCTGGCCCCGGTTGCCGAGCACGGCGGAGACGCTGCCGAACAACACGGCCGTCCGGGGGCCGTGGGGCAGTTCGGCCGCGGCGTCGAGCAGCGCGCGGGCGCCGTCCGCCTTCGTCGCGTACACCCGCCGGAACGACTCGGGGTCCTTCTCCTCCATGAGCCGGTCCTCGATCACGCCCGCCGCGTACACCACCACATCGATGCGCCCGTGCTCCGCCTGGACTTCCTTGACGGCCTGGGCTCCGGCCGCGCCGTCGCACATGTCGGCGACGCGGTACGCGGCCGGGCTGCCGAGCCGCCTCAACCGGTCGAGGGTGTGGGCGACTTCACGGCCCGCGAGGACGTTCCTGACCTCGCGCTCGATCGCGGCGGGGGTCCGCTCGCCCCGGGCTGCGAGCAGCGCCCGCAGCTCGGTCGCGCCGGCGGCGCCCGCGAGCTCCGGGTCCTCGGGCCCGGGCGGCAGCGGAGTCCGGCCGAGGAGCTCGATCCGGCAGTGGGAGGCCGCTGCGAGTGCCTCGGCGAAGTCCGCGGCGATCCCGCGTGCGCCTCCGACGAGCACCACCACGGAGTCCCGGTCGAGGCCGAGCGCCGCCGCTTCGGCGGCCCCGTCCCCGGCGGGCCCCGCGCCGGTCGCCGCCAGGCCGCGCTCCACGAGCGCGTACCCGTACCGCCCGGCCTCGGTTCGCACGACGACGGGGGCGCGGTCCTCGGCGTACAGCTCGGCCAGCAGGAACTCGGCGCGCCGAGCGGCGGTGGCCGCCGGGTCGAGGTCGACGACGCGGGCGGCGATGTCGCCGTACTCCCGCGCGATGGTCCGGAACAGTCCGTGCAGACCCGCCCCCGCGTCCTCTCCGGCGCCGGGCACGGTCCTGCCGCAGATCAGCCAGCGGGGGGCGAGGCGCAGGGCGGCTCGGAAGACCTCGAAGGCCCCGGGGAGCAGCGCCGCGCCCGAGTCGGACGGGCCGGCGGGGACCACGGCCCCCAGGTGGAAGACGCCGTCGAGTGGGCCGTCGCCCGGGTCGAGCCGCCGGTCGGTGTCGTACGCGACGACCTCCGCGCCCCGGTCCACCAGCCGGGCCGCGAGCTCCTCGGCGGTCGCGCCGCCGCCGAGCAGGGCGAAGCGCCGGCCGTGGAGGTCGGGGGCCGGCGGGACGGCCGATGGGCCAAGGGGCTTCTGCTCAAGGAGGCAGCGGCGCGGGGCCACGCCCTGGACGGGCTCGGGCTCGGGGTCGGGCGGGGCCAAGGTGGCCGACCCGGGCACCTCAGGGGCCGCTTCCCGCTCGGCCGGGCTCTCGTGCCCCGTGATCCACGCCGTGATCGCGGCCACCGTCCGGGCCCGGGACAGCTCCTCCATCTCCGCGTCGTCGAAGGTGCGGGTCCCCGCGAGGTGACGGGCCAGCTCGCCGACGATCTCGGTGCGCTTGATGGAGTCGATGCTGAGGTCCGCTTCGAGGTCCAGCTCGGGTTCGATCATGTCGGCCGGATAGCCGGTCCGTTCGCTGATGACGGTGAGCACGGCCTGCTCGATGTCAGCCACGACCGGACGCGGGGCCTGTACGGCCGGAGCCTCCTCGGCCACGGCCACCTCCGGTACGGCTTCCGCACGCGGAGTCGCAGGAGGCACCGGAGCCGGGGAGGGGGCGGTACCTCTGACCCCCAAGTGCGTGAGCAGGACGTCCCGTTGGGCGGCGACCAGCTCGCGCGTCGTACGAAGGAAGTCCGCGATGAGTTCGCTCTCGCCGTGCCGGGAGTCGCTGTCGCGCGTCACCGTACTCGTCTCCAGACTGACCCGTCGGGCCGGTTTCAGGGCTCCGGGCAGCAGGTCGCCGGAACGGGTGCGCACGAGTTGGCCGTCCACGGTCCAGCCGGGCGGCTCCGGTTGCTCCGTCACCGCGCCCCGGCCCTGGAGGAGCCGTCCGGCGCGTACCGGCACGCCCGCGACCGCGAGCTGCGCCAGACACTCCAGAAGGCCGCGCAGCCCGGCGCCGGGGCGCGGTTCGCAGGCGATCGCCCGGTGCGGGCGGTCACCCAGGATCTGGCCGACGAGGCCGGTCAGGACGGTGCCCGGGCCTGCCTCGACGAAGATGCGCGCCCCGGCCGCGTACATCGCCTCGACCTGTTCGGCGAAGCGCACCGGGGACTCGATCTGCGCGGCCAGTTCGGCTCGTACGCCGTCGGGCCGGTCCGGATAGACGGCGGCCGTCCGGTTGGCCCAGACCGGAAAGCCGGGCGCCCTGACGGTGTGCCGGGCCAGGACCGGGGCGAACCGCTCGCCTGCGCCTGCGAGCAGCGGGCTGTGGAAGGCGCAGGCGACCGGGAGGCGCCGCACACTGTGTCCCGCGCCCCGCAGGTGCTCCAGCGCCTCGTCCACCAGGGCGGTGGGACCGGAGACGATCGTCTGCCGGGGGCCGTTGCGGTTGGCGGCCACGACCCGGCCGTCGAGGCCGGCTCCGGCGAGGGTGCGCTCCACGTCGGCGGGGGCGGCCGTGACCGCCGCCATCGCGCCGGGGTCGTCGCCGAGCGAGTCCAGGATCGACTCGGCCCGGCGGCCGCTCAGGTCGAGCAGCGCGTCCGGGGTCAGGGCTCCGGCGGCTGCCAGGGCTACCAGCTCCCCGTAGGAGTGCCCGCCCGCCATGTCGGGATGTACGCCTGCCCACTCCAGTATGTGAGAGGCCGTCAGGCCCACGATTCCGAGGGCCGGTTGCGCCATGCGGGTGTCCTTCAGCGCCTGCTGCTGGCGGTCGGCGGCGCCCGCGCCGAAGGCTTGCGGCGGATAGAGAGCGGATGCGTACGCCCCGCCCTGCCGCACCAGCTGGGCGGCCTCCGGGAACGCGACGAGGAGCTCGGCGAGCATGCCGGGGCGCTGGCTGCCCTGGCCGGGGAAGAGAAAGGCGATCTTGGGGTCGGCGCCGGAGCCGGCGGCTTCGAGCCCGCCGGAGGGCCTGCCGGACTCGCTCCCGTCCCTCCCCGGCCCATCTGCCCGGGGCCCGCCGGGAATCCTGCCCGGCTCGTCCCCCTCCGTCCCTGGCCGGTCCGCCGCGTACACCCCCTGCCCCCACTCCCCGTCCGCCGCCTTGCGCAGCAGCCCCCGCAGTTCGCCCACGCTCTCCGCGACGACCGCGATCCGCACCGGGCCCGGCCGGGCCGCGGCGCGCCGGGCCGACACCAGCGCCGCGTCCCGCAGCCGCAGGTCCGTGCCCGGGCCGTCCAGCTCGCCAAGGAGCCACTTCGCCTCCCGTCCGGCCTCCGCGGTATCCGCGCCCCGGAACAGGAACAGCTCGGCCGGCCACGCCTCGTAGCCCTGGGCCGGGGGCGCGCCCGCGTCGTGGGCGGTGAGCACCGCGTGGAAGTTGGTGCCGCCGAAGCCGAACGCGCTGACCCCGGCGATCCGTTCGGCCGCCGGGGCCGCCCACGGCCGGGCCTCGCCGTGGAAGGCGAAGGGACTGGTGGCGGGGTCCCAGGCAGCGTTCGGCTCCTGGAGGTGGAGGGTGGGCGGAGTGATCCCGGTGTGCAGGGCCATCGCCGCCTTGATCAGGCCCGCCAGGCCCGCCGCGCACTTGGTGTGGCCCAGCTGGGACTTGACGGAGCCGAGGGCGCAGCCGCCCGGCGCCGCACCCGACTCGGTGAACACGGCCGTCAGCGTCGCCAGTTCGGTGCGGTCGCCGACCACGGTCCCGGTGCCGTGCGCCTCGACGAGGCCGACCCGGGCGGGCGAGACCCCGGCCGCCCGGTAGGCCCGCTCCAGCGCCGCTCGCTGGCCCTCGGGCCGGGGCGCGGTGAGCCCGAGGGAACGGCCGTCGCTCGCGCTGCCGATGCCCTTGACCACGGCGTACACGCGGTCGCCGTCCCGCTCGGCGTCGGCCAGGCGCTTCAGCGCCACGCAGGCCACCCCCTCACCGAGCACGGTGCCGTCGGCGGAGGCGTCGAACGTACGGGACCGCCCGCTCGGGGAGAGGGCGCGGACGGAGGAGAAGAGCAGGTAGTCGTTGATCCCGTTGTGCAGGTCGGCGCCGCCGCAGAGCACCATCTCGCTGGTTCCCGCGGCGAGTTCCTTGCAGGCGACGTCCAGTGCGGCGAGGGATGAGGCGCAGGCCGCGTCGACGGTGTAGTTGGCGCCGCCGAGGTCGAGGCGGTTGGCGATCCGGCCCGCGATGACGTTGGCGAGCATGCCGGGGAAGGAGTCCTCGGTGAGCTTGGGCAGCTGCTCCTCGACGGCAGGGGGTATCTCCCCCAGGTAGGCGGGCAGGACCGTGCGTAAGGTGGTCGCGCCGGAAAGGTCGCTGCCGGATTCCGCTCCGAAGACCACGGACGTACGGGAGCGGTCGAAGGGCCGCTCGCCGTACCCGGCGTCCTCCAGTGCCCGCCGGGCCGCTTCGAGGGCAAGCAGTTGTACGGGTTCGATGCTGCCCAGTGAGGCGGGCGGGATGCCGTACGCGAAGGGGTCGAACGGGATCGGCGGCAGGAAGCCTCCCCACCGCGACGCCGTCGTTCCGGAGCGCTCGCCCGTGGCGTCGTGGTAGATCTCCGGGTCCCAGCGGTCGGCGGGGACTTCGGTGACCGCGTCGACGCCGCCGACGACGTTCGCCCAGTAGGTCGCCAGATCGGGGGCTTGGGGAAACATGCAGGCCATGCCCACGACAGCGATGTCGAGCGGCTGCGGGGCAGGCTCTTCGGCGATGTCCTCGGCGGCGACCAGCGTCTCGGCCAGTTCGGCCGCCCGCCGTTCGGCGAAGGCGGCGGCGCCCCGGCTCACGGCGTCGTGCAGCGCCCCGACGGTCGTGGCCGCCGAACGCAGCACGGCCACCTCCCCGGCCATGAACATCCCGGCGTCGAGCTGGCGTTGCTCGGATACGGGCCGCAGTTCGCCACCCTCGCGCTCCACCCCTTTGCTGGCAATCCGCAGCCGCCCGAGGTTCAGCCGCTCCAGTTCCTCCCAGGCCTGGCGGTCGGGGGTGCCGTCGGCGCGCAGACGCACGCGGGCGGCGGCGTAGTCGGCGGTGTACGGGCTGGCGACGCAGCGAGTGGCGTGGCCCGGGGCGCTCTCCAGGAGCGCGGTGGCCCCGGCGGCGATCACCTGGCGCTGGAAGACCGGCTGGATCGCTCCGCACTCGACCGCCTCGGCCGTGAACAGGTAGGCGGTGCCCATCAACATGCCGACCGCGACCCCGCGTGCGGCGAGCGGGGCGGTGAGCGCGGCGACCATGGCCGAGGAGCGTTCGTCGTGGATGCCGCCCGCCAACAGCAGCTGGAAGCCGCCCGCGGTGCCGGGCGCACGAGCCACGTACTCCTCGACGACCGCCAACTGCGCCTCCCAGAGCGGAAAGCTGTTGCGCGGTCCGACGTGTCCGCCGCATTCGGCCCCTTCGAACACAAATCTGTGCATGCCCATGTCAATGAACTGCTTGAGCAACGTGGCCGACGGCACGTGCAGGAACGTCTTGATGCCGGACGCGTCCAAGTCGGCCGCCTGGGAGGGGCGGCCCCCGGCGATGATCGCGTGCGTGGGGCGGACCGCTCGTACGGCCGCCAGTTGTTCGGCCCTGGTCCTGCCGTCCGTGAAGCCGAGGATGCCCACACCCCAGGGCCGCTCCCCCAGTTCCCCGCGGGTCCGTTCGAGGAGGGCGCGGCTCTGCTCGCCGTCGGACAGCGCGAGTGCCACCATCGGCAGCGCTCCTTCGCGTGCCACGGCCGCGGCGAAGCCGGCCCGGTCGCTGACCCGGGTCATCGGGCCCTGCACGAGGGGCAGACGGGTGCCGAGGGCGTCCGCCATCGCGGAGCCCTCCGTCAGGGTCTGCATACCGGCCAGGTCACCCACGGCGGCCAGAATGGCCTCGCGCACCCCGCGCACGGCACCGGCCACGCTGTCCCACCGCTCGGAGAACCGGGCGGCGAGGAACCCGTCCTGACCGACGGGGAGTTCGAGACCCGAGCGGGCATCGCGCAGCGCCCGGACACCGTCGACGACACTCGTCTCGGACCCGTCCATCGTGCGCAGCACGGCCGCGGCCTCGTCCCCGGTCCCCGACTCGGCGAGCAGGGCGAGTTGGGTGTCGAGGACGACCCCGGCCGCGCCGCCGGCCACGGCCGCCGCCGCCGTACGCGGGCCGATGCCCCCGCAGGCCCACACGGGCAGGTCGTACGCCGGGTCGGCGAGCAGCGCCTGGAGCAGAACGAACGTGCCCAGATCGCCACTGCGGCCGCCGCACTCGCTGCCGCGCGCCACGAGCCCGTACGCGCCGTCCGCCGCGGCTCGGCGCGCCTCCTCCCGGCTGCCCACCTCGACCAACACGCGGCATTCATCGGCAAGTTGGCAGATCTTCCACTCGGTGTCGGTTGCGAGCAGCACCACGGACGGGAGGGAGCCGCCACATTCCTCGGCAACAGCCTCGGGTGTCAGTGCGCAGGACGCCCCGACGCGGACGGCGAACTCGCCCGCCGTCCAGCGCCGTACGCGCGCGAGCGCCTCTCTGGCGCGGCGGTCGCCCGCCCCGAGATCCAGTACACCGAGTCCGCCGGCCCGGCGGACCGCGGCGACCGGAAGCGGGTCGGGCAGGCCCAACGGGCTTAATCCGATGACAAGTTCAGGGTTCGGCGCTACGGGCGTCATGAACACTCCGAATCAGACCGGTGAAGCTGTGAGGGGGGTGACGGCAGCGGCGAGCCCCGGACGGCCGGGGGCGGACCGTCCGGCGGCGCCGGGCCGCGGGTGGAGCTCGTACCACTGCCGGGACGTGCGCTGATGCGGGGAGGTGCGCTGCCGAAACAGGGAGGTGCACTGAAGCGGGGACGTGCGCTGGTGCCGGAACTCGTGTCGCTGCCGGGACGTGCGGGGGCCGACCTTACCGACCGCGAGGAGAGGCTGCCAGGGCGCCTTGCACCCCGGCCGCCGCACCGCCCCCGGCCGTACCGGTTTTCCCATGGGTTCCCGCCTCCCCTGACATTCCGTCATATCTGACTCCCCGTCATATTGCAATCGCTGCCGAGGCACCGGAGGCACGAACAGAGGCTCGCGCGGCTCGCCGAGTTGCGCATCGACCGGGGGCTGGGCGTGGGCCGTCAGGGCGACGGATGTCCGGGGCGGAACGGCTGGGGCGGGTGTCTGGGGCGGGCGGCAACCCTTCCGGCGGGCAGAACGCGCGTCCCGGACGCTTCGCCCCTCGGGCTCCCCGCACTACCGCCCCTGCTGACGGCGTGCCGGAGTGCCGTGACCCGTGATCCGTGATCCGTGATCCGTGATCCGTAGCACCGAAGACCACGGGGGGTCCTGGTCGACGGGTCCACCCACCAGCTCGGCCTGGCCGCATCCCGGCAGAGGCCGACCGCCGCCGCACCGGCGCTCACCCGGAACGGGGTGGTGCTGGGTGCCCAGCCGGTCCAGGAGCGCACGGGCCTCCTGGAGCGTCTCGGACATCCGGTCCAGGTCGATCCCGGACACTGCCCATGAGGCGCTCGGCACCCCGGGGCCATGCCCACTACTCCCGGCGGTCGATCTCCTTCAGGTTGGCCACGTAGACCTCCTCGCCGACGCGGTCCCCGCGCAGCCGGCACTCGTGCAGGGCCTTGCGGGTCCATCCACGGGCCTCGTCGCGGTTGCCGAGGTGGAAGTGGTTCATGCCCAGCAGGCCCGAGAGCTTGCCGAGGTAGCGGAGGGCGGGCGAGCCCTCGGGGTACGCGTCCAGTTCGTCGAGGAGCCGCAGCAGTGCCCGGTTGCTCTCCACGAACAGGGCCCGGTCGCTCAACCGCTGCGCGTGCGTGAGGGCCTCCCGGCAGGCACCCAGCCGGCGTCCGTCCGTGGTGCCGCGGCGTATCTCCCGGGCGGTGAGCAGCTCGTCGAGGACTTCGGCGGCTCGCGTCACGCCCCGCTGATCCGAACGCCGTGCCAGTTCGTGCGCACGGCAGGCGTGTTCGATGGCCGTGTCGAGGTCGTTCCGCACGGCCGCGTGCGTGGCCAGGCGGGAGTGGATGAGCGCCACCCAGTGGTCGTCGGCCAGCCCCTCGCCGAGCTCTTCGCGGAGCAGTGCGTCCGCAGCGTCGAACTCCCCGTCCTCGGCGAGGACTTCCGCCTCGTGGAGCTTCTCCATGGGGTTGCCCGGCCCAGCTCCGGACAGTTGGCGCAGCGCGGCGGGATAGCCCAACCCGTCCAAGGCGCGCGCGATGCGCTGAGCGGTCAGCATGAAGGGCCGCATGGCCTCCATGTCGCTGCGGAAGCTCTCCCTCAGTTGCCGTGGCACGCTCAGCCATACGTTCCGGTCGGCGTCGAGTTCTGCGGCGTGCCGCCGGCACAGTGCGCTGAAGCCGGCGTGATCCCCGTCCCGGTCGGCGACGCTGAGGGCGCGCAGAGCACGTCCGAGCTCCCCTTCGACGAACTCACCCAGATGTGGAACCTTCAATGGACCGACGCCCCCCACTGAAGCAGATGGTGGTAGAGGTGCATGTACAGAAGCCCGGACGGGTGCTCGTAGCCGGAGCCCCACCCGGACAGGAGGCCGCTGTGCGGTGCGCCGGGCGCCACGTCGCCGACGACCTGTTCCACGTTCCCCTCGGTGTGGTCCAGGGACACGGTGACGGCCGGGAGGCGGGCCTCGTACACCACGCGGCACAGCGCCTGGCCCACGTCGTTCGCCACCAGTCCGGACTTCCCCACCACCACCCACACGTCGGCCCGGACAGGCCGCGCCCGCAACCTGCCGTACGGCAGGTGCCCGACGGGGACGGGGTCCACTGCGGTCCAGCTCCCCGAGACGACCCTGACCCGCAGTTGCTTCTCCAGCTCCGCCCGGTGCCGTCGTACCCAGGACGAGATGAGCACGGCTTCCCCCTCGCACTCGGCGACAACGGCGACATGACAGGTCGGCGTGGTGGCCACGGCGTCGGGACCCGGGACGCTCCAGTACGGCGTCGCGTCGGGAGGACCGGCGTCGGCCTGTCTCTCATCGACGTAACCTCGCAGGTTCAGGCCGCCCCACCCGTCGAGGGAGCCGATCACACGGACCGGCCGTCCGCCGTCGACCGGCTGTCCCCCCGAGTAGTCCGGCATCGGGATGAGGATGTTGCCCTCCCCCATGTCCGGCAGCGGAACCACACCCGTGACCAGGGCGTGCCGACTCATCCGGCCCTGCGGCACGGCGCAGGAGAGCATGCCGGCGTAGAGGTAGGGAAGGTCGCCGGCCTCTGCCATGGACAGTCCGAGCCGACGCACGCACTCCTCGCGCGTTTGCAGCCGGAACACTTCGGTGTCCAGTAGCCCGCGCCAGATGACGAGTTGGCGGTCGTGCACCAGGCTGAGCAGCGACTCCGTGTCCGTCGCGGGGCCCGACGGCCGCGCCGGCCCACCGGTGTGCAGGATGTCCGGGCGCCCGCCCACCGTGGACGTCAGCGAGGTCGCCGCCTCCAGGGTGCACCAGGCCCGGCCCAGGTAGTCGGCGACGTCGTCCAGCAGCACTAGGGTGCGCCCGGCGAACTGCAGCAGAAACAGCGATTCGAGGGTCCTGCGGAACAGCCCCTCTTCCTCGGGAGTACGCGGAGCCTGCGGCACGCAGGTGTAGTCGTACCAAATGTGGATGCGCTCCAGCAGCGGCCGGAGTGCGGGCAGGGCGTCGAGCAGGGCAGCCAAACGCTCCAGGCCGACGTCCTCGGACGCCTTGGCCGCGCCCTGTTCGACCGCGTCCATGCCGACCCGCTCCAGCTCCTGGGCCACGGGCGCAACTGACGTGTCGTCCAGCACTTCGCGCAGGACCCCGACCAGCAGACACTCGGCCAGATCCGATCCTGCCACCCCGACCGGCATGTTCATCGCGGCGGGAGCCATCTGACGAGGGGCGTGCAGCCCACGCCGGTAGGCGACCCGGACCGCGTCGCACATCGAGGCGACCAGATGCCACGCGACCAGGCGCGCCTGAGCGCCGTCCGGATCGGGTTGTCGGGCGTCCAGCCAGCGGTGCGAGACGAACACATGGTGCCGGCCGGGGAAAACACCGCGCACCAGCTGGGACGCCTCACGCATCTGCGGGAAGCGGGCGTACCGGATGAGCTCGTCCAGGGGCAGCCAGCGCGACTCGGTCAGGTTCCGCCAGACCGACATGGTGGGCTGGGGACGCACGTCCTGTGGTTTGCTGAGCCCGTCCAGCATGCGATGGCGAATCGTCAGGGGAAACCGGCCCACGACCTCGCCCCCAGGCTCGGCCATGGCGTACAGCAGCCCCCGCTCGACACCGACCCGGAAGTGCCCGTCAGGCATGGCGAGGCGCCGGTGGGCCAGGTAGTCACGCTGCCCGGCAAGCCGGGCCAGGTCTTCGGGCAGTCCCGCCTGCCGGCGCCGCCGCTCTTGCTCAGCGTGGCCCGCCAGGGTCTCGACACCGACGAACGGCACCTGCGGGCAGGCGCACAGATAGCGGTAGGCGATGTCGTCGTACGTCCGCCCGGCTCCGTCCCGGGCGTAGGTCAGCGCCTTGGCGGCCGCCTCGCTCGCGCGCCGGACGTACAGCAGCTGGGGATGCCTTCGTAACTTCTCCGGCGGGATCGACAGCATGGCCTCGACGTCGTCGGCCGGCGGTTCACTCCGAGACAAGCAACTCACCTTCTTCCAGGCGGCTTTACGTGCCCTCGCCATGCGATCAAAGCACTTATGCCTCCAGCAGGGTCGGCGAACGTGACGACCAAGGCCCGCCGCCGATTTTTTTGGGGGGGCGCGGCGGATGCCGGTGATCTGCCGGTCTGCGGCCCGGCTGAAGTCCTGACGCATCTTCTGCCGCCGCCCCCGCTCCCGACCGCATCGAATGTCGCCCATGTCCGCGGCCACACTCACCCCGAAGGCAACGCCGAAAGAGCTCGGTCAAACGAGAGGGGCCGCGCAAGAGGGTGTCTCTGCTAACCCCGATCGAGTGACAGGCGCATGGCTACGCGCCGAGTCGGGCAACCATGCGATATCTCGAACAATCCACTGGGTCAAGCCCCCACTGCCTGGACAGCAAAGGGAACCTCATGCGCCGTATCGCCGCAGCTATCCTCGGAACTGCCTGCATCTTTGGGCTCACCATCACCACCGCAATGGCTGCCCCTTCCGACGGGCCCTTCGGCGACACCGGTGACACTGTGCTCATTCTGCCCGGCTTTCATGGTGTCCGGTAGTTCTGAAGCGGGGGCCCGGTTGATGGTCGGGCGACGGTAGCGGGGTGCGCAACGCGCGATGCTCCCGTGCCGCTGAGAGCGGATGCGCGAGCCGACCATCGCCGAATACCCCTTCCCGCGCTGCCTGGTGGCGCTGCGCGGCCGCACCTCCACGACCACCGTCGCTCTTGAGTCCGGGAACTCGGCGGAGGTCGGCGCGGCCGTCCTGGAGGGGCGCGCCGAGAACGGGTTCATCGAGAGCCCGCGCGCCGAAGGGGCTGCACAGCCAGCCGGTGGCGATCTCCGCCGGTTGGCCGTGAGGGGGTCCACAGGGTGACGTCATGTCCCGTGGCGGCTGAGGTACTCGAACAGGGAGAGGCGGACGAGGTGACGGCCAAGGTCTTTGAGTGCAACGGCACAGGGGCGTGCCCGAAGGGGTAGTACGGGCTCCACGAGCACGAGGATTCCAATGCCGAGGAACGCGGGCGTGTGCCACTCTGCGACCGGGCGCTCGGCGGCTTACGGGCTTTCGGCTTCGACGGCCGCATCCGGTCGGCGGAGACCACACCAAGCAGAGCGTGGCTCTGCGCCCTCCTGTGGTGCTGCTCGCCGAGGCCTTGGGCTGTTGGCGACAATCGACCGATGAGCGCCATTGAACGCCCCATGCCGCCCCTGAATGCCGATGAGCGCACCACGCTCGAAGGCTGGCTCGACTTTCACCGCATCACCCTCGCCATGAAGTGCGAGGGCCTCGACGACGAGCAGGCCGCTGTCGCGCCCGTGCCGCCGTCCGGCTTCACCCTGACCGGTCTCGTCCAGCACATGGCCGAGGTGGAACGGAACTGGTTCCGCCGGGTGTTCGCCGGAGAACAGGCCCCGCCCATCTACGACCCGCAGGCCGACACCCGTGGCCCCGACGGCGGCTTCGACTTGGCCGAGGGTGCCACGCTGCACGACGCCCTTGCCACCTGGCAGGCGGAGATCACCCGTTCCCGCGAACACTGCGCCAACCGTGCCCTGACCGATACGGGTCGCTTCATGGACCAGGACGTCAGTCTCCGCTGGAACTACGTCCACATGATCGAGGAGTACGCCCGTCACAACGGCCATGCGGATCTGCTCCGGGAACGTATCGACGGCACCACCGGCGTATGACGCCAGATCAGGCAGCGTTCGCCCCCGGCGACCACGGTGCACGGGCGCCGGTCATCGGCATGACGGTTTCGCCGGGCGCCCGGCCGGGACAGCGCCCCGGGCCCTCGCTCACGTATCCGTCCGGCCCTGCGACGGCTCACGTCCCCGGCGCTGCCCTTGGCGTGTTCCCGGCTCCGGCGCCGTGAAGTCAATCTCTGTGGCAGGCAGGACCCGAACACTGCGATCAGGAAAATCGATGTGCCGGTAGATCTCGTTGTGGTGGGCGATCGACTGGTCCGGCGGGGCGAAGTCTGTCGGCTGAGAGCGGACGGACGTGGTGTGTCCGTCCGCCACGAGCACCAGGTCGTATCCGTGGCTGAGGGCTTGGCGGGCGGTCGTCTCCACGCAGTTCTCCGTGGCGAAACCGGTGACCAGGACCTCGGTGACGCCGAGGCGGATCAGCTTCTCGTCGAGGCCGGTGTCCAAGAAGGCGTCCGCAGAGGTTTTCGTGACCACCAACTCACCGTCGTGAGGCGTCAGTTCAGGAAGGGTGTCGCCGCACCCTTGCTGTCGCACGGTGATCACGGGAACGTTGCAAGTACGGGCCCGGAAGCTGAGACCCGCGATGGTTCCGATGGTTCGGTCAGAGCGGTGCATGATGGGCAACATGTCGTGCTGCATGTCGATGACGAGGAGCGCGGCACGGTGCGGCATCAGTGGCATCGGCCCACCGTAGCCGTGGTCCTCTGCCGACTGCCACCCGTCGTGAAACGGCATGGTCACGGACACGGTGGCACTCCCCCGGAACCCCTAAGTTCCCTTGTCGGCTCCAGCATTGGCCGTAGGGATGGACGGTCCCGAGGCGTGGTGCCGGTCCGTGGCCACGACGCGTGTCCGGCCTGCCAGACAGACAGCCCCGGCGATCGGGAGAGCCAGGAGCGCGAATGCGCCGGCGAACGCGGGCAATTGACTCGTCGATACCGCCGAGAGCGCCGTGAACAGAGCCGACGCCACGGCCAGGACCAGGGTCTGGCCCAGATTCTGCGCAGTCTGCATCGCGCCGCTTGCATAGCCCTGTTGGTCGGCCGAAGTGTGCGCCAGCGACAGCAGTGTGAGTGACGGCGCCGCGAGCCCCATGCCGACGGCGGCCATCGCCATCGAGGACACCGCTACGGCCGGAGGCACCGCCGGCACGGTGCACAGTGCCGCTACCGCCACCGCGACCGCCATGATCCCGGCCCCGACGGCGACAAGCCGGTGCCGTCGCACCCGGCTCTGCAGGCGGCTCTGCACCCAGGAGGCTCCAGCCCAGGCAAGTGCCGCCCCGGTGAATGCCAGCCCCACCACGATGCCCGGTACATGTCGCGCCGTGCTGAGCATCAGGGGGACGAAGGCTTCGAGCGTGAAGTACGCACCGGAGGTCAGCGCCCGCAGGAGCACCGTGGCGGGCAACCCTCCCCCGGCTCGCCAGGTGTGCGGTGGCAGCAGCCTCGGGGCGAACGCCACGAGCAGCACCACACCGGTCGACGCGCACACCGCGTGACGTACGTTCCAGGCGGAAACGCCGTACTGGGTGAGAGCCGCGGCCGCGCTTACCACCACTGCCGCAGGCAACGCGGGCCGCCGCAGGGATGCCCGGGAATTCTCAGGTTCTTGCGGTGCTCCTGAGTGTGCCGATCGTCCGCGAAGGAGCAGTACCGCGGCTGCCGCGGGAATCAGGGTGAACCCGGCGAGGCCGAAAAACACCGCACGCCAGGACCACAACTCGGCTACGAACCCGGCGAGCGGAGGACCGGCCAGTGACGGAACAATCCAGCAGGCACTCATGAGGGACAAGGCGCGGGCACGTAGGTGATCCGGATAGGACTGCCCGATGGCCGCGTTGACGGACACCGCCACCAGGCCCGCCGCAATGCCATCGGTGAAGCGCCCCAGGCCCAGTTGCCAGATGCTGGTGCTGGTGGCGGAGACGAGGAGTGTCGCGACGGTCAAGACCACCCCGGCTGTCAGAGGCCGCCGGGCCCCGCCGCGATCCGCCCATGCCCCGCCCAGCACACCACCGAGCAGGCTCGCAGCCACGAACGCCCCTGCCACCAGCGGGTACAGACCGACTCCGTCGAGGTCCCGAGCCGCCACCGGCAGCAACGGCATCACCGCGAGCGCCGCGAACCCGGTCAAGAACATCACCGCAGCGAAACTCGCCGTGGCCGCCAGATACGTACGGGAGAAGATTCCGGATGCGGGAAGAGACTCTGCCGGTTCGCGGGGGTCACTTGTCACCGGCAGCACGGTAGGGCCCAACTCCGCACCGGACCAGTGGTTTTCGGCGGCCCCTGATGGGCCGCCCGCCTCCCGTGCACCGCGCCGGCGCACGGGAGGCGGTATGGACAACGACCAGCGAGTGGGCTCTCGCGTCACCTTCGCCAGAACAGGTGGTGCGTCACGCCGCTCGGACTGGGCACGATCTCCAGGTGGAACCGGTCGAGCAGCTCATCGGGGGACTCCCACAGGCGCAGTCCGGACCCCAGCTTTACCGGCGCGACCGCCACATGCATGGTGTCGACGAGGTCGGCATCGAGGAACTGCCGGATGGTGGTGACCCCGCCTCCGAGCCGGACGTCCTTGCCCTGCGCCGCTTCCCGCGCCCGTACGAGGACCTCGGCCGGGTCGCCGTCGACGAAGTGGAACGTGGTGTCGGAGAGCGTGACCGATGGACGCATGTGGTGGGTCATGACGAACACCGGCGTGTGGAAGGGGGGCTCCTCCCCCCACCATCCGCGCCACTCGTGGTTCTGCCAGGGCCCGCGCTGGGGCCCGAACTTGTTGCGGCCCATGATCTCGGCACCAATGTTGCGTGCGAAGTCCCGCGTGAAGTAGTCGTCGAGGCCCCGGCTCCCGCCCGCATCCGTGCGCATGGGCCAGCTCGCCGTGGCTCCGGCCCAGGCGAACAGCCTCTCGGGATGGTCGACGCCGAACGGCCGCTCAAGACTCTGGTGCTCACCGGCACCGATTCCGTCACTCGAGACGTTGAAGTTCATGACTCTCAGCAGTTGATCCACGGGATTCCTCATCAGGTTTTCTGTCGCGTCATCGTGTGGCGAGGCGCCACCCAACATGACGTCGAACGGGACGTGGCCGGATCGACAGCGGCCAACAACTTTTTTTCAAGCGCGTCGACAAGCTGCCCTTCCGGGAGTACCGGCCAGCCCGGTCCTTGGGTCTGGGCCGCGGCCGAGCATCCTGGCGGCTCGGCTCGCCGAAGCTCTCGACCCGGCGATCACACCGGCACGGCCGTTGCACATAAAGAAGGCCGGCCGCATGTGATGTACATCACACCAAACATATCGAAAGAGGCCGAAACTTGTGGGCGTGAAGACCTGCCGCAGAGTACGGCGGCCTTCCACCGTCCGATCTCGGCGATGGGCGCCACGGTGTTCTTCAAGGTCGCCGACTGGCCGGTGGGCCTGCTCTTCGTGGGGCTGTTCGCGATCTACTTCAGCGACCTCTTCGCCTCGATCGGGCTCTAGATCGGCGAACGCGCACTGGGCTTGTTCCACATCGCGACCGGAGGCTGGCTCACGTATCTCGCATACGCCACTACGGTCAACTTTGCCCTTGCGTATCATTGGCCCGTATAGGCAAAGAGGCAGCCATGGCCGAGCAAACAAGCAATCCTCGGGGGACACACACGTCGGACGGCGGTCCGGCATCCATCTCGGATGTGACGTCGTCGAGTCCCAAGAAGTCCAGCGTCGGACTCCACGGCATAGCCGAATCCGCGCGCTATTCCCTGGCGGAAATGGGACCGAGGCGCAGTCTGCTGACGTTGTTGTCGGTGAACCACGTCGATGGGTTCGACTGTCCCAGCTGCGCCTGGGGCGACCCCGAGCCCGGACACCGCAAGACCGCGGAATTCTGCGAGAACGGCGCGAAGGCGGTCGCATGGGAGGCCACCCGTAAACGCGTGGACGCGGCGTTCTTCGCAGAGCACTCCATCGCCGACCTGCGGGAGCGGGACGGTCACTGGCTGGAGGCCCAGGGCCGACTCACCCAGCCGATGTACCTCGCCCCCGGCGCCACCCACTACGCGCCCCTCACCTGGGACGACGCGCTCACGCGCGTCGCCGACAGCCTGCGCGGCCTCGGCGATCCGAACCGTGCGGTCTTCTACACCAGTGGCCGGACGAGCAACGAGGCCGCGTTTCTCTACCAGCTGCTGGCACGCCGGCTCGGCACGAACAACCTGCCGGACTGCTCGAACCTGTGCCACGAGTCGAGCGGCGCGGCCCTGGCCGAGACACTCGGCGTCGGCAAGGGCCTCATCTCGTACGGCGACATCACCGATCACGCCGACCTGATCATCATCGTCGGCCAGAACCCCGGCACCTGCCACCCCCGCATGCTCACGGCTCTTGAGGAGGCCAAGCAGCGTGGCGCACGCATCATCGCCGCGAACCCCCTCCCCGAGGCCGGCTTCGGCCGGTTCCACAACCCGCAGACCGCGCGCGGTCTGGTCGGCCCGGGTACAAAGCTCGCCGACCGCTACCTGCCGGTGCGCGTCAACGGCGACCTGGCCCTGTTCGCGGGCCTCAACCGCGCGCTCCTCGACCAGGAGGACGCCCGGCCGGGCTCCGCCCTCGACCACGACTTCATCGACCGCTACTGCGACGGCTTCGAGGAGGCCGCTGCCGCGTGGAGGACCCTGGACTGGGCGCGGATCGAGACCCTCAGCGGTCTGTCCCGACGCCGGATCGAGTCCTGCGCCGCCGATGTGCTGGCCGCCGACAGCGTGATCGTCTGCTGGGCGATGGGGCTCACCCAGCACCGCAACGCGGTGGCCACCATCCGGGAGATCGTCAACTTCCTTCTCCTGCGCGGAAACATCGGCCGGCCCGGCGCCGGACCCGCCCCGATCCGCGGCCACAGCAACGTCCAGGGCGACCGCACCATGGGCATCTGGGAGAAGATGCCGGACGCGTTCCTCGACAAGCTCAGGGGCGAGTTCGGGTTCGATCCACCCCGCGCGCACGGCCTGGACACCGTCGACTCGATCAGGGCCATGCGCGACGGCGGGATCGACGTGTTCATCGGCCTCGGCGGCAACTTCGCCGCCGCCACGCCGGACACCGAGGTCACCGAGGCCGCGCTGGCCAACTGCGCCCTCACGGTCCATGTCGCGACCAAGCTGAACCGGTCCCATCTGTGCCACGGCACCGAGGCGCTGCTCCTTCCCTGCCTGGGCCGCACGGAGCGCGATGAGCAGGCCTCCGGCGAACAGTTCGTCACCGTCGAGGACACGATGGCCATGGTGCACGCTTCCCGGGGACGGCTGCGTCCCGGAACTCAACACCTGCGCAGCGAGGTGGCGATCATCGCCGACCTCGGCCACGCGCTGTTCGGTGACGAACTCGGCTGGCGCGCCATGCGCGACGACTACGCGGTGATCCGCCGTCACATCGAGCACGTCGTCCCCGGATTCCACGCCTTCGAGCAGCGCGTCCAGCAGCCCGGCGGCTTCATGCTCCCCCGGGGTCCGCGCGACTCCCGCACCTTCCCCACAGAGACCGGCAAGGCCCGCTTCACCGTCAACGCGCCGACCGCGACCGAAGTTCCGCCCGGGCACCTGCTGTTGACGACGGTACGGTCGCACGACCAGTTCAACACCACCATTTACGGCCTCGACGACCGCTACCGGGGCATCAAGGGAGGGCGGCGGGTCGTCTTCCTCAACCGGGATGACCTTCGCGGGCTCCACCTGCGCGACGGTGACCTGGTCGACCTGATCAGTGTCAACCCCGACGGGGAACGTCGTGCGCCCGGCTTCCGCGCCGTCCGCTACCCCACACCGCGGGGCTGCGCCGCGGCCTACTACCCCGAGACGAACGTGCTGGTCGCCCTGGACGCCACGGCCGAGATCAGCAACACCCCCGCGACCAAATCCATCCTCATCCGCGTCGAGCGCGCTTCCGCGACCGCCCGGAGATCCTGATCGACACCGCCACCTGCGTGCACGTCCATCGCAAAGCGGGCCCGCTCAAGTCCGGCACGTCTCCGGTACGGCTCCGCGTGCGATCCGCAGGTGGGCGGCCCTGAATAGGGTCGAGTTGTGCTTCACCCCAACCACACCGTCCCGGCCAGGGCTCTGCACGCCGACCTGTGCTGGCGCGACCTGAACGCCCGCCGTCCCGACATCCCGGCCGCCCAACGACGAGGACGAGCAGGCATCCGATGCGAGAAAGGTGTCCGCTGCGGCGGCAGGCAACTACCAGGCGCAGCCCGACCACCCGACCTGGCGAACGTTCCCGGCCATGGCTCTAGCTGGTCCACGGCAGGCGGACCGCTTCGAGCTCGATGTCCGCGAGCAGCGCCGGCGACCCGGTGAACCTTCTCGATTACAGCACTGGCGCGAGGTATCCGTGCTTCCTGCGAAAGCGGAGGCATGTCTCGTCCGGACTTCTCCCCTTATCCCTCCAACACTTCCCGAACCGGACGTTAACGCGGCATCAAGCCGCGGAGTGCCGTCTCCACGATGCTGTCGGTGTACTCCGGGGTGAGCGGGCCGGTGCGCTGCAGCCAGCGGTTGAGCAGCGGGCCCCAGATCATCTCTATTGCAAGGTCGAGGTCGGTGTTCGGGTCGAGCTGACCGGCCTGCTGGGCCTTGCGCAGGCGGTCGCGTTTGAGGCGCTGCATCGGTTCGTGCAGGCGCTCGGTGTAGGCCGCGGCGAGCTCCTGGTTGTGCACGATCTCGGTGTTGAGGGCGCGCATCGGCTCGTCGTAGCGAGGGTCGTTGAGCTCGCGGACAGTGGCACGGAGCACCGTCTTGAGGTCGGCCTCCAGGCTGCCCGTGTCGGGGAGTTCGGGTCTGCCGGTGGCTTGGTCCTCGCTGAGCATGAGCAGCGCGTCGAAGAGCACCGCGCCCTTGGAGGGCCACCAGCGGTAGATCGTCTGCTTGCCGACGCCGGCGCGCGCGGCGATCGCCTCGATGCTCAGCTTGCCGAATCCGACCTCTCCGACCAGGTCGAAGGCGGCCGTCAGGATCGCCTTACGGGACGCCTCGTTGCGGCGGATGGGGTCCGGGGCATTGCTTGTCGGCTTCGCAGGCATGGCTTCCATTCTACGCAGCGAACGAGACGAGACGGTCCGTATTGACGCTGGTCGGGACGGCTGCCATGATCGAGGCACCGAACGAGACGAACCGTCTCGTCTCACGGAGGGGAGTCATGCCATGCGTACCTCACCCGGAAGCACCGGCCGCGTCTGGTTCATCACGGGAGCCAGCCGAGGTCTCGGCCGCGCCTTCGCGGAGGCGGCGCTCGGCGCGGGCGATCGCGTCGCCCTCGCCGCGCGTACGGTCGGCCCCCTGGAGGAGCTCGCGGCCGCCCATCCCGGGCGGGTCCTGCCCCTCGGGCTGGACGTGACCGACCGTGAAGCGGTGTTCGCGGCCGTCGCCGAAACAGTCGGCCATTTCGGGCGGCTCGACGTCGTCGTCAACAATGCCGGGACGCTGTCCATGGGCATGGTCGAGGAATTCACCGAGGCCGAGGCCCGAGCTCAGTTCGAAGTCAACTTCTTCGGAGCCCTATGGGTGTCTCAGGCGGTGCTGCCCACCCTGCGCAAGCAGGGCTCCGGGCATCTGGTGCAGATATCGAGCATCGGAGCGCTCGGAGGCTTCCCGAGCACAGGTCTCTACAGCGCCAGCAAATTCGCCCTCGAGGGCCTGAGCGAGGCGCTCGCCCTGGAGGCGGCCGGCTTCGGAGTGAAGGTCAGCATCATCGAGCCCGGCGGCTACTGGACGGACCTCTACACCGCGATGCACTGCACCGGCACACTGGCGGCATACGACCCGCTGCGGGCGGACCTCGCGGCGCAGTTCGCCGAGGGCTCGGTCGACAGCGACCCGAAGCTCGCCGCGGCGGCCCTGCTGACGCTCGTGGACAGCGACGAGCCACCGCAGCGCCTGCTGCTCGGCAGCATGGTCTATGACCTCGCATTCGACATCTCCCGCAAGCGCATGGCCACTTGGGCCGGATGGGAGCAGGTCAGCCGCGCCGCCGAGTACGCGATACCGGCACCGTCGGCTGGATGAGCTGCCGGACCGGGGCGGTCACCGTGTCGATCGACTCGGACATCGCTCATCCCTATGGACATCCAGTGCCGCACCGAAGCCGTCCGCGGCCGGTCCGGGAGCGTGCAGCGGCGGGGGCGCCGCAGGTGGCGTATGGACGCACCGCGGTGGTGACGGCGAAGACGGCATCCAGCCACAGACGGTCGTTCGCCTTTCGTCCCGCGCCCGGATCGCCTGATCGCCGCGCGGCTTCCTCCGGGCAGTGCCACTCTGCCCGCTGGCAGAAGGCATTGACGGGACAGTCCTGCACGCCCCGGCCGACCGAGCAGCGGACGCGCTCGCCCCCGTCGGACGAGCGTAGTGACTCCAGAACTCCAGCAAGCATATCGCGTCGGACCGAGACAGGACCGGGGCCATCGTGCGCTCCCTCCGGTGCATGAACTGCCCTTCCTGCGCGGGAATTTGCACGATGGCCTGCCCTTGTTCAGAGAGCGACTACCCGCATCAAGCCTGAGTGGGTGTTCTGCGACGGCTCGTGGATGTCGTGGTGATCATGGGTGGTGCTCGCGGAAACCTGGGTAGACCTCACCCTCACGGTCGACGTGCAGCTCTCCCCCGCGGCGTCGGATATTGGTCAGGCTTCCGGCTGGCGGCCGGTTTTGCCCTATCGCTCTCTGTAGCTGATCGGCTTCGCTTAGCACACGCGCTCCGGCGAGTGGACGGAGCGCAGTCGCCGACTTCAAGGGGTACTCGTGACCAGCAGCGAAGAAGAGTCGAGCGGGCAGCCTGTTGCCGTCCGTGCAGCGGACGCGATCGCTTTCATCCAGACCACTGAGGGATGGCTCAATGAAGTGACCAGTGTTCTTCAGCGGATGCGGGTGCTGTCGATCCAGTCCGCAAACGGCACCTACAGCGAGGAGGACCGGTCTGCGATCCAGATCGAGGTCGACCAGCTGATGGACGAGATCGACCGTGTCGCGGACCAGGCCGGTTTCGACCGGATGAAGACGCTGCGCGTGCACGTGGGGGCGAACACCAACGAGGCGTTGGCGGTGAACATCTTCGCCGTCGGCGTCCAGCACCTCTTCGCGGGTGAGGCCGCCGTACCTGCCGATCAGGGCGCAGCCGCTCCGGCCGATCAGCAAGGCGGGGCGGCCGCGGTGGGGCCGGTGAACGTCATGTCGGCGATCGACGCCAATTCGTCCATCGCGAAGGTCGATGCTGCGATCAGGTCCGTCACGGACCAGCGGTCGAACCTGGGGGCGTTCTCGAACCGACTGGAGTCCGCGATCCGCCGCGGCAGCGCAGGCTCCGCCACGCACGCCGCCGGCAAGCTGCTGGAGGCCATCGGCGCCGAGGCTCAGCGGGTGGCGGACAAGTCCGCGGGGCAGGCATCTGCGGAGCTGGTGGAACTCGCCCGCGCCTACGCCCGCATCATCGAACCCGAGTCGCTCAACAGCCTCGGAAACTTCTGGCAGGCACTGGGCAACAAGCCCCGCTCAGCCAGCGCGGAGTCCGCCTCGGGGTCGGCTGCACCGGCAAGCAGGAACATGATCACCGGCACGTCACAGGCGGACGTCGCCGTGCTCGTTGTGCCGGCCGATAGGGGAGGCTTCGAAGGCACCTTCTCCCGCGACGGGCAAACAAGGGTGTCTGCCGCGGATGCCCGCGCCCGGCTGCTGGACGCCATCGGCCGGGAAGCCCAGCTCGTCGCCGAATCTCCCGGACAGGCAGCCACCCCGCTCACCGAACTCGCCCGCGCCTACGCCCTGGTGGCCACCAACACCGCGGTGTTCGCCGTGCCCGCCGTCCCCGCTCATGCCGGGGAAGGGCGCCACAGCATCAGCCTCGTGGCTCACGTCCCCACCAACGGGTTCTACGTCGTACCCACCGACGCAGATCTCATCAACAAGGACCAGGACATGAGTTTCAGCCCGATCACGGGGACGATGAAGCCCGTCGAGGGCTTCTTCGATGTCAGGAGCCAGCCCCCGACGACTGAGGCACAGTCCTGACCCTGCCGTACACCGGCGGTCCCACCCGGTCAGTCGGGAGGGACCGCCGAACCCTCATCATCCGGGTGCACGGGGACCTTGGCGGACCGAAGCAAGACCGCTAGCAGCACCGTTCCTGCTGAGCAGACACGGAACTGCGTCGGTGCTCAGCCCGGCTCGGCTGTCGAGGACGGCGTCGGCCGGGACAGGGTGAACAGGCCGGGTTCGGCCTCGGCAAGGATGTCGCGGCCGACCAGGCGTTTCAGCTTGGCGCGGACGCTCTCGGCGTGCCGTGGTTCGGTACCGATGCCGAGCATCTCGCAGACCTCTTTCGCGCGGAGCCCGTGCCCGGCCTGCTCGAAGGCGGCGAGGACCTCCCGGTAACCAGGCGGCAGCGGTTCGGGCGGCTCGATGCCGTCCTCAGCGGCCAGTTCCAGCATCGTCTCGCGGGTGATGTCCATGCGTTCCAGGGCGCGTTCGGCAGCGGCGAGTTGCTCGGCGAGGAGTGCGATCTGCTCACGCAGCTGTCCGGCCGTCTCACGTACCAGCTGCTGCCGGGCCTCGATCTTGTCCAGGAGGTGCTTCATCCGTGTTCCTGCTGGATAGAGGTGAAGGGTGCCCGGCGGGCGGGTCGCGCCAGGTCGCAGTGGTGGTGCGGGTGAGGCGGTGGAGCATGACGTCGGTCATGGACCAGTGGATCCAGGCCACCGAACTGGCCGGCCTGGTCTCGTAGTCACGCACGAGACGTCTGTGCAGCATGAGGGTGCCGAGCGTCTGCTCGACCACCCACCGCTTGGGCTGCGGAGTGAACCCGCGTGCTCCGGGCTCGCGGTGGACGATCTCGACGTCAATGCCGAGGCGGGCGCCGTGCTCCACGACGGCCTCCTTGAACCCGGCGTCCACCCACGCCTTCGTCGCCGTCGGCGCGGTCGCGGTGACCTTGTCCAGCAGGGCGATGCCGATGGCGTTGTCGTGCACGCTGGCGGCGACCACGATCACGGCAATGACCAGACCGATGACGTCGGTGGCGATGCCTCTTTTCCGGCCCGGGCTCCTCTTGCCCGGATCCAGCCCGGTCGTCTCCCGCGGCGCGTTGACCGAGGCCCGCACAGTCTGCGAGTCCAGAACCACGGCTGTGGGGTCCTCGCGCCGCCGACGCATCTCCCGGGCCTGCCAGCGCAGCAGATCGTGGACGGTCTCGGCGGTGCCGTCGTCACGCCAGAGCCCGAAGTAGTAGTACACCGCGCTTGTGCGCGGCAGGTCATGGGGCAGGTAGCGCCACTGGCAGCCGGTCCGGGCCTGGTACAGCAGCGCGTTCACGATCTCCCGCATCGCGTACTGGCCCTCGTGCCCGCTGACCGACGGATGCTTTGCCTTCCACGCGGTGATGACCGGCCGGATCAGCTCCCACGCTTCATCCGACAGGTCGCTCGGGTACGGCTCACGTCCGTCCACGCCCATCAGGGCACCGCGTTCCGGGTCGGTGGTGAAGCCCTCGAACCGGACAATCAGCCGCAAGGACTATGAGGACCGCTGAACCTCACAGAACACCCACTGAGCTTGTTTTTTATGGTTTGCGGGCTTTGAGCTGGTTACGTTCAGCGATGGACTCGGGGCGTCTGGTCGATTTGCCCACGTCGTAACGGGTGGCGGGCCGCCAGTTCTTGGAGCCAAGTGGGCGTCCTGGTCCTGGAGTTGATGGTTTGGGTGCACGGGCCGGGCAGTGCAGGTGGGGGCGGAGGTTCCTGAACCCGCGGCGGACGCGGGCCGGGGTGAGTCGTGCGGGCTCGGCCGGCTTCTCCCAGGGGCGGCGGAGGTCGGCCGCGGCCTCGCGGGTGAGGCGGAGCTGGGTGTGCGCGGCGATGACGATCCATGTCCACCGGTCCGCCGCCTCGGGAGTCCGGAGCCTGGGACGCGTCCAGCCGAGCGTCTGCTTTCCAAAGCGGAAGGTGTGTTCAAGATCGAATCTGCGAAGGAATGCCTGCCAGCGCAGGTCGACGTCTTCGCTGGTCAGGCCGGTCTTCGAGGACCAGAGCCACAGAGGCAGCGGCTCACGGTCACCGGGCAGGTGGTCGACCTTCAGCCGGATCAGGGTGCCTTCGATGATGGGGAGTTCACCGTCGTGGTCGATCCACGCGGAGCGGGTGGTGAGGCGGGGGTGGATGCGGTCCCAGGCCATCGCCCGCGTGGTGCCGTAGCGGTCGGTGACCTGCACGGTTTCGGTGTCCGGCTCGCCCCAGGTGTCGGGCTTGGAGAAGCGGAACTCCTTGCCGTGTTTGGGATAGCGGCCGCCCAAGGGGTGGGCCAGGTCCCACTCCTTGTGGGAGGGCGCCGGGCGGCGCATGACCCGGTCTGAGCGCATCCTGCCGAGGACCTCGATGGGTAGTCCGTCGAGGAGGTAGGCCATGCGCGGGGCGTCGTAGCCGGCGTCGAAGACGACCAGGATGTCGTCGTCACCGGCTTCCCACTGCCCCTGGTCGATCAGGTCGGTGACGACGCGGCGGACCTGGGCGGCGGTGACCTCGGCGGCGGCGTCGTCGGGGCCGAGGCGGACCGCGTCGAGCAACTGGCACCACGACGTGCGGCCGGTCTCCAGGGCTGCGACGAAGGAGTACGGCCAGCCGGGGATGAACTGGTCGCTGGAGCGTCCCGAGCGGCCGTAGACGTGGCAGAACAGGCGGTCCGGGCTGGTCGGCGCGTCGGGCCGCAGCCACGCGGAGACATCGACGGCCAGGACCAGGCGCCCGTCGGCGGCCTGGGGCTGGGGCAGCACGGCCAGAGCCCTGCGCAACCGGTTCACGTCGATGCGGCCCTGGTTGAGAGCGTCGTACATGGCGCCGTGCCCTCGCCGGTGCTCGGCCAGCAGTGTCAGATCGACCGGCGAAGTCACCGGCCTGTCCTCACACAGCATCGCGTCCGTGAGCTCGAACAGGGTGTCACCACGTCGAGTCAGACAGGCGTAGAAGTCCTCCCGAAAGTGGGACGTGAAGTCGAATGCCTCGTCCCGGGTGTCGTACTGCAGCAGACTCACTCCTGCGGCCTTCGTATGAGTGCGGTTCTGTGACGGAACGCATGCTCATGCGGAGGCCGTCCGCATGTCCGGCGAACTCCCTGGTGAGTGACACAGTTCGGGACGTCGTTCGAGTTCACACCATAAAAAACAAGCTGAGAGCCGGGCACACACCCGTGCTCGGGTACTGCCGCACCCGGCACCCACACGCCCCCGTCGGCCACAGACGCCAGGGGGGTCCGCCACAGCCGACGGGGCTGTCCCGAGGAGGACCGCAGGACGGGATCGACGCTGTGGGGAGGATGCGCCGCGTGCCACTCTGCTCCAAACGTGCAGAGCTGCAGGGGCCCGCGCGGGCTCGATTCCCGTCTGTTCGCTGCGTGCATCGGCCTCCAGACACAGCGTTCGCGAAATCACCCGATTGGCGATTGCAGAGCTGGCATCGCAGCGGCGGACAAGGGTGCGCTCGTGAGGGCTGGAGGCACAACCGTGACGGGCCCCCTCGGTTGGAGAAGAAGTGGTGGTTGCGGCCTGCGGATGATGGTCGACCCCATCCGCCCCTCCAGCATGCGAGGGTCTCCCGCGTCCGGGCTCCAGACGTCCTCTCGGAGTGTCCGGCACCAGAGTCCGCTGTGCGGCGGATACGGGGGCTACCCCTACGACGATCTTCTGGCCAGTCGGGTGGCCCGGACGGGCCTGCGCCGGAGATCGTGGTTCTGCCGAGAAGGTCGCGCACGGGGAAGGCAAGATCATGCGAACGGGGAGTTCTCCCACCAGGGCATTCACAGCCGTCATAGCGCTGGCTCTCGCGAGCGGGGCCGCACTGGGCGCCTCCCCCGCTGAAGCTGCCCAGCAGCCAGACCTAAACGGCGTCTGGCGTATGGACGGATACGGCACCGTGCTGTCGTTCCAGCAGGGAACGCTCGACGAATACCAGACCACCGGCGTCAGCTGCCTCAAGGGCGAGAGCGCACAGCGCTCCGGTCCGACGACGTTCGAGACCCGTGGCGGGCAGACCGTTTTCCGTGTCAGGCCCGGGACCACCCACGACCACGCCGCGCTGCACATCGACGGATCCGTCGGCGACCGTGGTCTGCGGCGGATCGCCGCGCTGCCCGACGCCTGCCGACACACTGCGGACAGCGGTCCCGTCGCCACGTTCGACACCTTCTGGCAGACCTTCGAGGAGAACTACCCCTTCTTTGCCGCCAAGCACATCGACTGGCACGCGGTGCGCGACGAGTACCGGCCCAAGGTGCACCCAGGTATGGACGACGACCAGCTCTTCGCCATCTTCCGTGACATGGTGGCGCCGCTGTACGACGGTCACGTGGTCGTCTCGGACGGTGGTCACCGCTTCTTCGGCCAGGGCCGTCCCGGCACTGTGGTGCCCGGTCCGGGCCTGGACACGCAGATCAAAGCGTACGTCCAGCGTCGCGACCTGGGAACCGGACGTACGCTTCAGGAGTACGCGAGCGGCAGGATCAGCTACGCCGACCTCCCCGGCGGGCAGGGGTATCTGCGGATCTCCGCATTCAGCGGGCTGGCCGGGCCCGGTGCCACGTACGCCGCCGATCGGGCCGAACTGGACAAGGCCCTGGACGGGATCTTCACCAGTCGGCGCACCGCCCACCTACGGGGACTGATCCTTGACCTGCGGATCAACGGCGGAGGCTCAGACGACCTCGGCCTGCGCGTCGCCGAACGCCTCACCGACCGCCCCTACTTCGCCTACGCCAAGCGCGTCCGTAACGACCCCGCCGACCCGAGCCGTCACACCACCCCGCAGCCTGTGTACGTCCGGCCCTCCCCGACCCCCCGCTACACCGGGCCGGTCGCGGTGCTGACCGGCGGCTCCACCTTCAGCGCCGGCGAGACCTTCACACAGGCCCTCATGGACCGGCCCGGCCCCACGGTCCGGGTCGGCCAGCCCACCCAGGGCCTCTTCTCCGACGCCCTGGAACGCACCCTCCCCAACGGCTGGACCTTCTCTCTGCCGAACGAGGAATTCCTGACCCGGGCGGGCAAGACCTTCGACGGCAAGGGAATTCCCCCGCAATACGGCGAACCGGTCTTCACCCAGGAAGAGTTCGACAAGCAGCGGGACTCGGCGTTCGACAGGGCTGTGGCACTGATGAATACCTGAAGGCCTGAAACGGTGCAGAGGGCGGCGGCCTCCCATGAGCGGCTGTCCGCACGGGATCCGCGTAACGGAAGGTGGATAGGTGAGAGTCCGGGTCACGGAAGGTGGACTGATGAGAGTCCGGATCGGATACTCGGCATGGATTGTGGGCGTGGTTCAGTTCTTCGTCATCCACGTCATCGCCGAGTCGGCTTGGGCCAGACCGTACAGCTGGGCGCGGAACAACATCAGCGACTTGGGCAACGCGCACTGCGCACTTCAGTCAGAGCCCGAGCCACGGTATGTCTGTTCCCCCGAACACAGCCTCATGAATGGTTCGTTCGTCGTCCTGGGAGTGCTGCTCGTTGCCGGCGCCGCCCTGACCGGCGGTGCCCTGTGGCGCAGAGGCCGGACCGCTGCCGTGTCCCGTCTGCTGCTGGCCTGCGCCGGCGCGGGATTCGTGCTGGCCGGTCTGGCGCCTTCCGACCTCGACGAGAACCAGCATGCCCTGGGCGCCCTCCTCATCATGGCAGCGGGCAACATCGGCCTCGTCCTGACAGGGTTCGGCCTGGCGGAACACGTTGCGGCCCCCATGCGGTGGGGCACCAGCCTGCTGGGCGTCACAGCGATCACGGCCTTCGGACTGTTCCTCTCCCAGCACTACCTCGGCCTCGGAATGGGAGGCATGGAACGAGTTGCCGCTTTCCCTCTCCTGCTCTGGGTACTGGCCGTCGGCATCCGCGGCCTCATCCGTCGCGCAGATCGTCTGCACCAGGGGGTGCCGACAGAACATCTGAGCCACGTTGACTGAGGGATCAGATGCGATCAGATCAGATCCCGGATGGCTGCCCGGGAAGCTGTGAGGACAGCCGGGATTCGTAGAACACTGCGGTCAATTGGACGGGCTGGTGCTTCAACCTGGTTGTTCTGCACTGGAATTCATCGATGTCGGCCGGGACTGTGACGTAATCCGTCTACACGCCGACAGACCCTGCCGTCCCAAGGCACCGATCACCGGACAGCCACCGCGGGGTGGGCGGTGAGCCGGCGCAGCACACCGGGACCCGTCCACTCAACTCGGCGGTTCGCCCAGGGGCAGCCGACGGACATGCGTGGTCGGGGCCACCGGAGAACTTCACGACGAGCCACCGCACGGCTCGCAGCCGAGGCGCTTCATACCCGGGAGAGCCTCCGCCGCACGGCGGAGGCGGACCCTGCTGGCGAACGATGCCTGGGCGCATGGGCGTTGACGATGATCTAGAGGTCTTCCGACGCCCCTGCCGAACGGAGCCTCACATGCTGACCAGAACCCTGCGTGCCACCGCACTCCTCGCCCTCGTGGTCGCCGTCACCGCGCCGGTCGCCGTCGCAGCGCCCGCCCCGACCGCCCCGCCCGCGCGGGAGAGCACCACCGTCTCATCGCTCAAGGGTGACGCGCGCATGGACTACGCCGTCGCGGATCAAGAAGTACGCGTGTCCGTCGACGCCCACTCCACCTACGGCGTGGGCAGCATCCCGCAGCGCTCCTGGGGCACCTTCCGCATCTCGCACGCCCAGGACGGCAAGCTCTACTGGGGCGAGTTCCAGGTCGACTGCCTCACCACCGGTGGCCCCACCGCGACCGTCACCGGACGCCTGGTCCGCACCAGCCCCGGGCATCCCTGGCTCACCACTCTGGACCCCCACACCCGCATGGGCGTGAGCTTCTACATACCGGAGACCGGACAGGCCCGTATCGGGCTCTCCGGAGCCACGAAGAAGGGAGACCCGCTGCTCACCAAGTGCATGGCACCCGCCGCCGACGCGAAGGTGGTCGACGGCGGATACGCCCTGCACGACCACAGCAAGCAAGCCGGTTGAGCACGGACAGGCGCACCCATGAACGGAAACTCCCATGCGCCCACGGGGCCTTGCCGTAGCCCCGGCGGCCGCCTGGGCGTGCTGTCCCGGGACCTTGGCCGGTCCCGGGGCCCGGGTGCGCTGCGCTGGGCGGCGCCAGTCGTTACTCGTCGGTGCACATGACGGCGTCCGGGCTGATCTGTACGGGCCGGGCGCCAGGGATGCAGTCGCGGCGGATGTACCGGCCTTGGGCACAGGTGTAGAACCCGTGTTCTCCGACGGCCATGGTCCCTTCCCGCTCGCAGGACCCGAAGGGCGTTGGGTGGGGCCTTGCGGCGCTCGGGCCGGACAGGGGGATGACGGCTGCACCGGCCAGGAGCAGGGCGGTGAGGATCGAGCGGACACGCATCGGATTTCTCCCGTTCTCGTGGGGTAAGGGGTGCGTGCCCGGTCTAACGTGCGGTGATCGCGGACGCACCGGGACGCACCGGGAGGCTCGGCGGTCCCACCCAAAAGGGCGCGCGCCCTTGCTGTCTCCCGATCGGACAGGTCCGCGCACTTCGCTCACCGCGCACCGCAGACCTGTGCTGCACACGCTGGTGAACGCCCCTGGACGCCCGCGACAGCGGCCCGGTACGTGATGGGCAAGCCTGCCGGGTGGGGCTACCGCCTGGACAACGACCGCGAGGCCGGTACCACCGCAGTGACCGTGCTCCTGACCCGGGCCGCCCCGGCCGACGGCAGCCGCCGTATCAGCCCCCGCCCGGCGGCCAGGGCCATCGGGGCCTCAGCCCGCTTCTGTCCGACGAGGCTCGCCACGCGCCGGGGGTGAGGACCTGTTCCGGGAGGTGACCGCGCTGGGAGCCGTCTCCTGCAGTACCGACACCGATCACGAGGATGACGGTCGCCCTCGTTGGGCCCTGACCGAACTCGTCGGGTGAGCCGACGTCATCGCTTGGCCGCGAGAATTGGTCGCGCGTCAAGAGATGGCTGTTGCGGGGAAGTAGCCCCGCGCCCTCACGACACCCTCACGAGAGCCGCCGCTGAACGGCGCCAAATCTTTTACGGCGGTGGCACATGACCGGGTGGAAGCCCACCAGGTTCGGGGAATCAGGGTTCTCCACCCGGAAGATCCTGGCGAGCTTCAATGGAGTGCTCCAGCCTGGGATCGAGTCGACCCTCCGGAATCAGATCGGCGATCCTCGGCAGGACCGTATTCGGGACCGGGTAGACGTTGTACATCCACACATCGTCGCCGCGGTCGAAGTACCCGCGAACCTTAGCGATGTCCTCACGGTCCAGCACGGCGATCTCGACCCGCTCATGGTCACTGCGCCAGGCCACGAGGTCCCATGCGACGTTCATCCCCTCATGGAATGGATACGGCTTACTCACTGTCGGCCTCCCCCCAGGTCGGATCGGGTGCCACCAAACTAGCCGAGGTGGTCAGCGGCCTGATCGTCGGACTGCGGATCCATCAGTCTTGGCTATTGCTCGCCGCATTGCGGGGTGCACGGCTCGACTGACCAGCTGCGGGGGCTTCGAGCCGATCGGGGCTGTGCCCGGGGCTGCTCGACTCTGCGGTGGTGGTGGCGGTGGGGCTGCCACGGTGTCTTTGCCGGAAGAAAACTGCAGGCACGGGAAATCCGCGGCTCGGAGACATGGAGAAGAGCTCCAAACCCAGGCGGCCGAGTTGGCACTCCGGCTGCCGAAGGCGCGAGCGAATCCGTCGCGGTTGGAGATCACGCGGGAGACCGTCACGCAGGTACGGGCGGAACTGCCCGCTCCGCATGCCTTCCACCCGCCGGGCAACCGCGCGGCCGAGACCCTGGTCGACCCCGTGGGCCCGCATGAGGACCGGTGTCGGTGACGGAGACGCGGCCAGCACCCAGCACCCCGCCCGACCGTCGCACTCGGCCAGGGGAACGATCGGAGTCGAGGGCGCACCGATCAACGCGCGCAGGACGGCGGTGCAGGGCCCGCCGCATCCTGCCCCGCGTGCGGCCGAGACGCATTCCGGCCACAAGGGTCCTGCATTCTGGCATCAACTCCCCCTGCAACCCCATGCGTTGCCGGACACCCAGAAAAGGCTGTGGACAGCCTATGGACAGTGAGTTGTCATGCCCCCTTAAATCTGAGACGGCATCAGCAGCACACCTGAGCCGCCCCCTCAGAGGAGACCGATGAGACCGAACCGGAGAACATCGCGCCTCACCACCGCCAGCGTGGCCGTCACGGCCGCCACCCTGCTCGCCGCCGCCTTCCCCACCGGCGCGTCCGCCGCGAGCGCCCCCCAGACACAAACCGGGACACGGGCCGCGCACCCGACACCCGACCGCGCCACCGCCATCCGCAACGCGAACGCCGCAAGCGCCGCGCACGCCGCCCAGCTCGCGCTCACCGCCGCCCAGCAGACCTCGGTACGCGATGTGATCGTCGACGCCGACGGCAGCCAGCACGTGCGGTACGACCGCACCTTCCGCCAACTGCCCGTCCTCGGCGGCGACTTCGTGGTGCACCTCACGCCCGCCGGTGGCTACCGCGGCGCCGACCGGGCGGTGACGAACGACCTCTCCGTGCCCAGCACCACTCCCGAGGTCTCCGCGCCGAAGGCCGCCGACCTCGCCTCCGCCGAGCTGCGCGCAGCCCACCGCGGCGCACTCAAGCAGCTGAAAGCCGAGCCGCAGCTCGTCATTGACGCCCTGCACGGCACGCCCAAGCTCGCCTGGCGCACCCAGACCGCGGCCAAGGACTCCCTCGGCAACCCGGTCGCCCGGGTCGTGCTGACCGACGCCCGCACCGGCGCCCGCATCGACGCCTGGGACTCCATCGAGACCGTGACGGGCGACGGGCAGTCCCTCTACAGCGGCACCGTTCCGCTGGAGACAACCCAGTCGGGCTCGACGTACCAGCTCAAGGACCCCACGCGCGGCAACACGTACACGGGTGACGCACAGAACAAGACCGACCTGTGCTTCTTCGGGATCTGCTTCGTGCGGGCGCCCGCCGTGTTGTTCACGGACGCCGACAACCACTGGGGCAACGGCACGAACTCCGACCGGGCGACGGCCGGCGTCGATGCCCAGTACGGCACCAACACCACCTGGGACTACTACAAGAACGTCCATGGGCGGACCGGCATAGGCGGCGACGGCAAAGGCTCGTACAACCGCGTCCACTACGGCAGCAACTACAACAACGCCTTCTGGGACGACAGTTGCTTCTGCATGACCTACGGGGACGGCGACGGCACCACGTTCGGGCCGTTGGTCGCCCTCGACGTGGCCGGGCACGAGATGTCGCACGGCGTCACCTCCAAGACCGCGGCCCTGACCTACTCCGGTGAGTCCGGCGGCCTCAACGAGGCCACCAGCGACATCATGGGCACCCTCGTCGAGTGGTACGCGAACAACAGCTCCGACAAGGGCGACTACCTCATCGGCGAAGAGATAGTGAAGCCCGGCTTCGGCAAGCCCGCGCTGCGCTTCATGGACAAGCCGTCCACCGACGGCAACTCCGCGGACTGCTGGAGCTCGGGGGTCGGCAACCTCGACGTCCACTACTCCTCGGGCGTCGCCAACCACTTCGCGTACCTGCTGTCGGAAGGCAGCGGCGCGAAGGTGATCAACGGCGTGTCCTACAACAGCCCGACCTGCAACGGAAGTTCAGTCTCGGGCATCGGCCACGACAAGCTCGGCAAGATCTGGTACCGGGCGCTGACCGTCTACATGACGTCCTCCACCAACTACGCGGCCGCCCGCACGGCGACCCTGAACGCGGCGAAGGACCTGTACGGCGCGGGCAGCGCCGAGCAGAACGCGGTCGCCGCCGCTTGGTCAGCGGTCTCCGTCAACTAGCGTCTGCACCAGCCCCGCCCGCCCGTGCGCCGCGGCCCGCCCGGCCGGCGCACGGGCGGCCCTCCCTGGCCTCCGAACCACGTGCACGCACCACCCCAGATCACCCGGTCCACAACCTTCGCGATGACGGCGCGCGCTCTGGTGGACAGAGGCTCCCACATCATCCCTTAGGGGTGTTTCACGATGAAGTCCCTTTTCGAGCGGCGCGCCCCGCGAGAACCTGCACTCAAGCCTCGAAGGCCGTCAGACAGGGGAACTCGTGAATCCACGCAACCGACTCGCCGTGCTCGCGGCGGTACTCGCCGCCACCTTCGCGGCGATCACGCCCGGCGCCGGGGCGGCCGAACCACGGGCTCGTGCGGAATCGACCCTGGCGGTCGGCCCGTTCCAGGTCAGGAACCAGGGCACGGGCCGCTGCATGGGGATGCCGGCCGGTGACGACCGGATGCGGGTGTGGAACTGCACCACGGAGGCGTACCAGCTCTGGGACCTGGTCCCCGACGGCCGGGGCCGGTATCACATGGCGACCCGCAGGGACGGCCGCTGCCTCGCGGGCTACGCCCGGGGCCCGGTCGGCTGGGCGACCTGGCTGTCGAACTGCGACCGCGGCTTCACCAACGAGGACCAGCTCTGGTACGTAGACCCGGCGGATTCGGCCGGCCCAGGACGCATCGCGAACCTCTTCGGCCGTGTGCTTGAACCCGACCGGGGCTGGGGCGGCGCGAACGAGTCGCCGGTCGTCACCCACGACAACGAGGACCTGCCGAATCAGAAGTGGACGCTCAGCTACAACCCGTGACAACCGGTTTGTACGCTCTCCTCGGCGAGGCCTTCGCCGCCAAAGGGCCTTCTCCCAGGTGGGCCCCAAGGACAAGTTGTCCTTCAACGCCTTTGCTTTCAGGGTGAGTTGGGTGTGCTTCATCCGAAATCAGATGCGAGTGACGCCCGCCCCATTGACACCAACGCAACCCATGCATCACAGCCCCCAAGGCTCATGTGGCCGAACCAACGTGGTCCGCCCTTGTTCCCGGGTCACGACAGACAACTGTGGCAACCGGAGGTCACCATCGTCATGTCACGGATGGGCAGGCGCCTCGGCGCGGCCGCTGCGGTACTGACGGCGGTGGCCGTCGTCGCGTCGCAGGCGGGGGCGGGTTCGGCGGTGGCGGGGACGGGGTGCTTCGACCGGGCGAGAGAGCCCTACACCTCGCAGGTCGACAGCCATCTGCACTTCCGCCCGTTCGGCGGGCAGGCAATTCCGTTCGAGGAACTCACCGGGTATCTGCACAAGAGCGGTGTCCGGCACGCGAGCATGTACGGCATCGGGCAGACGCTGCCGACGAACTCCAACTGCATGTACTACCTGGACTGTCCCGGCACGCCCGTGGTGCCGAGCATGAAGAACGACTTCGCCAACGCCGAGAACTACGTGGAGACGCATCCCAAGGACCCCGAACTCACGGTCTCCATGACCTTCATGGACCTGAACCACCCGGAGACCATCCCACCCGGGATCACCGTCTACGACAAGGAGTACCCGGGGGTGTTCCGGTGGGCCGGGGAAGTCAACCTCGTCAAGCAGGCGCTGTTCCCCAACCACCACACGCCCGCAACGAGTGAGAACATCAAGAACTGGGCGCCGTTCATGAAGGTGCTGCGGGACCGCGGGATCCCGATCACCATCCACTCGGATCTCGGGAGCGACGCGGACCAGACGAAGTATCTCCATCTGATGGAGGAGACCCTTCGGCTGTATCCGGAGAACAAGCTCGTGTGGGCGCACATGGGCCTGTCGAAAGAGCTCACCGCCATGGACCCCGACCGGCACATCGGGATCATGACGAGACTCCTGGACGAGAACCCCAACCTCACTCTGGACCTCAGCTGGCGCGTACTGGAGGACAACTACTTCAGCAGGCCGGGAGCCAGGCAGAAATACGCCGCGTTCCTCGACCGGTACCCGACCAGGGCCATCCCCGGAACGGACTTCGTGGCCTCCCGCGACAAGGACTACGGCGTCTACGAACAAGAACTCGAGGTCACCAGCCGGATCAACACGGCACTGGACGACCGGGCCTTCCGCGACATCGCCCTCGGAGAGAACTACTACCGGCTCCTCGGCCTCAAGGAGAGCGCACCGAAACTGTGCAGAGCGGAGTGACGGAGGCCGGTGACCCCGCCTCCGGACAGCCGGGCGGATGAACAGGTGCCGGATCGGACACACAGACGGCACTCAGGAGGACAACGGCACAGTGGACGCCGTCAGCTCCGGACAACTCACGCTGAGACCTTCGCCGATCCGTGGAAACCGCCCCCCTCGGTCAGGAGATCCGAGGGGGGGCGGCGACTACCGCACTTCACGACACCCTCAGCCCGGGCTCAACTGCCCAAGGGCCGGTATGCCGAGTTGGTACGGTCGAGGGTCCAACCTCCGCCTCCAGGGCGGCAGTTCAGCGCGGTGTCGGCTGTGCGCGACGCGTTGGTGCCGGTGTTGAAGT
Source organism: Streptomyces mauvecolor (assembly GCF_039532965.1). Lineage (NCBI taxonomy): Bacteria > Bacillati > Actinomycetota > Actinomycetes > Kitasatosporales > Streptomycetaceae > Streptomyces > Streptomyces mauvecolor. The sequence continues at coordinate 23,787 of NZ_BAAASQ010000032.1, read as the reverse complement.
TGACATTGGGACTGTTGGGCAGGAGGCCCATGTAGTACTGCCCGCTCGACGTCCACACACACTGGTGCACGTTGAGGTACCGGTTGTCGGCCAGATCGAACGACTCGACCGCGGAGTTGGCCAGGAGCAGCCGCCAGCCGCCCCCACCAGGGCCACAGTTCAGCTTCGTATCTGCCGTGTCGGAGATGTTGGTACCGGTGTTGAAGTTGACGTTCGGGGTGTTCGGGAGCACGGCTGTGTAGTGCTGCCCGGGAGAGAAGTACACGCACTGATGCACGTTCAGGTAGCGACCGGCAGTGAGGTCGAAGGCCTTCACCGCAGAGTTGGCGGGCGCCGGCCTCCAGCCCCCGTCCCCCGGGCCGCAGGAGAGCGCGCTGTCCGGCGTGCTGGAGACGTTCGTCCCCGTATTGAAGGCGTTATTCGCCGTGTTCGGGAGCACGTTCGTGTAGTGCCCGCCGCTGCCGACGTAGACGCACTGGTGGAGGTTCAGATATCGCCCGGCCGGCCGTGTCCCTGGCTGCTCTGCCACAGCGGTGCTTCCCAGGGTCAGGCCGATGGCTCCTGCAACTGCTGCTGCGAGAACGGAAAACCTGTGCATGGCACGCTCCTCCCGAACCGACGAACCGCCCATCGGGGCATGTACTCGCCAAGCTACTGACGCGAAGCCCAGAGGTGTGCGCGAGCACACAAAACGTACCTCGTACGGCCTAATCGCCCGGATGTCAGTGAGGTTGCCGTATCAAAGCGAGTCAGACGGTGGCTTCGCAGCGGGCGGCGTGGGGCGAGCAGTTCGCCGCGGTCGATCCGGGATCCGGACTGCGGCTCGGCCGCATGGGGATGGACAGTCGACCGGCAGCGCCATCGCATCGGCCCGAATTCGTTGCTGGGCGACGGGACATCGCTGACGGAGACCGTGCCCCGGAATAGGGCACCGGCTTGCCGGACGCAGCTCTCCGGCACTGCAGGGGCCTGCATACGAGCCCTGGTGTTGCGATGTGGAAACCCCGAACCCGCCCTCACTGCCCCGGATCTGCACGTGGTGATGTGCTGTGCGATGTGCACCTTTACCTGTACGCGGTGCTGAGCTGCACTGTTGATGGGGAGTCGAACCCCCGCGTTGCTCTTCACGCGCCACAGGTGGGCCGGAAAAACCGCCGACCCTCGGTGTGTGCACGCCTCCGAAGCAGCTACCTGCTCCACATCGTCCTGACCTGCCGGACTGCTCAGTCCAGCAGATCGGCCTCCCAGTTCGTACGCTGGATGCGCACATCGACCTCCCGGATCTCGCGGGCGAGTGCATCCGCCTGGGCGCGCAGTTCCGCGACCGGAAGCGCGGAGAGCATCATCAGCTCGGAGCGAAGCTGCCGGCCGTATCCGCGATCGCCTGTACCCGCTGCCGCGTCCGCCGCCGCGGTGACCACCGAGTGGCGCAGCCGCAGGACATCGCGGCGCGCGAGGGCGTCGGTGAGCGTGCCGTCCTCGCCCATCTCCACCGTGGCATTGGTCCGGTTGATCCGCCGGATCAGCGTTTCGAGGGTGTCCAGCACCTCACCGGCCTCGGCCAGCAACTGGGCCGCGTCCTCGGCGGGCGTCTCCCCCTCCTGGTACCGCGCGCTGCTGACGACGCGCGCTCGCAACTGCTCCGCACGACGCGTCGCCTCCGCACGTTCTGCCAGTGCCTCAGCAAGCTTCATTGCCGCCGCCTCCCATCTCCCTTGAGCTCGCACGAGTATACGAGTGCAAACCCGCTCATACGCACCGGTTTTTGATCCCCTGAAGCCCGGCACGGCCACTGCCGAGGCATCCCTCGACATCACCCGCAGCCGCCTCGGCTCTCACCCGCCAAGGCGTCCTCACACAACCCGGGCGAGACCGCTACCGGAAACAGACTTGATGCCTCTGAACACAACGTGGTGGTTCGGAGCCCTCAGCGGGCCGGAATCGGCACGGCCGATGGCGGCCACTCCCGCCTGATCAGCCCGAACACCCACGAGTCCGACACCTCACCATTCACGACGCAGTCTTCCCGCAAGGTCCCCTCACGCACGAATCCGATTTTCTCCAGCACCCGGGCAGACGCCACGTTGCGCGTATCGGTCTCGGCCTGCACTCGATTCAGGTCCAGTGTGTCGAATGCCCACCGCAGCACGGCGTACGCGGCCTCCGTCGCGTAGCCGTGACCCCACACCGCCTCGTCGAGGACGTAGCCCAACGACGCGCTGCGGTAGTCCGGGTTCCATCCGGTCAGGCCGCACCAGCCGACGAAGGCCCCGTCGGAGGTCCGGTCGATGGCCACCCGCGCCCCGGTGCCTTCGTCCGCCATCGTCCGGCACATCGCGAGGAAGCGCTCGGCACGGGTCCGGTCGGTCCACGGCGGGGAGTCCCAGTAGCGCATCACACAGGTGCTGCTGTGCAGCGCGTAGAGGGGGCCCGCGTCGGCATCGGTGAAGGGGCGCAGTCGCAGGCGGTCGGTGTGCAGTACGGGGGTGGCCAAGGTCATGCGAGCCATGCTGCGTCCTCATGGGGCGGGCAGACCACCCAATATCCGCCCCTGGTCCGGTCATCACGACCCAGGCATCGCCTACCAGCAGGTCGTGTACGCCTTCGACCCGCACTCCGACCAGGCATTCAGAGCATGCGAACGGTCACGACTGCTCGGCCTGCCCACCGGCGACCCAGACATGGAATGGCCGCCAGCCCGCACGCGGCGGGGAATGACCGGCAGCCGGCCACCGATCCGGGCGGCTCGGTACCTCAGGCGGAACTCCATGACGCCCCGTCAGGCACCGCCAGTGCCTGTACGTCCGAGTAGGAGACGGCTGTGCAGTCCACGGGCCGACCGGCGCGCAAGTCCGCAGCGGTCGCCATGGCCGCGGCCAGGGCTCTGCGGTAGAGCAGCGAGCCGACGCTGACCCTGCGCACGCCCAGCACCGCCAAGTCGTCCACAGTGAGGCCGTCCGGCATGTACAAGATGTTGAGCGGGACCACGAGAGCTGCCGTCAGGGCGGCGATCTTGTCCCGATCCGACAGCCCTGGCACGAACACCCCGTCCGCACCGGCCTGTTCGTAGACAGCGAGACGCTCCGCAGTCCCCTCCTCCTGGCGCCCCAGCCAGTAGGTGTCCGTACGGGCATTGACGAACAGCGCGGGCGCGGCGGCCTTGATGGCGGAGATCTTCGCGGCGTGCAGTTCCGCGGAGGCGAGGGTGCCGTCCGCACGGCCGTCTTCGAGGTTGATGCCCGAGGCACCCGCCTCGTACAACCTCCGGGCCAGCTCCGCCACTTCCGCCGGGTTGTCGCTGAAGCCCCCTTCGGCATCGACGGTGAACAGGAAGGAGCCCTGTCCGAGCCGGCGGGCCAGAGCCACCGTAGCCTCGGCGGTCGCACCCGCACCGTCCGGCAGTCCGGCGGCCGCGGCCACGCCCAGGCTTGTGGTGCCGATCGCCGGAAAGCCCTGCGCCGCCAGGGCGGCCGCGGAGGCGTAGTCCCAGGCATTGGGCAGCAGCAGCGGGGCGGCCTGATGGTGCAGGCGGGCGAAGGCGGTGAGCGGACGCTGGAGCAGCCCGTCGGCCAGCGAGAGTGCGTGAGCCCGGCCGGGACAGACGCGCGGCGGTGCGCCGAAGGTGAGGGGCACGGCGTGCGAGCGATTGGCCGTCGCAAGGTCGAGGAGCACCGTATCGCCCTCGGCGATGTGTCGGCCTGCGATCCGGGTGGCACGTACGGCGACCCGGCGCATGGACCGTACCGGGGGGTCCTCCCGGAGTACCCGGGCCAGTGGGGCATCACCGCGGTCGGCCGCGGCCTCGACCAGTGCGGTTGTCGCGTCGCATGCCTGGACGAGCACCCCGATGTGGTTGGCGGCGGCCTCCAGGGCGGCTTCATCAGCCGGGTCCGGCGCCAGTCGCGCCACCAATCGGGCCACCGCCTCGTCCGCCGCCGTGTCGCCACCGCCGAAATAGGCTCCGGCCACCACGATCACCGCCTCCGTTACCACCCCGGGCTCAGGCATCCCCAGTGCTTCGGCGAGGGCACGTACGACCCGTGTCCGGATGTCTCCTGCCGGAGCCGCGGCCACTGCCTGCCGCAGCGAGGCGGGCTCCAGCCGAGCAAGTTCGGCTTCGACCAGGGCCCTCCGCCGCCGATGCGGTTCCCCGGAGCAGAACCGGGCCACAGTGGCGCGCAGCCAGGTGACACTCGCCCCAGCCGGACCTTCGTCGCCGGCTGGCAGCTCGGGGGCCAGCGCCGGGTCGGCGAGTGCCGCCCGCACCTCCGCCCAGCGGTCGAACTCATGCAGCGTGTGCGTCATGGCCCTGACCCTAGGGCCGGAACAGTTCGGCGTCGCCCGAACCGTTCCGGCGGCATCATGGACCCATGTCACCGCTCGCAGAGACCGCCGGCCTGCTCGCCGACCGCACCCGCGCCGCCTTCTGCCAGGCCCTGCTCGACGGTCGGGCCTGGACCGCCGGCGAGCTCGCCCGGCACGCCGGGGTCCGGCCCTCCACCGCCAGCGAGCAGCTCTCCCGCCTCATCGAAGGCGGGCTGTTGAGTGAGGAGCGCCAGGGTCGACATCGCTATGTCCGGCTGGCCGGCCCGGAGGCGGCCGTCCTGATCGAAACCCTCGCCGCGTTCGCCCCGGACGCCGCCAGCCCGCGGAACCTGCGCCAGTCGGTGCAGCTCAGCGCCGAGGCAAGGGCCCGTACTTGCTACGACCACCTCGCGGGGCAACTCGGCGTGGCTCTGGCCGACGCAATGATCAGCCGGAGCCTGGTCGCCGACGACTCAGGGCTCGCCGTCACGCCGACGGGCCGCACCTGGCTGGCCAATGCTCTGGGGTACGAACATCCCGCGAGCTCTCGACGGCCCTTGGTACGCAGTTGCCTGGACTGGACGGAGCGTCGGCCTCATCTGGCCGGAGCGCTGGGCGCAGCCCTGTGCGCGACGGCGCTGGAGAGACAGTGGGTGCGGCGGGTCGGTTCCGGGCGCGCGGTCAAGGTAACCCCGCTGGGGAGCCAGATGTTGCGGGAGCTGCTGGGAGTGAAGGTCTAGGGCGCGCCTCGCGCGATCTGCTCACCCGCCCGGAGAACACCATCGCCCCAATGGCCAGGCTTTCGGTATCTCCCGCAACCACAATCCACCCATACGTCCCCGAGCTCGATGGCAGCCGCCGGGCCGTGCCGGACGCTGCAGGGAACTCGCCAATCCGGCCTCGCCTGCGACATTCGGGGGAAGGCCGCCGCCCGTGCCAGGCACAGGCGATTAGCCCCAACTAATTTCCTTGGCAAGGGAGTTCTCCGCGTCCGTAAATCCTGACTCGATGAAGAAACGCGTGCATTTCACCGACCAGGTTGTGCGGTTCCGTGACTGCATGCCGGCCGCGGACCGGGAGAAGTTCCTGCGTCTCGTCGACAGGATCGCGGCTGAGCCTGAAGGGCCCCGTCACCACCTTGCCTATAGGAGCGACACGGTGACGCGCGCGGACTGGGAAGACCGCGTAATGGTCCACTACGTCGTGACGTCGTTCTTCGTGGTCGTCATCGAGGCTGGCATCTACGACGCGTCGCGTGGCTTCAACGAGGTGTAGTCCGCGACGAGAGTGCCCCGACTGCCGGTGGGGCCTTCGTCGTGGGCGCGAGTCCTGCGCGGCCGGTGCGGACGTTCAGGTAATTCGGTGCAGGCCGCGATTCCGTGAATCCCCGGGCTGCAGTCCCGCCGTTCCGCAGGGGTGTCCGGGGCGAGCGTGCCTTGAGGGGCCTGCACTACCGCCCTGAGCGGAGACCAGGCGAATTCACACGACAGTTGCCCGCCAGCTCCGCGATCATTGGTTGATGGCCAGAAGACCGGACCTTCTCAGCATGAGCATCACGTGCCCTCCACCCGACGAAGGCGGCGTGAGGTCCGCCCGATCGTCAATGGCCGGGATCCTCTGACCGATGTGGTCCCGGGTGGGGTGGGAGGCTCCCGCTACCCGAGAGTCGGTCCCAGGGAACTGCTGAGCCAGGACGGGCCGTTGCATGCCACGGCACCCGATCACGAGAGCGCGTTCATCATCAGCCTGTCCGACACCCTGCAGGCAGCCCTGGCCACTGCCTGCCGCGGCGGTTTGACCGAAGCCGCCCGGGCGTGGTCCGAGACGGACGAGCATCGAGGGATCACCGCTGACACGGCCCTCCATGTGTTGGTCCCCCTGTCCGGGCTGGCCGACCGCGCCGGTTCCGGACAGCGACGCCTGTAATGCGGGGGGGGCTCTGTGAACGGAAACAGTGACGGTGACCGCACCCCCACAGGTCGCTGAACGGAACGGTCAAGGAAGACGTGATAGTGCACCCGGGTCCCGAGTGCCAAGACCGGTCAGGGCCCCGCGACAGCACACCCGACCTGGTCCAAGGTTTCGCCGCTCGCATCACCACCGCACTGGCCTCACTAGACACTGGCCATGGACCTATCTGGTCACAGACGCCCTGACACGACTCGAAGCCCTCCCCAACCCCTGCTGACCAGGAACTTCCCGGCCACCACGAGCAGCCTCACCCCACCGGAGCCGTGGAACCCGGCGCCCACCCGACGCGACGGCCGAGCCACCAACTTGTCCGAACAACGGAACCACGACGCCGCAGACCCGAAGAGGAGCCGTCAGCAAGCCGACGACCCCGCGCTAAAGATCGAGGCCAGCACCAGGCTAGGACGAATCCAGGACGGACCAAGGATGCCCGCCCGTAGCGTCATGGTCCGGCAGTCGGGGCAACGGCTCGAAGCCGAGGCCGACGACATTCGCCGCGAGTCCGGAGGTCCCACCAGCACAAGAGAACGGCCAACTGCCCCGGTAAGGGGCACCAGCGACGGGGGCGCGGTGAGTCGATGACGCAGCAGGAACTCTCGACACCGCTCAATGAAGCCTTCGCCAAGCGGCCGCGACGATTTGGTCAAGTCGAGGTCCGCGCGGACAACCGTTCCGCCATGCCGTATCGGAAGGGAAAGGACGCCCAATGCCCATACTCGGAAAGCCCAAGCGCGCGATGATGAAGAAGGCTGCGCAGCTGACGGCGGGAGTCGTAGCCAGCTGCGGTCTGATGCTGGCCGCGCCGACCGCGGCGCACGCCAACTCCGGGCCCGCTTCCCAGGTCATCAGGCCCAACGCCACCACCCCCCACTGCGGCCTCGCCGTGGAAGTGCATTTCTCCAACGGTAATCACACATGTGTCACCACCAATGGGATGCACTACGTCTCTTACAATTCCGTGGACTGGGTACAGACCGGCAACCAGTGGGTGGCGCTGGTCTACAACGGCGACAGTTACCAGCCGGGGATGCCGCCCGGGAGCACTTGGTCCAAGGGCAGCTCCATTAGCCGGATCGACGTCAACACGTGACGATGTCCGCACAGCCCGGGTGCGCGTCCCATCGGCAATCAGATTGTGTGGCTGATCGCGTCGTCGAGTGATCCGGTCGTGCCCGGCGCACAGCTCGGGGCCCCTGCCCCGAGCTACCCGGCATTCTCGCCGTCGAGCGGTCTCAGCACCCACACCTGCCCGTCGGTATGGGTACGCACGGTTGAGTATGGGCCGCGGGTTCGAGACCCACACCCAGCCAGCGACAACCGCCCGCAACTCCAACTCCGCCGATTCGAACTCACGCAGCCCAAGCAGGTCATGGGACTCACGGGGGTGGTCCCACTGCGTCTGGTCCCGATCCGTACTGCTTCAGGACCAACGCCTCCACGCCGCCAAGCTGCTCGGCCACGAACTCGGCGACCACATCCGGGACTGCCACTGATGGATCAGGAACATCCCGAGCGTCCGCCCGGTGCCCCACTGCACCGCCCATCCAAGGCGGTGAAGCCGCGCCGCTTCGCTTGAGCGAACTGAGCGCGGCTTCGTCCAGGAAGAAGGACTTCTCCAGCTCCTGGGGGGGGCGCCGGGTCGTCGGCGAACCTGCCGTAGCGAGCCACCTGCTCATCGGAAAGACTCTCAGCTGACATGCCCGCATGGTCCGCAAGTGCGGTCTGGACACGGCCATGTCCGCTGCACCGGCCCGACGGCACCGACAACAAGCCCGCAGAACTGGCAGTCGCGGGCCGGACGGTCCTGGGACAGGGCAGCTGCGCCGTAGCCTCACCGCCAACGGTGTCCTCATCCCTGCCTACGACAAGTGCTGTCGGGTGCGAGGGCTCCCCTGCCCCGCACCCCGCTCACGCATCAGGCCCGACCTGCGATGTCTTTGCTGAGCAGGGCGGTTGAGGGGGCTGAGCAGGAGGGCCTCGCCGCCTTGTGCATGCCATCTGCCGGGGTGATCCGTGCGACCCTGACCACATGAACGCATCGAGCCTTCTCGTCGTCGATGCCGCGAACGTCGTCGGCTCCGTACCCGACGGATGGTGGCGCGACCGCCGAGGCGCGGCCGAGCGGCTGCGGGACCACCTCGTGGGGTACGGCGAGCGGCAAGGCGTGGACGTCGTACTCGTCGTCGAGGGCGCCGCGCGCGGCGTGGAGTCCGTGCCGGGGGTGCGAGTCGAATCGGCCCCTGGCAGCGGTGACGACCACATCGTCGAGCTGGCCGCCCGGGCCGCGCACTCCGGGCGGCCCTGCGTCGTCGTCACGTCGGATCGTGAACTGAGGCGCAGGGTGGGTGAGTCGGGCGCCGAGTGCGTGGGGCCCCGGGCCGTGTACGGGGGCGGCGGAGCGGCGTAACCGGCCAGGACGGGCAGCGGTGAGGGAGGGACCGCGCATTCCTCCCCCTCCGGTACACGTCCCCCGCGGGAGGCCCGCATGTTCGACAGGCACAAGAAGCTCATCGACACGGCCCCGGCGCTCCGTACGGAAACGCGCATGGCAACTGGCCTCCCGGTCTGGTGGGTCGACGCCTGCCAGGCCGACCCGGCAGCCACATGGCCCGCCGCTGGGCCGGCGTGCCCGGCGGCGGGCTCCGGGGATCTGCCAGAGGGACGCGGGGGCGCCCTTTGCACGCTGCTGTTGTCGCCGTGGAAGTCATCGAGTGTCGGCACCCAGCCGCTTCACCGATGGGCGGCCAGCGCTGCCGCGAGGCCTTCCTGTAGATCTTTCACGAAATACTCGGGAACCTCCAGCGACGGGAAGTGCCCGCCGGTTTCGGGCGACCTCCATCGGACGATCTGCCGGTACCGCTCCTGTGCCCAGGGGCGTGGACACTTCTCGATGTCACGGGGGTACATAGTGATTGCTGACGGAACGTCGACCCGGAGTTCGGGATCGAGCGAGTTGTGGCTTTCGTAGTAATTGCGGGCCGATGATGCGCCGGTCGACGTCAGCCAATACAGGGTGACGTCGTCAAGAATGCGGTCTCGGGAAATCGTCTCGAACGGGCTGTCCTCGGTGTCCGACCACTCGGCGAACTTGTCGAGAATCCAGGCGAGAAGCCCGACCGGTGAGTCGACGAGCGAGTAGCCGATGGTCTGCGGTCGGGTCGCCTGCTGTTTCGCGTACGCCGCGCGGTGGCGCCAGAAATCGCGGGTCTCCTCGGTCCACTTGCGCTCGTCCGCCGTCAGCCCGTCCGTTGTCAACCCGGGCGGCGCCTGCGCGAGCGTGGTGTGGATGCCGAGAACGTGCTCCGGGAACCTGCCGCCGAGGACCGCGGTGATCACGCCTCCCCAGTCGCCGCCGTGGGCTGCGAACCTGCTGTAGCCGAGCCTTCCCATCAGTTCCACCCAGGCGGCCGCGATCTTTTCGATTCCCCACCCGGTGGCGGCCGGCTTGTCGCTGTAACCAAAGCCCGGCAGCGACGGGACCACGACATGGAACGCCGGCGCGTCCGCATCTTTCGGATCCGCCAGCTCCTCCGCTGCATCGATGAACTCGGCAATGCTGCCTGGCCAGCCATGCGTCAGGATCAGAGGAGTGGCATCCGCGCGCGCCGATCGGCGGTGCAGGAAGTGGATTCCCAGACCGTCGATGGTCGTACGGAACTGGCCGATCCGGTTGAGGCGCGCTTCGAACAACCGCCAGTCGTAGCCGGTGCGCCAGTAGTTCACGACATCGATGAGGTCGGCGAGAGGAACGCCCTGCTCCCATCGGCGCGGGTCGGGCGTGGCGCGATGGACCGTCTCGGCCTCCGGCAGTCGCGCCGCGGCCAGTCGCGCGCGCAGATCGTCGAGGTCGGCGTCAGTGGCGTGGGCTTCACAGGCTTGCACCTCGCTGGTTGGACGGGGCATGAGACCTCCTGGCCGTCGCGGAACCGGCTCCGGTCTGCCGAGAACCAGCTAAGACGGTTCTAGCAGCTCTCCGAGCCGTGCCGCAACCGGCTAAGGTGGTTCCATGAGCGCCGCGTACCCTGACTTCCGCCTCGGCAAGGTGCTGGCGACCAGCTTCACGGGGACCCTCTCGGAGCGTCACGGCGACGCCGTGGAGCGCATTCCCACGCCGCACCGACTCGTCGACTGGCTGACGCTGAACGGCCTCGCCGTGGACTCGTGCACCCCTGCCCAGCTCGAACTCGCCCGGGAACTGCGGGAGTCGATTCACGCCGTCGCGACAGCGGCCGCGATCCAGGTCGCTCTCCCTGCGTCTGCCGTCCACGTCATCAATGACTGCAGCGCTCAGGGCCGGGCCGCAGCGGTCCTGACGCCCGAGGGCCGGCGGCAATGGCGGCTCAGCTCGGCTTCCCGTGTGGAAGACGCCCTCGGCGTGATCGCCGCCGACGCGATCAGCATCATCGCGGGCGAACGAGACGGAAAACTGGCCTTGTGCGGATCACCCACCTGCCAGGCCGCCTTCTTCGACACCAGCCAAAGCCGCACCCGCAAGTGGTGCGACATGAACACGTGCGGGAATCGTCAGAAGAAGGCGCGCTTCCATGCAAGTGCCGGCCGGCGCAAGAACCCCGGATCGGCGGAGTGATCGTCACCCGGGTACATCAAGAGGCGCGCAGGTGCGGCGGGCCTGGGCAGCAGGCGTCCTGCAGATGCCGTAGTGGCATCGTCTTCGTCCTGCCGCCCTCCTCGATCATTGAGGTACGGGGCCTGTAGGCCGTTCCCGGTCAGTACGGACGGGCGGCCTGACGGTGGGCCGGGGCCAGGCGGGCCGCCTCGGACTTGGGGAAGCTGATCTTCTTCGGGTCTCCGTCCGAGGTGTAACGCTTGACCGTTCCGTCGCGGAGCTTGTCCAGCCAGGCCGTCGAAGTGAACTGGGCCTCGGGGCCGGTCGCCGCCTGGGAGCGAATGCGCGGGATGGCACCCGGGTCGAAGGTGGTCGAGAAGGGGGATGGGGCGGGGTCGGCCCCCACCAGGTAGACGCCTTGATGCTGGTAACTCACACCGTCGGCGGCTCCCTTCATCGCCAGTTGCCGGGAGTGGGCCATCGAGCCGTTGGGGAGTGCCATCGACACCACCGACAAGCCAGGTACGGCCTGGGTGATCGCCTTTTGGTTGTCGGCGATGGCCTTCTGGGCGGTGTCGTCGTCCACCGTCCCCAGCGTGGTGTGCCGCAGGGTGTGGTTGCCGATCTCGAATCCGTGCTTGACGAGCCAGTCCAACGACTTCCGGCCGCCCGGCTCGCTGAAGGGGTCGGCATTGACGAAGAAGGTGGCCACGGGGCGGAATCCGGGGTGCTTCCCGGCGACGTCGAGCAGGATGCCCACCGCGGTGTCGGACGCGGGCCGGCCATCCGGTCCCAGCCGGAACTGGGAGACGGTCGAGTCGTCGAGGGTCAGCACCACAGGGTGAGTACCGGCGGGAATATCCATCCTCCCGCTGCTGAATTCTCGCGCGGTGACCGGTACGTACTTCTCCCCTGCCAGCCGTTCCAGCTCGGCGCGGAAGTCCTGCGGCGTGCGGTCGTACACACTCTTGGGCTCGGCCACCACTTGGTGGTACATCAGCACCGGAACGGCCCCGAGCTCGTTGGCATGCACGGTCGCGGGGTCGGCAACCGCTGCCTGCGCGGCGGCCTTGGGCGCCCGTCCCGACGGCCCGTCCTGGCGCCCTTCCGGCGGGGATTGGGCTGCCGAGCAGGCGGTGAGCAGCAGGATGGCCGATGCGGCGACGACCGCGCCGCCGCTTCGGTGGGATTGACGCATGATGCCTCCGGAGGTGAACGAGATGCTTCCCGTTGCCTCCAACCCTCGGTCAACAGCGTGACCCACGCCCCGGCTTCATAGGCCGAATGCATGATTACCCGCTCAAACCCTCTTGGGCGGACGGCGTGGCGGCTATGTCATATCGCAAGGAACCCTCTTTCGAGAACGGCAGAGTGAACATGCGCGGAAAACGACCCCGAACGCGATACGCCGTCATAGCCATATCCCTGCTGGTGCCGGTCTGCGCGGCGCTCGGGGCCTTCGCGATACAGTCCTCCTCCCACCAGCTCCAGGTCGAAGGACTCAGCAGCAAGAGCGTGTTGGGCCGGGCCGACGTCAGCAAAACGCACCTCGCCATCACAGCCAAGGACGGGGCCGACCTGGCGGAGCTGGAGGTGCTGCTCGACGGTAAGCCGGTACACACCCACCAGTCCGGCGGCCGTCTCATACTCGACACTCCCTCGCTCTCCGAGGGCAAGCACGAACTGACGGCCACACCCCACAGCGGCCTGCCCTTCCTGCACGACATGTCCCGGACGTTCACCGTGGACACCATCGCCCCCAAACTGCGGCTGTCCCCCGCCAAGGCCACCAAGCCCGGCGCACCGATGACGGTAAGCGGCCGGGTCGAGGACGCGGGGCAGGTGAAGGTCTCCATAGCCGGTACGCCCGTGGCCGTCGGCAACGACGGCACCTTCTCCCGCCGGCTCGAAAAGCCCCCCGCCCGTATCGAGGTGACGGCCACGGACGCGGCCGGCAACGTCACCCGTGAGCACGCCAACGCGGTCGCGCCCTACCCCCTGACCCGGGCCGCGCACCTGACCGCCATCGGCTGGTCCTCGTCCGAGGTCCGCGATCCGGTTCTCCAGCTCGTCAAGGACAAGAAGCTCAACGCCGTCGAGCTCGACATCAAGGACGAGAACGGCGAGGTCGGCTACGACTCCTCCGTGCCGCTGGCCCGCGAGATCGGCGCCGTGAAGAACCGCTACGACGCACGCAAGGTGATCGACACCCTGCACGGCATGGGAGCCCGCGTCATCGGCCGCATCGTCGCCTTCCGCGACCCCATCCTGGCTCAGGCATCCCACCACCAGGGCAAGGACAACCGCCTGGTCCTGGCTCCCGACGGCAGCCCGTACGACGGCGGCCACTACGGCACGCTCTCGTTCACGAACTTCGCCGATCCCGAGGTCCGCCAGTACAACATCGCCCTGGCCTCCGAAGCGGCCAAGCTGGGCTTCGATGACATCCTGTACGACTACGTTCGCCGCCCCGACGGAAAGCTCTCCACGCTGCGCTTCCCCGGCCTGGGCGACAAGACCCCCGAGAAGTCCATCGCCGAGTTCGTCGCCGAGACCCGGAACCGCATCCAGCCCGAAGGCAAGTACCTCGGAGTCTCGGTCTTCGGCATCGCCGCCACCCGGCCCACCGAAATCGCCCAGGACATCCCCGCCATCGCCCAGCACGCCGACTACATCGCTCCCATGGTGTACCCCTCGCACTGGGCCGCCGGTGAGTACGGGGTCGCGAGTCCGAACTCCAGCCCGTACGAGATCGTCAACCGGTCGCTGGCCGATTTCACCAAGCAGGTCAAGGGCACCGGCGCCACGGTCGTCCCCTGGCTCCAGGACTTCTCCCTGGGCGTCCACTACGGCCCCACCGAAGTCGCCGACCAGATCAGAGCGGCAGCGGGAGACGGCATGAACTCCTTCCTGCTCTGGAACGCCGGAGCCTCGTATCAAGGGGCGGCGCTGGCCACCCTGCACTGACACCCGAAACGCCGGCACCAGGCCCACACCCTGCTCGACCAGGGTGTGGGCCTGTTCGCATGCGTCCGTTGACTGCAACTCGCCCTGAACGCAGTCGAACGCCACGCCCGCGCCGACCACGCACCCGGCTCCCCTCCTCGGGCCCCCTGGAACCCATCATCTAGGCTGGCGCGGTGACTGATGAGCAGGAGCAGGTGCAGCCGTCGGGAGTGTGGGCCACAGCTGTCGGGGTGGCCAGGGTGCGGGCGCTGGAGACGCAGCGGGAGAACGCGCTGTTCCGCGACCCACTGGCACAGGCCTTCGCCTCCGCCGGCGGTCGGTGGCCCGGCTCTCCGCCCCCCGGTGACGAGGCCGCGCGGCGCCGCCGGATGGGCGTGGCACTCTCCATCGTCATCAGGACGAAGTTCCTCGACGATCTGTTGCTGCAAGCCTCCGCGTGCGGGGTCCGGCAGGTCGTGCTGCTCGGCGCAGGGATGGACAGCCGGGCCTTCCGGATGGACTGGCCCGAGGGCACCCGGCTGTTCGAGGTCGACACCGCCGCTCCACTGGACTTCAAGGCTTCGGTGCTGCATCAGGAGCAGGCCGTCGCACGCTGCGAGCGGATCACCGTCGCAGTGGATCTGCGTGAGGACTGGCCGGGCGCACTGGCCGCCGCGGGGCACGACCCGGCCCTTCCGACCGTGTGGATCGCCGAAGGACTGCTGATCTATCTGCCCGAGGACGCGGTGGAGTTGCTGCTGGCCCGGATCAGCGCGCAGTCGGCGGCGGGCAGCCGGATGGGGCTGACGCTGGGCTCGCGCGGTGTGATCGAGCGCTTCGGCGCGGACGCCGTGCCGGGATCGCCGGCGTCCATGTGGGTTTCGGAGATGCCCGACGACCCGGTGGCCTGGCTGGCCGGACACGGCTGGGACGCCGACAGCCACACCCTGCGCGAGCGCGCTGCCGCCTACGGCCGCCCGATCAGCACGCCGCCGCAGGGCGAGGAAGGGCCCGGCGGACTCATCTCGGCGATCCGCCGGTAGAACGCCTTCCGGGTCCCCAGGAGATCGTTCCCCCGCCCGGGCGGTCGGAGCCGCCGACCGTCGGGAACGCACCCTCGGGCGTGCTCGGTTCCCGCCCGGCCGGGGACCGGACAAGCATCGTGGCCCTCCCGCGGTTGACCACGCGAGAGGGCCACGGTCCCCCCTGTCCGGGGTCAGGCACCGTTCACTTTCCGCTGTCCTCGGCGAGGGTGTGCGCGACGAGCGCGTTGGCCTGGCCGTGACCCAGGCCGTGCTCGGTCTTGAGCCAGGAGACGAGCTCCATGTGCTTGGTCAGGGTGGAGGAGCGGATGAGTTCCTTCCACTCGACGATCGGGCGACCGTACTTCTTCTCGATCGAGGGGAAGTAGCTGGCGGGGCCCTTCACTGGTCCAGTCATGCTGCTGATTCCTGTCCGTTCGTGGTTGGTGATCTTGGTTGCCCAGCTTGCCGGGAGCGGAGCGCGGGTGAGGGGGTTACCGCTGCGCCGGGACGCCGTCGGCATCAGCCGGGTGGTGACCACGGTGAGCCAGAGGAGGCCGAGTCCATGGCCTGGCCGGGCGCACCGTTGTGCGCGACGGCGTACGCATCTGGTGTCACGACTGGGGCAGAGAGGAGCCGCCCGTCGTCCTGCTGCACGCACTAACCGGCCACGCAGGCGAGGGGACGCGATTGCCGACATCTGAGGCCCCGGCACCGCGTCGGCGCAATCGATCGGCGCGGCCGCGGCGCCAGTGAGCGGCCCCCCTCAAGACCGCCGGCGTGCCGCGGCGTACGTCTCCGCCATCGTCGCGGTCCTCGGCCAACCCGGCCTCCGGCCTGTTCTGACCGGCCAGTCGCTCGGCGGCCATACCGCGGCACTCGGCGCTCCGACTGGGCGGATCAGCCCTCCAGGGCTGCCGCGATGCGGTCGAGATCGGTGAGAAGCGCCGCGACGCGCTGGGGCGGGATCGCCTCGATCATGCGCTGTTCGACGGCGTACACGGCGGCCTGCACCTCGGCGAGACGCGTCCGGCCCTCTTCGGTGAGGCGGGCAGGCAGGGCGCGGCCATGATCAGCGGTGGCGGGCCGGGTGATCAATCCGGCCTCCTGGAGGCCCCGCAGAACGACGTTCCCCGACTGTCGGGTGACGAATGTCGCGCGGGCAAGGTCGGCGTTCGACATGCCGGGATGCTGAGCGAGGAGCTCAAGCGTGGCGTACTGAGGCACCGTCAGCCCGTACTCGCGCAAAACCTTGTCCATCGCACCGCGCAGGGCAGCCTGGGCGCGCTTGAGCAGGTACCCCACGTGGCGGGTGACGTCATCCGCCGGGCGGAGCGGCTCCGTCGGCACACTTTCCTTCATGTCAGCATTTTGACATGGATCGCTCGGCACCCTAACCTCAATGTCAAAGTTCTGACATTGAAGAGTGAGGGAAGTTCATGCCTGTTGCCATCGACGGTCCCGACTTCGTCGCCCTGCAGGTCCACGACGTGGAAGCTGCGGCGGCCTTCTGCGAGCAGCACCTGGGCCTGCGTCGAGCTGCGGTCTCACCCCCGCACGCGGTCGTGTTCGACACCCAGCCGACCCCGTTCGCCGTCCGCGCGCTCCTCCCCGGCGTCGACCTCGCCAACGCCGAACGTCCGGGCCTCGGCGTGGTGATCTGGTTCCGAACCCCGGACGCTCATCAGCTCCACAACCACCTCACTGCCGCCGGCATCAAGATCGTCGAACCGATGACGGACAGTCCCTTCGGGCCGAAGTTCTCCTTCGAGGGCCCTGAGGGCTACATACTCACCGCGCACGGAGGCTGATCGCTCCCTCCGGGGGTGGCTCTTCGCGCTGGACGACGCCGGCCCCGCGAGCCGTCCAGCGCGCACCCCGTACGGCGTGCGCACCGCCCCGCAGGCATTTCGCTTGATCGAATCACTCTGTCCCGGGCGTCAGCCGAGCAGACCGTGGAGTGTTGCCACCCCGTCCAGGGTCTCCTGCGTCTGGGCAACGGGGCCCTCACCGGGATCGGACGAGCCCAATAGGCTGTCGAGCAGATTGTTGTCCTGGTTGTCCATGGCCGGGGCGCTCGCGGCGTTGACGGCGGGGGCGCCGAGGGCGAGGAGTACAGCCACGCTGACGACGACCGTAGCAATGCGTCGCATGAGCCTACCTTCCTTACTTTCCGAGGTGTCCGGGGTTGACTACCGCTGTCCAGCCATGGAGACACGGGTGGGGCACAACATCACTCGATTGGAACTGCGGCCCCACAGCTGCTGAGTCGACCGGCTGAACTGGCACATCGCGACTTCGTCGATCGCTCGTCGCCCGGGAGGGCGGCACGCCGGCGCTGGTGCGCGCCGTATGCGCCCGCAGTCTCGACCTGACCATGCCCCCCCCTTCGGCTCCGCCCTTCCGGCAGCCGGATGCCGAGTCTCCCCGGCTCGCGCTGCAGCCCCTCACCGAACGCGTCCTGCGTGTGGCCCGGTCGGGACGAGCGGCCGTACGCCGCAGTCGGCGAGGTGGCCGACGAAGGCGGGGACCGATAGGCGTCGTTCCTGCTCGCCTGTCGCCAGTACGGCGGCGCCGTCCGGGCCGGACTGGCCGAGCAGTGTGGCCGGCGGCGTGACCTGTTCGTGGATGGTCCGGACGCATTCGTGCGGCACGCAGGGTCGAGTCGTACGGCTTGCGGCCCCGTGCCGACGGCATGAAGCGTCACCCCCGTCATGGCTCGTCGCACGCATCCCGATCGAGTCCAGGACATCGCAGACATCGCACCGTCGGTCGGGCGCCTCGGCCGCGAGAAAGTGAACTTCTACCTGGTCGAGCACCCCGGCGGCCTGGTGCTCGTCGCCCCGGACTCCCCGGCCACCTGGGGCAGTTGCAGGAGCACCTGGCACGCTCCGGGAGGTCGCTGCGGGACATCCGAGCGGCCCTGCTCACACATGGCCACCTCGATCACATCGGACTCGTCGGCACCGTCCAGGCAGCTGGCGCCGACATCTGGATCCATGAGGCCGACGCGGCGATCCTCACCGACGGGCCGCGGAGTTCCATGGGCCACGCGAAGCCGGAACGCTCCATGCTTCCGTACCTGCTGCGCCGCCCCGCGGCAATCAGCGGCCCACTGCATCTCGCCCGCATGGGCGGCGTCACCGGCAAACCGGTGCCCGGCGCGCGCACCTTCCGCGGCGACCAACGCCTCGACGGGGTCCCCGGCCGGCCCCGGGCCATCGAGATGGCGGAACATACCCAGGGAACCGTCGCCTACCGCTTCCCCGCACTCGGGGTGCTGTTCACCGGCGACGCCCTGGTCACCCGCGAGGACACTGGCCGTCCGCCGGGGCATTCGGTTTCCGACAACGGCCAACACAGCAAGCCGAGTTGCCGGTGGGTGACGAGGCGGCTTGCAACCGGAGACCGTAACCGGTGTTCACCGTGGCGGCAGCAACGGCTCCAGGCGATCCCACAGCTCATCCCGCACGGTCCACCCCGACGCCCCCACACCGGATCGGGTGCTCAACTCCCATGCCGGACACTGCAACCAGGGACCATCCACCTCACCGTGTCAGCCATCGTAAGCACGAGGTCAGGGGCGCCTGCAGATACCGAGCGGCAAGGACATATCCTGCAGAGCAGAAGCGACGCAGACGCTGCTGATGCGTTGCAGCCGCCGTTGCAGCCGGGCGATTCCACGCACGGGGTGCCAAGTACGCGGCACCCGACGAACTGCCTGGAGGTTGACCGGTGATCACTCTGACCGCAGTCGGAGGAGTGGCCCTGGTCGAACTGGGCATGGCTCTGACTCCCGGGCCGAACATGATCCATCTCGCCTCCCGCGCGATCACCCAAGGCCGCAGGGCCGGCCTGGTCAGCCTCAGTGGGACCGCTGTGGGATTCGTCTGCTATCTGCTGGCCGCGGCTGCGGGCCTGTCCGCGTTGTTCGCCGCCGTGCCGGTGGCCTTCACGGTGGTCAAGCTCGCCGGGGCCGCCTACCTGGGCTATCTCGCCTGGGGCATGCTCAAGCCCGGGGGCCGCTCCCCCTTCGACCCCGCCCAGGACCTGCCTCCGGCCTCCGACGCCCGCCTGTTCTCGATGGGGCTGCTGACCAACCTCCTCAACCCCAAGATCGCTCTCATGTACGCCGCTCTGCTGCCCCAGTTCCTGGACCCGCAGGCAGGCCCGGCCTGGGGACAGCTGCTCCAACTCGGCAGCGTGCAGATCATCGTGGGGATCTCCGTGAACGCTCTGATCATGCTCGGCGCAGCAAGGGTGTCGGGGTTTCTGGCCGCCCGTCCCCGCGCCATGGCCGCTCAGCGGTTCACGGCAGGCGGCTTGCTCGGCGCCTTCGCACTGCGCACGGCGCTGTCCCGTACGCCTGTGTCCACCTGAACCCGGTCTGCCTGCGCGCCCGTGGCAGCCGCCGTCCTGCCATGAGCTCCGACAAGGGGGCGTCGACGGCACCCGTGAAGCGGGCGTGGTCGGTAGCGTCCAGATGAGGCAGGGACCACGGTACGAACGATCCGGGCGGGACGGGCCGCGCCAGATGATGTAGCCCGGCGCAAGCGGCAGACACCTCTGGAATGACGCATGAGGGTGCCCCGGACAGGACATGCCCCACCCTCTCCGGCAGGGCCCCAGAGCGACTGACCCCGAAGCCCGGGTCTTGGGGTTATCCCCCGGGAAGGTGTCGGGCCGGCCCCAGCGCGCCAGGGCCGCCGCACAGGTGACGATCTTCTCAGCAGCACAGCACGTGACACCAAGCACGTTGGGGAGTGATCACACATGGTCGGCAACACATGACCGGCGACAGGAAACATCTCGTGGCGGCAGCTCTCGCCCTGGCCGCGACGCTGACCTCCGCGGCGGCCGCGTACGCAGCGCCAGTGGCGTCCGCACCGGTGTCGTCCGCACCGGCCGTCGCGTCGGCCCCGGTCCGCGCCCTGGACCGGATCGCCCATCCCCTGCGGTCTACGGAGCCGGGCACCGGCACCGCGGATCTGCAGGCTCTGGGGGTGATGGTCGGCGACGCCAAGGTGGTAGGCGTGGGCGAGGCCACGCACGGCTCGCACGAGTTCTTCGCCCTCAAGGACCGTCTCTTCCGCTACCTCGTCGAGCAGAGGGGATTCACCACCTTCGCTCTGGAGATCAGCTGGTCGGCGGGTCTGCGGATCGACGACTACATCCAGCACGGCGACAGCGACGCACGACGGGTCGTCCACGAAGTGATGGCCGGATCCCCCTGGGACCGTGAGGAGTTCGTGACCCTGGTCCAGTGGATGCGCGACCGCAATCGCCAACACCCCGAACGGCCCGTCCACTTCCTGGGCGACGACATCGGCGCGCCCAGTCTCGACGAGCGGGTCTTCGACAACGTCACCGACTACGTGTCACGGACCCATCCGGAATCCCTGCCACGCCTGAACGAGCTCCTCACCGGCCTGCGCCCGCTCGACGACGCCATCGCCTATCTGGGCCGGCCGCTCGCCGAGCGGCAGCAAAATGCAGCCAGGGCGCAACAGGTACTGGAATGGGTACAACGTGAGAGCTCCGGGGGCGGCAAGGGCGCCGAGTTCGCTCTCCAGAACGCCCGTAACATCGCCCAGACCTACACCTTCTTGACCCTCGACCCCGGCGACCAGAAATCGCTGACGGCCATGGAGCGCTACCGTGACCAGGTGATGGCCGAGACCACGGCATGGTGGCAGCGGCACACGGGCAGCAGAATCCTGCTGTCGGCCCACAACGACCACGCGGGTTACGCGGCTTCCGACCCCACGACGTATCCGAAGACCCAGGGCGCGTTCCTCCGCGACACCCTGGGCGCGGACTACCTCGCCGTCGGCACCACCTTCGACCAGGGCTCCTTCCTCTCCAAGGACGAGGCGCTCGGCGGCGCGTGGAAGAAGTTCACCGTCGACGCCGCCGGTCCGGGCACGAACGAGTACACGCTCGACCAGGTCCGGTACCGCGACTACTACGCCGACCTGCGCAAGTCACCTGCCGCTGCCCGCAGTTGGCTGGCCGTCCCGCGCCCGACCCACAGCATCGGAACGCGGTACCCGAACGACAAGACACCTGAGATCGCCATCGGCCGGACCTACGACGTCCTCATCCACCTCCACACCGTTCAGGCAGCGAGCGCGCTGGGCCCCCAGCGCGAACCGAGCGCCTGACCGCCACGGGCTGGGCCGCCTCGGCCAGTACGCGTGATGCCGTCGTGCGGACCAAGGACGGGTACAGGCGCGGACCGCGACCGGGCCGCAACGAGAATCCATGGACTGTACGCGTGTGAAATGCGCTCGCAGCCGGACCATCCATGACAGCCATGGCTCCCCCGGATCAGGTACCCGGCAGGCCATGGCCGTCGAGGCGGACTCACCGCCCTCACCCTACGGAGCAAACCCGGCGGCCCTTGCCTGCTCGCCATGACCGCATGGTGCCGCACCAACAAACTGCAAGAACATCCGGACAAGGCTCTCAACCCCACCAGAAGCCAGCCCAGATCTGCTCCAGAACACGCTGAATTCGCACCTCAATGATCTGGCCCAAGCACCTCGCGCCCTGCCCTGTCCCGCAGTCGTGCAGCGAACGCCCGCACGGCGGCCAGGTCCTCGGCGTTCGGCCGCTGCTTGTTGATCCCGCCGACGAGCTTGAAAGGCGCCCAGGTGTCGAACGCCCGGCAGGTAAAGCTCTCCTCCTCCTCGAAGCCCTTGCCTTCGAGGAGCTGAACCAGGGGGCGGGTGAAGGGAGCAAGCGGAATCTCGGGGAGCCCGCTGGTGGCGAACACGAACGCCCGGCCCCCTCTGGCGGGAAGCGCCTTCGCGAAGTCGGTCAGACGGGGGTGGAGCCTGCTGTAGAACACTCCCGACCCGAATCCGACGAGGTCGGCGTCGGCCAGTTCGGCCAGGTCGGCCTCTTCGGGCGAGACGACCTTCGCGCCCAGTACCTGGGCCATGGCGTCGGCGACACGGCGCGTATTGCCGTGTGACACGGAGACGCACACTATGACGGTTTTCATCCTGACGATCCCTTCTCCCGCTTCTGCGGTAAGGACGGCGCAGCAGCGCCAGATGTGACACCGCGCGACGTACCGAGAGGCACACCGTACGAGGACAGCCGCGCCCTCACACGGGTGAGACGCAGCGCTGCTTCCGTGCAACCGCCATCGCGGAGGATCCTCCGGCGTCCGGCTGAATACCCAGACCGGCAACCTGGTTCGGGGAATCCTTCGATGCATCGGTAGCCTGCGTCGTCATGATGCGCGCTTGGATCCTGCCGATGCTGCTGGTGCTCTGCGGCTCAGTCGTTGCGACCGAAATGATCGTCGTGGGGCGCCCCGGCACAGCCGCGGTATTCCTGCTGATGTTTGTGCTGCTTGCAGTCGTGCACTCCGCGCTGGTTTTCCCCAGGTCGGTCGGTGAGCTGGAGGCACAACGCCGCAGCGCGGTCGACGGAGGGCCGGTCGTCTACTGGCGGCCGGGCTGCAAGTACTGCCTGCGGCTGCGCATCCGGTTGGGCCGTGACGCACGCCAGTTGCACTGGGTCGACATCTGGCGTGACCCGGCTGGAGCAGCAACGGTGAGGGAAGCCAACGGCGGCAATGAGACCGTGCCGACCGTCGTCGTGTCAGGCCGGCCGCACACCAACCCCGATCCTGCATGGGTACGCGGACAGCTCCCCTCTCCCACGTGATCGGGAGCGATGCCCTGTCGGCGAGGCGGCCCACAGGCCGAAAGACGGCCACCGGACCGCTGCCTTCCGGAACTGCCCATCGCGCCGCCCGACGCAACCGCAAGGTGAGTGCGGTTCGTGGTGCGTCGGCGTCGCGCGGGGGCCGGCCACGGACAGCATGTGAGAGGGCCTTCCATGGGGAGCTCCGAAGCACCATCGCCATGACAGCCGCCGCCCTCGCCCTGGCCGGCGGTACCACCCCTGCCCACGTCGACGGAGGCACCGGCATGCGTCGTGTCTGCGCTGCATTCCAAGAGTCTGGTCAACAGGGCTTGCCGCGCTGGCTGGCGGAGGGATTCTGGCTGTGTGCCACCGGGCTCACCGGGCGCACGGCCCATCCCAGATTTCCCCGAGCCCGATCATCGGCCGCTCCGCCTTGGAGCAGCGTGAAATCGCGTACGAGCTGTTCCAGCGCGCATGGCCGCGGTTGCGCCGCCGAGGCCGTCGGCGCGGCACGCTCCCCGGTGCACAACACTCACGTGATCGGACGAGCCGGGGTCGATGAGGTCCGGCCGAAGCCATGACCTCTCCGGGAGTTGTGAAAGCGATTACGAGCGCGCGATAGGTTGCCTGCCATGACTGAATTAGGGTTCGCCACCTGGCCGCCTGCCCCGATCAGGACTGAGCGGCTCGTGCTCCGCGAGCCCGAGCCCCGGGACCGTGCGGCGTTCGTCGAGCTGCTCGCCTCGCCGGAGGTGCACACCTACCTCGGCGGCCCCCGCCCACATGACGAGCTTGAGCGCGAGTTGCCCGAGACGCCCCAGCGGTGGCCCGGAAGTTTCGTCGTTGATCGCGGCGGGTCGATGATCGGTCAGATCCTGCTCAGGAGGGCGACAGGGCACAGTCGCCCGGCTGCCACGGGGAAGGCCGATCTCGGCTACCTGTTCCTGCCGCGGGCGTGGGGATTCGGATACGCCGCCGAGGCGTGCGCGGCGGCACTCGACTGGTTCGACGGGATGTTTCCCGGCGAGCCAATGGTGCTCACCACCCAGACCGCCAACGTCGGCTCCATGCGCCTCGCGGCGAAGCTGGGATTCACTGAGGTGGAGCGGTTCCAGGCCTGGGACGCCGAGCAGTGGCTCGGCCTGCGGCCCCCGGCCACGCCGTACACTTGAGCCCGGGCTCGAAAGAGGTGGCGTGCCGACCGCCGGCCGTCGTCTTCCTCGACGACGACCGCGGGCTGCCGTGCTAGATGTATTGATCACGAGCGTTGTTAACGCTGGTTGGTCTTGATCATGGCGAAGACCTCCGGTG
>NZ_BAAASQ010000031.1:0-21572 GCF_039532965.1 Streptomyces mauvecolor | reverse complement strand
CTCGGGCTCAACGCGGTCAGCGACGGCCTCAACGTCGTCCTGCCGGAGGCCGCCGTGAAACTGGCCGGCGACCTGCGCGACCGCGGCTACAAACCCTTCCCCATCGACCTCTCCGAACTGCTCAAAGGCGGCGGCAGCGTGAAGTGCTGCACCCAGGAACTGCGCCCCTGAGCGACCCGGGAGAAGAGGGAGTACGGCGCCACCTTCACGCCGCCCCCTCACGTGCGCGCCTGCCCCTCACCCGGGGCAGGCGCGCACGTGCGTTTCGGGGCCCGGGAGGACCTGTTCAACTGTCCAATTTCCACCCCTGACCACCCCTGGCGATCACCAAAAAGGCCAGGTCAGAGCCGTGCTCGCGGACCGCGCAGATGATCGGTGCGCCTTGTCGGCCGGGCGCCTCCCGGCCACTGTGACGCCCATGGACCTGACGCCGTACGCCGACCGGCTCCGCCGTGAGCCGATGCTCGCAGCCGACGCCGGCGACGCCGCTGCCCGCACGCGCGCCGAGCCGCTGCTCGCGCCCGCGGCCGGCGCCGTACGGCCGCTGCGGCCCGCCCCGGACCCGTTCGACGACCGCGTCATGGCCCGCATCCACTTCCGCCTGCCCGAGCGCCTCAAGTCCCGCATCGAGGAGGCCGCGAGCCGCCAGGGCCTCTCCGTGAACGGCTACCTGGTGCGGGCGGCCGCCGCCGCCCTGGAGCCATTCCCCCTCGAAGGAGAAACACCATGACCACCATCGTGTCGGAGCAGGTCACCGAGGCCGCCGAGGCCGCCGAGCAGGTCCACGCGCTCACCTCGGAGCTCGTGAGCGACCCGGTCCGCGGCTACACCGAGCTGCGCCGCCAGGCCCCCCTGGTCCGCGTCACGCTGCCGGACGTGGAGACCCCGGTCTGGCTGGTCACCCGGTACGAGGACGCCAAGGCGGCGCTCAGCGACCCGCGGTTCATCCGCGACCAGGGCAAGGTGCCGGGCCTGGAGACCGACGGCCCGAGCATCGCCGAGCAGATGATCGAGGCGTACGGGCTGCCCGCCGAGTACCGCGACTACCTCGGGATCATGGTCCTGGTGGACGGCGAGGAGCACAGCCGGCTGCGCAACCTGGTCACCAAGTCGTTCACCGCGCGCCGCATCAACGCGCTGCGCCCGCGCATCGAGCAGATCACCCGCGACCTCATCGCCCCGCTCGCCGCGAAGAAGCAGGCCGAGCTCCTCGAAGACGTCGGCTACCCGCTCGCCTCCACCGTCATCTGCGCCCTCATCGGCATCGACGACGAGGACGTGCCGCAGATGCAGACCTGGATCCGCGACTACGCCTCCGGCGACATCGACCTGGTCATCCCGGCCCTGCGCAACATGGTCGAGCACTCCAAGACGCTCATCGCCCAGCGCCGCGCGGTACCGAAGGACGACCTGATCTCCGGGTTCTTCAAGTCGGGCGAGGAGGACGGCCAGGCGCTCACGGAGACCGAGATGGTCGCGCTGATCCTGCTGCTCATCAACACGGGCATCACCCCGCCCGCCCTGTTCATCGCGAGCGCGGTGCTCGCCCTGCTCGACCACCCCGAGCAGCTCGCCCGCCTGCGAGCCGAGCCCTCGCTGCTCGGCCGCGCCGTGCCGGAGCTGCTCCGCTTCACCTCGCCCGTCCCGATGGGCGCCCCGCTGTATGCGACCGAGGACCTCCTGTTCGCGGGCATGCCGGTCAAGAAGGGCGAGGCGATCACCAGCGCGCTGCTCGGCGCGAACTTCGACCCGGCCGAGTTCAAGGCCCCCGAGCAGCTCGACATCACCCGCGAGCTCGGCCGGGGGGTGGGCCACGTCGCCTTCGGGCACAGCGCGCACTACTGCATCGGCGCCGCGCTCGCCCGTCTGGAGGCGGAGATCGCGCTCGACCAGCTCCTCATCCAGAACCCGGGCACCACGCTCGGGGTGGCCCGCGAGGACCTGGAGTACTTCGACCTCCCCGGCGAGGGACGTCACCTGCGCAAGCTCCCGGTAAATCTCTGAGCGACACCGCGGGCGGCACCAGCCCCGCCCGCACCACTTCAGGCGCCCGGCCAAGGAGACCCTCTCCTTGGCCGGGCGCCTTTTGCCGTCCAGGTCAGGGCAGGTGAGCGGGGGCCGGGAGGCGGCTGCGGCAGGCCCGTACGGGGCCGGTGGATTCGCGCCAGGAGGGCGTGCCCGGACAGCTGGTCACTGAACGCGACCGGGGACATTGCGGTACAACCGTGCAGACGCCGGTTCCCGGGAACAGCACGGAGCTCCACGCATCCGGACGCACCGCCTCGGCGTCGGGGGCCGTGCGCGACACCGCGCGCACCTTCACCTTCGGCCGTCGTCCGCATGCGACGGCCCGGCCCCGCCGCCCAGCGGCCCGCCGCTGCCGCAGTCCTCGGCCCGCGACGACCTCGCGGCAGGGCCGGCCGCCCACCACCCACTGCATTGGAGACGAGCCGTGCCCGACACCGCCTTCCCCTCTCCGGTCCTGATCGTGCTGCTCGGGGCAGCAGGGAGCGGCAAGACACATCTGGCCACCACCTGGCCCGCCGAGAGCGTTCTGGAACTGGACACCTTCCGTCAGTTGATCTGCAACGACGTGCGGGATCTCGACCAGGACGCGATCGACGAGGCGGTCTTCATGCTGGGCACCGTCCTGGAGAGCCGCCTGGCCAGGCGGCTGACGACGGTGGTCGACGCGGCCGCCAACAGCGACCCGGTGATGCGCGCCAAGCTCCTCGAACTGGCCGAACGCTACGAAGTCCCCGCCGTGGTGCTGATCCTGACGACCCCCCTGGAGCGGTGCCTGGAGCGCAACGCCCGGCGCCCGCCGCACCACCGGCTGCCCGACGACGTCGTGCGCGCGCAGTACGCCGAGGCCGTGGACGCGGTCGCGGGCCTGCGCGCCGAGGGCTTCGCGCACGTCGAGGCGCTGTACGGCGGAGGTGCCGCCGTGGCCTGAACGCGCGGGCGAAAGCGCTCGATCCGTACGCCGAAAGCCCCGGACCGGAAACCGGCCGGGGCTCTCCCGGGCATTGAACTTGTCATGTCCATGGTGAGTCATATTGATGCGCGGGGCACCCTCCGAGAAAGTCGGGACATCGACCGGGAGGGGAACATGACAGCGCGAGTAGCCGTTGCCGGAGCCAGTGGATACGCGGGGGGCGAGCTCCTGCGCCTCCTGCTCGCACACCCCGCAGTGGAGATCGGCGCACTGACCGCCAACTCCAACGCCGGGCAGCCGCTGGGCCCGCTGCAGCCGCACCTGGCCCCGCTCGCCGGGCGCGTACTGGAAGCCACCAGTGCCGAGGCGCTCGCCGGGCACGACGTCGTCTTCCTCGCCCTGCCGCACGGCCAGTCGGCCGCGGTGGCCGAACAGCTGGGCCCGGACGTCCTGGTCGTGGACTGCGGGGCGGACTTCCGCCTCAAGGACGCGGCCGACTGGGAAGCCTTCTACGGCTCCCCGCACGCCGGGACCTGGCCCTACGGCCTCCCCGAACTGCCGGGCGGCCGCGCTGCGCTGGAAAAGGCCACGCGCATCGCGGTGCCCGGCTGCTATCCCACCGCCGTCTCGCTCGCCCTGTTCCCCGCCTACGCCGCCCGCCTGGCCGAGCCCGAGGCCGTGATCGTCGCCGCCTCCGGCACATCGGGGGCGGGCAAGGCGCCCAGGGCGAACCTGCTGGGCAGCGAGGTCATGGGCTCGATGAGCCCGTACGGCGTCGGCGGCGGCCACCGCCACACCCCCGAGATGTCCCAGAACCTCTCCGCTTGCGCGGACGAGCCGGTCGGCATCTCGTTCACCCCCACCCTGGCCCCGATGCCCCGCGGCATCCTGGCCACCTGCTCCGCGAAGGCGAGGCCCGGGGTGAGCGGGCAGGACGTGCGGGCCGCGTACGAGAAGGCCTTCGCGGACGAGCCCTTCGTCCGCCTCCTGCCCGAGGGCCAGTGGCCGGCCACCGCCGCCGTGTACGGATCCAACGCCGTCCAGGTGCAGGTCGCCTACGACGAGAGCGCCCGGCGCATCGTCGCGGTCAGCGCCATCGACAACCTGACCAAGGGCACCGCGGGCGGTGCGGTGCAGTCCATGAACATCGCCCTCGGCCTGCCCGAACAGACCGGACTTTCCACGATTGGAGTCGCTCCGTGAGCTGGGGGCCCCTCCCAGCGGTAGCCGGGGGAGACCGCGCAGCCACCGGGCCGCGGACGACGACGACAGCCGCACCGGCACGCTGCGCGGGCGGAGAAGCGAACGAGGAGACACAGTGAGCGTCACCGCCGCCAAGGGATTCACCGCCGCGGGTTCCGCCGTCGGCATCAAGAAGAACGGCAACCCGGACCTGGCCCTCGTGGTCAACCGGGGCCCGAGCTTCGCCGCCGCCGGAGTCTTCACCTCCAACCGGGTGAAGGCCGCCCCCGTGAAGTGGTCGCAGCAGGTCCTCAAGGGCGGCCGTGTCCGCGCGGTCGTGCTGAACTCCGGCGGCGCGAACGCCTGCACCGGCCCGCAGGGCTTCCAGGACACCGTCGCCACCGCCGACAAGGTCGCGGACGTGCTGGGTCTGGACGCGGCCCACGTCGCCGTCGCCTCCACGGGCCTGATCGGCACCCTGCTCCCCATGGACAGGCTCCTGCCCGGCATCGAGCAGGCCGCCGGTGAACTGTCGGAGCACAGCGGCGAGAAGGCCGCCATCGCCATCAAGACCACCGACAGCGTCCACAAGACCGCCGTCCACCAGGGCGCGGGCTGGACGGTCGGCGGCATGGCCAAGGGCGCCGGCATGCTCGCCCCGGGCCTGGCCACCATGCTGGTCGTGCTCACCACGGACGCCGACGTGGACGCGGCCGGCCTGGATGCGGCGCTGCGCGATGCGACCCGGCAGACCTTCGACCGGGTCGACTCCGACGGCTGCATGTCCACCAACGACACCGTCCTGCTCCTGGCCTCCGGAGCTTCCCGGCTCACCCCGGAATACGGGGAGTTCGCCTCCGCCGTACGCGCCGTCTGCGACGACCTGGCCCGCCAGCTCATCGGGGACGCGGAGGGCTCCTCCAAGGACATCCGCATCGAGGTGGTGGGCGCCGCAAGCGAGAGCGACGCCGTCGAGGTCGGGCGCTCGATCGCCCGCAACAACCTCCTCAAGTGCGCCATCCACGGCGAGGACCCCAACTGGGGCCGCGTCCTGTCCGCGATCGGCACCACCTCCGCCGACTTCGACCCCGACCGCCTCAATGTCGCCATCAATGACGTCTGGGTCTGCAAGAACGGCTCCGTCGGCGAGGACCGCGACCTGGTGAGCATGACGGGCCGGGAGGTCCGCATCACCGCCGACCTCGCCGCCGGATCCGAGTCCGCCGTCATCTGGGCCAACGACCTCACCGCCGAGTACGTCCACGAGAACAGCGAGTACTCCTCATGACCGTTCTGACCTCCTCCCTCACCCCCACCGGCCTTGCCGCCGCCCGCAAGCACACCGCGCTGCCCAAGGCGGACGCCCTCGTCGAGGCGCTGCCGTGGATCGCCCGCCACCAGGGCAAGACCATCGTGATCAAGTTCGGCGGCAACGCCATGGTCGACGACAAGCTGAAGACCGCCTTCGCCGAGGACATCCTGTTCCTGCACCACGCGGGCCTGCGCCCGGTCGTCGTGCACGGCGGCGGCCCCCAGATCAGCAGCCAGCTGGAGAGACTCGGCCTCGAGTCCCAGTTCACCGGCGGCCTGAGAGTGACCACCGACGAGACGATGGACGTCGTACGGATGGTGCTGGCCGGCCAGGTGCAGCGCGAACTGGTGGGCCTGCTCAACCGGCACGGCCCGCACGCGGTCGGCATGACCGGCGAGGACGCCCGCCTGATGACCGCCGACAAGACGTACGCCGAGATCGACGGCGAGCAGGTCGACATCGGCCGCGTCGGCGAGGTCACCGACGTGGACGCCGGAGTGGTCGAGGCGCTCCTGGACGACGGCCGCATCCCCGTCATCTCCTCGATCGCCCGCAGCACGGACGCCGAGGACGCCGCCGACGGAGGCGTCTTCAACGTCAACGCCGACACCGCGGCCGCGGCCCTTGCCGCCGCCCTGGACGCCGAGATGCTGATGATCCTCACCGACGTCGAGGGCCTGTACGCGGACTGGCCGCACAGCGAGGAGGTCATCCCGCGGCTGAGCGCCACCGAGCTGGAGAACCTCATCCCGGACCTGGCCAGCGGCATGATCCCCAAGATGCGGGGCTGCCTGCACGCGGTGAGCAACGGGGTGCGCGCGGCCCGCGTCATCGACGGCCGGGTCAAGCACTCGCTGCTCCTGGAGATCTTCACCGACGAAGGCATCGGCACGATGGTCGTGCCCGACGGCACACCCCGTGAGGGAGCGGCGGCATGAGCGGCGAAGGCGCCAATACCGGCCTGACGCGGCGCTGGCAGGGCGCCATGATGGACAACTTCGGCACTCCGCGCGTCCCCCTGGTCCGCGGCGCGGGCACCCGGGTGTGGGACGCCGAGGGCACGGAGTACCTCGACTTCCTCGGCGGCATCGCCGTCAATTCGCTCGGCCACGCCCACCCCGCCGTCGTCGAGGCGGTGTCCGCCCAGGTCGCGGCCCTGGGCCACGTCTCGAACCTGTTCATCGCCGAGCCGACCGTGGCGCTCGCCGAGCGGCTGCTGGAGCTGTCGGGCCGCGCGGGCCGGGTGTACTTCTCCAACTCGGGCGCCGAGGCCAACGAGGCCGCCTTCAAGATCGGCCGCCTGACCGGCCGGCGCCACATGGTCTCCACCGTCGGCGGCTTCCACGGCCGCACGATGGGCTCTCTCGCCCTCACCGGACAACCGACCAAGCGGTCTGGTTTTGGGCCGCTTCCGGGCGACGTCACGTACATTCCGTACGGAGACACCGAGGCGCTGCGGGCGGCCGTCACCCCCGAGACCGCGTTCGTGATCCTGGAGCCGGTCCAGGGCGAGAACGGTGTGGTCGTTCCTGCGCCCGGATATCTCCGGGCGGCCCGCGAGATCACGTCGGCGACCGGCACGCTCCTGGTCCTGGACGAGATCCAGACAGGCATCGGCCGCACCGGCCACTGGTTCGCGGCCCAGGCCGAGGGCGTCGAGGCGGACGTGGTCACGCTCGCCAAGGGCCTCGGCGGAGGCCTGCCCATCGGCGCCACCCTCGCCTTCGGGCGCGCCGCCGGCCTGCTCACCCCCGGCACCCACGGCTCGACCTTCAGCGGCAACCCCGTGGTGTGTGCGGCCGCCCTCGCGGTCCTCGACACCATCGCGGGCCAGGGCCTTCTCGACCAGGTCAAGCGGACCGGCGAGCAGCTGCGCCGCGGCATCGAGGCCCTCGGCCACCCGCTGGTGAAGGAGGTCCGCGGAGCCGGCCTCCTGCTGGGCATCGTGCTCGCCGAGCCGGTCGCCGCCCAGGTGCAGCAGGCCGCCCAGGACGCGGGCCTGCTCGTGAACGCGGCGACCGCGGACGTGGTCCGCCTGGCCCCGCCCCTGATCCTCTCCGAGGCCGACGCGGACACCTTCCTCGCCCGGCTCCCGGCCGTACTCGGCGCCGCCCTGAAGGCGGCAGCCCCGGCCGCCTGACGCGGAAGAAACCCAGGTCCACGACGCGGTACGCCGTACCTGGTTGCGCACACTGTGCGCAGAGTCGTACAGTGTTCTCAGAAGGCGCACGGTGTACGTGCACACGGCCAAGGTTTGAGACCGGAAAGGGACTGGAAAAAACCGCTATGCTGGTTTGATAATTGGCTCCAGAAGCCCCACCCCCCTGTCGGCCTCGGGTCGCCGGGCTCACGCCGTTCGAAAGGTTTGATGATGGAGACGACGGAACGTCACCCACGCCGGTGGCTCATCCTGGTCGTGCTGTGCCTCAGCACCCTGGTGCTGGTCATCGACAACATGGTGCTCACCGTGGCGGTCCCGACGATCGCGGAGGACCTGGGCGCGAGCGCTCAGGACCTCCAGTGGGTCCTCGAGTCGTACATGCTGGTCTTCGCCGGGCTCCTGCTGACCGCGGGAAGCCTCTCCGACAAGTTCGGCCGGCGCAAGATGATGATCATCGGTCTCGCGCTGTTCGGCGCGGCCTCGGTGGTGGCCATGGAGGCCACCTCGCCCGAGATGCTCATCATCGGCCGCTCCCTGATGGGCGTCGGCGGCGCGCTGGTCATGCCGTCCACCCTCTCGATCCTCATCACCGTCTTCGACGAGGCCGAGCGCCCCAAGGCGATCGCCGTGTGGTCCGCGGTCGCGATGGTCGGCCTGGTCGGCGGCCCGGTCCTCGGCGGCGCGCTGCTCGCCCAGTTCTGGTGGGGCGTCGTCTTCCTCATCAACATCCCGATCGCGATCCTGGCGATCATCGCCGCGATGGTCCTGATGCCGGAGTCCAAGGGCCCCTGGCGCAAGGCCGACCCGGTCGGCATGGTCCTCTCCGTCGTCGGCATGAGCGCCCTGGTCTGGACGATCAACGAGTTCCCCAAGGGCGGCCTGTCCCACCAGTCCACGCAGATCTCCCTCGCCGTCACCGTCGTCGCGCTCATCGCGTTCGGCATCTGGGAGGCCCGCTCGAAGTCGCCGATGGTCCCGCTCGCCCTGTTCCGCGACAAGGTCTTCACCGGCGCCAGCTTCTCGCTGGTCCTGCTCACCCTGGCCAACGGCGGCCTGATGCTGGTCCTGACCCAGTACCTCCAGTTCGTCCTCGGCTACACCCCGACCGAGACCGGCCTCGCCTTCACCCCGCTCGCCGTCGCGACCCTGCTGTTCAACACGATCGGCGCCTCGCTGATCGCCAAGACCGGCAACCGCGTCATGGCCGTCCTCGGCCTGCTGATCATCGCCTCGGGCTTCGCGCTCCTGGCCAACCTGACCACCGAGTCCGGCTGGGGCGTCCTGGCCGGCGCGATGGTCCTGATGGGCGCGGGCTCCGGCCTGGCGATGCCCGCCGCGATGGCCGCCATGATGGGCGCCATCCCCGACGAGCACGCCGGCGTCGGCTCCGCCCTCAACGACACCATCCAGCAGGCCGGCGCCGCCCTCGGCGTCGCCATCCTCGGCGCGATCCTCTCCAGCACCTTCACCAACAACATGCCCGCCGACGCCCCCGCGGCCGCCCGCCACTCCATCGGCGACGCCCTCGCGGCCTCCGCCAACGACAGCAACCTGCTGAACGCCACCCACAGCGCCTTCACCGACGCCATGTCCGCCAGCTTCCTCGTCGGCGCCGCCGGCGTCGTGGGCGCCGCGATCCTCGCGGTGTTCCTCATGAAGGGCAAGGACAAGGAAGCCCCGGCCACCGAGACCGCCGACCAGAACCCGGCGGACGCGGTCCTCGCCACCCACTGAACCCGACCCCCCACCACACAAGGATCGCGAGAGCGGTGACCTGGGCCCCTGCCGGCCGAGGCCGCCGCTCTCGCCGTATCAGCGGGAGACGCCCATGCACCCCACCACCCCCCAGGACCCCTTGGCACCCGAGAACCGCCCCGCGATCGCCCGCCGCGCACTGGCCTGGGCCGTCGACTTCGCCCTGGTCCTCGCGGCCGCGTACGCGATCGGCGTCTACACCGTCCACCAGATCACCGACGTCTGGGACAACGCGCCCCAACTGGGCGTATCCACCTGGCAGTTGATCACCGGAGACGGCGACGCGATCGACCGGGCGGGCCAGTTCGCCACATCGCTCTGGCACCAGGTGGTGTCAGCGGTGATCCAGGGCTTCCTGCTCCTGTGCGCGGCCACCTTCGCCTACCACTGGGCATGCCTGACGTTCACCGGCCGCACCCTGGGCAAGGCGCTGCTCGGCATACGCCTGACCCCGCACACCGCGGGCCGGGCCGCCGCCCGGGCCGCCGTGACCACCCTCGCGGACGTGGGCTGCTTCGCCTTCGCCTGCTGCCTGCTGATCTCGGGCCACCCCGTCTGGTCGGTGATCGCGTGGCTGGGCGCGGTGGCGGTGTTCTGGTTCAACGCCCTGTCGGCGTACTCGGGCCGCACGGTCGCCGACCGGATGGCAGGCACGACGGTGGTGAACGCGACGTACACCGACCCCGCGCCCCAGCCCGCGTTCCAGACCCCGGCGCCGCCGTACGCCGCGCCGGCGCCCGGCCCGTACACCCCGGCACCCCCGCAGCAGACCCCGCCGCCCTACGCCCCGCCCATGCCCCAGCACCAGCCCGCCCCCGCCCCCCAACCGGTCAGGACACCGTGATGCAGACCCCCCGGAACCACCGCCCGCTGCCCGCCCCGGCCCTGGCCTGCCGCCTGTGCGCACCGCGTACGCGCGCAGGCGACGGGAGAAGCCCTTCGTACCGGCGGGCGAAGGACGTGACGTGGGAGTACGGAAGCCGCCACCACTAGCCGAGGGAGACGTGCGGGGTGAACCCGCCGGCGTTCGGGGACTTGGGGAGTACGTCGAGGACGGCTCGTACGGGCGCGGGCGGGTCCGCAAGCCCGTCCGTCGACCGGTCCTCGGCAACAGGACATGGGGAAGTGCACCGAATACATCAATCCGGTACATGGACTACCCTTGGTACATGTCCATGAAGCGCACCAACGTCTACGCCGACCCCGAGGACCTGGCCATCATCAAGGAGGCCGCCAAGCGCCGAGGCATAAGCGAGGCCGAGATCATCCGCCAGGGCATCCACCTTGCGGCCATGGCGAACCGGGTCTGGGACGAGCCGCTGTTCTCACGGACCTTCGAGGGGCACGGGCGCACGCCGTCCAAGTCCGAGGTCCGCGACACGGTCACCGAAGCCGTCCGGCGTGAGACCGGCACGGGTTCCGGATCCGCCGCGTGATCATTGTCATCGCCGATACGTCCGGCCTTCTGGCCGCCCTCGACACGGCTCATCCGGAACACCGGGCGGCGAACGAGGCGATTATGGCGGCGGGCCTGCTGGTCATGTCCCCGCTCCTGCTGGCCGAACTGGATCACGTGGCGACGCGTGAGCTCGGCAGGGAAGCCGCCCTCAGCGCGGTCGACGACCTGCGTCGCTGGATGAGCCGGGGTCGTGTCGTCATGCCGGAGATCACCGAGGACCACCTGGGCGCCGCCCAGTCCGTCCGCGCCCGCTACCGCGCGCTGGACCTCGACCTCGCCGACGCGGTGAATGTGGCGCTCGCCGCCGACTACGACACGGACGCGGTTCTCACCCTCGACCGACGAGACTTCCGAGCCGTGCGCCCGCTGGGCCGCTACAAGGCGTTCCGGGTACTTCCCGACGACCTCCCGCTCTGACGCAGAACCCTCGGCGGTCAAGTGCCCGCCGCCACAAGAGACCGCGCCTGCGGTCGGCCACCGTCGGCCGTTCCCTGCGCAACACCCTGCGAGGTCCCGTGACCCACGACCCGCGCGCCGGCGGTTCTGCGCCCCGGTACCCCCGCCACCGTCGTCCGGAAGCCTCGGCCGGTACCCGACGTACCTCGGCCCCGGCCACGACGTCGGCATCCCCCGGGTGGAGCACATCGAGTCTGACGAGTTCCTGGCAAGCTATGGGTCCGCGCCCATGCTCCGGCCCGGCGACCTGCGCGACCCGATGCGGCCCCCCCCGGCATGCCCACGGTCGCATCGGACGCCCTGACGAACGGGGACGAATGCTGAACCGGACCCAGGCCCCGAGTACGTACGTGACCCCCGAGTGCCGCGAGGCCCGCAACCTCCGCTGGGACACGGGCCACCTCCACTGCCCGGGGCCACTCGAAGTACGCCAGCCCTCGGGGGCGCTGCCCCTGGAAGTCCTCAACTGCGCATGCCGCTGCCACACGGTCCCGTCCGGAACCGCCCGGTGAACCCGCCTTCGCGTACGTCGCCGTCGGAACTGCCCCGACCTCGCGACGGCACGGAAATGGATGCACGCCCCCCGAGCGACGGCCCCGTGAGCTGCTTACGAGTCCGGCAGATCCGATCCGGAGCTCCTTCCCACAATGCGATACGGGTACGGGTACGTACCCGTATCCTGGAGGGGTGGAGAGGAGCACCACCATGACCGACGCCAACGTCCGCATCCCTGAGGAAGCCAAGGACCGCCTCGCGGCCATAGCGGCCAGTGAAGGGCTCTCGCTGCGGGCCTACCTCGCCCGCCTCGCCGACACCCTGCTCACCCCTCAGGAGAGGGAAGAGCGGGCCGAGCAGGCCCGGGCCGCGCTCAAGAAGTGGAACGGGTACGCCCCGACGGCCGCCGAGCAGCAGGACCTCGACGCCGAACTGGACCACCGCCTGGCCCGGGTGACCGGCCGGTGAGCGAATCCGTGCACATCGTCCTGGACGAGACGGCGATGGCCGCGGCCGGCTCGGGCAACGTCCTGGCATCCCGGCTCATCCACCGCGCACACGCGGAGCCGGGCTGGTTCCTGTATGCCCCGGCCTGCGCACTCGTCGAAGCCGAACGCAGCCGCCCCGGAACGGCCGAGCACCTCGCCGCGATGCCCGGCATCATCGTCCTGGACCTGGACCTGCCCGCAGCCCTCGCCATCGCCCCGCACGAGACCTGGGCCGCCGCGCACGCCGAGCACACCGCACAGCCCACCCCGGACCGGCCGGACGGGGCGATCGTCGCCACCACCGCCCCGAAGCGCTGGGAATCCCACCCGGTCCGCGTCCTGGACCTGACCTGACCTGACGGCCCGGCGCCCGGCCAGCAGCCGGGCACCGGCAACCGCAGGACACGTCAGGACTGCTGTCGTACAAGAACCCTCAGCCCTTGCCCAGCGTCCGGCCGAGGAGCGACATCAACCCGTCCCAGTGCCGCTGCGACCGGGCGGGGTCGAAGGCCGCGGTGTCGGCCATGGTGAAGCCGTGCAGGGTGCCGGGACAGACCTCACGCCCCGCCCCTGCGACCTGGACCCGGCCCCCTTCTGAAGCCCACTGAAACCGCAATAACGCCCCACTGAAACCCACCCCGCGCACTCTCTACGACATCGACACCGCGGCGAACGAAAACCGCAGCCGCACAAGACAACGAGTCGCAGGAGCCCACCGTGCAGAAGTTCACCACCGCCGCCCCGATCACCGCCGTCCTCGACATCCCCGCCGGCCGCATCCAGGTCATCGCCGCCGACAAGGCCGACACCACCGTCGACATCAAGCCCGCCGACGCCTCCAAGAGCCGCGACGTGAAGGCCGCCGAGCGGACCACGGTCGCCTACGCCGACGGAGTCCTGCGCATCGAGACCGTGGTGAAGAACGAGTACTTCGGCGCCTCCGGCTCCCTCGACGTGACCGTCCAGGTCCCCGCGGGCTCCCGCATCGAGGCGAAGTCGCAGGCCGCCGAGTTCCGCACCGTCGGACGCCTCGGCGACGTCACCTTCGACGGCGCCCACGGCACGGCCCAGATCGACGAGACCGCGAGCCTGCGCCTGACCGTCCACGCCGGAGACGTCTCGGTCGGCCGCCTGGCCGGAGACAGCGAGATCAGCGTCGCCGCCGGCGACATCACCATCGCCGAGGCCCTGCGCGGCACCCTCACCCTGCGCACCGAGTCCGGCAAGATCTCCGTCGGCGCAGCCCAGGGAGCCTCCGCCACGCTGGACGCGGGCACCAGCTACGGCCGCATCCACAACGCCCTCAACAACACCGAAGGCGCGGCCGCCGCCCTGAACATCCGCGCGACCACGTCGTACGGCGACATCACGGCCCGCAGCCTCTGAGCACCCGTACGAGCGCCGCGCCGCAGATGGCCACGGACGACCGGACCACCCCGAATCCCATTGAACCGACAACAAAGTTCCCACCGAAGTTCCCACCGGGGATCTCACCCCGTACCGCTCCCGGAGCCGGGCCTAAACTGGTCACAGGGCCCGCTCCGAGAGCCGGTCCTGGCAGCTCGCGGCCAGAACGGGCTGGGCCGGATCAGGCAGGCGGGGCCCTCTGAGGAGGCCGTCATGTCCGCCACGGTCAACCGCGGCGAGATCGAAGCCGACATCAAGGAAACCCTCGGCCTGGTCCCGCACTTCTTCCAGAGCATCCCCACCGAGCTGCTGGCCCCCGAATGGGAGATCTTCAAGCGGATCGAGCTCGGCGAGACCCTGATCCCGAACAAGTACAAGGAACTGATCGGCGTCGGACTCCACGCCGAGACCAAGTGCCGCTACTGCAGCCTCTTCCACGCCGAGGCCGCGAAACTGTTCGGCGCCACCGACGAAGAGATCCAGGAAGCCGTCCACTACGCGAAAGCGAGCCTGGGCTGGAGCGCCTACATCAACGGCATGCAGGAGGACTACGACCAGTTCGCCGCCGAACTCAAGCAGGTCACGGACTACGTCAGGTCCAAGGCCGCCTGATGGAACTCGAACGGATCCGCCCCCTGGTGCTGCGCGGCACCTTCCACGCCTACGAGCTGGCGGCCCTCATCGCGGCGGCCCGGTACGTCGTGGAGTCCGCACCGGCCGAGATCCCCACCGAGGCACTGGACCAGCTGAACCAGCTGCTCACCGACTACGAGCACCATGTCCGCAACCTCACCCCTCAACCGCACCAGCACCACTGACCCCCCGCCCCCAGGTCCCGGCGCCCACCCACGGCCGCAGCCGGGACCGCTGCGATGACGCCGCCCAGAAGCCCTGCCGGAACCGTCACCCCCCGGCCCGAGCCCGCACCGGCAGCGTCCCGACGTCCTCCGGGATCCGGCGCGGGGGCAGAACACAGGCCTCGATTGGTGGTCAGAAGAGGCGGAGGAGCCGATCACCGACAATGACCTTGATTTCCGTGGCATCGGTGACCTCGAACAGAGTCTCGTCCATCCCTGGCTGTGCGTACTTGCGATGCATCAGGGCATCTTGGACGAAGCGTTGCTTCTTACGGCTGACGTAGACCGTAGGGCACGCCGGCACGTTCTGCGTCATCGCACGTCTCCCTACCGGTCATGGACGCGGCGGCATCCAGAGGCCCTGCCCCGCATCACGATTTCTCGTCTTTCTGTCAGCCGAGCGGGCACTTGGCGAGCGGCTCCCACTCGTACATGTGCTGATCGCGGTGGATGACGATCAGCTCTGCGTGGGTAACCCGACCCTGCGCAGGCGGCACAGCGGCCTGGGCCAGTGCTGACGCGAAGGGAGCAGCAGAGCCGGTGCCGTTGCTGTAACCGAGGGACACGTGCGGCGTGAACCCTTCGGCGCGTTCTGGCACTTGAGGCAGGACATCTCCGATCCCAGCACGGATCGCGTTCCGAACCGTCCGCACTGCGGCGTCGGGCTGGACAGCGACGAGAATGGCTTCCGGGTCGACGACCGGCGCCTGCAAAGTCACGTCGAAGGCAGGAATGCCAGACAGGCGCGCCTCGGCAGCCGCAGCGATGTTGTGTACGTCCTGTTCGTCGACCTCGCCGACGAAGCCGATGCCCTGCATGGTGAGGTGGAGCCACTGATCCGGGATGAGGTCGAGGCCGCTGAGCGGGGCGAGCACGGATCGGTAGGCGGCAGCGAACCGATGGATGTCGCTCTGCCCATCGAACGTCAGGTGCCAGGTGTAGAAGCGCCGCCCCACGCTCCAGCCGGGCCGCCACCACCAGTGATCGCGCATGCAGTCAGAGGCTGTCGTCATAGCCCCGGATCCAATCAGTGCGCACCCTCTCCTGACGAGAGGGCCAGGTGGCGCGGTGCTGAGTCCTGACACCAGTCCGCCAATGCCCGGCGTGCCGCCACAGTTGCCGATCCCGTCGCGGCGGGGCCGGAGATCATGAGCTGTCCGAGATCCTGCATTCGCTGCGTGATGGGGGCCAGGCGCTGCTCGGGGGGCATGGCCAGCACGGGGGCGAGCACGGTCATCACGCCTTCGGGCTGCCCAGTGCCTGCCAGGGCAATGGCACGAGTGATGTGAATCTGCGCCTCGGTGCCGTACGCGTGGACCGGCTGCGCCTTGAGGTGCTCCAGCGCGCGGTCTGCCTCGGCAAGAGCGTCTCCGAAGGCACCGATGCGCAGATGGGCTCCGGCTGCGTAGTTCTCCTGCCGTGCCGCAGGACAGGCGAAAATACCGCCAATCTCGTCCGCGTCACTGATCTCCTCCCGAGCAACGGCAGCGCGCTGCAGAGCTGCTTGTGTCTCCTCGGCCGCGCCCAATTTGGACCAGGCGTCAGCCTCCTGACATGCCAGCAATGCACCCACGGTGCCGCAGGAGCGGTACAAGGCGCCGCGCCGAGCATGCTGGATGGCGTCGCGGAGTCGACCGTCCCAGAAAGCCACCTTGCTGCGGGTGGAAGCCACCCAGGCCCGCAGATCACCATGGCCAGCCATCTCGGCGCACAGCCAGGCCGTCCGCCCCTGGGTCTCGGCCGCGCGAAGATTGCCCAGGTCGCTGGAGATCCAGGCCAGGAGGCCGCACAGATAGCCGGCGGACACGTAGAGGTCGATGGAGCGCTGAGGGGGCTGATGTCCCTCGATGAGCCCGAAGACCCGATCGCGTAAACGCCGGGCTCGGCCGAACAGTTCGACAGCATCACCGGTGAGGTACTCACCCGCCAGCCCCTGTACATCGGCGAAGATCTGCTCCAGGGCGATGTCCCCGACGTTGGTGGATTCCACCCACTGAGCCCAGGCCGCAGATTCGCTCGCAGCGACCAGAACATCGTCTCGCTCCGGTGGCTCCGCGACGGGCAGCATCCGGGGGATGGGCGGCGATGGCGTTTGAGCCTGGTGACGCAGTACTCGCACATCGTTCTCGGGCAGGACCCGATAGTCGTCCAGATCGAGGATGTCCTCGACGGCGCAGCCGAACACCGCCGCCATGGCCACAAGCACCGACAGGGTGGGGCGACGAGCGCTCGGCCCGGGCCACTTCTCCCACTTGCTGACCAATGATGCGTCGGCCGCAATGACCTGACCAGGACGGTTGCTAATGCGCTCTGCGGTTTCCTGCAAGGTCCATCCGTGGGCGTGACGCCACGCTTCCCGGGGCCGCATACGAAAGCGGACACGCATTTCCACGGCGATCTCCACGACGGTGCATCCGGCCGTGGTCATTTCATGGCGCAGGGCATCCCGATCGCGTTTGCTGCCCGGCCGGGGCGTTGTCGTCATCGCTCTCCCTCTGCGCGAACGAAACGGCCCCACCCAAAGTAGCCATCACCGCCCTGATCAGGGAACGTGCTACCTGATCACGAGCGACACCATCCGCCCAAAACGCACCGGGCGGACAGCGAAAGCAGCAGGTCAGCAACTTCTGCCTGTGCCAAAGAAGTTGGACATCACCGACCGTGACACCCAAAGGCGAGATTGGAACTGTTGAGGCATCAAACCGACACACGCCGGGAGCCCTCGTGAACACCAGAACATCACCATCGACTGTCGCCGATTGGCTGGCCAGTGGGCACCCCATGCCGTCGACAGCCAAGCACGAGTGGGACCGGCAAGGGGTCGCGATGATCCCGACAGGCCGGGCATTCGACACGGTCCGGCTCTCGGCCGCCCTGGTCCACGCAGCAGCAGGCGGTACTTCGCCCGAGACCGTCGCGGACGCGTTCGGTCGGATGCTCACCGAGGGTGCCGTTATCCACGACGCCTATGGCACTGGCGTCTGGTACTACGCCCTAGTCCCGGTCGGTACCTGCACGAGGTGGCAAGCACCCGACGCCACTTGCCTGCTGGCTGATGGGACTTGGATCGGCGTGCCACGGCTGAACCGCACAACCCGGCCCGGCCCGTACTGGATCCTGCCCCCGCAGAAGCCGCAGGATCTATGCCTTCCCCAGGCCGTGACCGACCTGATCCGGCACGGACGGCAGCGGCTGGCCCAGCCTTGCGCTACTCCCGTACCCGACAGCAATCGCCAGCCGGTCCGGGAATTCTGTGCCCAG
Organism: Streptomyces mauvecolor; assembly: GCF_039532965.1. NCBI lineage: Bacteria > Bacillati > Actinomycetota > Actinomycetes > Kitasatosporales > Streptomycetaceae > Streptomyces > Streptomyces mauvecolor. The sequence goes on along the minus strand of NZ_BAAASQ010000031.1, from coordinate 3,801 downwards.
CTCGTGTCCCCCGGTGTACCGACGATGGACCTTGCCACAGCGGATGACGCCCTCACGCGCACCTGGGGCTACCTGATGACGCTTCTTCCCGAAGTGGAAGAGGCAGCCAGCAAGCTACCGCTCGACGATCCACTACGAGCCCGGGCCACGATTGGCGTCGCAGAGACGCGACGACAGCTCGATGCAACGACAGCGTCGAGCAACCTGGCGACCACGATCGAACGGACCCAGCGCCTCGCCCGCTGCTGCCTGGGACGGCTCAACCACCTCGACGAACTCAGGGACCGGACTCAGCCCACGCGCTGAGCCGTGCCTTGGATGCATTGTGCCGATCACGAAGCAGGTACATCTACCGTGACCGAGAAAGACCCTGGGAGGTACGGGTGAGTGTCATAGAGAGCAAGCACCGTTCACCGATCGGGGACGACGGCCACCAGCCGAACCGGCCCGTACCACCGCCACCGCCACCGCCTCCCCCCGCGCCGGAGAAGAAGTAACCGGGATGACTCCGGTCCAGCCCGACCCCGCCGCCCTCGCCGACCGCCTGCTCGCGGACATCGCGAAGCAGCTGGGGCGGCCCCTGCCAGCCCGGTACGAGGCCGCACTGCAGGCGACGCCCAGGCACCTGTTCCTCCCGGACCGCCTGTGGCTGCGGGACGGCGCTGGCGGCTACCGGCCCTGCGACAAGAACACCGATCCCGACGGCTGGTGGACGGCCGCCTACACCGACACCCCTCTGGTCACGCAGTTCACCGACGGAGCTCCGTCGTCGTCGGCATCGATGCCGTCGATGGTGCTGCGCTCCCTGCTGCTCGCCGCCACCAAAGGGGCCGAGCCCGGAGCGGTGCTGGAGCTGGGAACCGGCACCGGCTTCAACGCCGCCCTGCTGTGCGCCCTGTACGGGCAGGACCGCGTCACCACGCTCGAACTCGACGAGACACTGGCTGCCCAGGCCACGACGCGCCTCAAGGCTGCCGGACACGCCCCGCACGTGGCCGTCGCCGACGCGAGCACCGACCTGCCCGGCAACGGCATGTACGACATGGTGGTGGCGACGTTCTCGGTCGACCGCGTACCCGCCCACTGGCTACGACGCTGCCGCCCTGGCGGACGGATCGTCACACCGTGGTTCTCCGACTGGTGCGCATACGGCACCGCGGCCCTTGACGTCACCCCCGGCCATGGAGCCGGAGGCCGCTTCCATCCGTTCGGCTCGTACATGGCGATGCGCACCCAAGCAGTCCCTGGCATATCCAACTCTCTTACTCAGCAAGGGAGTTCGCTGCCAGGAGCGCAATCGATGACCGGTCTGTCACCGTGGGCCGTGGCGGGCGGCGACCTGGACGCCGAGTTCCACCTGGGCCTCGCCGTCCCCGGAGTCTCGTACGCATGGGACAGCAGCGGCGAGCACGTCCCAACCAGGCTGTGGTTGTACGGAGCCGACGGATCCTCTTTCGCCGCGATCGACTACGACGGAACGCAGGCCGAACAATTCACCGTCACCCAGCAGGGCCCCCGCCACCTGTGGGGCGAGATCAGCGCCGCATACGCGCGCTGGAGCCAGCTGGGCAGGCCCACAGTCGACCGACACGGGCTGACGCTCTCGCCTGACGGCACGCAGCGCGTATGGATCGACAGCCCGGAATCCGTACTGGCAACCGAAGGAGACCACGACCTCAACGCCGCAGCGGCCGGCCTCGAACTCAAAGAGGCCCTCGCCCTGGCGAAGTACCACGAACGTCAGCGCTCCGGCACCGCCTCGACGGGCATCCCGCACGCCGAGGCCCGCACCCGACTCGGGCTGGATCACGATTGATCCGGACGCCTGACAGGTCGCGCTTTGTTCTGCTCGGCTGAAACAAGACGGTACCGCTAGTGAGACCGACGACGGCTCCCGGTGCCCGCCCAATGTGGCGCTGACGGCACTAAAACGTGGCAATACCGGCACAGAACTCAGGGATGTGTCAGCGCTGCGCTGACACATCCCAACCGCTGCTGATACCGATCCCGCGACGTCGTCAGCCCGAGTACTACAGACGCGGAAGCCTCGTCGTGGGATGCCAGCGTTCTCGCCTTAGCCAGCCAGACGGAGATTTGGCCGGGCTTCTGGAGCGGGAGCGTCTTCGCCACCATCAGGGTCGGGGTCGAAGTCGGTGTCGGTACGAGGATCGCCACTGCGCGGGGGACGGATGTCTCCCGTAGGGAAGTTGAGGGGCCACACGAACGTGGCCGGGTCCTGCAGGTGGTTCACCATATGCGCCAACGATTCGTACCCGGCCAGTAGCGGGTGGATGAGCACGCTGCCGTGCCGTTGCCGACCCTCGATGAGGCCCTTGTCCCTGAGCTGTCCGATCGCCCGGGATACATGGCCCTGAGCAATGCCGAGACGCTTTGCCAGTTCCTGCTGCCTGATACGGACCAGGCCCCCCGGCTCCTGCCGTGCAGTGAGCACGTCAAAGACGTCTCGGGCTGTAGGGGACAGACGTGCGTTCGGCAGAACCTCGAAGATCTCCGGGTTGTGGAAGCCGGGAGTGCTCATCGCGTGGCCTCGTTCCTGGCAGGCGGGATGACGATTTCGTGCTCAGCTAGTGTCTCCTCGCCGAGCTCATTAAGCAGTCGGATCTGCTTCCGACTGCCCCATCGGTACGCATAGAGCGGGTGAAGCCGGTACAGGCCGCGCCGCTCCTTCCAGGTGAAGTTGTGCTTGCTCAGCTGCCCGATCGCCCTGGAGACCTTGGACTGCGAGCAGCCGAACTTGACGGCCAGACCCCTCTGGGTCATCTCCACCAAGCCTCGGTCGTCATGATGGACACTCAGGTGGTCCAGCACATTCCGGGACGTCTCAGAGAGGCCAAACTTCCACAGATTGTCCTGAACCACCTGAGACAGACTCAGATGTTTGCCGCCGTAGAAGGCATACGGCTTGATGTCCGGGTCAGTGGTGAACGTCCCACCCTTGCGGGCGATCTTTTCGAACGACTTCAGCAACTGCCGGGCGGTCTCCAGACCGTTGACAGTCTCCGTCGACGGAGACACCGGAAGCAGCTGCGCCGGCTTTGTGCTGCCCCTCGAACGTTGGGCCACGGCCTCTCCTCTGATCAACTCTGAGGAGGCATAACATACCAGCTTCGTTATTTTATTCGACAGATGCATGCAGCCGTCGGGCGTGTCCCTTGCCAAGAACGATCTATTCACCTACGTGCATGCATCTCGGACCCAACGCTGGAGATGCATGCAGCCTGAGTGCATGCATCTCCAGCGTTTCCGCAGGTCAGAGGCGTGCCGCTATCTTCTTCTTTAGACGCGCGCCGCCCTCCCCAAACAACCACCTCGGCCAGTTGGCCCGAAGCTTGGGTGCCCGTCACAACAGCGCTACCTGACTGAGGACGCCTGGCGAACCTTGACTGGGGTTCAACTTCCCTTGCCACGAGTTGGGTTGCGAAGCAATCTTCATCAATTAGCGAAAATACATGCTGCATCATCTACCCCCCTAGCCCTCTGCGTTCAAGTCTGATCTCATGTTAACTACGGCGGCTTTGGGATTGACTACCGTACTTTGCGCAGTAGTTGGGCATTGCGGGGCCGCTCCGGGCCCTTGGGCCTGGAGCGGAGCGGAGGGCTCTGCGCTTCGCGCAGTGCTTGGTTGGGTTTGGAGCGGAGCGGAAAACCTGCGCTGCGCGCTGGTTCGAGCGAAGCGAGGGTTTCTGCGCTTCGCGCAGCGAAGCGCTAGCGCTGGTCATCGCGCAGCGATGACCAATTGGAATCGGCGCAGCCGATTCTGTTCACTGTCCATTCGCGCAG
>NZ_BAAASQ010000030.1:0-156540 GCF_039532965.1 Streptomyces mauvecolor | reverse complement strand
GAACCAAACGCTCAGTCAGCGCACCGGGGGGTGTTCCTCCGGCTCCGGTCGGAGCCGGCCGGGCACCCCCTTCGCGTCGTACGGGAAATGACAGGCCGAGGTGTGTTCCCCCAGCGGGTCCGCACCCGTCGTCGCCGGGGTCTCGCGCTCGCACAGCCGCCGCTCCTCGCCGAGGGCGTCGTACACCGGGCAGCGGCCACGGAAGCGGCAGCCCGTCGAGCGTTCCCCGGCGCCCGGGGGTTCGCCGGGCAGCGCGATCCTGGCGCGGGCCCGCTCCGCCGCCGGGTCGGGCAGCGGCACGGCGGACAGCAGGGCGCGCGTATAGGGGTGGCGCGGACTCCCGAACACCTCGTTGACCGGGCCGCTCTCCACGGTCCGGCCCCCGTACATCACCACCACCCGGTCGGCGATCTGCCGCACCACCGCCAGGTCGTGCGTGACGAACAGGCAGGCCGGGCCCCGCTCGTCGTGCAGCCGCCGCAGCAGATCGAGGATGCCCGCCTGCACGGACACGTCGAGCGCGGAGACCGGCTCGTCCAGGAGCAGCAGTTCGGGGCGTACGGCGAGGGCCCTGGCGAGCGCGATGCGCTGGCGCTGGCCACCGGAGAACTGGTGCGGGCGGCGCTCCGCGTCCGCGATGTCGAGGCCGACCCGGCGCAGGAGTTCGGGCACCCGAGCCGCGATGGTCTCCTTCGGGGCGTGCTGGGCGCGCAGCGGCTCGGCGACGATGTCGGCCACCCGCATCCTCGGGTCCAGGCTGGCCATCGGGTCCTGCACCAGGATCTGCACCGAACCCCGCAGCCGGCGGACATCGGCACGGCTCAGCGCGGACGTGTCGTACCCGGCGATCTCTACGGTCCCGGACTCGGGGGCGCCCAGCGCGATGATCTCCATCAGGGTGCTGGTCTTGCCGGACCCCGACTCGCCGACCAGCGCCACCGTCTCGCCCCGGCGGACCTCCAGGTCCACCCGTTCCAGCGCGAGCCGGACCTCCGCCGGCCTCCTGCGCAGCCGGAAGCCCGAACCGCCGGGCAGCGGGAACGACTTGGTGAGGCCCGCGACACGCAGCAGGGGCGCGCCGCCCGGGGCAGTGCGGCGCAACGGGGCAGAGGCGGGGAAGAGATCGGCGGCGGCCCGCCCCGCGAGGGCGTCCGGGCGGACGCATGCCGCCAAGTGGCCCTCGGATCCTGCCAGTTCGGGCTCCTCGGTATGGCAGACCTCCGCCGTGAGCGGGCAGCGCGGTGCGAACGAACAGCCGGGCCCGGCGCTGCCCGGCGCGGGCGGGCCGCCCGGTACCGGAGTCAGCGGCACGGCCGCGTCGAGTCGCGGCACCGACCCGATCAGGCCCAGCGTGTACGGCATGCGGGGCCGCGCGAACAGGGCGTCCACCGGCGCTGTTTCGACGATCCGGCCCGCATACATGACGGCTACCCGGTCGGCGGCGCCCGCGATCACCCCCAGGTCGTGGCTGACCAGGAGCAGAGCCGCGCCGGTGGCCCGGCGGGCGTTCTCCAGGGCGTCCAGAACCTGCGCCTGGACCGTGGCGTCGAGCGCGCTGGTGGGCTCGTCGGCCACGATGACGTCGGGGTCGTTGGCGATCGCCATGGCGATCATGGCGCGCTGGCGCAGTCCGCCGGAAAGCTCATGGGGGTACGAGCGCGCGACACGGGACGGATCCGGGACACCCACGCTCTCCAGGAGCTCCCGAGCGCGGATGCGCGCCAACTCCCTTTCAGGGCGGGGACATTGATGGATGCGGAGAGCCTCGGCGATCTGGTCGCCGATGTGCTGGGCCGGGTTGAACGCGGCCAGTGGATCCTGGAACACCATCGCGATCCGGCGCCCGCGCAGCCGGGCGAGATCGCGCACCGGCAGGCCGACCAGCTCGGTGCCGAGCAGCCGCACCGAGCCGGTCACCCGCGCACCCGGCGGAAGCAGCCCGAGCAGTGCGAGCGCGGTCGCGGTCTTGCCGGCCCCGGACTCGCCGACCAGGCCGAGGACTTCGCCGCGCCGCAGCGAGAACCCCACCCCGCGCACGACCGGCAGCGGCGTACGGGACGAGCCCGCGTACGACACGTGCAGGTTCTCGACGTCGAGCACCGTGGCGGCCGTCATCGCAGGGCCCGGGCCCGGTCGGACCCGAGGTCGAGAACGTCCCGCAGCGCGTCGCCCACCAGGTGCACGGCCAGGACGAAGAGCAGCAGCAGGCCGGCCGGGAAGAAGAACATCCACGGGCAGGTCAGCGCCACATCGCTGCCGGACGCTATGAGCGTGCCCAGGGACACGTCCGGCGGCTGCACCCCGAACCCGAAGTAGGACAGCCCCGTCTCGCTGATCACGGCGGCGGCGACCGCCACGGTCGCGTCCGTGATCAGGAACGACGCCAGGTGCGGCAGGACGTGCCGCACGATGATCCGGAACGGCCCGACGCCCATGTGGTGCGCGGCGGCGACGAAGGGCCGCTCCCGCAGCGAGAGCGTCATGATCCGTACCGCCCGTGCCGTGATCATCCAGCCGAGCGCGGCCAGGAGCCCCGCGAACGCCGGCCAGCCGAGCCCGCGCAGCCGCGGCGCGAGCAGCACCAGGAGCAGAAACCCCGGGATCACCAGCATCAGGTCGACCACGAACATGAGCACCCGGTCCACCCAGCCGCCGAAGTACCCCGCGCAGGTCCCGAAGGCCGCGCCGAGGGCCGTACTGGCCAGGGCCACCAGGGCTCCGACGAGCAGCGACTTCTGCAGCCCGCGCACCGTCTGCGCGAACACGTCCTGGCCGATCCGGCTGGTGCCCATCCAGTGCTGGGCGCTCGGGGCGCTGCGCAGGGCTGTGTAGTCGATGTCGGTGTAGCTCCAGTTGGTCAGGTACGGGCCCGCGTACGCGAGAAGGAACAGGCCCGCGATCAGCGCGAGGCCGGTCAGGGCCGTGGGGGAGCGGAGCAGGGCCCGCCCGGTCGTGGCGCCGCGCCCGTGCAGCACGATCGCCTCCGTGTTCACCGCGTCCGTACTCATCGCGTGCGCACTCTCGGGTCGAGCACCGCATGCAGCACGTCCGCGACGAAGCCGGCGAGCAGCACGGTCACCGCCGCGAACAGATTGACCGCGACCACCGAGTTGATGTCGCCCTTCTGCGCCGAGTCCATGAACCAGCTGCCCATGCCGGGCCAGCCGAAGATCTCCTCGGTGAACACGGCCCCCGTGAACAGGGTCAGGAAGCCGAACGAGAAGAACGTGGTTAGCGGGATCAGCGACGTGCGGAGCCCGTGCCGCAGCAGGGCCCGGCCCGGTGTGAGCCCCTTGGCCTGCGCGGTCCGCAGATGGTCGGAGCCGAGCACGTCGAGCGTGGCGCCGCGCTGATAGCGGCTGTACGAGGCGACCGCGCCGAGCGCGACTGTGGCGGCGGGGAGCGCGAGATGGACGGCCCGGTCCAAGAGGCGGGTGGCGAGCGGGCCGGTGAGGCCGGGGGTGCGCTCGCCGGTGTAGCGGATCACCGTGTGGCCCGCGCTCTGGTTGAACCACAGGGCGCCCTCCTTGAAGAGCAGCGCAAGCACGAACGTGGGCACCGACAGGACCAGGAACGAGAACGCGGTCAGCGCCCGGTCGGGCAGGCGGTGGCGGCGGATCGCGGCCCAGAGCCCGGCGAGCACGCCGAGCCCGGTACCGACCAGCGTGCCGACGAGCAGCAGCCGGGTGGACACGCCGATGCGGCGGCCGAACTCCGCGTCCACCGAGCCCCCGTCGACCGTGCGGCCCAGATCGCCGTGGACGGCCCGCCACGACCAGTGCCCGAAGCGCTCCAGGACCGGTGTCCGGTCGTCGGTGCCGAGCAGCGCGAGCTCGTGGTCGACCGTGGCGGCCGACGGGCGCGGCTGGCGGTCCTCGAAGTAGGCGCGCGGACTGAGCGCGGCGGAGGAGATGACGTACGACAGGAAGACCGAGAACAGAAGCAGGAGCGCGCCGTGGGCGAGGCGCTTGGACAGGCGGCCGACCAAGAGTGTCTCCTCAAGAAGGCGGGCTGCGTGGACAGTTCACCGGTCTGACATGCCGCAATGTTAAGGTCCCAGCGGTAAATCGCAGATCAGTTCGGCTAATTGACGCATCGTCAGAACGGAGGCTGGGGTGGCTCGGTTACGGGGTGCGCGGGCATGGGCGGCGCTGGTTGCGGCGGCACTGGCGCTCGCGGGCTGTACGACCTCGGCGGCGCCACAGCACGGCGCGTCCCCCCGTACCGTGAAGGCCCCCGCCTACGGGACCGAGGACATCGGCCGCCGGCCTCCGCAGAGCCTCCGTCAGGGCGGCACCCTCACCCTCGCGACTTCCCAGTGGATCACGCAGTACAACGTGAACCAGGCCGCCGGGACGATCGGGGAGGCCGCTGAGATCGACAGCCTGGTCGAGCCCAAGCTGTTCCGCCGCGACGCCAAGGGCGTCCCGCACGCCAACCCCGACTACCTGCTCTCCGCGTCCGTCACCGCGACCTCGCCGCAGACGGTCACCTACCGGCTCAACCCGCACGCCCGGTGGTCCGACGGAAAGCCGCTCGGCGTCGCCGACTTCGAGGCCGAGTGGAAGGCCCTCGGCCGGGGCGACGACCGCTATCTGGTGGCCGATCCGTCCGGCTACGACCAGATATCCGAAGTGCGCCAGGGCGGCGACCCGAGCGAGGTGCAGGTCGTCTTCCGCTCTCCGTACGCCGACTGGCAGCGCCTGTTCGACCCGCTCTTCCCGGCGTCCGCGACCAGCACGCCGGAGCAGTTCAACAACGGCTGGTCCGGGCGGATCCCGGTCACCGCGGGCCCGTTCAGGATCGCCTCGATGGACCGTACGACCCAGTCCGTCACGGCCGTGCCCGACCCCGCCTGGTGGGGCACCAGACCCCGCCTGGACAAGGTGGTCTTCCGCGCGCTGCTGCCGGCCGCCGCGCTCCAGGCCTACCTCAACGGCGAGATCGACGCCGTGAACGCGGCCACGGCCGAGGCGTACCAACAGCTCAAGTCGGCCCGCGACAGCACGGTGCGCACGGGTTCGGCCTGGGACGAGGTGCATGTCAGCCTCAACGGCGCGGGCGGCCCGCTCCAGGACGTCGACGTACGCCACGCCCTCCAGCAGGCCGTCGACCGGCAGGCGCTGGCGAACGTCGCGGCCGAGGGGCTGCCCGTCGGGGTGCCCCTGCTCGGCAACCACATCTTCATGACCAACCAGCCCGGATACGCCGACAACTCGGGCGAGTTGGGCAGGTTCGACCCCCAGGCCGCGCAGGCGCTCCTCGACAAGGCGGGGTGGAAGTCGCCCGGCCAGGGCAAGCCGCGCGTCAAGGGCGGTCAGACCCTCAAGCTGCGGTTCGTGATCGCGGAGTCCACCAACCGGCTCGGCCTCGATCTCGCCCAGCTGCTCCAGCAGATGCTCGCCCAGGTCGGCATCGGGGTGGAGATCCAGAAGGTGCCGGCCGACGACTACGGGCCGAAATACCTGGACGTCGGCAACTTCGACCTGGCGATCTTCCGCTTCACCGACCTCACCTACCCCAGCCAGTCGCAGGCCGTCTACCGTATGCCGCGCGGCGCCCAGAGCTTCCAGAACTACGGCCGGATCTCGGACGCCACGCTGGACAGCCTCCTCAAGCAGGCCTCCGGCACCCTCGACCCGGTGCGCGCCGCCCAGCTGTACAACCAGGCCGACGCGGAGATCTGGAAGCTCGGCCACGACGTCGAGCTCTACCAGCGCCCCCAGATGATGGCGGTCCGCAAGGGCCTCGCCAACTACGGGATCCCGGGCCTCGGCGACATCGACTTCGCCGCGGTGGGCTGGACCACATAGCCGATGACCGTCCGCCGGGCCCCAAATGGGCGCTGCGGACGGCCAGTTGACTCACAGCTCAGAACATCAGGCGCCCTGTCCGCTCAGCCATTCCTCCTCGGTGTGCCTGCTCAGCGCGTCGAAGGCGAGCGCCGCCGACGCGAGCGTGACGTGATGGTGCCAGCCGCGGAACGAGCGCCCCTCGAAGTCGCCGAGACCGAAGTCCTCCTGCAGCCTGCGTAACCCGTCCGCGGACAGGCTCCGCAGCTGCGCCAGCGGAATCGCCTCGGCGAGCCGGCGGGCCGGCAGATTGGTCAGCCAGTAGGAGCGCGGCGCGGGCCGGCCGTACGGCCAGTCCGTGACCAGGTGCCGGAGCCGCTGCCGGTGCACCGCGTGCTGCGGCCCGTCCGAGCAGAGCAGCGCCGGAGCGGACAGGAACTGCGAGCGCCGCATCCGCTCCGTCGTACGGTCGTGCCAGGCGATCGGGGTGCGCTCGTCCCGCCGCGCCACGTGCTCGGCGAGCTCCGTCACCGTGCCCCGCGTCGCGGGCGATGCGGCATGCGGGCGCGGCAGGGTGACGCCGGTGCTGGGCGACACCTCGATCAAGTAGCCGTGGCCGCGCGCCTCCAGACCCCGAAGGAGCGGTTCCACATCGCTCTCGGAGCGCCAGTCGGCGAGCACCGGCTGCGGCTCCAGGAACCACTCCTCGGTCATCTCGTCGAGGGCCTCCAGGACGTAGCTCCAGCGCGGCCGGCAGTGCTCCTCGTCGGGCAGATGGGCCTGGCCGCGCAGCCGCTCGTCCCGGTCCCAGCGCTGGGGGAGCAGCAGCCGCCAGTTCACCGGCAGGCCGCCGCCCGTCCCCACCAGTGAAGTGGCGTACGCCAGCTGGCAGTTGACGGTGCGCTGCTGCGACGGGGCGTACTGGCGGGCCACGCCGACCGAGCGGTCGCCGTTCTTCGCGAACACCACCTCGTCGACGGCCCACGCCTCGGTGCGGAACACCTCGCCCGCCCGCTCGGCGATCCGCCGGCGGACCGGCCCCGAGTCCCACGGGCTCTGGTGGACGAACTGCTGGAGCTGCTGCACGGCCCGGTGCCCGAGAACGTGCTCGGAGATCCTGGTGGGCGTCTTGCGGCCCGGCACGTCGAGCAGCCCACGCAGATACACCTCGCCCCAGCGCCGCTGGTCGGAGCGCGTCAGCGCGACGAACAGGTCCTGGCAGTAGCCGGTGAAGTCCGCCGTGGCAGGAGCCCTGCGGGCGTCGGAGAGTTGGAGGATGGAAGACACGGTGCCCCCGGGAGTGTCCGAATCGATCGGTGTGCGCTGGAGCCCAGCGGACGAGAGAGGTCATTCATGGGCGCACTCGTCACCGCCCTCGAGCAGGAAGGCATCGGTGGAGAGCAGGGCGTCGGCGACGTCGGGCAGCGTGCACCCCACGATGACGAAGTCCGCGTCGAGACCGGCCTTGGTGCGCTGGAAGAGGAGCTCGTTGATGGCGGGCCGGCACATCTCGGTGACCTGGCACAGGTGGAACTCCACCCGTTGCGGCTCCGCGGCCATGACCTCGCCCAGAATGCGGCGGAACTTCTCCAGCTCGGCCGCGTCGATGACCCCGTCGCAGCGTACGTGCGCGGTGTCGCCGTCGAACTCGGTGCGCATCCGCAGCCGCATCTGCGCCGGCTCCAGCTCGACGCGCACCCGCACCGGCTCGTCCCCCTCGGGCAGCCGGACGGTCAGCTCCTTGTTGTCGAAGCGGTGGTACGGCTCGCCGTCCACCCACACCCGGGTCAGCTCCACCGAACCCGCCGGCAGCAGATCGGGCGCGACCCGCAGCGTGCGGTCCGGCAGATCCGACGGGCGCGGCCGGAAGTGAAGCGTGAGCGGGTCGTTGCTGATCAGGAGGCCGGTGTAGACGGCCGCGAGATAGCAGAGCTCCAGTGCGTGGTAGCCGGCCATGGCGTGGCTGCCCTTGAGCCGCTCGGTGCCGAGCAGATACGGGATGCCGTTGGCCAGGACGTTGAAGTAGACGCCGCCGTCGTCGTAGTCGAGGAAGAAGGCGTTGTAGAACGAGGCGGCCTCGCGTGCGAGACGCAGCTGCTCGGGGTCGCCCGAGGTGCCGGCCAGGATGAGATAGGCGAGGATCGCCTGCTCCTGCTGCCACCACGCCTTGCGGTCGTGCCACACCATGCGGTGGATGCCGCTGTCCGGGTCGGGCCGCCGCTCGACCACGTCGTACCAGCCGCCGCGCAGCTGGTCGCTGCCCACCGCCGGCATGATCTCGCCGATCCGGTCGGCGGTCGTGCCGTACTCCGCCTTGTCGTGCAGCGCCTTGATCCGGGTCAGGTTCCAGGCGATCTTCAGGTTGTGGCCGACCACGGCCCGGTCCTGCTGCCAGCCCCAGGTGCGGTCGGGGCTCCAGTCGGCGTGGAAGCGCTCCTGCACGAACGGGCTGGTCTCCTCGTCGGGGAAGCGCTCGACGATGGTGTCCGCCGTCTCTTCGAGCAGCGCCGCGAAGTCCTCGCGGCCGGTGGCGAGATAGGCGTTGATCAGGTACGCGGGGGCGTGGTCGCCGACCGAGTTCCAGTTCTTGCGGGACCGGTTGCGGCCGAGCGAGTCCGCGTTCGGGTCGAGCGTGATCGGGTCCAGGTGCGAGAAGAACCCGCCGAGGCTCCGGTCCCTGAAGTACCGCTCGAACAGGGCGACCGTGCCGTCGATGTCGTTCAGGATCCGCGGGTCACCGGTGATGCGGTACGTCTGGGTGGGCCCGGCAAGCGCGTAGATCTGCTCGTACATCGGGATGGCGTCGAAGTCGTCGCCGAACTCCGAGGCGAACACCTTGCGCTGGCCCGTCCGGGTCACGTCGATGCCGTGGTACCAGTAGATGATCCCGTCCTGCGCGTCGGTCACCCGCATGTGCTCGCGCAGATACTCGGTGCCGCTCTCGGCGGCCTGCAGGAAGCGGTCCTCGCCGGTCAGCAGGTACGCGGTGGACAGGCCGTACACGAGCCGCGAGATGGTGTCCGTCTCCTGGCGCACGTCCGCGCCGTCGAAGTCGGGCAGATGGGTGCCGCTGAGGGTCAGATGGGTGCGGAAGTTGCGCCAGTCGTACGTGCCGTCGGGGAAGTGCCCGCGCAGATAGAAGTCGGCGACGGCGGCGGCCTGCTGGACCCACCACGCCGGGTGCTCGAAGACGTAGGAACCGCGGCTCTCCTCGGGGAAGGTGATCTCCTTCGCCTCGAACCGCTCACCGCCCTCCCACTGGTAGGTGATTCCGTACGCGAACAGGTAACGGCCCTCGGCGAGCATGTCCTGGGTGCTCGCGGTGGTGTCGCGGTAGTCGTCGCCGAGGTTGCGCACGATGCGCGAGGAGACATTGCGGGGCAGATGGACGGTGAATTCCCGGTCGTCGGAGGTGCGCAGACCGAAACGGTGCTGGGTGGGGCTGTAGTACGTGACATAGCCCGCCAGGGTGTCGGAGAACGTACGGCGTTCGGCAGATCCACTCATCGAGAGGTGCCCTTCTCGTCAGGCAGGGCCGCCAGCAGCACGACGCTGCGGCCGTGGGCGTGGAAGGTGTGGTCGTCGATCAGCTCCTCTTGTCCGGCGGGGAGGATGTCGTACGGACCGGGGCGCGCGGTGTCGAGCACGCGGTGCCAGCGGCGGCCGCGGATCCGGGGCAGCTCGAAGTCCAGGCCCAGGTGGTACATGTTGAGGATCAGATGCAGGTCGGGATCCTGGTTGAAGCCGCCGAGCGTGCAGGCCAGGACCCGGGCGTGGGTGTCCTCCCAGCCGGGCTGCTCCAGTTTGGTGCCGTGCCAGGTGACATCGGACAGCAGACGGGAGTTGAGGTGTCCGTTGTAGAAGCGGGGTTCACGGAAGGTGCGGTAGCGCCTGCGGAGTTCGATCAGTCGTCGGGTGAAGTTCCAGGTCTCCTGCTCCTTCTCGGCCTGGTCCCAGTCGAGCCATGACGTCGGGTTGTCCTGGCAGTAGGCGTTGTTGTTGCCTCCCTGGCTGTTGCGGAACTCATCTCCTGCGAGCAGCATCGGCACGCCCCGGCTGAGCATCAGGACGGCGAGCAGGTTCTTCATCTGCCGCACCCGCAGCCGCTCGACCTCGGGGTCGTCGGTGGGGCCCTCGACACCGCAGTTCCAGCTGAAGTTCTCGCCGGCCCCGTCGGCCCCGGCCTCGCCGTTGGCGTAGTTGTGCTTCTCGTCGTAGCTGACCAGGTCGTTGAGTGTGAACCCGTCGTGACAGGTGATGAAGTTGATGCTGTTGGTGGGCAGTTCCTGCTGCGGTCCGAACAGGTCCTCGGAGCCGCCGATGCGGGCGGCGACGTCCCCCACGAGCCCGGCGTCACCGCGGACAAAACGGCGCACGTCGTCCCGGAAGGGGCCGTTCCACTGGGCCCAGCGCTTCCCGGGGAACCGGCCCACCTGGTAGAGGCCGCCGCCGTCCCACGGCTCCGCGATGATCTTCGTCTCGGCCAGCACCTGCGACAGCTCGATCGCCCACAGCACCGGCGGCACCGCCATCTCGTACCCGAGCGCGCCCCGCGACAGCTCGGAGGCGAGGTCGAAGCGGAACCCGTCCACATGGTGCTCGCGCACCCAGTACTCCAGGGACTCCAGGATGAACTTGGTGACCATCGGGTGGTTGGCGTTGACCGCGTTCCCGCAGCCCGTGAAGTCCATGTAGTGACTGCGGTCCTGCGGCCACAGGTGGTAGTACGCCTCGTTGGCCTGGCCGCGGAAGCTGATCGTCGGGCCGTACTCGTTGCCCTCGCTGGTGTGGTTGAAGACGACATCGAGAATGACCTCGATGCCCGCCTTGTGGAACGCCTTGACCATGTCGCGGAACTCGGCGATGTGGCCCGCGAGATGGGGCTCGGAACAGTAGCCGGTGTGCGGGGCGAAGAAGCCGTACGGGTCATAGCCCCAGTAGTTGCGCAGCTCGCTGCCGTCGGGGCCGGTGCGCAGCACCTGCGTCTCGTCGAAGTCGAAGACGGGGAGCAGCTCCACCGCGGTGATCCCCAGCTCCTTCAGGTGCGGGATCTTCTCCGTCAGGGCGGAGAACGTGCCGGGGTTCGCGGCGTGCGAGGTCGGTGAAGCCGTCGCGCCGCGCACATGCAGCTCGTAGATGATCGTCTCCGACATGGGGGTGCGCAGCGGCTCGTCGCCCTCCCAGTCGTAGTCGTCGAGGTCGACGACCAGGCTGCGCATGGAGTGCGCCACGTTGTCGTCGAGTCCGATGGCGTGGGTGCGCTTCCAGCGGCTGTTGATATTGGCGCGGGCGTACGGGTCGAGCAGCACCTTGCGGTGGTCGAAGCGGGCGCCCGACCTGCTGGTGTCGTGCGGCCCGTCCATCCGGTACGCGTAGACCTGCCCGGCGCCGAGCCCCCGGACATGGCAGTGCCAGAAGTGGAAGCTGCGGTGGCGGTCGGGGTGGAGCTGGATGGTCCGGGAGGGCTCGGGGTCGTCGCAGCGGTCGAAAAGCAGCAGGTCCACACGTGTGGCGTGCTCGGAGAAGACGGAGAAGTTCACCCCGTCGGCGTCGACAGTGGTCCCCAGCGGCTGCGGCCGTCCAGCGGTGATCTGCGGCGCCTCGGTCACGGGTGCCTCCCTGGTCTGATGAGTCTGATGACTCGACGTCAAGCGGATGGTCAAGCAATGGCCCGGTCGGCGACCGGATCGGATAACTGGCGGCCGCCGGCCTCGTAGGCCGGCTCGTCGGAGCGGAGCCGGGCGAAGAGCGGCTCCCATGCGGCGGGCGCGCTGCCGGGCTCGCTGCGCATTTCGAAGGTGACCCCGCGCGCGGAGGGGCAGTACAGGGCCTGGACGCAGGCCTCGGCTACGTCCCGGCGCGAGACGTAGCCGTCCCTGCGGTCGCCCTGTTCGAGGGTGATGCGCGAGTCGCCGTCCAGATCGGTCAGCCAGCTCGGCCGCACCACCGTGTAGGGCAGGCCCGACACCCGCACCGCGTCCTCGCCGGCGAGCCGCCAGTCCAGCATCCGGCCGTACGCGTTCATCGGGTGGTCCCTGCGCGTCACATAGCGCTGGCTGACCAGCACGAACTGCGGGAGCACCGCCCCGCCGCGGGCCGCGGCCAGAGCGTTGCGGACCCCGGTGTGCAGGGTCGACTCGGGGCTGTCGGGGCCCGCCGGATCGGTCCCCGGCTCGACGGTGTAGACGATCGCGGAGCAGCCGCGCAGCGGAATGCGCAGCGTCTCCGGTTCGCGTACGTCACCGAGGAAGAACTGGGCCTCCTCGGGCAGTTCCCGGCCGCGCTCGGTGCTGCGGCCGACGACCCGTACCGCCTCGCCGCGGTCCAGGAGCCGTTGCGTCACGAGCCGGCCTACCCGGCCGGTACCGCCTATCACTGCGATCGGACTGTTCACGGAAGTCTCCTGAAAGAGCGTCATATCCGTTGATCGGTCAGGGAGTTGGGACCCGGGCATCGGGTCAGACCCATTGCAGGATGTCGTCCGAGCTGGTGAGCTGCGTTCCCGCGGGCAGCCCCGAGACGGCGGGCACGCGCAGCCTCGGGTAGACGCTGACCCCCGACAGGCGGGTCCCGGGCCACAGGTGGGCGCCGTCGCCGAGTGCCGAGTGGTCGTCCAGGCGGACCGGGCTGCGCCGCTCGGAGTGCACATGCGCCATCGGCCCGATGTAGGAGTCGCTGATCTGCGCGTACGCCCCGACCACCGCGGCGTCTCCCAGCGCGGAGCGGTTCAGATGGACGCCCTCGTGCACATCGACGCCGTCGCCGATGTCGGTGTACTGGAGGTGGACACCGGCCCCGATCTCGGCATGGCGGCCGATGCGCACCCCGGGCCCGATGACGACGCTGCCGTCCGCGATCTTCTGGGCGAGGGTGGTTCCGGTGACGTTGTCCTTGGTGCGCAGGCTGGACTCGTGGATCCAGTACCGCGGCTCCGTGCTGAGCGGGCTTTCCATCGCCCGGTTCATCTGCGGGTACTGGCCGGTCAACACCTCGCCAAGGGTGTCGAGATAGTCCCCGATGCTGCCGAGGTCGCCGAGCCGGTCGATGGGCTCGACGGCGACCGGCAGGTCGTGGCCGACCAGCCAGGGCAGCAAGTCACCGCCCCAGTCGAGGCGTTGCTGGGCGAGCCGGATCAACTCCGGGTTGCGGGCGGCCAGTCGGAGCCTTCCGCAGTCGATCAGATACATGCCCGCGCTGGTGGCGATGGTGCGGGCCTTCGGGGTGGCGAGCGCCTCGGGGAAGAGGTGCTCGATGAGTTCGAGCCGGGGCTTCTCGACGAAGCCGGAGATGAGCCCCTGGTCGGTGGTGCGCATGACGCCGTACTTGTTGGCGGTCTCCTGCGGGGTGCGGGTGACGGCCGCGACCGTGACCAGGGCATCCGTCGCGGTGTGGGTGGTGAGCAGCCGGTCGAGCGAGAAGTCGAACAGCGAGTCGACCGGCATGACGAGCGCGGGCCCGGTGAGGTCCCACTGCTCCAGGTTGTGCAAAGTGGCGGCGCCCGAGCCGACGTTGTACTGGTCGAAACGGGACCGCGAGTAGTTGATCTCGACGCCGTACCGCTCGCCGTGACCGAGTACGAGTTTGATCTGGCTCCGGTTCTCCATGCCCTGGGCCACCACGTAGAAGCGGCGGATGCCCTGTTCGCGGCAGGCCTCGACGATCCACTCGATGAGTGGCCGGCCGGCGAACGGTATGAGCGCCTTGCTGCGGATGTAGTCGGCGGACTGCAGGGTGATGGGCTTCGCCCGTTCCCCCCTGCCGCCCGCCAGGATGATTCCGGCGGTGTTGTCGTCCCCCATAGTGTCCTGCCTCCTCGGCTGACTCTGCGACCCAACAAATTCAACATTGGCAGTCATCTTGAGTCAAGTAACAAGTAAACATGGCTGGTTGGGGTGGGTAAGGAGGCGTCTTACCGCCCCCGGAGGCCGGTGCGGAGGGGGCACAAGTGAGGGCTGTGACGGATGGTCACAGCCCTCGACCGGATTCGGCCCCGATGGCTCAGCCCGGCCGGTGCCCGGCGGTGTTCGTCGCCGCGCCCGCCTTCGGGCCCGTCCCTGCACCCTGCTCCGCGGCCGTCGACGCGGCCGTCCCCGCGCGGGTTTCCGCGCCTGGAATCGCGGCCAGCGCCCGGGTCACGAACTCGGCGAGCAGATCGCGCCCTTCGCCGTGCGGCAGTCCGTCGAGCGCGGCGACCGCCGCGTGCGCGTGCCGGCCGGCCAGTGCGAGCGACGCGTCGATCGCCCCCGACGTCCGCAGGATCATGGTCAGCGCGGCCAGCGCCTCGACCGGATCCGTACGCCCCGCAAGGCAGTCCTCGATCCGCCGGCGCCTCGACCCGCCGCCGTCGCGATGGGCGAGGATGACCGGCAGCACCGGTCGTCCGTTGCGGACGTCGCTCGTCGGCGCCTTGCCCGCGCTCTGCGCATCACCGGTGTAGGCCAGCAGATCGTCGTGCACCTGGAACGCGACGCCCAGATGGTTCGCGTACGAGACCAGCGAGGCGAGCGCGGCCGGGCCGCCCCCGCCCAGGATCCCGCCGACCTCGCACGCCGCGCGGAACAGCGCCGCCGTCTTCAGGCGGACCATCTCCAGATACGGGCCCACCTCGAACACCCGCCGCCCGGTGAGCCGTGCCTCCAGGCTCTGGCCCCGGCACAGATCCATTCCGGCACGCGAGATCGCGGCGACCGCGGTCACCACCCGGTCGGCCGGAACACCCCGCTCGTGGCACTCGGCGAGGCACTCGAAGAGCGAGAAGAAGAGCAGGTCGCCCGCGACGATGGCCTCGTCGACCCCGTACTTGTGGTGGGCCGCCGGACGGCCGCGGCGCACCGCGTCCGCGTCGATGATGTCGTCGTGGATCAGGCTGCCGACATGGCCGGACTCCGCCGCGACCGCCGCGGGAAGCACGCTCGTCGGGTCGCCGCCGACCGCCTGCGTACTCGCGAGCAGCAGGCAGGGCCGGAACAGCTTCCCGGCCGGCAGGAGTGAGTGCCGGCACACCTCGTCGAGGCCGCCCGCCCCGGCCGGCCAGCGCGCGTCGAGTTCACGTACCACCACATCGCGCAGCCGGAAACCCGCCTCGAACGCTTCCGGTGCCGTGCGAGACGCTTCGATTTCGGTCATGTGCCGAGTCCCGTCTGTCGAGCGAGCCCCTCAAAGACTGCGGTACGGCATTCTCGCGGACGACCACTGAAATCAGCGGGAATGGCCGCCAGGACGCCACATGCGGCGGCCGGGGCCGGGCACCACCGCACGACACGAACGCACCACCCCCGGTGAGCGTGCCGCGCCCCACCCGAAAGCGGCCATCATCTGATCATCGATCACATGCCTTTACCACAGGCCCTGTTGGCTGCGTCGGGGCGCCGTGCCTACCCTGGTATCCGCCTGAGGGGGAGACGCATGAGCGGACGCATCGAAGGCACCCGGACCGACGGACGGCCGCCCGAGCCCGGCAAGGGCGAGCGGCTCGCGGACTGGGCGGACGGCCGGCTCGGCATCCACACGCTGGCCAGGGCCAACATACGCAAGATCTTCCCGGACCACTGGTCGTTCATGTTCGGCGAGATCTGCCTCTACAGCTTCCTCATCCTCATCCTGACCGGCATCTGGCTGACCCTGTTCTTCGAGCCGAGCGGCGTCGAAGTCGTCTACCACGGCTCGTACGTGCCGCTGAACGGCATCCGTATGACGCGGGCCTACGAATCCGCCGTGAACATCAGCCTCGACGTGCGCGGGGGACTGCTCATCCGGCAGATCCACCACTGGGCGGCCATCGTCTTCGTCGCCGGACTCATGGTGCACATGATGCGGGTGTTCTTCACCGGCGCGTTCCGCAAGCCGCGCGAGGTGAACTGGCTGTTCGGCTGGACGATCCTGATGCTGGCGCTGCTCACCGGGCTCACCGGCTACTCGCTCCCCGACGACATGCTCTCCGGCACCGGCATCCGCTTCGCCCAGGGCGCGATCCTGTCCATCCCCGTGATCGGAACGTACCTCTCGTTCTTCCTCTTCGGCGGCGAGTTCCCCGGCCACGACATCATTTCGCGGCTCTACCCGATCCACGTCCTGCTGCTGCCCGGCATCATGCTCGGCCTGGTCGTGGTCCATCTGATCCTGGTCTTCCACCACAAGCACACCCAGTTCGCCGGGCCCGGCAGGACCGAGAAGAACGTGGTGGGAGCTCCCTTCCTGCCCGTCTACATGGCCAAGGCGGGCGGCTTCTTCTTCCTGGTGTTCGGGGTGCTCGCGGTGATGGGCGCGGTCGCCACCATCAACCCGCTGTGGGCGATCGGCCCCTACCGGCCCGACCTCGTGTCCACCGGGGCCCAGCCCGACTTCTACCTCGGCTTCTCCGAGGGGCTGATCCGGGTGATGCCCGGCTGGGAGATCAACGCCTGGGGCCACACCCTCCAGCTCGGCGTCTTCATCCCCTTCATGCTCTTCCCGCTGATCATGACGGCGATCGCCGTCTACCCCTTCATCGAGGCGTGGATCACCGGCGACAGACGCGAGCACCACATCGCCGACCGGCCCCGGAACGCACCCGTCCGCACGGGCCTCGGCGTCGCCTGGCTGACGCTGTACGGGGTGCTGCTCATCGGCGGCGGCAACGACCTGTGGGCCACCCACTTCCATGTGTCGATCAACGCGATCACCTGGTTCGTACGCATCGGGGTCTTCGTGGGCCCCGCCGTCGCCTTCGTCGTCGCCAAGCGGTTCTGCCAGGGCCTCCAGCGCCGCGACCGCGAAAAGGCCCTGCACGGCCGCGAGTCGGGCATCGTCAAGCGCCTGCCGCACGGAGAGTACGTGGAGGTCCACACCCCGCTCACCCAGGCCGAGCTGTACACCCTGACCGCCCATGAACAGCCCCGACCCTACGAGCTCGGCCCGACGGTCGACGCGAACGGTGTCGTACGCACACCACGCCGCTCCGACCGCCTGCGCGCCCGTCTGGCCAAGGCGATGTACGGCCCCGGCAGCCAGATCCCGAAACCGACGGCCGAGGAGTACCGGGAACTCAACCGCGGGGACGGGCATCACTGAGGCGTCGCCGGGCCGCTCCCCGCGCGAGGTCTCCTACCCGTAGGCCAGCGGATCCGCGAGGACCCTGCGAACGACTCGGGCCGCCGCGCCCCGGGCCGCGTCCCCCGCGAGTGACGAGGCGCGCAGCCGGCCGTTCTCCGGGGCCCAGAGGCCCGACACGGTTCGGCGGGTCAGCTCGTGCTCGGCGGCGGGGGCGAGCCAGGGCATCAGGGTGCGGTAGATGCCGCCGAGGACGACCGCGTCCGGGTCGAAGAGATTGACCGCGCCGGACAGGACGATGCCCAGGGTGCGGCCCGCGTCGGCGAGCGCGCCGAGAGCGCGCTCATCGCCGGCCCGGGCCCGGCGTTCGAGCTCGGTGACGCCCGGTATCCCGGCGTTCTCGTCCAGGCCCGCCGACCGCAGCAGCGCCAGCTGGCCCGCGTACTGTTCGAGGCAGCCCCGCGAACCGCAGCGGCATTCCGGGCCGTCCGGGTCCACCACCACATGCCCGATCTCGCCGGCGAAGCCGTGCGCGCCGCGCAGCAGTTCACCGCCGACGACCAGCGCCCCGCCGACGCCGATCTCCCCGGTGAGGTAGAGGAAGTGGTCCACGCGCCTGTCCGGACCGCCGAACCACAGCTCGGCCAGCGCCGCGAGATTGGCCTCGTTGTCCGAACCGACAGGCAGGGAAGGCGAGTTGGGGCGCAGGAGCAGCAGGGCCCTGCTGAACATCTCCTCGGCCTCGACCTGGTTCCAGCCCAGGTTGGGGGCCTGGCGCACCGCACCCTGCGAGACCAGGCCGGGCAGCGCCAGCTCCACGCCGACCGGGTGGAGCCCCTGCTCGGCCGCCGAGTCCAGCGCGCGGGCCGCGAACCGGGCCGCCCGGGCCAGCACGCCGGCCGCCGGTTCGCTCCGGTTGTCGAGGTGCTCGGTCAGGCGCACCCGGTCGGTCCCGGCGAGGTCCACCACGCACACCGACACATAGTCGACGTTGACCTCGACCCCGGCCCCGGCGGCACCGGTGCGGGCCGGGGTCAGCATGGTGCCCGGCCGCCCGGCCTGCCCGCTGAACGACTTGCCCGACTCGGTGAGGAACCCGGCCCGGATCAGCTGATCGGCGAGCGAGGACACGGCCGCCCTGGTCAGGCCGGTGCGGGCGGCGGCCCCCGCCCGGCTGAGAGCGCTCTCGTCGTGCACGGCCCGCAGCACCAGGCTGAGGTTGTGCCGACGCACCGTGTCCTTGTCCGCCTTGGGTGCGAGCGGCGGGGCGGGATGACTGGGGGGAGTCGTCGAGTGGTCGTCCATATCGTCCATGAGCCTAATCCCCGTGCCGGTTCCCGGGGCGTGGCCGTCCGCGCCGCGTGCGGCCGGCCGGTGAGAGCGCTCTCGGGTGTGCGCGTACGGAGGACGGCGCAGACGGCGGTACCGGCCGAGGGCGCTCTCACCGGCCCGCGCGACGCGGACGGGCGCCCCCGCCGGCCGACGGGCGGCGAGGTCCCTGCCCCGACCGGCCGGCGACGATGAGCTCGGTCGCCGACCCGGCGCGCGCGTTCCCCCGCCGGCCGTGCCCATCGGTCGAACGGCGGCCGTTCTCAGCGGCCGCACGCCGGTCACTTCCCATCGGCCGATCGACACCCACCTGACGAAATACCGAGGGATCCGTTACCCGATCATTGCTCTTCCTTGCCCTCCCCTTTCTTTGTCGGCATTCACCCACCGGACAATTGCGAGCCAGTGCCCGATTTCCCGGCCCGGTCAATTCCACGGTATTGGCGAAAGGTTGACCCATTCGGAGGAGAGTCGCAGGTGACCCGCCAGTATGGTCGGCCGCATGCCCCCCAACCGTCCGGTGCTCCCGGTTCTTCCCTATCGCAAGCCCAAACTCGGCCGGGACTACTGGGTGTTGGACGATGTGCTGCCCAACATCGACGAGGTCAGGGCGCGTTGTGTCGCCAAGGACGACTGGGTCGAGGGATATCCGCACAAGCCCGAGTCCTGGCCCGGACTGCGCACCATGCCCGGCCTCGCGCCCGCCGAGCTCGCCCGGGTGGAGCGCCTGGTCAAGCAGCACACGGGCGCCAAGGAGCTGTGGCAGGCCACCGCCCCCGGCGGTGCCACCCTCAATCACAATTGCATTCAGGTCGTCGGCGCCGGCGAGAGCGAGCCGCGCCCGCACACCGATTCGCGGGCGCTGTGCCGCTATGCCGCGGTGCTCTACCTCAGTCCACGGGCGCCCAAGGACTGCGGCACCAGCTTCTTCCGGCAGAGCCTGCCGGGCGGCGTCCTGGGCGGGAACATGGTCACCGCGCCGCACAACAACCTCGTGGAAGCGCTCGGTACGCGCTTCGTGCCGCCGGACTCCTTCACCGAGGACGTGCGGGTCGCGCACCGCTACAACCGGCTGCTGCTCTACACCGCCAACACCATGCACAGCGCCACCGGCTACTGCGGCAGCACCATCGAAGACAAGCGGATGACCGCGGTCTTCTTCTGGATGGCATAGGCGTGGGCAGGGGCACGGCGTAGGCCGCCGCCACAGGAAATCCACAAATATGTGGTGTGGCACGCCGGATGGGGTGCTTGTTCGTTTGCCGTACCGCGGAACGTCACAGTGACGACATGGGGGCTTCCGTAGCCCTGGGTGTTCTTGGTACACCCCTCTCGCCCCCCTGTTCCCTCACGCTTGCAGAGGCCCCCACTCATGGCTGAACTCAACCGGCGCCGGTTCATGCAGCTCGCGGGCGGCACCGCCGCCTTCGCCGCGCTGTCCCAGAGCATCGCGCGGGCCGCGTCCATCCCGGCCGCGGGCAGCACCGGCACCATCCAGGACGTCGAGCACATCGTCGTCCTGATGCAGGAGAACCGTTCCTTCGACCACTACTTCGGTTCCCTGAAGGGCGTCCGCGGCTTCGGTGACCCGCGGCCCGTCACGCTGCCCAGCGGCAAGTCGGTGTTCCACCAGGTCGGCGGCGGCAAGGAGGTGCTGCCCTTCCGGCCCAAGGCGGACAAGCTCGGCCTGCAGTTCATCCAGGACCTGAACCACGACTGGACCGGCAGCCACAAGGCGTTCAACAACGGCAAGTACGACCAGTGGGTCCCCGCCAAGACGTCCACGACGATGGCGTACCTCACGCGTGAGGACATCCCGTTCCACTACGCGCTCGCCGACACCTTCACCATCTGCGACGCGTACCACTGCTCGTTCATCGGCTCCACCGACCCGAACCGCTACTACATGTGGACGGGCTACACAGGCAACGACAACACCGGTGGCGGCCCCGTCCTGGGCAACGACGAGAAGGGGTATGGCTGGACCACATACCCCGAGCGCCTGGAGCAGGCGGGCGTCTCCTGGAAGATCTACCAGGACACCGGCGACGGCCTGGACGCGAACGGCGGCTGGGGCTGGATCAGCGACGCCTACCGGGGCAATTACGGCGACAACTCGCTGCTCTACTTCAACAACTACCGCAACGCCAAGCCCGGCGACCCCCTGTACGACAAGGCGCGTACCGGCACCAACGCCAAGAACGGCGACGGCTTCTTCGACATCCTGAAGGCCGACGTCAAGGCCGGCACCCTGCCCAAGGTCTCCTGGATCGCCGCCCCCGAAGCGTTCACCGAGCACCCCAACTGGCCCGCGAACTACGGAGCCTGGTACATCTCGCAGGTCCTGGACGCGCTCACCTCGAACCCCGCGGTGTGGGCCAAGACGGCGCTGTTCATCACGTACGACGAGAACGACGGCTTCTTCGACCACGTGATCCCGCCCTTCGTGCCCTCCGGCGCCTCCCAGGGCCTGTCCACGGTCGCGACCGCCCCCGACTACTTCCCGGGCAACATCAGCTACGCGGCCGGTCCGTACGGGCTCGGCCAGCGGGTGCCGATGCTCGTCGTGTCGCCCTGGAGCACGGGCGGCTACACCTGCTCCGAGACGTTCGACCACACCTCGATCATCCGGTTCATGGAGCGCCGCTTCGGCGTGCACGAGCCGAACATCTCGCCCTGGCGGCGCGCGATCTGCGGCGACCTGACCTCGGCGTTCGACTTCAGCCGCACCAACTCCTCGGCCCCGTCGCTGCCTTCGACGACCGCGTACATCCCGCCGGACCACAACAGGCACCCCGACTTCGTGCCGGTCCCGCCCGCCACCGGCACGCTCCCCAAGCAGGAGGCCGGCTCCCGGCCCACCCGCCCGCTGCCGTACGCACCCTTCGTGGACGGGTCGGCGAACGTGAGCACCGGCAAGTACTCGCTCACCTTCGGCGGCGGCGCTTCGGCCGGCGCGCAGTTCCTCGTGACGTCCGCGAACCGTACGGACGGACCGTGGACCTACACCACGGAGGCGGGCAAGACGATCGCCGACGCCTGGAACACGGCCTACTCCAGTGGGGCCACCAATCTCAGCGTGTTCGGGCCCAACGGCTTCCTGCGGACGTTCCGGAGCCCCGGCAAGACCGCAGGACCCGAGATCACCGCCCGCCACAACGCGGGCACCGGCAACCTCGACCTGACCATGACCAACGCGGGCAGGACCACGGTCCACCTCAAGGTCGCGAACGCGAGCGTCTACGGCGGGGCGACCCAGACCTTCACCGTGGCCACGGGCGCCACCGTCACGTTCACGGTCGACCTGCGCGGCAGCAAGAGCTGGTACGACGTGTCCGTGACATCGGACGCCGACGCCACGTTCCTGCGCCGGTTCGCCGGCCACGTGGAGACCGGCGCGTCGGGCGTGAGCGACCCGGCGCTTCTCACGGCCTGACCGTACAGACGGCTGTGGGGCTCTGCCCGACCGGACAGGGCCCCACAGCCGTATCAAGGATCAAAGATCGGATCAGACCTCGTCCGCGCCGCCGAAGCGCTCGCGGTAGGACTCCAGGTCCTCCTCCGTGATCTTCGCGAAGAGCACCGGCGGCACCGTGAAGGCCGTACCGGCCGGAACCGTGTCCAGGCCCCTGGCCTGCTCCGGCGTCACCCAGGTGGCAACATCGTCGGTCAGCGCGAACGCGGAGCGCATGGCCTTGGCCGAGGACGGGATGAACGGCTCGGACACCACCGAGTACAGGTGGATCAGGTTCATCGCCGTACGCAGCGTGAGCGCGGCCGCCTCCGGATCGGTCTTGATCTCCAGCCAGGGGGCCTTCTCCTCCAGGTAGGAGTTGCCGGCCGACCACAGGGCGCGCAGCGAAGCGGCCGCCTTGCGGAACTGGAGCGCCTCCATGTGGCCCTCGTACTCGGCGAGCAGCCCGGCGATCTCCTCGCCCAGCTTCCCCTCGGCGGCCCCGGCCTCGGCGCCCGCCGGGACGTCGTCGCCGAAGCGCTTGCGCGAGAAGGACAGGACCCGGTTCACGAAGTTGCCGAGCGTGTCCGCGAGGTCCTTGTTGACCGTCGCGGTGAAGTGCTCCCAGGTGAACGACGTGTCGTCGGACTCCGGGGCGTTCGCCATCATGAAGTAGCGCCAGTAGTCGGCGGGCAGGATCTCCAGGGCGTCGTGCGTGAAGACGCCGCGGCGCTGCGAGGTGGAGAACTTGCCGCCGTAGTAGTTGAGCCAGTTGAAGGCCTTGACGTAGTCGACCTTCTTCCACGGCTCGCGCACACCCAGCTCGGTCGCCGGGAACATCACCGTGTGGAAGGGGACGTTGTCCTTGCCCATGAACTCGGTGTAGCGGACGTCGGCCGCGCCCTCGGGCTCGTACCACCAGGACTTCCAGTCGCGGTTCGCCGGGTCGAGGTCGGCCCACTCCTTGGTCGCGCCGATGTACTCGATCGGGGCGTCGAACCAGACGTAGAAGACCTTGCCCTCCGCGGCCAGCTCCGGCCACGTGTCGGCCGGGACCGGCACGCCCCACTCCAGGTCACGGGTGATCGAGCGGTCGTGCAGCCCCTCGGTCAGCCACTTGCGGGCGATCGACGACGCGAGCTGCGGCCACTCGCCGCCGACCCGGTCGATCCACTCCTCGACCTCGCCCTGGAGCTTGGACTGGAGCAGGAAGAGGTGCCGGGTCTCACGGACCTCCAGGTCGCTGCTGCCGCTGATCGCGGAGCGGGCCTCCAGGAGGTCGGTCGGGTCCAGGACGCGGGTGCAGTTCTCGCACTGGTCGCCGCGCGCCTTGTCGTAGCCGCAGTGCGGGCAGGTGCCGACGATGTAGCGGTCCGGCAGGAAGCGGTCGTCGGCGATCGAGAAGACCTGGCGGATCGCCCGCTCCTCGATGAACCCGTTCTCCTTCAGCTTCCGCGCGAAGTGCTGCGTGATCTCCACGTTCTGCTGCGAGGAGCTGCGGCCGAAGTAGTCGAAGGCCAGGTGGAAGCCGTCGTAGATCGCCTTCTGGGTGTCGTGCGACTGCGCGCAGAACTCGGCGACCGAGAGCCCGGCCTCCTTGGCGGCCAGCTCGGCCGGGGTGCCGTGCTCGTCGGTGGCGCAGATGTACAGGACGTCGTGGCCGCGCTGGCGCAGGTAGCGGGAGTAGACGTCCGCGGGGAGCATCGACCCGACCATGTTGCCCAGGTGCTTGATTCCGTTGATGTACGGCAGCGCGCTGGTGATCAGGTGTCGAGACATCCTCGGATGCTCCTTATGTTCGTGCGTGCGGCACCGCGGCGCGGCCGCGGCGAACCCAGGTAGGGAGGCCCACCCGGAGGCTCACACCAGGTGACACCCCCGCCCGATGGGCAGAGCCATGCTATCGAACCGCCCGGACGCTTCTCGCCCGAGTTTGCGGCCCCGGCCCGCCCCGGGCCTGACCGTCCGTCGCGGCCCGTCACGGACGGTCATCGCCCGCTTCGGTCACTGCTTGGTGCGGCCCGCGAAGTACGTCGCGACCATGTCCTGGTCGCCGTGCCCGGCCGCCTCGGCCCGGGCGAACCGCTCGGCCGACGCCTCCGTCAAGTCGAGCCGCACGCCCGCCTGTTGGGCCGCTTCCAGGATCAGCCGGGTGTCCTTGAGGGCGGTGGAGACGGCGAAGCTGGGCTTCAGGTCGCCGGTGAGGAGGGCGGCGGACTTGGTGTGCAGATAGGCGGTGTCCAGCGGGCCGCCCGCGATCGCGTCCAGGAAGAGGCGGGGGTCCACCTGGAGCCCCTCGGCGAGGCCGAGGCATTCCGCGACGGCGCCGACCAGATTGATCACCCAGGTATTGGCGACCAGTTTCAGGCGCGAGGCCCCGCCCGGCTCGTGGCTCACCCAGACGGTCCGCTGCCCGATCGCGTCGAGGACGGGCGCGAGGCGCTCGCGGGACTCGGCCGGCCCGGAGACGAAGACGGTCAGTCTGCCTTCCTCGGCGGGCCCCCGCGTGCCCAGGACGGGGGCGTCGCAGTACACCACCCCCAACTCCGCTGCCCGGCCGGCCAGTTCGAGCGTCGCGTCCGGTCCGACGGTGGAGGTCTGGAGCCACAGCTGCCCGGGGCGCAGGCCCGGGGCCGCGGCGTCGAGGGTGGCGGACACGGAGGGGCCGTCGTTCAGCGCGGTCAGGACGACGTCGGCGCCGCGCACCGCCTCGGCGGCGTCCGCGTGCACACCGGCCCCGTCGTCGGCCAGCGCCTCGGCCTTGGCCCGGGTCCGGTTCCAGACCCGTACGGACAGCCCGGCCCGCAGCAGACTGCGGGCCATGCCGGACCCCATGATCCCGGTGCCGAGTACGGCGACGGTGGGCGTGCTCGAAGGTGAGGACACGGTGAACTCCTTCGCGGAGGGTGGCGCTCGGTCGCGTGCCCTCCGAGTCTCGTACGGATGGGGCCGCCGAAGGGTGTACGGCGCCGCCGGAAATGAGACCGGCCCGCCGTCCCGGGGCGGGACGGCGGGCCGGAGCCGGTGCCTCAGCGGGCGATCACACCCCCGGCGGCACCCGCGAAGGCCGGCCGCGGCCGCGGGTCAGGCTGTAGCCGGCGACGCCCGCGAGCGCGGCGAGCAGGCCGCCCGCGCCGGTCCACAGCCAGCGGTCGGTCCACCAGCCCGACGCCCAGCCGCCGTCCGGCTCGACCGCCGACCTCGCGCCGAGCGGGGTGGCCAGCCTGCCGTCCACGGCGTGCGCGCCGCCGGTGTCCAGGACGGTCGGCTCGACCTCTGTCTTGAACGGCAGGCCCCGGTCGGTCTCGGGCAGCGAGACCGCCGTCAGGCGGACGTAGTAGCTGCCCGGCAGCGGATCGTTCGACCACGTGTCGGCCCAGGCGACCGTCGGCCGCAGGGTGCAGGACAGCTCGACGGTGGCCGCGTCCTGCGCCGCCGAGCGGGACTGGGTGCCGTACATGCAGGGCTGGCGGCGGCGCAGCCCGTCGTACACGTCGATGCGCCAGGTGGAGGCGCCGTGCCGGGAGGCCGTGTCCGGCAGCGTGACCTTGGCCGTGACGGTCGGGCGCTGCCCGGCGTCGGCGGGGAACATCCAGTACAGGTAGTCGCCGGTCGACCCGGATGCGGTCGCCTTCTGGCCCTGCCGCACGGCGACCGCGGTACGGAAGGCGGTGCCGGCCTCGGTCGGCGCGGCATCGCTCTTCGACGCGGAGGGGCTCGGCGAGGGCGTGTCGGCGAGCGCCGATCCGGCCCCGCCGAGGACCGCCGCGCCGGCCAGTGCGGCGATCGCCACCTTCCGTACGGTACGCATCAGTTGGCCCCCAAGGTGAGAGATGGTGTCGGGCATCAGTTGGTCCGCCAGACCGCGATGCGCCAGCGCGAGATCCAGCCCCACACCAGACCCGCGACGAGACCGGCCAGCGCGAGCGCGCCGAGCAGCCACCAGCCCCGGCCGAGGCCGAAGGCGGCGACGTCCGAGGCATGGTCGGGGCCGTCCACCACGTCGATGGCGAGCTCGACCGGCAGACCCGGGTCGGTCTTGACGCCGGGGGGCGCGGAGAAGGAGTTGGAGACCTGGAGGCACACGGTCTCGGGCGTCTTGTCGTCCGAGTCGTCCGCGGGGGCCTTGGGGTAGCGGAGCCCCGTGGAGATCAGGTCCGTACGCCCGTCGCCCGCCTCCGAACCGCGGACGATCTCACGGCCGTGCGCGGTCACCGCCCGCAGCAGGACGCCGTAGTCGGGGTTGGTCTGGCGGTCCACGCCGATACTGGCGGAGGCCCGCAGCTCCTGGCCGGGCTTCACGTCCACCTTGTACGAGCGGTGCTCGGAGAACTTCTCGCGGTCCGTGTACAGGCCGGGCTTGAGCTGAGGGGCGTTCTCACAGCTCGCGGTGCCGTTGGTGGCGACGGGCACGGCGACCGGGTCGGCCGCCCGGTCCACCAACTGCTTGACCTTGCCCGAGAGTTGATCGGTGTGCTGCACCGAGGTGTAGGTGCCGCCGGTGGCCTCCGCGATGCAGGTGAGCTGCTCGCGGGTCTTGGCGTCCGGGATCAGGCCGAGCGTGTCGATGGTGAGGTGGATGCCCTGGGCCGCGATGTCGCGGGCCACCTCGCACGGGTCGAGCGGCTGGCAGGTGTCCTCGCCGTCGGTGATGAGCACGATCCGGCGGGTGGCGTCGCCGCCCTTGAGGTCCTCGGCCGCGCCTTGGAGCGCCGGGCCGATGGGCGTCCAGCCGGTGGGTGCGAGGGTGGCGACGGCGGTCTTGGCCTCGGTGCGGTTCAGCGGGCCGACCGGGTAGAGCGCGCGGGTGTCCTTGCAGCCCACCTTGCGGTCCTCGCCGGGGTAGTTGGCCCCCAGGGTGCGTATCCCGAGCTGGACCTCCTGCGGGACCGCGTCGAGGACCTCGTTGAACGCCTGCTTGGCGGCGGCCATCCGCGACTTGCCGTCGATGTCGGCGGTCCGCATGGACCCGGACACGTCGAGGACCAGGTCGACCTTGGGTGCGGCCTGCTCGGACTGCCCGTCGGGCGCCGCGGCGGCGGAGGCCGTGCCCGCGGCCGGAAGGATGCCGGTGGCGAAGGTGGCGACCAGCGCGCACACTCCGGCCGCCAGCCGTTTTCTGGTGATCATCGCCGGATCTTATGGAAGCATCGATACGGGTCCCAAATCGTGCGGGACCGATCCCCTCAAATCCCTGGATCCGGCGACGGATTGATGTGTTCGGTCACGGAGTGCTCTGCGGGCGCTGGGCGACAGCGAGTTCACGCTCCGTCAGCGGAGGGGTCGTCAGTTTGGGCAGGGCGGGGCCGCGCAGGACGGCGAGCACGACCTCGGGGCGGACCAGCGCGGTGAGCGGGGACGAGAGCGTGATCACCTCGAAGAAAGCCTTGGTGACGAGCGGCCGTCCGGTCGCGGTGAGCAGCAGCCGGTCCACGTACCGGCGCAGTACCTTCGCGCCGAGTCCGGGCTGCCGGCCCACCGCTCCCGGGTAGAGGATGTCCTGCCCGGTGGCCAGGTCCCAGGCGACCGAGACCGGACGGGCCACCGCCCGCTGCACCCGGCGGGCGAGCCCGGCGCAGGCGAGCCCGTGGACGGACACGTTGTCGCGCAGCGCGACCGCGCCCTGGGCCGCGACCGAAAGCCCGTGCCCGTAGACCGGGTTGTACGTGGCAACGGCGTCGCCCAGCGCGACGAAGCCCTCCGGCCACTGCTTGACCCGCTCGAAGAAGATCCGGCGGTTGACGGTGCTGCGGGTCACGACGACGTCCGAGAGCGGCTCCGCCTCGGCGATCAGTTCCCCGACGACGGGGTGGCGGACCGAGCGGGCGAACTTCTCGAACTCCTCGGCGTCGCCGGTCGGCTGGCCGCCCCGGGTGCCCGAGAGGGTGACCAGCCAGCGTCCGCCCTCGATGGGCACGATCGTCGTGGTGCGGCCCGGCACCGGTTCGCGGGCGTCCGACTGCACATTGACCAGCGGATAGTCCCCGCTGCCCGCGGGGGCGCGGAAGACACGGCTCGCGTAGGCGAGGCCGGAGTCGACCTCCTCCTCGTGCGGCGCGGGCACACCGAGCGCGCCGAGCCACACCGGGGCCCGCGAACCGCGTCCCGAGGCGTCCACGACCAGGTCGGCGTCCAGGACGGATTCCGCGCCCCCGGCGGTGCGCACCCTGACCCCGGTGACCCGGGCCGAACTCCCCTCCAGGCCCAGCAGTTCGGTGCGCTCCAGGACGGTGACACCCGGCCGGGCGACGACCTGCTCGCGCACCACCCAGTCCAGCAGATCACGGCTGCACGCGATCATGAACTGCATCTCCGGCCAGCGGCGCAGCCAGCCCTGTGACTGCATGGACACGAGGCCCGTGGGCAGCGGGATGCGGCGGGCGCCGGCCGCCAGCCAGCGGTCGGTGAGCCCTGGCAGGAGGTCCTCCATCGCCCGGGCGCCGCCCGACCACACCACGTGGACGTGACGGGCCTGGGGGAGTCCCTTGCGCGGCTCGGGACCGGCCGGCAGCACGTCCCGCTCGACGACGGTGATCACGTCGGCGTGCTCGTGCAGCGCCGCGGCGGCCAGCATTCCGGCCATCCCCCCGCCGATGACAACGGCTCTGCGGGGGCCCGTACCCCGGCGGAAGCTAACGGGTTCGCTCATGGGAATCGCTCTCTGACCTGGTCGCGGCGCGCCTTCGGGCTGCCGCGACGACGGGTGACTGACGCAGGACGACGGACATCCGCACCAGATCGCGCGGCCCTTCGGGCGGCGTCGAGCCGGATGCCTCGGCGGAATTGACGATCTTGCCGAGGGGGTCGGCGGCCCGGGCCCGTACCGCTTCCGTCACCATCATCGCGTCGGCCTCGGCGTGCGCGAGCAGCGGGTCCGATCCTGCCGCGAGCGCCGCCTCGTAGGCCGCGGCGCGCACCTTGGCGTCGAAGTAGGGGTACAGGCCCAGCATGCCGTCGTGGATGTCCGACTCGCGCTGCGTCACACGGAGTTCGGCCGAGGACCACCAGGAGATGTGGACCGGCCGGTGGTGCCGGGGCGCCCCGGCGTGCAGTACGTGCCACAGCGGCCCCAGCTGCCGGTAGGTCGCCCAGGTGCTCCAACTGTCCGCGAACCGCTGGCAGGCCAGCGGCAGACAGAAGCCGACCGCACTGATCTGGGCACCCCAGGAGGCCAGCGTCGGGGCCACGTCCGAACTGAGGTAGTCCAGGTCGTGCCCGCCCCAGCGGGCGAACACCGCGCTGAACTTGGCTACGAGGTAGGCCAGATTGAACAGATAGCCGAACACGATGATCAGCAGCCCGGCCCGCAGCCAGCCGTGCACCTGGAGCGCCCAGCGCCAGCACATCACGTTCATCGAGACACCCGCGACGGTGAGCGCCACGAGGTAGAGCACGATCATTTCCCGGATGTACGGAGTGTTGGCGTAGTACGTGTCCAGGTCCCGCAGCCGCTCCACCGGAGTCTTCCCCAGCGCGAACAGCACGATGAGCGCGACGACTTCGATGCTGTACGCGGTGATCCACCGGCGCGAGATCCGCCGGGTCTGTTCCGGGGGTCCGCCGCGCCAGTTGACGATGAGGATCAGACAGGAGGCGCTGAACGCGCTGAGCAGCGAATAGACCAGGGGCGCCGAGAAGTTGCGGATGCCGGTCATCCGGTTGACCGCGGCGATGGTCGGCGGTGCGGCGAAGAAGAAGACGAGGCCGGCCATGGCGAGCAGCGCGCACACGGCGCGCAGCAGCGGATCACGCCAGGCCCGTACCAGCGAGGGGACCTTGAAGGCGAGCGCGGCCCCCATCGCGGCGGCCGGTATGTAGTAGTCCTGGCTCTGCACGCCTCAGCCCTGCGGCCCGCGGTACCCCAGCGTGGCCTCGATGCGGCCGGCCAGCATGTCGCGGCGCACCGGTCCGCGCATGCCGGAACCGGTCAGCCAGGGGCGGCACTTGCTGCCGAGGAGCAGCCCGAAGCTCTCGGCGTCGGTCTCCTCGGACAGGTGGGAGCGGGTGCGAGCGGCCACTTTGCGGACAGCGGCGCCGAGGTCGCCCTCCGCGGACAGCAGACGGGCCGCGACCGTCCCGCCGTCGACGTGGTGGCTCCCGTGCCCCGCGTTCATGTGCCACAACTCGTGGCCCAGAATGACCAGTTGGTGGTCCGGGGCGGTCCGCTCCTCCACCACCACCAGATCCCGGTCCGCCATGTCGAGCCAGAGCCCGCTCGCGGTGCCCGCCGGGAAGGCCGCCATGCGGAACTCGACGGGGCGGCCGCGGCGCTTGCTCATGCCCTCGCACAGGGCGGCGTACAGAGCGGTCGGCTCCGCCGGGGCGGGGATCGTGATTCCCGCGACCAGCTCGCCGCACAGCCGGCGCATCTCCTTGCCTATGCCCACCGTTCTCCCCGCCAGCCGTTCATGGAGCAGCACTTCGTCGAGCAGCCCGTCTCTGTGCAGCCTGCCGAGCCGTACGCGATTGATCCAGTCAACATTGAGCCGGAGTTCGTTGAACTTGGCATCACATGACGGCCTGAAATGAATGGACGGCGTCGTCCGGGCAGGCCGAAGGGTACGGCAGGGTGCTGCCGCCGCGTGGTGCGGATCACGTCAGGACTCCGACCGCTTGACGCTCTCCAGGAGCATGTCGAGCCACTCGGTGACCTTGTCGTGGTGCTTGTCCGTGGGCAGTTGGGCGGCCCGCCAGGCGATGCCGCGTACCCCGTGGTCCTGGAGCAGGCGCTCCAGCGCGTCGCCGCCCGGCGCCCCGGCGAGCGCTCCCTCGCGTTCGCGGCCCGCGAGTTGCTGGAGCAGCTCCTGCTCGGTGCGCAGCAGTGCGCCGCCGAGCGCGTCGGTGTCGTCGGCCGTCAGGAACCCCGCGTGGACGCCGAAGAAGCGCTGGATCGCGTCACAGTGCTCCATCGTCGGCCGCCGGTCGCCGTTGATCAGCGCGCCCGCCTGCTGGCGGGACATGCCCGCGCCGTCGGCGATCTCCTGCTGGGTGTACGGGCGGCCGTTGGGTTTGCGCCGGGTGCTGCGCAGCAGGCTGAACCGCTGCAGGAAGCGTGCCTGCAGATCGGGTTCGCCGGCCGGCTGCCCGTCGAGGAGCGCGCCCACGACGTCGGCCGGAACGCCCGAGGCCTCGGAGAGCCGGTGGACGTCAAACACGTCCGCCTGGCTCGTACCGAGCTTTCCGGCGAGCTCGGCCACACGGGCGACGACGGCCGCGAGGGGGCCCGTGGCCGCCGGTCCCGGAACCAAGAAGCCGTCCGTCACCAGTAGTTCTCCTAGATCATGCGAGGTCGGTGGGCACAACAGTGGATGCTCCGGAGGTTAGCGGGTCCCGGCAACAACAACCAGAACTTGCCACAGTTGTGGCGCAATCAATGCTTCGGGGGGCCGGAATGCCACGATGCTTGACATCATTGTGTCGGCGGTATCAGGATCGCCACGCGGTGTGAAGATCGCCCTCCGAGCCCCGGGCGGGCCCGAAGGCCGGCCGCCGCACTCGCGGGCCAGCAAGAGGAGTCGCGTACTCGATGGCGGAAGAATCGGTGGCGAAGGATTCGGTGACCAAGGTTGTGGCAGCGCACGCTCCGGTGGTGGGGCGCCCGTTCGCCCTGGTCCAGGAGCGGCCCGGACAGCAGACGGCCGCGGGGGAGCGTGCCGCCGACAACACGACGACCGCGAGAACGGGCGCCCCGGTGGCCCGGGCGCTCCCGGACGACCCGGAGCTCAGGGCCTATGTCGACGACTACTTCGCGATGACGGACGCCCTGCCCTTCCCGTCCGTGGTCCTCGACCCGGGCTGGGGTGTGGCACACGCGAACCCCGCGTACGACGCGCTCTTCGGCGGCATCGGGCCGCACCCCACCGCCATGCCCGGCCACAACTTCCTGCGCTTCGTGCTCTTCCACCCGGACGCGGCCAGCGTCCTCGCCGAGCACGAGACGGCCTGGTGCCTGCCGATGCTGGCCCAGTTCGCCGAGGCGTACGCCGACGACGAGAGCGCTCCCGGCCTGCGCGACATCCGCCAGGAGATCGCCGACGACCCGATCATGGACGCGGCTTTCCGGCTCGGCCTGCCGCACTGGGTCCGGGCGGTCGGCGACGCGGCGGTGCACCACGACGGAGCGGTACGCCACGTGCGCCACCCCGATCCGGAGCGCGGCCGCACCAGCTGCCGCGTGGTCAGCGAATCCCCGCGCACCCTGCGCGAGTTCGGGTTCCGTCGGCTGACCCTGGTGCTCCGCGAGACCGAGCCCGCCGTCACCCGGCGCGGCCGCGCCCACCTCAGCGTGGTGCCGACCCGCTAGGTTTCGGCCAATCCCGGGCGAACTCGGCCTGCCGCAAAGGATGTTGCTTGCTAGCGTGACCGCGGCGGGTCAAGGGGCGGGCGCATCGGGGGCGGGACATGCTGGAGCTCACATCGACGGCGGCGATCGCCGCCGTACTCGGCTCGGTCGGCACGGCCGTCGCGAACGAAGCGGGCAAGGCGGCCTGGGAGAGCGCCGGCGGCCTTGTCCGCCGCATCGTCGGCCGCGAGGTCAGGGCCCCGCGCGGCCGCGACGAACTCGACAGCGTCGCCCAGCAGGTGCACGACGCCCTGCGCCACAACCCTGCCCTCGCCCAGGCCTGGACGGCGTTCGCCCGCAGCGCCCCACGCCCCGGCGGGCCGAACCGGGTGCCCGCTCTGCACGCCTCCACCCGCTTCTTCACCGACCGCGACAGCGAGCGCAAGGCCCTGAGCGCGGAGGCCTTCCGCAAGGCGGACGGCCGGCCCCGGGTCGCCGTACTGCACGGCCCGCAGGGCATCGGCACCAGCGCCCTCGCCATCCACTGGGCCTGCACCCAGCTGGGCCGCTTCCCCGACGGACAGCTGTACGCCGACCTGCGCGGCACCGGCTCCACGCCCGGAGCCGACCCGGCGGCCGTACTGCGCCTGCTGCTCCAGCAGTTCGGCATCCCGGCGGCCGAGATCCCGCCCCGCCCGGACGACCGCCAGGCACTGCTGCGGGCCTGCACGGCGGACCGCCGACTGCTGATCGTCCTCGACCACGCCCGGTCCGCCGCGCAGATCCTTCCCGTACTCACCTCCGAGCCCGGCGTGTTCGTCGTCGTGGCGGCCCGCCACCCGCTGCCCGGCCTCGACGCGGGGGGGATTCCGGTCGGGCCGCTCGCCGACAAGGACGCGCGGCGGCTGCTCACCCAGGTCGCCAAGGCCGGGAACGTACCGCTGGACCGGGCCGCCGTGCCCGCCGTCCTCGCCCGCTGCGAGGGCTCGCCCTTCGCGCTGCGCGCCGCCGTGGCCCGCCTCATCGCGAGGCACTGGCGGCAGGACGCGGCCCCGGGCGGCGACGCGGCCCGCACGGCCGTCGCCGACGGCATCCGCGACCTCGGCCCGGACGCGGCGCGCGCCCTGCGGCTGCTCGCCCAGCGCGACTGGCCCGCCATCGGCGTGCCGATGGCCGCTGCCACGCTGGTGGTGGACGAGCCGACCGCCGAGCGCGTCCTGGGCGAACTCGCCGACAGCCACCTCCTGGAGAGCGCGACCAACGGAACGTACACGGCCCCTGGCACGTACTCGATGCGGCCGCTGACACGGGAGTACGCCGCGACGCAGGCGCTGCGCGAGGACGGAATCGAGGCGGCGGAAGAGGCGGTGCGGCGCGCGGTGCGCTGGTGTGTCGCCTTCGCGGAACCGGCGAGCAAAGCGGCTCTGCGCGCGGGCTGGCGCCTCGGCGATCCGGAGCCGCCGGCCCAGGACGGCGTGCGGTACGCGGATGCCGGCGAGGCGCTCAGCGCGCTGCGCGACCAGCTCGGCAACCTCCTCCAAGCGGTGGTCACCGCAGAGGAGTTGAGGGATGCCGACGCCGTCTTCCGCCTGAACCAGGCCCTGTGGCCGGTGCAGCTGAAGATGGGCTGCCACGACGAACTGCTCCCCGCCCTGCGCGCCGGCGTCCGGGCCACCGAGGCCCACGACCCGGGCTCCCGCGAGGCCGCCCGCATGCACACCCTGCTCGGCCTGAACCTCACGGAACTCGATCGAGGGGCCGAAGCACAGAGCGCCTTCACCACGGCCGCCCGCATCGAAGAGGCTGCCGGACACACCCGGGGCCATGCCACCGCCGTCGAATCCCTCGGACTGCTGCGCCTGCGCGAATGGCGCTACCGGGAGGCGTACGACTGCTTCGAGGCGGCGGACCGCATCCTCGACGGCGTGACGGCCGACGGCGAGGGAAGCGCGGATCTCCCGCGCGCCCGCGCCCTGTTGGAGTGCCACCGGGGCCGGGCTCTGCGCGGCCTCGGCCGATGGGCGGAGGCGGAGGCCCGCCTTCAGAGCGCTCTCACCTTCTTCCGCGGCACCCACGAGGCGTACAACACGGCCCGTACGCTCACGGACCTGGCCGAGACCTTCGAGGAGAGCGGCCGTGCGGCGGACGCGCTGCCCCTGATCGACGAGGCGATTGCGGCGCTGGCGAACGAACAGGCCCACTACCCGCTGGTCCGGCTGCGGGCGGCTCGTGTGCGGTGCGAGGGCTCGGCGGGGGAGTGAGGGGGCACAACCCCTAGGGCCGGGGCTGCTCAAGCCCCCGAAGGAGCAGTTCGACCAGTCGGCGGGGGTCGTAGCGCGGGTCGCTGTCGCGGCCGATGCAGAGGTTGCCGATGCCGCGCATCAGCTCGTACGCCTGCGTGCCCGGCCTGATCTCCCCGGAGCCGACCGCGGCGTCGAGCATCTCCGCGCAGACGGGCACCAAGCGGTCGAGGAAGTACGCGTGCAGCGCGTCGAAGCCGCTGCTGTCCGACTGCATCGCCTTGGCAAGCCCGTGCTTGGTGACCAGGAAGTCGACGAAGAGGTCGACCCACTGGCGAAGGGCCGCCAGCGGGGACCCGCCGTCGGTCAGGAGGCTCGGGCCGGCCTCGGCGCACGCCTCGACCTGATGGCGGTAGACGGCCACGACCAGGTCCGCCCGGGTCGGGAAGTGGCGGTAGATCGTCCCCATCCCGACGCCGGCCCGGGCCGCGATCTCACGGATCGGCGCGTCGACGCCGGAGGTCACGAACACGGCCGCGGCGGCATCGAGGAGCGTCTGCTGATTGCGCAGCGCGTCGGCCCGCTTGCTCCGGGCCGCACCCTCCCCGGCGGGACTTGTCCTGGGCACGCGCACTCCTTCCGACGACCGTTGACTAAACGGAACAGCGCTCCGTATATTAAACGGAACGACGTTCCGCTTGCAGCCTAGCTCAAGCCGGACGCGCCCGACTGCCCTCCTCGGTGCCGCGACCCCTGTGGAGCGGCCGTCAGGCAGGGGCCGTCGAGGTAGGTCGAAGCCACATTGCAGGACACATCGCTGGAACATCCCGGGCACATCTCAGCCACACAGCAGCAGGACATCGAAGGGGCACGCACACCATGAGCGAACCGACATCGACGTACGCAGCCCACACCTCCACCCCGCCGTCCTCCCCCGTCCTCTCGGTCGCACCGGTGGTGCTGCCGGCTCCCGGCCGGCCCGTGGACCTGGAGGTGCGGGTCTCCGCTCCGGTCACCGGAACCGGCCTGCCCGTCATCCTCCTCTCCCACGGCCAGGGCCACTCGAACCACCTCTCCTCCCTGAACGGCTACGCCCCCCTCGTCGACTACTGGGCGGCACACGGCTTCGCGGTCATCCAGCCCACCCATCTGAGTTCGACGACGCTGAGCCTGGACCCCACCACCCCCGGGGCGCCGATGTACTGGCGGTCGCGGGCCGAGGACATGACGCGCATCCTCGACGGACTCGACGCCATCGAGGCCGCCGTCCCACAGCTCGCCGGGCGCCTCGACCGCGGCAGGGTCGCCGTCGCCGGCCACTCGATGGGCGGCCACACCGCCGGCCTGCTCCTCGGCGCGAGGCTCACCGATCCGGACGACGGTACGGAGGTGAACCTGGCCGACCCCCGGATCCGGGCGGGCGTACTGCTCGCCGCGCCCGGCAGGGGAGGCGACGCCCTCACCGGCCACGTGGCCGAGAACTTCGCCTTCCTGCGGACCCCGGACTTCTCCCGGATGACGACCCCCACGCTGGTGGTGGCCGGTGACAAGGATGCCTCCGCCCATCTGACGGTGAACGGCCCCGACTGGCACACCGACCCGTACGCCCTCGCCCCGGCCCCCAAGTCCCTGCTCACGCTGTTCGACGCGGAGCACGGCCTCGGCGGCATCTCCGGCTACGACGTCGCCGAGACGACGGACGAGAACCCGGAGCGGGTCGCCGCGGTCCAGCACCTGACGTGGGCCTACCTCCGCTCCGAGCTCTATCCGGGGGACCCGGCCTGGGAGTTGGCGCAGGACGCGCTTGTGGCGAAGGGTGATCCGCTGGGGCGGGTCGAGTCCAAGTAGCGTTCCCCGGCCGTCACCTCGTGACCGTCACCCGGTGCACAGTGTGGCCCGTCCGGACGGTCAAGCCCTCCTCGATCGCCTGCTCAAGGGTGCCACCCGCCGTCAGCCAGGCGTGCAGGGCCGAGGCCGCGGCCGCCGGATCGAGGCCGGTGGGGGCGCCGGTGAGGCGGACGGGCGGGCCGGAACGCGTACGTACGGTGCATGCGCCCGGTGCGGTGACGTAGGCGGCCAGGGCGCTGTGCGGGTGGCGGGCGAGGGCCTCGGCCGTCCACTGCTCCGGTGACCCGAAGCGGAGGTCGTCCAGTGCTCCGTGCCGGAACACCACGTCCGCCAGGGCGAGTTGGTCCGCGTCGCGGGTGTCCTCGTGGACGGCCAGGTGGGCGTGGCCCTCGCCGTCCGGCTCGTACCAGGGGTCGGCGTACCGGGACATGTGGATCTCGGCTGGGTCCGTCGCCACCCGGGTGAGGATGCGCAACGGGACGGTGGGGAGCCGGAGTTGGAGCGGGGGCGTGCGGAGGCGTTCGAGGAGTGCGGGGCGCCGCTGCTCGGGGATGTTGATCAGGCGGTAGAAGAGGGTACGCAGCAGAGCCGCCGACTTGCCGGGGGACGAGGTGGTGAGGGTGGCCGGGCCGGGGAGCGGGTGGTGTTTCGCCATCAGGTCGTTCAGTTGCGTGGCCAGTGGCAGGTGCGGGTCCAGCCGGGGTGCCTGTCGCACGAATTCGGCCACGGGGGAGTGCGGGTCCAGGCCTTCCGTGGAGGCCGCTCCGAGCAGAACGGGAGTGCCGAGGGCCGCCGCGTAGTAGCTCACCGAGCCCTGGTCGCCGATCACCGCATCCGCCGCGAGCAGCGCCTGGCGCCAGTCGTGCAGGGGGTCGACGAGTACGAGGCCGCCGCGCCGGGCCCGGTCGAGCCAGGCCCGCACCTGGCCGGGGCCGTGCCCGTGCCAGATGTTGGGGTGCAGCACGGCGGCGACCCGGTACTCGTCGGCGGGCAGCTCGGCGGTGAGCCGGGGCAACAGGGAAGGGAGTACGTCGTCCCCGCCTCCGTCGCCGAACAGTGAATCGGGGTTCCATGTCGAGTTCAGCAGAACCAGACGCTGGCCCCGGCGCACCCCGAACGCCTTCTGGAAGCGCTCCCGGTAGGGGCGTTCGGCCAGCATCCGGTCGAAGCAGGGGTCCCCCGCGAGTTCGGCGGTGGGCACGGCCTCGGGGCACGCGGCGCGCAGGCGGTCCAGTTGCTCGGGGTGCGAGAGGACCATGGCATCCGCGACCGGTATGCCTTCGTGCAGCAGCCACTCGGGGGAGAGACCGAAGACGGGAGGGGGCGGGTTCCCGGGCGTCCGCACGTGGTTCGAGGCCGACGTCGAGGCCGAGATCGCATTGGAGGCTGTGGCCTCGGNGGCCTCGGGCGAACGGTGTCCGGTGTCCGGTGTCCGGTGTCCGGTGTCCGGTGTCCGGTGTCCGGTGTCGCGAGCGTCTTATTGTAGCCAACGCCGTGCGAAAGGAGAGCCAACTTCCCTGAAATGCGGTGGAGTTGACCGCCCAGGCTCGCCGTGATCGCCAGGTCGACCTTGGTTTCGAGAGCCTGCTCCCACGGCAGTACCGGCAGCCCGGTCTCGGCGAGCAGGGTTTCCACGCCGTCCTCGAACGCCGAGGAACCCGTGCAGGTGGCCAGGAGCTGTATCCGGAGGTCGTCGTGGAACAGCGGCAGCACGTCGAGCAGCCGGGTCGCCGATGTCACGTTGTGCACCACGAACAG
This sequence comes from Streptomyces mauvecolor, assembly GCF_039532965.1. Taxonomy (NCBI): domain Bacteria; kingdom Bacillati; phylum Actinomycetota; class Actinomycetes; order Kitasatosporales; family Streptomycetaceae; genus Streptomyces; species Streptomyces mauvecolor. Next base: position 118,809 of record NZ_BAAASQ010000030.1, on the reverse strand, counting down.
CACGCGTCGGCACCGGCCGCGGGTCGCCCAGCGGGCGGCGTCGTCCCCGACCGGCACCCGTATGCGCCGTCCGCGGGACCCGTTCACCGCGCCACCCCCCAGCTCCACGTCCGCCATCCCCTCGTTGTGGTCCGGCCACGATAGCCAAGGGGCCGGGCCGCACCCCCGCGGGTAGCGGCCGTGTGGCGAGAACCGGGTGCCGGGTCGATCCGGGGCGGCCGCCGGGGAGAATGGGCGGGTGATGCTCCGCTACCGCGTACTCGGACCGACGCAGGCCCTGCGCCCTGACGGCAGTGAAGCGCGGCTCGGGGGAACCCGCCTGAGAGCGCTCCTCGCCGCGCTCGCCGCGGGCGCCGGGCGTGCGGTGCCCCAGTCCGTGCTGATCGCGCAGGTCTGGGGCGAAGGGGATGCGCCGCCCGCCGACGAGGTCGCGGCGGTGCAGGCCCTGGTGGGACGGTTGCGGCGGGTGCTCGGGCCGGACGCGGTGGAATCCGTGCCGGGCGGCTATCGGCTGGCCGCCCACGCCGACGAGATCGACCTCTTCCGCTTCGAACGTCTCGTGGCGGAGGGCGCGAGCGCGCTGGCAGCCAAGGACGCGGAGCGTGCGGCCGGACTCCTGGACGACGCGCTCACGCTGTGGCACGGCCCCGCGCTGGCCGACCTCCCGGAGCGGGAGGGCGACCCGCTGGTGGTACGGGTCGAAAGGCGCCGGGCCGATGCCCGCCGCAACCGGCTGGCGGCGGAGGTCGAACTGGGCCGCGCCGAGAGCGCTCTCGGCGAGGTGACCGCGCTCGCGTCCGCCGCCCCGCTCGACGAACCCCTCCAGGCCCTTCACATCCGGGCGCTGCGGGCTGCCGGCCGCCCGGCCGAGGCGCTGGCCGCCTACGAATCAGTACGGGAAGCGCTCTCGGAACGCCTCGGCACGAACCCGGGGCCGGAGCTGCGGTCCTTGCACGCCGAACTGCTCAACCCTGCGCGTGCCGAGGAGGGTGCTGGTGCGGGCGCGCCACACTCCGGGTCGGCCGATATGGCCTCGGCCCACAAGGGCCTCCGCGCCATGTCGTCGCACCACGGGGGCTCCCGCGATATGGCTTCACCCCACACGGGCTCCCACGACATGGCGCCGAACCACATGGGCTCATCGCACACGGGCCCACTGCACATGGCCTCACCCCACACAGGCTCGTCCCACACGGCCTCGTCCCACCTCGCTTCGCAGGACATGGCGTCCTCGCACACGGACTCGGCCCACATGGATTCACCGCGAGCCGATCCCGAACCCTCGCCGCTCCGCCCACCCGGCAACCTCCGTGCTCGCCTCACCTCCTTCGTCGGGCGGGAGCCCGATGTCCGTGCCCTGCACGACGATCTGCGGCAGGCGCGCCTGATCACGCTCACCGGGCCCGGCGGCGCGGGCAAGACGCGCCTCGCGGTGGAGGCGGCCGATGCCGTGGCGGGGGAGTGGGGCGATGGGGTGTGGCTGGTCGAGCTTGCGCCCGTACGGGATGCGGTGAGCCTGGCCGAGGCCGTGCTCACCGCGTTGGGTGCCCGGGAGACGCGGCTTGTCGGCCCGGCCGAGACGACGCCCAGGGACCCGCTCGCGCAACTGCTGGCCCACTGCGGACGCCTCCGCGCGCTCATCGTGCTCGACAACTGCGAGCAAGTCGTGGAAGCGGCAGCCGAGTTGGTGCAGGAGCTGCTCACCGCATGCCCGGACGTCACTGTCCTCGCCACCAGCCGGGAGCCGCTCGGTGTGCCGGGCGAGCGGGTGGCGGCCATCGGGCCGCTGCCGCACGAGAGCGCTCTCCGGCTGTTCGGGCAGCGCGGGGCCGCGGCCCGGCCGGGCTTCCGTACCGATGGCGATCCGGACGCGGTCACGGAGATCTGCCGACGCCTGGACGGGCTGCCGCTCGCCCTCGAACTCGCCGCTGCGCGGCTGCGGTTGTTCACGCCGCGCCAGATCGCGGACCGGCTCGACGACCGGTTCCGGCTGCTCAACACCGGAGCCCGGACCAGCAGGACCCTTCAGCCGAGACAGCAGACCCTGCGCGCGGTGGTCGACTGGTCCTGGGATCTGCTCGACGCCCCGGAGCGGGCCGTCCTGCGCCGCCTCGCCGTCTTCGCGGGCGGCTTCGCCCTGCCCGAAGCGGAAGCCGTCTGCGCGGATCCGGAGGAGGCGGGGCCCGAGAAGCCGAGCCAGTGGAATCCGGGCCCCGAGAAGCAAAGCCCGAGGAAGCCGGGCCCCGGGATGGGCGCTGCCGACGTCCTGGACCTTCTCGGCTCCCTCGTCGACAAGTCGCTGGTCACCGCCGCGCCCGCCGGTGACGCCGGAACGATGCGGTACCGCCTGCTGGAGACCGTCGCCGAGTACGCCGCCCAGCGGCTCGACGAGGCCGGTGAGCGGGCGGAGGCCGAGCTGCGCCATCTCGTCACGTACCGCGAACTCGTCCGCGTGGGCGAGGCAGCGCTGCGAGGCCCGCGCCAGCACGAGGTCATCGAGGGCCTCGAAGCCGAGCACGACAACGTAAGAGCCGCCCTGCGTACGGCAGTTGGGCGAGGACGTGAACAGGACGGGCTGTGCCTCGTCCTCGCCATGGCCTGGTTCTGGCAGCTGCGGGGGCATCAGGCGGACGCGCGGAGCTGGTCCGGGGCGGTGGCCGGGCTCGGTCCGGATCCCTTCGCCGAGCCCGTGCGGCCCGCCGTCCCCCTCGCTGGCCGCTGCACGGACAGCCCGCCGCCCTGGTCCGAGGAACAGCTGTGGGAAGCCCGGCGCGGGGTGCGCCTGATGATGTTCGCGGCCAGTGGTGGCGGCGACACGGAGCTGAACAGCCCCGAGACCTTGGCGTATCTGCGCCGGATCGTCCGGGTGTACGGGCCCGGCCTTCCGCAGAACAGCCGCCAGCCCGGCTCGGTCTGGTACTTCGCCCGGCTCCTCACCGGCGAGTTCACCGGGTTCGACCGGGTCGTCGACGAGATGGTCGCCGACGCCCGGCAGCACGGCGACCCCTGGGACCTCGCCTTCGCTCTCCTGCTCCGCGCGAAACTGCTCGACGGCAGCGACGCCGAGGATGCCCTCGCTCTCTTCGAGGGCGCCGGCGACCCGTGGGGGATCGCCGAATCCCTCTCCGCGCGCGGCGAGTCCTACGAGCGCGAAGGCCGGTACGAGGAGGCCGCCAAGGACTTCGAGCGGGCCCTGGAGAGCGTCACGCAGATGGGCGCGCATGCCCAAGTGTCCGTGTTCAAGGGCAAGTTGGCGTCGGCCCGCCTTGAGGTGGCTCACACCCCGGCCGAGCGCGAGGCGGCGGAACGGCTGCTCTCGGAAGCCGTCGAGGAGTCACGGCAGTCCCCCGAGGAGGGCCTCGGAACCGCCCGGATGCTCCTCGCCCAGCACTTCGGCCGCACCGGCCGAACCGGCGCGGCCCGACAACAACTCCAGCTGATGGAAGCCGAGTTCACCCCAGTGACACCCGACCTCTTCCGCGGTCTCGTCGCCGGGATGCACGGCTGGCTCGACTGTCTGGACGGCGAGTACGCCGATGCCCAGGACCGGATCCAGGACGCGGTACGCCATCTGGAGAGCCAGGCCTATCTGGTCGCCCCCAATCTGATCCTCAGTCAATTCCTCTCCGCCGCCTGGTCGAAGGCCGAACTGGGAGCCGCTGCGGACGGGGCCAGGCTGCTCGGTGCGTACGACCGCAACTCGACCGGACGCGACAGCTTCGGGTTCCGCCCGCTGCCCGCCGAGCCCGAGACCCGGCGCCAGGCGGAGGCCGCACTGCGCGCGGCGCTCGACCCGGCGGCGTACGACCGCGCCTACGCGGAAGGAGCGGACCTGGACGTGCGGCGGGCCGCCACCCTGGTCTGACCCGCGCCGAGTCGGTGCGGCGCGGTGACCTGGTCCCGCCGCCCCGGCCCGATGCGCCCCCGACCTGGTGCTGACTGCTCCATCCGGCTATTCCTCCGTGTCCCCGGCATGCGTCTCACGCCCGGGCTCCGGCCGTCGGGGCGGGCGCCCGCGGAACGTCGACATCCCGGCCGCAGGACCGGTTCCAAGGCCGGTCCGGCAGGGCCCCGGGTGGGGCGCGAGGGGCGCGCGTGAAGCTCGGCTGTTGGCCCGCTTAAGAAATCCTCGATGGACTCGGCGGCCCCGGCTCGGCAGATTGGTGATCAGCAAGATCGGCCGGATCGTCCGCATGTGCAAGATCATCCGTCGGATCCGCCCCTTCCTCAGCCCGTACGTCCGGCCACCGATCCGTGGCCGGCCGCCCCTCTCCGTACGCCGGGAGCTCCGCCCATGAAGGCACTTGTCAAGCAGCACGCCGAACCCGGACTGTGGCTCATGGACGTTCCCGAGCCGGAGACCGGGCCCGGCGATGTGCTGATCAAGGTCCTTCGCACCGGCATCTGCGGCACCGACCTGCACATCCGCTCCTGGGACGGCTGGGCGCAGGGCGCGGTCAAGACCCCGCTGATCCTGGGCCACGAGTTCGTCGGCGAGGTCGCGGCGGTCGGCGCGGACGTCCAGGACATCGCGGTCGGCGACCTGGTCAGCGGCGAGGGCCACCTGGTCTGCGGAAAGTGCCGCAACTGTCTGGCCGGGCGCCGCCACCTGTGCCGCTCCACCATCGGTCTCGGTGTCGGCCGCAACGGTGCGTTCGCCGAGTACGTGGCGCTGCCCGCCTCCAACGTGTGGGTGCACCGCACCCACGTCGACCTCGACGTGGCGGCGATCTTCGACCCGTTCGGCAACGCCGTGCACACCGCGCTGTCGTTCCCGCTGGTCGGCGAGGACGTGCTGATCACCGGCGCGGGCCCGATCGGCATCATGGCCGCCGCCGTCGCCAAGCACGCCGGCGCCCGCAACGTCGTCATCACCGATGTCAGCGAGTCCCGCCTGGAGATCGCCCGCAAGGCCGGTGCCACCCTCGCGCTGAACGTCGCCGAGTACGACATCGCGCACGCCCAGAAGCAGCTCGGCCTCAAGGAGGGCTTCGACATCGGCCTGGAGATGTCGGGCCGCCCCGAGGCGATGCGCGACATGGTCGCGAACATGACGCACGGCGGCCGCATCGCGATGCTCGGCCTGCCCGCTCAGGAGTTCGCCGTGGACTGGGCGAAGATCGTCACCTCGATGATCACGATCAAGGGCATCTACGGCCGCGAGATGTTCGAGACCTGGTACGCCATGACGGTGCTGCTCGAAGGCGGTCTCGACCTCAGCCCCGTGATCACCGGCAAGTACGGCTACCAGGACTTCGACGCGGCCTTCGACGAGGCCGCCACCGCCCGCAGCGGCAAGATCATCCTCGACTGGACCGTCTGAATCCCGGACCGGCCGGACACCCCCTAGGAGCCCCGAGCATGTACGCGAACGTCCGCGACGACCTCCAGAAGACCCTCGACGAGATCAAGGAAGCCGGTCTCTTCAAGCCCGAGCGCGTGATCTCCACCCCGCAGAGCGCCTCCGTCTCCGTGCCGTCGGGCGACGTACTCAACTTCTGCGCCAACAACTACCTCGGCCTCGCCGACCACCCCGAGGTCATCGCCGCCGCCAAGGACGCCCTGGACCGCTGGGGCTACGGCATGGCCTCGGTCCGCTTCATCTGCGGCACCCAGGACGTCCACAAGGAGCTGGAGGGCCGCCTGTCGGCATTCCTCGGCCAGGAGGACACGATCCTCTACTCGTCCTGCTTCGACGCCAACGGCGGCGTCTTCGAGACCCTGCTCGACGCGCAGGACGCGGTCATCTCCGACGCTCTGAACCACGCCTCGATCATCGACGGCATCCGCCTGTCCAAGGCGGCCCGCTTCCGCTACGCCAACCGCGACATGGCGGACCTGGAGGCCAAGCTCAAGGAGGCGTCCGGGGCCCGGCGCCGCCTGATCGTCACCGACGGCGTGTTCTCCATGGACGGCTACATCGCCCCGCTCCAGGAGATCTGCGACCTCGCCGACCGCTACGACGCCATGGTCATGGTCGACGACTCGCACGCCGTCGGCTTCACCGGCCCCGGCGGCGCCGGCACCCCCGCGCTACACGGCGTGAGCGACCGCGTCGACATCATCACCGGCACCCTCGGCAAGGCCCTGGGCGGCGCCTCCGGCGGCTACGTCGCGGCCCGCGCCGAGATCGTCGCTCTGCTGCGTCAGCGCTCCCGCCCGTACCTGTTCTCGAACTCGCTCGCCCCGGTCATCGCCGCCGCGTCCCTGAAGGTCCTCGACCTCCTGGAGTCGGCCGGTGACCTGCGCGAGAAGCTCGCCGCCAACACCACGCTCTTCCGTACGAGGATGACCGAGGCGGGCTTCGAGATCCTGCCCGGCGAGCACCCCATCGCGCCCGTCATGATCGGCGACGCCGCCGAGGCGGCCCGCATGGCCGAGCTTCTCCTGGAGCGCGGCGTGTACGTGATCGGCTTCTCGTACCCGGTGGTCCCGATGGGCGCGGCCCGTATCCGCGTCCAGCTCTCGGCGGCGCACTCCACCGAGGACATCGAGAAGACCGTGGCCGCATTCGTCGACGCGCGAGCGGCGATGAGGGCCTGACGCGCGCGCGTCGATGGAGGGCTGACGCCCGCGCGACAATGGCTGGGTGATCGACCCCCGCCGGCTCCGCATCCTGCGTGCCGCGGCGGACCACCGTACGGTGACCGCCGCGGCAGCAGCGCTGTATCTGACCCCCTCCGCCGTCTCGCAGCAGCTCGCCGCCCTGGAGCAGGAGACCGGGCATATCCTGCTCACCCGCAGTGGCAAGGGCGTACGGCTCACGGCCGCCGGCGAGATCCTCCTGGAGCACGCCAACGCCGTCCTGGCCCAGCTGGAGCGGGCCGAGGCGGAGCTGGCCGCCTACGCGGGCGGCGCGGCCGGAGAGGTCACCGCGGCGGCCTTCGCGACGGGTATCGCGGAGGTCCTCGCGCCCGCGATCACGCGGCTGCGCGCCAGCCACCCCGCGATCCGGGTCCGGGTCCGCGACGCTGAGGGCGACGAGGCGCTGCCGCTCGTCCTGGACGGCGAGGCCGATCTGGCGCTCGCCGTCGAATACCGGGGCGCGCCCCGCGAGGACGACAGCCGCCTCTCGCGCGTCCCGCTGTACGCCGAGCCCTTCGACGCGGTTCTGCACGCGGCGCATCCCCTCGCCCAGTCCCCGCAGGTGCCCCTGTCCGCCCTCGCGGACGACGACTGGATCGGCCCCTACCCGGGCAACCCCTGCCACGACGTGATGCTGCTGGCCTGTGAACTCGCGGGATTCCAGCCCAAGTTGGTGCACTCCTCGGACGACTTCCGGGCGGTGGTCGCGCTGGCGGGCGCGGGCGCCGGGGTGGCTCTGGTGCCGCGTTCCGCGCTGCGCGGCATGGAGCAGAAGGACACGGTGGTACGCCCCGTGGAGGGTCCGGCGGCGACCCGCAGGGTGTTCGCTGCGGTACGCAGAGGAGCGGAGAGTCACCCGCTGTTCCGCCCGGTCCTGGAGGCACTGGCGGAGGCGGCGCGGGGACTGCCCACGGAGTAGGGGCTAGGCCCAGGCGGGCGCGGTCCCCGTCAGCTGGCAGACCACCAGGTACAGCGGGATCGGCGGGGTGTAGGGCGTCGTGCCCTCCGGGAAGTTGATCAGGCGCGGCCGGTCGGCGTCCGGGACCACGGCCCCGGGTGCGTAGCGCACCGGCCGGGGCCAGGGCAGATCCTGGTCGGAGCCGGCCGGCACGATCCACCACCACCAGTCGGCGGAGGCGAAGACACAGCCGGACCGGGGCAGCCGGGAAAGCAGCCGGAAACCGTGCACGGCGGGCACCCCCACCGCGTCCCGCCCCAGTGTGGCGGGCCGTATCGCGGGCAGAAGGACCCCGCCGCCCCTTTGAGCGGCGGAGCCGCCGGGCCCGGGCACTCCGTGCGCACCCCCACTGCGCACGGGGCCACGGGGCCCGGCGGTTCCGGACCCATCGGGTCGCGGGCCCTGTCGCCCGGACCTGGGTCCCCAGGGAAGCATTTCTCTCAGCACGGCCGGCCCGGCCCGCCGTGCGCGAGCTCGGCCCAGACGATCCGGCCGGGCCCGTACGGGGCGTCGTGCGCGCCCCACGCGCTGCTCACCGCGTCCACGAGCAGCAGCCCGCGTCCGCGCTCCTCGTCGTCGTCCGAATAGCACAGGCGCGGGCCCGCGGAGCCACCGCCCAGGTCCCTGACCGCTATCCGCAACGCCCGCTGGAGATCGGTGAGTTCGCACAGTATGTGGTCGCCCGCCGTGTGCACGACGGCGTTGGTGACGAGCTCCGAGATCACCAGGGCGGCGGTCTCGTGCAGGTCCTCGTGGTGCCCCCAGCCGGTCAGCATGTCCGTGCTGCGCCGCCGGGCGAGAGACACCGAATCGGTACGGGCCGGCACGTCGAAGGCGTACCGCCGCACAGCGGTCCCGGAAGGTGCGCCTGTCAGCTGCGGGATGAGCGCGTTACCAGGAGCCACGACCGGAATCCTCACAGTGGGGAAGCGGTACCCGGCACGGCCTCCCCCGAGGCTGCACACGAACACCGCGTGTGAACTGGTTCACCGACCTACCTTGTACCCGCGGCGGACACTTGGCAAGGGGCACTCTGAAAATTGCAGAGTGCCGTTCTCCTCTCTGCAACGACATGGCACACTGCTCGCAACAGCGCGTGGGGAGGTCTGAAGTGAGTGAACCCCGGTCCGCCCCGACCGTGGGCCAGGTCGTGCTGGGCAGACGCCTGCAGGACCTGCGCGAGCGGGCCGGCCTCAGGCGCGAGGAGGCGGCCAAGGTGCTGCGGGTGGCCGCGGCCACAGTCCGGCGCATGGAGATGGCCGAGGTTTCCCTCAAAATCCCTTACGTGGTCCTGCTGTTGAAGGCGTACGGGATCGGCGACGGGGAGGCGGAAGGTTTCATCGCCCTGGCCGAGGAGGCCAACAAGCCGGGCTGGTGGCAGCGCTTCCACGACATCCTGCCCGACTGGTTCAGCATGTACGTCAGCCTGGAGGGCGCGGCCTCGCTGATCAGATCGTACGAGCCGCACTTCGTGCCCGGGCTGCTGCAGACCGAGGAGTACGCCCGCCACGTCATGCGCAGCGGCGCGCTCGGCGCGACCAGCGAGGCCGACATCGACCGGCACGTGGCGCTGCGCATGGAGCGCCAGTCGCTGCTCACCCGCAAGGACGCCCCGCGGCTGTGGGTCGTCCTGGACGAGACGGTGCTGCGCCGCCCGGTCGGCTCGCCGCAGGTGATGCGGGACCAGATCGACCGCCTCCTGGAGGCGTCGGCGCTGCCCAACGTCACCGTGCAACTGGCCGAGTTCGCCACTGGGCACCACCCGGGGACGTACGGGCCCTTCGTCCTCTTCCGCTTCGCCGTGCCCGAACTGCCGGACATGGTCTACAGCGAGTACCTGACCGGAGCCGTCTACCTGGACGCGCGCCCCGAGGTGGCCACCCATCTGGAGGTCATGGACCGCATGGCGGCTCAGGCCGCGACTGCACAACGCACGAAGGAGATCCTCAAGGATCTCCGCAAGGAGCTGTGAATGGATCACATATACGACGGCGGGCCGGCGGACGGGCGCATCTACAACGGCATGCCCGCCACCGAACTCGGCGCCGAGGGCTGGCACAAGCCGTGGAGCGGGGGCAACGGCGGCAACTGCTTCGAGGCCATGAAGCTGGCCGACGGCAGGGTCGCGGTGCGCCAGTCCGCCGATCCCGAGGGTCCCGCGCTGATCTACACCCCCGGTGAGATCGCCGCCTTCATCCAGGGCGCGAAGTCGGGCCAGGCCGACTTCCTGCTGACGTGATCCCCTGCTCGACCTCTCAACCGCCTTGATTCCCCCACCTGTTCGCTGACCTTCATCCCCATGGAGCGCACATGACCGGGCAAGACCGCACTGCCGTGACGATCGACACCAGCAAGCCCCATCCGGCCCGGGTGTACGACTGGTTCCTCGGCGGCAAGGACAACTACCCGGTCGATGAGGCGCTCGCCGAGCAGCTGCTCGCCCTCGACTCGCGCGGCCGCGACATCGCACGGGTCAACCGGGCCTTCATGCACCGCGCCACGCGCTGGCTCGCCGAGCAGGGCGTACGCCAGTTCCTGGACATCGGCACCGGCATCCCCACCGAGCCCAACCTCCACCAGGTCGCCCAGCGCACCGCGCCGGATGCCCGCATCGTGTACGCGGACAACGACCCGATCGTGCTGCGGCACGCGGAGGCGCTGCTGCGCTCCACCCCCGAAGGCGTCACGGAGTACATCCAGGCCGACGTCCGCGAACCCGAGCGCATCCTCGAACTCGCCCGGGGAACCCTGGACTTCGCGCGTCCGGTCGCCCTCTCCCTCATCGCCCTGACCCACTTCATCGGGGACGACGACGATGTGTACGGCATCGTCGACCGCCTCCTCGGCGTGCTCGCACCGGGCAGCCATCTGGTGCTCTCGCAGATCACCGGCGACTTCGACCCGGAGAGCGCGGCCCGTGCCGTGGAGCTCTACAAGGGCGGCGGCGTCACCCTGCGCCCGCGGACCAAGGCCGAGGTCACCCGCTTCTTCGACGGCCGCGAACTGATCGCCCCGGGCGTCGGCCTGGCTGCCGCCTGGCACCCCGAGCTCGGCGAGCCGGCGGCCGAGGGCGACGCGACGATCCCGGTGTACTCGGGCGTGGCCCGCAAGGGCTGAGGGCGCGGGGCGGGCCCGCGCCCGCCCCGCCCACCCCCTGTGTCTCACCCCACGTCGAAGACGTTCGGCAGGCCGAGCCGGTGGCGCAGCCGGTCGCTGCCCTTCAGGAAGTCGAGCTCCGGAGCGCTGTACAGCGGGGTCACCGTGCAGCGGGGCGCGGACGAACCCACCCGGTCCAGAAGGGCGTTGGCGGCCAGGCGTCCCGAGGTGTTGGCGCCCTCCATCGTGGCCAGGTCGATGGGGACGGCCACGTAGTCACCCGCCAGATAGAAGTTCGGGATCTTGGTGGCGGCCGACGGGCGGTTGTGGAAGGTGCCCGTGGGGTGGATGAGCAGCTCGTCCTCGTTCTGCGGGTTCGGCGTCCCGATGCCGGAGACGCCCGGGTCCAGGAACCAGGAGTGCAGTTTGGAGTCGCTGAGGGCCGTCTTGCCGGTGTCGTTGAGCGCGGCCTTCAGCTGCGCCCACACCTCGCGCGCCACTTCCTCCCGGGTGCACTGCTTGGCTGTCTTGCCGTACAGGATCCCGGGCTTGTCCCATTCGGAGATGTCGACGGAGAGGCAGTCGACGACCGTCCCGTCGCCGTAGTCGGCGGCGAACGGGCGCCGCGGCCAGTGCTCGGCCTGCGCTATGGCCGTCAGCGACCACTGCGAGTCGATGCAGTCGACGTGCCCGTGCACGATGTCGGGCCGCTCGGTCAGATAGAACTGAATGCCCGTCATCCAGTCCGTGCGCAGCTGGTCGCAGCGCGCCAGCTGCGGGTCGGCCGCACGCATCGCCGCACTCCAGGTCGGCCGCGCGTGCTCCACGGGAAGCGCCGAGACGTAGTGATCCGCGGTCACGGTCCGAACACTTCCGTCGGAGTCCTCGACCTGAACACCCGTCACCTTGCCTCCGTCGTACGTGACTTCGCGTACGGTCCAGCCCACCTTGAACTCGACGCCCAGGGAACGGAGTTGGGTGACCCAGGGGTCGATCCACGCCTCGTTGGTCGGCGCGTTGAGGATGCGGTCGAGCGGGCCGTCCGCACCCCGGCCCAGCGCGTTGAATATGAAGGCTTCGAGCAGGCTGCCCACCGTGCGGGTGCTGGCCTCCTCCGCCTTGGTCGCCACGATGTTGCGGGTGACACCGACGGCGAGGATGCGCTGGTAGTCGTAGCTCATCTGCGCGGCCCGGGTGAACGTCCACCAGGGCGTGGACTCCCACTGGTTGTCGCGGCGCTCCTGGCAGCTGGTGAGGAAGACCGCGAGCCGGTCCACGAAGTAGGCGACCTCGCGCGCGGGCAGCCGCTGGAAGGTGCCGAGCACCCCGGTCAGGGCGCGGCGGATGTCGTCGAGGGTGAGCGGCTGGGGCGTGCCGGCCCCCGGCATCGGCAGGCGCAGATCCTCCTGGCCGGTGCGCGCGAACATCATTTCCTTCGGCGCCACCAGGTTGTCCCAGACGCCGTGCTGGTTGCCGGGGAACGGTATCCGCCGCATCGTGTCCGGCAGGTTGTGATAGATGCCGGGGATGAACCGGAATCCGTGCTCGGCGGGCAGCGGCTTGCGCCCGCCCTTCGCGCTGTCCGGTACGTCCATGGAGCGGGCCTTCCCGCCGAGCGCCCGGCGCTCGAAGAGCGTCACCCGGAACCCGCGCTCGGCGAGCTCATGGGCGGCCGTGAGCCCGGCGACCCCGCCACCGAGCACGGCGACGCTCTGGCTGCCCGCGGTCGATGTGCCCGGAGCGGCGGAGGCGGGGGGCGCCTCGACCCCGAGGGCGGCCAGAGCGCCCGCCGCCGCCGTACCCGCGACAAAAGTCCGTCTCGTACTGCCCGTGCGCGCCACAGTGCTCCCTATTACCGGTGGTAACGGTCACGTCCGGCGCAGGAGCATACGGTCGCCTCGTCGATCCCGGAAGATGGAACGGCGCTCAACCAACGGCGATTAAGAGACGAATTCCTCGTCCCCGTAACGGACTTGGGCCTTCGCCCAGTCGACGCCCAGTGACGTGGTGAACTTCTGGGCCAGCGGCAGGTCGGCGAGCGGGGCGATGAGGGTGAGCCGGCCGTCGAGGGAGACCGACCCGCCGCCGAGCTCGTCGCGAGCCTCGGGGTCCGCGACCAGCGCGTCATGGAGCTGGGTCGCGGAGACGCCGGGCGCCTGGATCTCGACCGCGTCGGTCTCCGGCGACGTACGCGGCAGGCAGCGGAAGGTCAGCACGGACTCCTGGTGGTACTGCTTGGCGATGACCCCGGCGATGTGGTGCAGGCCGTCGCGGCCGACCCTGTTGACGTCGAACTCGCGTGAGCGCTCATAGGTGGTCTGCTTCAGGTCGCCGGACCAGAAGACGCCGTCGAGCAGCTTCGAGGTGCCGGGCCGGGCCCCGTTGGCGCGGATGATGCCGCGCACTTCGTGGTCGAAGCGGGTGAGACGGTTCTTGAGTCGCGGGTCGGCCGGATCGGTGATGATCGCGGTGTTGTTCGTGGCGAAGATCTCCGCCGTGGGGCAGTCCCGCCCCGTCGTGGCGGCCTGTGCGGTGCCCGCTCCCACCACTCCCAGCGTCAGGGCCCCGACCGCGACCAGGACGCGCAACCTCTGCTTCATGCCTCAACTCCCTGCCCCATGGCTCACGTTGCTGCGCCGATGGCGCATCTGGATCACCGTAGGGCCCTGGCGCAGGGTTAACCGCGGTAACTCCACGTATGGCCGATATCGAGTGGTCGTACCGGAGGGTGAAGGGGGCGGGCGACGCGCGACGTCCGCCCGGGGCCGGGTCACCGGCGGGTCACTGGCCTCGCCAGACGTTGTCGAAGGCCGCGTCCTCGATGCTGCGCCGCTGGCGTACGGCCGCCAGTTCCGTCACCGCGTCGTCGACGGCGGCCAGCACGGTCACGACCGCGTCGCCCGTGCGGTCGGCGAACTCCTCGGGCGGCTCGTCGCGGAGCCGGGCGGCGGCCGCGAGGCCGGTGAGAACGGGCTCGCCCGAGGCCCACCGCTCCACCGCGCGACGCTTCTCCGGTGAGTCGGCCACCGCGGTGCGACCGGTGCGCAGCGGAATCCAGCGCCGGTGCTGCCGGGTGACACCGCCTTCCGTCTCCAGGGCGCCGAGGTAGCTCGCATACAGGCCGCGTCCCCGGCGCCATAGCCAGTCCTCTACGGACTCGTACGGTGTCCGGCGGGCGAGGGCCGCCGCCGCTTCGGTCAGCTGCCGGTCATCCAGCTCGCGCGGCAGACCGGGGACGATGCGGTCGCCGTCCAGGGTGAGGATCCCGGCTTCGGCGAGATCGAGCAGCTCGGCTCCGGCGAGGGCCAGCGAGAGGTCGCCCTGCTCGACGGTGCGGTGGGCGGCGGTGCCATCCATGCTGACGAGCAGCAGGTCCCGTGCTGTGGTCATGCGCGGATCCTAGTGAGCCGGGGACGGCGCCGGGAGTGGGGCTCACCGTCGGCGCCCGCCCCGGTGAGGGGCGCGCCGGCCGGTCACCGGGCCGTCAGATGGCGTACTGCCAGCTGGTGAGCATGTACGCGCCGTACCAGGAGCCGAACAGGGAGGCCGCGGTCAGGACGATGACCGTGGTGCGTGGGCGGGCGTGGCTCAGGGCGCGGGCGAGGGGGATCAGGAAGATCAGGGCGGGGACCACCAGGCGGAGCTTGGAGTGGTAGTAGTTGCTCTGTCCGAGGGTGAGGACGAGGATCGCGGTGCCGTAGATCAGGAGCGGCGGCCAGGTGCCGCGCTGCCAGGCGAGAGCGGTGGCGACGATGAGGGCGAGGAGCAGCACGGCGGTGCTGACCGGGACCCAGCCGTCGGCCTCGGTGAACGCGTAGCCGAGGAAGTGCCAGAACGAGCTGCCGTTGTCCCAGCGGGTGTCCCAGCCGGCCTGCTGGATGGTGAACCAGGCGTCGGTCTGATGGAGGCGCCGGCCCACCCACCACAGGTAGGCCGGGGTTCCGGCACAGGCCAGGGCGATGGCGGCGAGGGGGCGCCACGTCACGCGGCGCTCGCGCATCAGGTGCAGCACGACGGCCGCGACCAGGGCCGCGGCCACGGCCGCGGCGGCGGGCCGGGCCAGCCCCGTGAGGAGGGCAAAGGTTCCGGCGGTGAGCCAGGCCTTGCGGTGGGCGGCCACGAGGGTGGCGGCCGCCAGGGCCAGGAACAGGGACTCGCTGTACGCCATGAGGAAGGCCAGTGCCATCGGCTGGGCGCAGGCCAGCAGGATGGTGGCGACGGTGGCGGTGCGGCGGTCGTAGAGCCGGCTCACGAGGAGGTGGACGGCGACGAGCGCGGCGATCATCGCGAGATGAGCGGCGACCAGCGCGGCGGTGCCGTAGCCGAGCCCGGTCAGGGCGTGGACGGTGCGGATCAGCGCGGGGTAGGCGGGGAAGAACGCCAGGTTGTTGCCGACGAGTTTGCCGGAAGCGTCATGGGTGAAGCTGTCGGGATAGCCGTTCTGGGCGATGGACCGGTAGAGGTCGCCGTCCCAGGAGAGCAGCTTGTCGTGGACGCCGGGTGCCCCCGGCGGGCTCATGGCCGCGAGCAGGACGAGGTGGAGGACGGCGGAGGTCGCGTAGACCGCCAGCGCGGGCCATGCCGCGTACCAGGCTCTGTGCGGCCAGGTGGTCTTGGCCGGTGCGCGGGGTGTGCCGTCGGGCGGATGGGTGGTCGTGGCGGCGGGAGCGGAGTGCTGGGCCTGCGCCGGTATTCGGTGGGCGCCGATCGCCGTGGTTGTCGAAGTCTTCATGGGGCTTTCTCGGTAGGCGGTCAGCGTGGTCGGGCGTCGAGGGCTGCGGGCGGGCCGCTCCCGCAGTACGGCGTGCCGCACGGCCGCGGCCATCGGGCGAGCGGGCTCCGGCCCGAGGTCTCGATGCCGGTCACGGCGAACCGCCCTCCGGCAGGCCGGGGGACCGGGGCGGTCCAGCGCTCGGTGAACTCCTCCTCGGTCAACTGCAGCCCCACTCCTCGCGTGATCGGTCCTTTGACATGCCTACGCCTGGGAGGGCGAGTTTGGTTGACGCGCGAGACGCACATCACACCCGGCGGCCGTGCGCTTCCGTCCCGGCGGCGGCTGCCAGGAGCCGGCCCGAGACGCCTCTCGCGCCGGGGCGACACCGACGTGCCGGACCGCATCACCGCCCGGCCCCCGGGAGCGCCGGATGCGGCCGACGAGACACGGGCAGGCCCCTGTGCCGACCCCCACCACGCCTAGATCATCCCATTGCCCCTTTTGGGGACTCACTCCGGCCGAGTCCACGTGGACGCCGGGGCGGCCTCGGGCGACCCGGCGGGCGATGCGGCGGAGGCGGCCCCCTGTGATCAGATAAGGGCATGTCCCGTCGCACCAAGCGCCCCGCACGCCCCGCCGTCCCCACGTCCTGCCCCTGCGGGCTGCCCGCCTCCTATGCCGAGTGCTGTGGCCGCTATCACTCGGGCGCTGCCGCCGCCCCCACCGCAGAGGCGCTGATGCGCTCGCGGTTCAGCGCCTTCGCGGTTCAGGACGGGCCGTACCTGCTGCGCAGCTGGCACCCGGACACCCGGCCCGCCGGGATCGACTTCGACCCCGGCATGCGCTGGACCCGCCTGGAGATCCTGGACACCACCGACGGCAGCGCCTTCCACGCCACCGGCACGGTCACCTTCCGGGCGCACTACACCCATGACGGCGAAGCCGGCTCCCTGCACGAGCAGAGCCGGTTCTCGCGCGTCGACGGCGCCTGGGTCTACCTCGACGCGGTCTTCACCGAGTGACCCCGAGCGGGCCGAAGATGAACCCGAACTCGGCCTCCCGCGCCCGCAGTTGATACTCCGTCAGCACGCCAGGACCGCATGAGGCCGAGCCGATTCCCTGCATGCCGTGGTCCAGGTTGAGCCAGACGCGGTCACCGGGGGCCAGGTCGGGCAGATGGCGGGCCGCGGCCAGCTCCTCGCCGGCCCAGCGCCGGGCGGTGAACCAGAACTCCGGGTCGCCCTCGATTCTCAACCCCCTTTGCCCGTCGCGGAGTTCGGCCCACCGGACCTCCGCGCGGGCCCCGTTCTCCTGCGGCCGCACGTACGGCGTCTGCATCGCCTCGACGGGCATGCTCCAGCGTCCGACGCGCGCGGCCCGCCGGGTGTCCGGATAGGCCTCGCCGGGCCCCGCGCCGAACCACTCGGCCTGCCCGTACGCGCCCGGCAGTCCCATCCGTACGCCGAGCCGTGGCAGCGGCAGCGTCCAAGGGCCCTCGGGGGTGACCGACACCGTGAGCCGCGCCCGCTCCCCGTCGGCGCTCCACGTGTACGTCACCCGCAGTCCCAGATCCGAGGCGGCGGGCGCCACCCGCGAGCGCGTCACGAAGTGACCATCCGTCAACTCGATCTCGTCCAGGCGGTGTTGCATGCGGTCGAGGCCGAGCTCGCGCCACCGGCGGGCGTACTGCTCCTCGGGCGCCCACGTCGCCCCCGCGTCGTTGTCGGTCGGCGCCCGCCAGACATCGAGCCGTGGCCCGTCCACCGGGATGCCGCCGAGTTCCGTGAGCAGACCGGTCCGGCAGTCGAACGCAGCCGGGCCGAGCGTGACCCGATGGCCCTCGCGGACCGGAGCGATCCCGGCGACGGGCGCCGGCGCGGGACGCGGGACCACCGGAAGCTGGCTCCAGGCGACCTCGTGCCCGCGCGGCGCCCAGGGCGTGTCGTGCGCGAGCACCGCCCGAACCGTCCAGTACGCCTCGCGCGAGGCGTCGGCGACCGGCGGCGGGTCCAGTTTCAGCTCCGCGCTGCGGCCGGGTGCGAGGTCGGGAACGGCGAGGGGTCCCGAGGCCACCGCCTTGCCCTCCACCTCGTACGACCAGTCGAAGGAGAGGTGCGAAAGCCCGCTGAAATCATGGCAGTTGGTGATGTGCAGCGTGCCCGCCGCGCCGTCCCCGGCGAACCTGACCGGCTCGGTCACCTTCTTGTACTCGGCGAGGCCGGGGGAGGGGGTGCGGTCGGGGAACAGGAGCCCGTCGCAGACGAAGTTGCCGTCGTGCAGCTCCTCGCCGAAGTCGCCGCCGTAGGCGTGGCCCAGCTCGGGGTGGGCGAGGCCGTGGTCGATCCACTCCCAGACGAACCCGCCCTGGCAGCGCTCGTACGTCTCGAACAGGTCCTGGTACTCGGTGAGACCGCCGGGCCCATTGCCCATGGCGTGCCCGTACTCGCAGAGAATGAAGGGGAGCCGGGCCCGCTCGCCCGGCCCGTCCGTGTCCTCGTGGCGGCCGATCCGGCCGGTCTCCTCCTGCGAGGCGTACATGCGGGAGTACACATCGGTGTCCCGGCACGAACGGTCGCCCTCGTAGTGGATCGGGCGGTCCGGGTCGCGCTCGCGCATCCAGTCGGCCATCGCGCTCAGGCCCTGCCCGGTGCCGCACTCGTTGCCGAGCGACCAGAGCACCACCGAGGGATGGTTCTTGTCGCGCTCGACCATGCGGGCCGCGCGGTCCAGGAGCGCGGGCGTCCAGCGCGGGTCGTCGACCGGGTTGCCGCGCCAGCCCACCTCCTCGAAGCCGTGCGTCTCCAGATCGCACTCGTCGATCACCCAAAGACCCAGCTCGTCGCAGAGCTCCAGGAACGCGGGGTGCGGCGGATAGTGACTGGTGCGCACCGCGTTGATGTTGTGCCGCTTCATGAGGACCAGGTCCTCGCGCATGGTGGCGAGGCCGAGGGTGCGGCCCGTCTCGGTGTGGAACTCGTGGCGGTTGACCCCGCGGAACAGGATCCGGCGCCCGTTGACCTTGAGGAGCCCGTCCTCGACCACGACCGTACGGAATCCGACCCGCAACGGAACGCGCTCCCCGGGCGTGACCAGCTCGGCCGTGTACAGCCGGGGCGTCTCGGCCGTCCACGGCTCGACGGGGACGGGAGCGCTCTCACCGGTGGCGAGGTCGAGCCCCAGCTCCGGGACGAGCACACGCCCCGGGACCGCGCTCTCGACGCGCAGCGTGCCCCGGCCGGTGCGGTGGTCGTACGGGGAGTGCACGAAGAAGTCGCCGGCCGCGCCCGGGGGCCGGTGCAGCAGGGTCACCTCACGGAAGATGCCCGGCATCCACCACTGGTCCTGGTCCTCCAGGTAGCTGCCGGCCGACCACTGGTGGACCCGCACGGCCAGGACGTTGCCGTGCGGCCGGAGCAGTGCGCCGACCTCGAACTCGTGCGGCAGCCGACTGCCCATGAAGGTGCCGAGCTCGGTGCCGTTCAGCCAGACCCGGGCGCAGGACTCGACCCCGTCGAACCGCAGGAGCACCTCGCCGTCGGCGCGCATCGCGTCCGGCACGTCGAAGGTGCGCAGATGGTCGCCGGTCGGGTTCTCGGTGGGCACGCGTGGGGGATCGACGGGGAAGGGGTAGCGGACGTTGGTGTAGGCCGGGCTGCCGTGCCCCTGGAGCACCCAGTGGCCCGGCACGGCGAGTTCGGCCCAGCCGGAGGCGTCGTACCCGGGCGCGGTGAACGAGGTGTCCTCGCAGTCGGCCCTCGGAGACAGCCGGAACCGCCACGTCCCGTCGAGCGAGAGGCGTGCCGCGTCGGAGGCGGCGGACCAGGCCCGCGGCGCCAACGAGCCGGTGCCGGGCGACGGTTCCTCGTACCAGGGTGCAGTGCTCATGAATCTCCTTCATGGGGACTTGGGGAAGATCCTCGGCCGTACCGGCGAGCCGAGGAACCCCTGTGACGGGGGATTTTCATCGACGGCCACACACGTGCTCCGGCGTAGCTGACTACCAAGCGGTCAGAGAACTGACCGATCGGTTAGAGTCGGTCCGGTCGCGTCACGGGAGAGGGAGTGGTGAACGTGGGAGCTGCTGAGTCTGTGCAGCGCACGACCTGTTGCATCGTCGGCGGGGGACCGGCGGGGATGATGCTCGGACTGCTGCTTGCGAGAGCCGGCGTCGACGTGACGGTCCTGGAAAAACACGGGGACTTCCTGCGCGACTTCAGGGGCGACACCGTCCACCCCTCGACCCTGCGGCTCCTGGACGAACTCGGCCTCTCAGAGCGCTTCGCGGCGCTGCCCGCGCGCAGGCTGGAGGAGATGCGGATGGAGATCGGCGGCACGACCGTCGTCATGGCCGACTTCCGCCGCATCCCCGGACCGCACAAATACATCGCGATGGTGCCGCAGTGGGACTTCCTCGGCCTGCTCGCCGAAGCGGCGGCCGAGGAGCCGTCGTTCACGCTGCGCATGCGCACCGCCGTGACCGGGCTGCGCACCGAGGGCGGCCGCATCACAGGAGTGCGCTACGTGGACGAGCGCGGCCGGCCCGGTGAACTGGCTGCCGGTCTCACGGTGGCCTGCGACGGACGGGATTCGGTGGTCGCCCGCGAAGCCGGTCTTTTCCAGGACGAGTTCGAGGTGCCGATGGACGTCTGGCAGGCGCGGGTGCCCGCGCCCAGGGGCGGCGTCAAGGAAGGCCGCGTCTTCGCGCGCTTCGGCGGCGGCCAGGCGGCCGTCACCATGGACCGGGGCGACTACTACCAGACCGCCTATCTGATCCCGAAGGGCCGGGACGCGGCCCTGCGCGGCCACGACATCCAGTGGCTGCGCGACCGCCTCGGCCAACTCTTCGGCTGGGACGCGGAAGCGACCGCCGCCATCCGGTCCTGGGACGACGTAAAACTGCTCGACGTGACGATGGGGCGGCTGCCCCGCTGGCACCGCGACGGACTGCTGTGCATCGGCGACGCCGCCCACACCATGTCCCCGGTGGGCGGCGTCGGCGTCAACCTGGCCGTCCAGGACGCGGTCGCCGCCGCCCGCATCCTTGCCCGCCCACTACGCCGACGAAGCGTCACCACACGGGAGTTGGCGCGCGTTCAACGCCGACGTGGGCTTCCCGTGACCGTCGTGCAGAAGCAGCAGCGCGGCGAGCACGACCTGCTCCTGAAGCCCGCACTCGACGGGACGCTGCGGAGCGACCGGCTACCCCTGCCGCTGCGCCTGGTCCGGCGGATTCCGGCGCTGAGCGGCGTGACCGCATACCTGGGCGGCGTTGGCATACGGCCCGAGCACGCGCCCCGATTCGCCCGCAGATACGGCTGGTGGGGGAGCCTCAGCGCTCCACGGCGAGCAGCGTGAAGGCCACCAGCTCGGCCGCGGCCGCGTCCAGGTCGAGCTCGGGGTGGACGAGCCAGTGCGCGATCACCCCGTCGATCGCCCCGCCGATGGCCAACGCCACCGTACGGGTGTCGAACTCGCGGAAGTCGCCGGACTCCTGACCCTTCATCAGCAGACCTGCCAGGCCCTGCCAGCGGCCGGCGGTGTCGTGCGAGCCCGGCGTCTTCAGCTTCGTGCCGCCCTGGTCGTCGAGCAGCATCTCGACGATCACCCGCACATGGCGCCGGTTGGCCTGCTGGTAGCCGATCATCGCCCGCACATAGGCGACGAGGGCCGCCTTCGGGTCGGCCTCGCGCTCGACGCGTTCGCCGACGTACGCCATGAACCGGCCCAGCACATGCGCCAGCGTCGCCTCGGTCAGCTTGTCCTTGGAGGCGTAGTGGTAGAGGACGGCCGCCTTGGAGACCCCGGCCTGTTCGGCGATGGCGGCGAGTGAGGTGGCCGGGTAGCCGCGGGTGGCGATCGAGTCGATGGTGGCCTCGACGAGCTGCCGGCGGCGGGCCTGTTCGGTGAAGGTGGGCCGGTCCGGATCGCCACTCCGACGAGTCGGCATTCCGCCACCATCCCTTGCTCCGAACTCCCTGACCTGCCGGTTCCCGACCGTATCAGGGACCGCGGGGGCGCGGACCGCGAGCTCAGGAGGGGCCGGCGGCGGCCACCTTCTCGCGGACGGAGGGCAGTCCGTTCGCGAGGTCCTCGGCCATCAGGCGCTTGGCGATGGTGTCCGCGGCGGCGCGCAGTTCCGCACTGCGCGGGCGTCCGCGGTCCTTCTCCAACTGCTCGTTCAGCCACGCCGACCACGAGTCGGTGATGGCCGCGACCTCGCGCTCGCCGGCCGGGGTGTGCGAGAAGTAGCTGCCCTCGCGGCTGAGGAATCCCTCGTCGACCATCCGCTGGAACACCGGCACGAGGACCTCCGGCGGCACATGGCGCCGCGACGCGATCAGGCCGAGGCTCGCGTGCCCGACCATGCGCGTGTGCTGCTCGACCTGCATGACCGCCCAGGCCCCGGCCACGTCGAGCCGCGTGTCGGAGGCCGCGACGATCCGTCGCGCGGTGTTCATGTCCGCGCCCCGCACGATCTTGCCGACGGCGAGTTCGAGCACTTTCGCGGGGTCGCCCGTCGTCGGCTGCGCGAAGCCCTCGCCCATGTCGGTGGAGGCGGCCCGGGCGGTGTCGCGCAGCTCGACCTGTTTGAGGAAGAGCGCCACCAGGAAGCCCACCGCGGCGACCGGCACCGTCCACAGGAAGACGGTGTGGAGGCTTTCGGAGTAGGCCCGCACGATGGGGGCGGCTGTCGACGGAGGCAGTCGGTGCAGCCCGGCCGGGGACTGCGCGGCCTGCGCGAGCTGCGCCGGATTCGCGCCGCCGAGCTTCGCCGCCGCGGCCACCCCGTCCTGGAGGTTCGGCTTGAGGGTGTTGGCGTAGATGGTGCCGAAGACGGCGGTGCCGAACGAGCTGCCCAGCGTACGGAAGAAGGTGACACCGGACGTCGCCGTGCCCAGGTCTGCGTAGTCGACGGTGTTCTGCACGGCGATGGTGAGTACCTGCATGCACAGCCCGATACCGAGGCCGAGCACCAGCATGTAGAGCGATTCCAGCCACGCGCTGACGTCGGGTCCCATCAGCGAGAGCAGGTAGAGGCCCACCCCCATGACCAGGGCGCCGACGATGGGGAAGATCCGGTACCGGCCGGTCTTGCTCACCACGTTGCCGCTGAAGATCGACGCGATGAGCAGGCCGATGACCATGGGCAGGGTGCGCACGCCGGAGACGGTGGCCGAGTCGCCGTCGACGTACTGGAGATAGGTCGGCAGGAACGTCATCGCGCCGAGCATCGCGAAGCCCACGATGAAGCTCAGCACCGAACACACCGTGAAGACGGGGTTGCGGAACAGGCGCATCGGCAGCATCGGCTCGACGGCTCGGGTCTCCACCCAGCAGAACAGCGCCAGGGCGATCAGACCGCCCGCGAACAGCGCGATGATCGTCGGCGAGCCCCAGGCGAACTCGTTGCCGCCCCAGCTCGTCGCGAGGATCAGGGCGCTGGCCCCGGCCGCGACCAGACCGATGCCGAGGTAGTCGATGACGGGCTGGGCGACCGAGCGGACCGAGGGGATGGTGCGGGCCGCCGCGATCACCACGAGGATGGCGACGGGAACATTCACGTAGAACGCCCAGCGCCAGCTCAGATGGTCGGTGAAGAGCCCGCCCAGCAGCGGCCCGATGACGGTCGAGACGCCGAACACGGCGCCGATCGCACCCTGGTACTTGCCCCGTTCGCGCAGCGGGATCACATCGGCGATCAACGCCATCGCGGTCACCATCAGGCCGCCCGCGCCGATGCCCTGGAGCGCCCGCCAGGCGATGAGGAGCGACATGTTCGTCGCGAGGCCGCACAGGAACGAGCCGGTGATGAAGGTGATCGCCGAGACCTGGAAGACGACCTTGCGTCCGAAGAGGTCGCCGAACTTGCCGACCAGGGCGGTCGCGACGGTCTCCGCCAGGAGGTAGGAGGTGACCACCCACGACATGTGGGCGGCGCCGCCGAGGTCCGAGACGATCGTGGGGAGCGCGGTGCCGACGATGGTCTGGTCGAGCGCGGCAAGCAGCATCCCGAGCATGATCGTCCCGAACACGATGTTCCGCTGCCGGACATCCAGCACGGGCGGCGCGGACACGGGTGCCGTATCGCTGGCGGTGGTCACACTGGCACCCTCACACCGCCCCAGGTGACACGCATGCGGTGTAGGCCGTGCGAGTGAAGAGGCGGAGGGCTCTCCCGGGCGTCCCCGAGGACCTCCCTCAGGCCCCGAGCACGACGCCGGAACCGACCGGCTCGGTGAGCGGCCGGACGGCCGGCGGCCCGGTGCGGTGGAGCCTCGGCAGCGCGGGCACCGAGGCGACGAACACCAGGGTGGTGAGAACGAACGGCCAGGTGAAGGAGTGCCCGCCGGCCGGTGCGAAGAGCGCGTTCAGGGCGGGCCCGAGCACGGTGGCCGCTGCTGCCCCGACCACTGCGAAGCCGAGGCTCCAGCGGTCGGCCGCGAGCAGCACCCCGCACAGCGCCATCGCGACGAGCACGGCGTTGTAGCCCATCGTGCCGTCCACGATCCTGGCGGTGGGGGCGCCGAGCGCCCAGGCGGTCACCACGCCGACGGCGCTTCCGACGCAGGCCATGGCCCCCGCCGTCCGGCTGGCCGCGAAGATGCCGACCAGGAGGATCAGGCCGACGTACCACTGCGGCATGAGGAAGATCTGCGCGATGTTCGCGAAGAACGCGCGAGCCACGTCGTCGACGGCCAGGGCGACCGTCCCCTCCGCGGCACGGCTCAGCCCGGCCGTCGCCGGGCCGCCGTGCCACACCCGCTCGAAGCCGGGCGCCGCGATCGTCATGGCGCTCGCCATCAGGCAGAAGGGCAGCGTCAGGGCGGGCAGTCCCCAGCCGCGCAGCAGGGTCGTGGCGGCCGCGGTCACCACGGTGACCACCGCGCAGCCGCCCGCCGCGAGCACCATCGTGGACGGATGCCCGGGCCCGAGGAACACCGCGAAGCCGACCGCGACGAGACAGGCATTGAATCCTTCGAGCCCGGCGGACACCCTGCTCCGGTCCACCCCGAGCAGCTGGGCGGTGCCGGTCCCTATGGCGGTGCCGACCAGCCCGTAGAGGCCGTACTGCCAGCCGGCGGTGAACAGCGCGACCGTGAAGATCACCCCGGTGAGCGCGCTCGGCATGAAGTGCACCTGCGCCTGTCCGCGCAGCACGTGCACCGCGAACAGCCCACCTTGTCGCGCCCGCGGCATCCGCACGTGACCCTCCCCGTACCTACCAAGAAATCGGCCCGTAACAGCCAAGCGCACAGTAAGGGGTGGCATAGGGGACTTAGCAAGGGGCATACATCGGCAGAATGAGGCATAAATCCGTCCGGAACCCGCGCGGCCGGAAAGGTTTGTATACGACGACAGCCCAGAGCGGGCGTATACGGACGATGGAACGAGCAAGGTCCCGGCCGGCCCCGCCGGCCCCGCCGGGCCCCTTCGCCCGGGGTCCGGCGGCACGCGGTGGTGGCCGCGTACGCGCCGGAGACGGGGACTCCTGCCAGAAGTGACGTGCCGTCAATTCGCCATCTGTGCGGGCAGGTCCGGGAGCCTCCTGTCGTAGAGCCAGGCCTGGAGCAGCGGCCGCACCGCCTCCGTGGCCGTGGTCTCGGCGTGGGCGATGAACGTGGCGGTGTCGCCGATCCGGCCGCGCCGCGCCGCGTGCCACCCGCGCAGCACCGCGAAGAACCGCTCGTCGCCCAGCGTCAGGCGCAGCGCGTGCAGGGTGCAGGCGCCCCGGTTGTAGAGCCGGTCGTCGAAGATGCGGCGCGGGCCCGGCTCGGCGAGCCGCAGGTTCTGGGGGCGCTTGGCCAGGCTCCGCCACTCGCGCCGCGCGATCTCGTCGGCGCTGTCCTCGCCGATGTGCTCCGACCACAGCCACTCGGCGTACGTCGCGAAGCCCTCGTTGAGCCAGATGTGCCGCCACTCGCGGATGCCCACGCTGTTGCCGAACCACTGGTGCGCCAGCTCGTGGGCCACCAGCGTCTCCCAGCCTCGCTGCCCGTCGATGTGGTTGCGCCCGAACACCGCGCGGGTCTGGTTCTCGACGGGCGCGCCGAGGTCCGCGTCGACCACCACCGCGCCGTACGCCTCGAAGGGGTAGGGCCCGAACAGCTCCGAGAAGTGCCGCAGCATGTCCGGCTGGCGGCCGAGGTCGTGCCGGGCCGCCTCGGCGATGCGGGACGGGTAGGCGTTGTGCACCGGGATCGGCTTGCCGCCGGGCGGCCCCGGCGCGAGCACGCTGTCGTGCTGGAAGCGGCCGGTGTAGAGCGCGGCCAGGTAGGTGGCCATGGGGCCGGGGTGGTGGTAGGTCCACACCTCGGTGGAGCCCTCGCTGCGGCACTCGGTGAGCGTGCCGTTCGCGAGTGCCTGCCGGTCGCGCGGCACCGTGACCCGGAAGGTGTACGCGGCCTTGTCGTCGGGCCGGTCGTTGCACGGGAACCAGGACGGCGCCCCCAGCGGCTGGGAGGCGACCAGGGTGCCGTCGTGACTGTCGCCGGTACGGTCCCAGCCGATGCTGCCGAACGGCGAACGGATCGGCGCGGGCCGCCCGCCGTACCGCACCTTGGCGGTGAACAGCTCGCCCGCCGCGACGGGTTGACTGGGCGTCACATACAGCTTCCCCTGCCGCTGGCGGATGCGGGCGGCCCTGCCGTCGACGTGCGCCGCGTGTGCGCTGAGCCGGGACAGGTCGAGCTCGATCCGCTCCAGCGGCCGCAGGGCGACGGCCTGGATGAGCGCCGTGCCCGCCAGCCGGCCGCTGACCGAGTCGTACGCGATCCGCAGGTCGTAGGCGAGCGTGTCATGACCGTACGAGCCGTGCTGCGGGAAGTAGCGGTCCCGGCGGCCGGTGGCCTCCTGGTCCGCCACGGCAAGGCCGCCGAGCGCGGACAGGGCGGCGACCCGGACGAGCGACCGCCGCGTGCACCGGGTCATGCGGCGCTCCCTTCCCGCGATGATCCCTGATGAATCGTCACCAAAGGCTGCGTAAGGGGGAGTTGCGCCTCAGGGGACTGCTCGCCCGCGATGGGGTTGCCCGCCCAGCGGGTGTCCGGCGGCACGCTCTCACCGCGCATCACCAGCGAGGCGGCGCCCACCGACGCCCGGGCGCCGACGTCGGTGCCCGGCAGCGCGATGCTGTGCGGGCCGAGCGACGCGCCCTCGGCGAGCCGCACGGTGTCCAGGCGCATGATCCGGTCGTGGAAGAGATGGGTCTGGAGCACGCACCCGCGGTTCACGCTCGCCCCGTCCCCCAGCGTGATCAGATCCGTCTCCGGCAGCCAGTACGTCTCCAGCCACACCCCGCGCCCGATGTGCGCGCCGAGGCTGCGCAGCCACCAGTTCAGGAACGGAGTGCCGGTGAACGATCCCGCCATCCACGGCACCGCGAGGGACTCGACGAAGGTGTCGTACAGCTCGTTGCGCCACACGAAGGACGACCACAGCGGATGCTCGCCCGGCTCGAACCGGCCGACCAGGATCCACTTCGCGGCGGTCGCCGTGAGCCCCGCGACCGCGGCCGCGGCCACGAGCAGCACCGTCCCCGTCAGCGCGGCCAGCGGAAGGCCGCCCCGGTTGAGGGCGCTCTGCTCGCCGATCAGCACCGCCTCGGCGAGCAGCACCGAGCACATCAGCGGCAGCACCCGGCACAGCTCGACCGCGGAACGGGCGAGCACCAGCCCCCGCGGCGGTTCGAAGGTGCGGCCGGGGTCGGCCGCGGTCGGCACCCTGGGCAGCGGAAGCGCGGGCCGGCCGAGCCATGAACTGCCCGGCTCGCTCTGCGCGGGCGCGTCGCACAGCACGCCGATCAGCGCCCCGTCGGGCACCCGGCGGTCCGGGCCGACGATCCCCGAGTTGCCGACGAAGGCCCTGCGCCCGACGGTCGCCGTCCCCAACCGCAGCCAGCCGCCCCGCATTTCGTACGGCGCGACCAGGGTGTCGTCGGCGAGGAACGCGCCGTCCTCGACCGTCAGGAGCGAGGGCAGCGGAAGCACCGTCGAGATCTCGGCGCGCCGCCCCACCCTGGCGCCGAGCAGCCGCAGCCACACCGGGGTCGCGAGGCTCGCGTACAGCGGGAAGAGGCTGCCGCGGGCGCCGCTGAGCAGCCGGGTCACCAGCCAGGCGCGCCAGGCGACGCCGCCGCACACCGGATGGAAGCCGGGCTTCAGGCCCCGCCCGAGGATCCGGACAAGCGCGGCGAGCGTCAGCGCCGAGCACAGGGTGGTGACCACCGCGACGGGCGGCGCCGCGAGCAGCAGGCGCACGGCGACCGCCGAGAGCGTGTCGCAGGAGCGCACCAGGTAGTACACGCCGACCAGCGCGGGCACCGTGGACAGCACCGTAAGGAGCGGCAGGCCGATGAGGGAGAGCGCGTACGCCGCGGCCCAGCGGCGCGAACGCTCCGGACGCGGGGCGGGCCATCCGGTGCCGGCGACGCGCTCGTACGATTCGGCCTGCCGCGCCGGTGAGCCGAGCCAGCGCCGGCCGGGCGGGACCTCCCCGTCCAGGCAGGCGCCCGGCTCCAGTTCGGCGTCCGCGCCGAGGGCGGCGCCGGGCATCAGGGTGCTGCGGTGGCCGACCCGGGCGCCGTCGCCGATACGGACCGCGCCGATGTGCAGGGTTGCCCCGTCCAGCCACCAGCCGCTGATGTCGGCCTCCGGCTCCACGCTCGCACCCCGGCCGATCGTCGCGAGACCGGTCACCGGAGGCATGGCGTGCAGGGCGACGCCCGGCCCGACCCGGCAGCCCAGCGAGCGGGCGTACAGCCGGGCCCAGGGCGTGCCGAGCAGGGAGGAGACGCCGAACGCGGCCACGATGCGCTCGGCCGTCCACAGCCGCAGATGCACGCGGCCGCCACGCGGATACGCGCCCGGCAGCACACCCCGGGTCAGCAGGCGCGCCGACGCACCGCCGATCACGAAGCGGGCGGGCGCGCTCATCAGGACCAGCGCGGCGACGAGGACGAGCCACCAGGACGTGTGCGGCGCCCAGGCCTGCGGGGCGAGCCACCCCACCATGTTGTCGAGCGTCGCCAGGCCGACGAGCCCGCGCAGTCCCGCGATCCCGAACAGGCCTGCTGTAACGAGGAGTTGGACCACTCCTGCGCCGTACGGCACCGGCTGTACGGGCCGGGCCTCGGCGGCCGGGCCCTCAAGGGATTCGAGGTGCTGGGCCATGTCGCGCAGGACGGGGCGGCGGTAGAGGTCGGCGACGGAGACGCCTGGGTAGTGCTCGCGCAGCTCGGAGGCGAGGCGTGCCGCGCTCAGGCTGGACCCGCCGAGCGCGAAGAAGTCGCTGTCCGGCTCGGGGCACACGCCCAGCATCCGCTCCCACGCCCCGGCGAGGCGGGCCACGGTGGAGCCGTCCTGTGCGGCGTCGACGGCCGGGCCGCGCTGCGAGGGCAGCGGCCAGGGCAGGGCGTCCCGGTCGACCTTGCCCGAGGTGCGCGTGGGCAGTTCGGTGACCTCGACGAGCAGCGGTACGAGGGCGGCCGGCAGGCGTTCGGCGAGGAAGCCGCGGGCCTGGTCGGCGCGGAAGCCGCCCCGCTCGGGCACCACGTAGCCGACCAGGATCTGGCCGCCGGCCGGGGTGCCGCGCACCGCGCCGGCCGCCGCGCGCACGCCCGGCAGGGCCCGCAACATGGCGTCGATCTCGCCGAGTTCGATGCGCCGCCCGCCCACCTTGACCTGGTCGTCGGCCCGCCCCAGATGGATGAGCCCGGCCGCCTCCGCCCGTACGAGATCGCCGGTGCGATAGGCGCGCCGGGTGTCGAGGAGGGACAGCGGGGCGAACCGTTCGGCGTCCTTGGCGTCGTCGAGGTAGCGCGCCGTGCCCACGCCCGCGATGACCAGCTCGCCCTCGCCGCCGTAGGGAACGGGGTCGCCGGCCGCGTCCAGGACCGCCAACTCCCATCCGGCCAGGGGGAGTCCGATGCGTACCGGCTCGCCCGGCAGCATGCGCGCGGCGGTCGCCACCACCGTCGTCTCCGTGGGGCCGTAGGTGTTCCACATCTCGCGGCCCTTGACCGCGAACCGGTCCGCGAGGGCGCCCGGGCAGGCCTCGCCGCCGAC
Organism: Streptomyces mauvecolor; assembly: GCF_039532965.1. NCBI lineage: Bacteria > Bacillati > Actinomycetota > Actinomycetes > Kitasatosporales > Streptomycetaceae > Streptomyces > Streptomyces mauvecolor. Next base: position 89,393 of record NZ_BAAASQ010000030.1, on the reverse strand, counting down.
GATCAGGAGCCGGACCTCGTCGAGCGCCTCGTCCGGCCACAGGGCCGCGAGCGTGGGCACCGTGGAGACCACCGTGATGCCGCGTTCGATCAGCCAGGGCCCGAGCTCGTGGCCCGCCCGCACCAGCGCGCGGGGCGCCGGGACCAGGCAGCCGCCGTGCCGCCAGGCCAGCCACATCTCCTCGCACGAGGCGTCGAAGGCCACCGAGAGCCCGGCGAGTACCCGGTCGCCCGGGCCCAACGGCCGTTCGCTGAGGAAGAGTTGCGCCTCGGCGTCCACGAACGCGGCCGCCGAACGATGGGTGACCGCCACGCCCTTGGGCAGCCCGGTCGAACCGGACGTGAAGATGATCCAGGCGTCGTCGTCGGGCGACGCGGGCCGCCAGCGCTCGGCCAGCGGCGCCACGGGCCCCGGCAGTATGCGCTCGTCGGCCTCGATCACGGCGCACACCCCCGCCTCGCGGAAGACGGTCGCCGCGCGCTCCTCGGGATCGTCCGCGTCGACCGGCACGTACGCCGCGCCGCACAGCAGGACCGCCAGGATGGCGAGGTAGAGGTCGCAGGTGCCGGACGGGATCCGGACGCCGACCCGGTCGCCGGGGCCGATGCCGTGGCGGGTGAGCCGCACGGCGCGTTCGGTGATCCGGTCGCAGAGGTCTTGGTAGGTGAGCCTCTCGCCGCCCGCGTCGAGTGCGGGCGCGCCCGGGTGGGCGGCCGCCGTCGCGTCCAGTACGTCGAGCAGGGTGCGGGGGTGCGGGGCGGTGGCGCCGCGGAATACGGCCGGCAGATGCGAAGACATACGGTATGCCTCTGGCGTAGTGCGGGTGGTACGGACATCCTTCGGACATCCGCCCACTCAGACGGGCATATCCAGCGGCGGGTTCGCTCCGGCCTTCGGACTTGACGATATTTATCCGTTGTTTTCGAAGTGAATCGGATGATTATGGCGCCGATCGGGGCAAGTTCAGTGCCGATCGCGGTGGCCGAGGTCCCTTGCGCGTAGCACAAGTTCGGTGGCGAACCGGTGTTCGGGATCGGTGAGCCGCTCGCCGAAGATGGACTCCAGGGTGCGCATCCGGTAGCGCACGGTTTGCGGGTGCACGTCAAGCAGTTCGCCCATCTGGGCGGCCGTGCCACGCGTTGCGAGCCAGGTCCGCAGGGTTTCGAGGAGCCGGTCGCGCCGCCCGGGGGTGAGCGCGTCGAGCGGCGCGAGCTCGCGGCGGCCGAGGTGTTCGAGGAGCGCAGGGTCGGAGCGCAGCCACAGCGTGACGAGGTGCTCCTCGCAGTACAGCGTGCCGGAGTCGCTGTCGATGACCCCCGACCGGGCGAGTTCGAGGACCTGACGGGCCCAGCGCAGGGAATCGGACGCATCGCCGATGGGGACCTCCAAACCGACCGCCGCCCAGGACCCGTGCAGGGCCGCGTCCAGCATCCGTCTTCGTACCTCGTCGACCGGGCCCGGCACCAGGAGATGGGGCAGCGGCTCGCCGGGATCGAGCAGGACATCGTTGTCCAGCGCCGCCCGCGTGAGACCCGCCCCGGACCGGAGCGCGACCAGCGTGACCCGCTCGGGCAGCGGCCAGTGGGCCCGGTCGGCGAGCTCCGCGATCGCCGCGCGCGGCACCGGGGACCCGGCCAGGATCAGATGCAGCAGCCGTCTTCGCAGCGCGTCCGAGCGCTCCCCGGAGAACGAGGTGACCTCCAGATAGCCCTCCCGTGAGAGCGCTTCCAGCTCCTCGACGTAGGTGAAGAGCGCGTCCGCGAAGCTGAGCATCAGGGCGGGGGAGAGGTTGTAGCGCCGGCCGATCTTCTTCGCCCGGCGCAGCGCCACCCGGGCGCCGAGCCGGTACGCGCCCTGGAGGGTCTCCAGGCTCCGGCCCTCGTACGCCTCGAACCGGCCGAAGCGGCGGCACATCTCGTCGCGCAGGGTGGAGGGGGCGCTGGGGGAGGCCACCTGGTCGACGAAGACGGCGAGGTTCTGCTCGACGCCGACCCGGATCGCCTCGCCGTAGGGGCCGTCGAGCAGCCGGGCGTACTCGGGGTAGGCGCGGGTGATCTCGGCGCCGATCTCCTTGAGCAGGCCCGGCAGTTCGGGCCGCATGATCGCGGCGAACTCCTGTGGGAGCGGTCCCAACGGCTCCTGGGTGTCCGGTGAATGCGCGGCTGCGGGCATCTCACTCCCCTTGCACTACGGCGCCCGGTGGGGGGAGGGCCGATGGAGAAAGCGCTCCCACCGACCGTCAGGTGCGTACCTTTCGCGGACTGCCGAACCTAGAACAACTCCCGTGTGATGGACAACACTTGGGGCGGTGTTCGATTCATGGGGCATCGGTTGTCGGCCGATTCCGGGGCGGCCCGGCAGGAGCGCGCACGGGCCGCCGTCGGGCGGGTCGGCGAAGGCTACTGCACTGCTGAATGCCAGTACTGGGAGAGCAGTTTGCCGTTGTTCGGGACTACGGTGCCGGGGGCGTTGAGGCCGGCGAGGTAGGTCGAGGCGTTGTCCAGTACGACGCTGTTGTTGCCGGCCGCCGAGGGCAGCCCGGTCTTGAGGTTCACTGCCCAGTCGAGCATCCCGGCGAGCCCGCAACCGCTTGCTCCCGGCACCGCGAACGTGGTGTCCGTCTGGCTCGCGCCGGTGAGGCTGAGCCGGTTCATGACACCGCTGGTGTTGGGCGTGCCGTTGCCGTCGAAGCGCTTGATGCCGAAGGCCGGGGCGGTGACGTTCTGCGGGCGCAGCACGATCGGGTGGGCGGCGGAGCCGATGTAGCAGGAGCCGCCGAGGAACGGGTTCTGGAGGTGGATGCGGACCGGGATCGAGAGGATCGGCCTCCCGGAGGTGGCGCCCGCGGTCAGGTCGAAGCCGGTGGGCGCGCCCGCCGATTCGACGGTCGCGGTGACCCGGTTGAGGGTGCTGTTGGTGATCTGGCGGCAGATCTCTGAGATGACGGGGATGTCGCTCGGGCACATCAGGCCGAGCAGGCCGCCCGGGATGTCGGCGGAGTCGGCGATCAGGGCGCCGCCCGCCGGTGCGACCAGGGTGGGCGCGCCGCCGGTGTGCTGCACCACGCCGGCCTGCAGATCGCTGGCGCCGGTGACGACCTCGGTGCTGCCGAGCTTGATGGAGCCGCTCGCCGCGTGCGAGGCGATGCACTGCACGATCTCGGCGCGCCCGTCGGCGGCCAGCATCGCCGGGTCGTCCACCGGGCAGCGGGTGAACGGGGCCCAGTTTCCCCCGAGTTGGGCGGCCGCGGCGGAATCGGCGGAGGCCGGTCCCACGGTCACCAGCACGGTCAGAGCCGTGCACGTGGCAAGCAGCCCCGCGCGCAGACGGGTGGATACGGGTCTCATGAGGTCGTCCCCTCTCGACGTCTCGACTCTCGACGTCCTGTACGGATATGGGTGGGTGCGACAACAGCCGCGCGGAGTACGGGAGTTGGCTTGATTCGCACGGCGTGCGCTCAACGCAGCGGCAGCGGTACGTTCGTCGGCTGCTTGTCGGGGGTGCAGAGCTTGGCGGGGTCGTCCGGGATGCCGGACGCGCACGGCGCTCCCTGGTTCTGCTTGACCGTGTTGGCGGGCCCGGACACGGACGCGGTGAACAGCGGGCTCAGGTCCTCGCCCACCCCGCAGCCGGTGAACGGCGGAATGGTCACCGAACCGTCGAGCGGTCCTCCCCGCGAGAGCGAGTAGCCGCGCCAGACCGTGTCGGTGCCCTTCTTGAGCCTGCCGAGCAGGACCAAGTGGTCCTTGGTGTTCTTCGCCGGGTCCGGGTCGTCGGAGTAGACGGAGCCGGTGGTACGGCAGTTGGGGCCGACATCGAGCGGTGTCCCGTTGACCTGGACGTCGCTCAGGCGCAGGGTCAGCGGAATCCTGATGTAGGTCTCGCCGTGTCCCGCGGTGTTGTTGAGGTCGGAGTCGATGGCCATGGGTCCGGTCTGTTCCAGCGTCATCGTGGCGGTGGTCGGCATGAACCCGAACGTCAGGAACGTCGCGGGGGCGGGCGGGGTCTGGGTGCGGCCCCGGTAGTCGAGACGGCCGACCGAGCTCTGGAACAAATGGAGTTCGAAGACGCCCGGCCGGACCTCGATCCGCTTGAGCTGGCTGGGACCCTGGACGATCTTGGCGCAGTAGACGGGGATCAGCGAGGCGCCGCCCAGCTTGGTGACGTTCGAGTACCCGGTGACGTACGCCGAGAGCGCGAGCGGCTGGGTGGTGTCGCCCCGGCACTCGGGTGCGGTGGCGGGCGGGGCTCCCCGGGTCTTCGGGGGGACGACCTCGGGTGCGGAGGGCGAGGGCTGTCGCGGACCGTCGGTCGCGAGGCCCGTCGCCGAGGTGCTGGGGGTCGGGGCGGGGGAGGAACTGGCCGCCGTTACGGGCACTTTGGCGAGCAGGGCCGAACCGCCGGGGGTGAGCGTGCAGGCCACCGAGACGGTGGCCGGATCGGTCGCGGCGCCCTCGGCGGTGACCGGGCTGAAGTCGATGGTGAGGGCCGCCGCCGTCACGGTCAGGTCGCCGGGGCTGTTCGCGGTGATGGTCGGGACCTCTCCGGTCGCCTGGAGCGTGGCGCCGCCCGTCGAGGCGAGCGGCACGGAGGGGGCGGCGCCCTGCCAGAGGGCCTCGGCCGCGGCGCCGTTCTGGGCCACCTCGGTCGTGAGGCGGGTGGTGGCGCCCGTCCTGGCCGCGTGAAGTTTCGTGAGATCGGCGACCGCGGCATCGGGCAGGGCCACCGACGTGCTGACCTCGGTGGGCTGGATGGCCGCGCCCGCCGCCGCCCGGTCGGGGAACCTGGCGCCGACCCCGACCTTCACCGGCCGGGCCCCGCCCGGGAAGGCGCAGCTGTAGGCGAGTTCGGTGCTGATCTGCTGGTCGCCGCGGGCCACGTCCGCGCCCGGCACGATCCCGGCCAGGACCACGGCTGCCGCCGCGACCGCGCCCCGCCCGCGCATGCTCCGCCATCGCCCGGCCGGGCTCAGGGTCCCTGTCACGTCGCCTTCAGCTCCACTCGCTCAGCTCCTCGAAACGGCCTGCGCCGCGGCTGGGGGACCGCCCGGCCGGCCACGGGCGCCGGCCGGGCGGTCCCGGGTGTACGCGCCGCGTCATAGGCGTTACGAGCCGACGATGGTGGGGTGCGTGCTGGTGCCGCTGACCACCGCGAAGAAGTCGCCGTTGAACGACGGGTGGTCACCGGCCGACACCACACCCGAGCAGCCGGCCGTCGGGTCGGAGACCGTCAGTTCGGTGGCGTTGGTCGCGATGGCCAGGTCGCCGGTCGCATTGGTGTAGGTGCCGTGCGCGGTTCCGGTCACGGTGAAGGCACAAGTCGCCACGGACACACGGGCGTTGATGCCCGAGATGTAGCCCTGCGAGACGCCGCTGCCGGCGTCGTAGTCGGTCACGTTCAGCGTCCAGGGAGTGTTCGCCACCGTGTCGACCGCACCGAGGAAACTGGTGCACGGCTCACCGGATCTGCCGAAGTGCACCGGGTCGATGCTGCCGACCGCCGCCGGGTTGCCCGTGGCGCTCTGCAGGGAACCCCCGGCGTCCGAGTAGGTGCACGTCATGTCGATGCCGTTGATGGAGAGCACGACATTGCTGGACGTGGCGGTGAAACTCTCGGGCGAGTTAGGGCCGATCACCCAGTTCGTGGGCGACGCGGCCATGGCGGGCGCGGTCGCCAGGGTGAAGGCGGCCGTCGCGGCGCCGCATACCAGCGCAAGCTTTCCAAGGGTGCTTCGCACAGTAAATTCCTCCGATTTCACCAGCTGCGGGTACGGATTCGGCCACGTACGATCCGTGACGAGGCGGACGTTACTTGCGAGAAACATCGGCGCACAATCCTGGCGTTGAAGATTGTGCCGAGCAAGACCCTTCCTTGTGCCCCGGTGAGCAACCGGCCGGTTTTTCTTGTCGATCGGTGCGCAATCCCATCGGTGGCGTCAGGTCATTCGTGCCGAAGTTCCCGCTTCTCTCCCCATAAGGATGGGCCGGGCGGCCAGTTACAGGTGCAACCCCTCACCTTGTGACAAGTTCCGGAGGGAAAGCACTGCTGTGATGACAAGTTGGCTGACGGCCGGGCGCGGGCTCGCGGAAACTTCCGGAACCGGTATTGCAGAGCGAGGTTACCCGGTCGTAGCGTCCGGTGTGCGGTCGGTCCGGTCCGCTCACCCGGCATCCGGTCACCGGCGTCCACACTCCCGGCCGCGCCCCCGAAGGCCGGGAGCCGCGCGGGCGAAGCCCCAGGCCCGTCCCTGATTCCGGGCCCGGGCTCGCCGCCCGGGGCGGGGGCGCCACGGTCGAGCTCCCCTCGGCCGCGGCGCTCCCGCCCTTTCGTGCGGTCGCCCACAACTGCTCAATTGCTGCACAGTCGTCCGCCAGGCCGACTTGGAAACTTGTCAACGAGTGACAAGGAAAAGGGATTTCACCGATGTGGCCGTCCCGGATCTTGTTTCGGTGCCGCCGCGCAACTTACCGTGCGCCCCTCGGTGCCCTCGCGTCACTCCGTATGTGCCTGCTGGAGGTGGGATGGGAATTGAAGTCGTGGTCGAAGGTCTGACGAAGTCCTTCGGCAAGCAGAACATCTGGCAGGACGTCACCCTCACCCTGCCCGCGGGAGAAGTCAGCGTCATGCTGGGGCCCTCCGGAACCGGAAAGACGGTCTTCCTCAAGTCGCTCATCGGGCTGCTCAAACCGGAGCAGGGCCGGGTCCTCATCAATGGCGTCGACATGGTGAGCAGCCCCGAGCGGGACATCTACGAGACCCGGAAACTCTTCGGCCTGATGTTCCAGGACGGTGCCCTGTTCGGCTCGATGTCCCTTTTCGACAACATCGCCTTTCCGCTGCGCGAGCACACCCGCAAGAAGGAGTCCGAGATCCGCCGCATCGTCATGGAGCGGGTGGACATGGTCGGCCTGCTCGGCGCCGAGGAGAAGCTGCCCGGGGAGATTTCCGGCGGGATGCGCAAACGCGCCGGGCTCGCCCGCGCCCTGGTGCTCGACCCGCAGATCATCCTGTGCGACGAACCGGACTCGGGGCTCGACCCGGTCCGTACGGCCTTCATCTCGCAGCTCCTGATCGACCTGAACGCGCAGATCGACGCGACGATGCTGATCGTCACCCACAACCTCGACATCGCCTCGACCGTGCCCGACAACATGGGCATGCTCTTCCGCCGCAACCTCGTCACCTTCGGCCCGCGCGAGGTGCTCCTCACCAGCGAGGAGCCCGTCGTCGCCCAGTTCCTCAGCGGGCGCCGCGAGGGCCCCATCGGCATGTCCGAGGAGAAGGACGCCGCGACGCTCGCCATGGAACAGCTCAACTCACCCCAGGAGTACGACAGTTCACCGCGCCGCATCCCCGCGCAACTGGAACCCTCGCCCGGCCTGCCCGCCCGGCAGGCGGTGCTGCGCCGCAAGCTGCGAGTGATGGCCATGCTCGACCGGCTGCCGCCCGCGGCCCGCCGGGCCATCGAGAACGGCATGGCGCCGGCCCAGGAGGCGACGCCGTGACGACGGAGGCCGAGAGAAACCCGCCGGCCCCGGCGCCGCCCCGGCCGGCCCGCCCGCCGCGTCGCCCGCTCCCCGGGCTCGGCGCGTTCCGCCAGACCGGGCAGCTCTTCGCGCTCGCCGCCGCCGTCACCCGGGCGGTCTTCAAAGGTCCCTTCCAACTGCGGGAATTCATCGAGCAGTTCTGGTTCATCGCCAGTGTCACCATCCTGCCCGCGGCCCTCGTCTCCATCCCGTTCGGCGCCGTCATCGCGCTCCAGGTGGGCTCGCTCACCCAGCAGCTCGGGGCCCAGTCCTTCACCGGCGGCGCCAGCGTCCTCGCCGTCATCCAGCAGGCGAGCCCCCTCATCGTGGCGCTGCTGATCGCGGGCGCCGGCGGCTCCGCGATCTGCGCCGACCTGGGCTCCCGTACGATCCGTGAAGAGCTCGACGCCATGGAGGTCATGGGCGTCTCGCCCGTCCAACGACTCGTCGTACCAAGGGTGTTGGCGACCATGTTCGTCGCCGTGCTGCTCAACGGGATGGTCTCCGTCGTCGGCACCCTCGGCGGCTATTTCTTCAATGTGATCATGCAGGGCGGCACCCCGGGCGCCTACCTCTCCAGCTTCTCCGCGCTCGCCCAGCTTCCCGACCTGTACGTGAGCGAGATCAAGGCGCTGATCTTCGGGTTCATCGCCGGGATCGTGGCCGCGTACCGCGGGCTCCACCCGCGCGGCGGCCCCAAGGGCGTCGGCGACGCCGTCAACCAGTCCGTCGTCATCACGTTCCTGCTGCTCTTCTTCGTGAACATGGTCCTCACCGGGATCTACCTCCAGATCGTCCCCCCGAAGGGCGGCTGACCCGATGGCCCTCTTCGCCCTCCTCGACCGCTCCGGCGACCAACTGGGCTTCTATGTACGGGCGTTGCTGTGGATCCCGCGCACGCTGCGGCGCTACACGAAGGAGGTGCAGCGGCTGCTCGCCGAGGTCGCCTTCGGCAGCGGCGGGCTCGGGGTCATCGGCGGCACCATCGGCGTGATGATCGCCATGACCCTGTTCACCGGAACCGTGGTCGGCCTCCAGGGGTATGCCGCGCTGAACCAGATCGGCACCGCCGCCTTCACGGGCTTCGTCTCCGCCTACTTCAACACCCGCGAGATCGCCCCGCTCGTCGCAGGTCTCGCCCTGTCCGCCACCGTGGGCGCCGGCTTCACCGCCCAGCTCGGCGCGATGCGCATCAACGAGGAGGTCGACGCCCTCGAAGGCATGGGCGTACGCAGCCTGCCGTACCTCGTCACCACCCGGATTATCGCCGGAGTCGTCGCGATCATCCCGCTGTACGCGATCGGGCTGCTCAGCTCCTACTTCGCGTCCCGGCTGACCACGGTGGTTTTCAAGGGCCAGTCGCGCGGCACCTTCGACCACTACTTCAACCTGTTCCTCTCGCCGACCGACGTGCTGCTCTCCGTGCTCAAAGTGCTCATCTTCAGCGTGATGGTGATCCTGGCCCACTGCTACTACGGCTTCCGCGCCACGGGCGGCCCGGCCGGAGTGGGCGTCGCGGTGGGACGCTCCGTCCGCAACGCGATCGTGCTCATCGCCGTCACCGACTTCTTCCTCTCACTGGCCATCTGGGGCGCCACCACGACCGTGAAGGTGGCCGGATGAACACCCCGACCGTCCGCCGCCGCCTCGCCGGAGTCGTCTTCCTCGTGGTCCCGGCGCTCCTCGTGTGGCTCTCGATCGCCGTCTACGACAAGGAGTTCACGCGCTCGGACACCATCACCGTGGAAACGAGCAGCGTCGGCAACGAGATGCACCCGGGCGCCGAGGTGAAGCTGCGCGGCGTCGTCGTCGGCGAGGTCCGCACCATCAGCGCCGACGGCGAGGGCGCGAAGCTCACCCTCGCCCTCCAGCCGGGAAAGCGCGGCCACATCCCGTCCGACGTACGCGCGCAGATGCTGCCGACCACGCTCTTCGGCGAACGGTTCGTCGCACTCGTACCGCCGCCGAACGCGTCCACGAGAGCGCTCTCGGCCGGCGCGACCATCCCGCAGGACCGGTCCCGCAACGCCATCGAGCTGGAGCAGGTCCTCGACAACGTCCTGCCGATGCTCACCGCGGTCAAGCCGGACAAGCTGTCGGCGACGCTCTCCGCCGTCGCCCAGGCGCTGCGCGGCCGCGGCTCCCAGCTCGGCGACACCTTCGTCACCCTGGACGCGCACCTGAAGAAGTTCAACCCGAACCTGCCCACCCTCAACGCCGACCTGAAGCAGCTCGTCAAGGTCTCCCAGACCTACAGCGACGCCGCCCCCGACATCCTGAAGGCGCTCACGGACGCCACGACCACCACCGGCACCCTCGTCGACCAGCAGACCCGACTCCTGGGGGTCTACGGGCAGACGACGAAGACCGCCCAGGACCTCACGGCCTTCCTCCAGCAGAACAAGGACAACATCATCCGGCTCAGCGAGGTGAGCCGCCCCACCCTGGAGCTCCTCGCCCAGTACTCCTCGTCCTTCCCCTGCACCCTGCGCACGCTCGCCGGGTTCGTCCCGGCGATGGACAAGGCGCTCGGCAAGGGCACGGACGAGCCCGGACTCCACGTCACCGTCAAGGCGGTGCCCTCGCTCGGCAAGTACGTGCCCGGCCGCGACACCCCCGCGTACACCGCGAGCGGCGGCCCGCACTGCTACCCGGTGCCGTACCTCGGCGCCCCGCTGCCCGCCGGGAGCGCTCTCACGAACACCGCGGCCGCCTCCGGCGCCGGGCTCGGTCCGGCGAACTCGCCGCAGGAGAACCAGCTGGTGAACGAGCTGATCGCACCCGGTCTGCGCCGGGCCCCGCAGTCCCTGCCGGACTGGAGCAGCCTGCTCGTCGGGCCCGCCCTGAGGGGGACGGAGGTGACCATCAAGTGAAGCGCCGCAGCATCGCGGGCCCGCTCGTGAAGTCGCTCGTCTTCGTCCTGGTGACCGCGCTCGCGACCACCGTGCTCGCCCTGTCCATCGCCAACACCGGGGTGGGCGACACCCGGACGTACAAGGCGCGCTTCTCCGACACCACCGGCCTGATCGAGGGTGACAGCGTTCGCATCGCCGGAGTGAAGGTGGGCCAGGTCGACAGCGTGGAGGTCGTGGACCGGCGGCTCGCCCAGGTCACGTTCTCCGTGCAGCGCAGCCGGACGCTGCCGGGCACGGCCACTGCCTCGATCAAGTACCTCAACATGGTCGGCCAGCGCTACATCGAACTCGGCCGGGGCACCGGCGCGGTCGGCGCCACACTCGCGCCCGGGGCGACCATCCCGCTGGAGCGCACCACCCCGGCCCTCGACCTCACCCAGCTCTTCAACGGGTTCCAGCCCCTCTTCGAAGGGCTCTCGCCCAAGGACGTCAACCAACTCGCCGGATCCATCGTGCAGGTCCTCCAGGGCGAGGGCGGCACCGTCGACAGCCTCCTGAAACACATCGGCTCGCTGACCACGACCGTCGCCGCCAAGGACAAGGTGATCGGCGAGGTCGTCACCAACCTGAACACCGTCCTGACCACCGTCAACGACCGCGAAGCGGGCTTCAACGACCTGGTGGTCACACTCCAGAAGCTCGTCTCCGGGTTCGCGGGCGACCGCAAGCCGCTCGGCGAGGCCATCGCCGCGATGGGCGACCTCACCACCGTCACCGCCGGACTGTTCGAGGACGGCCGGGCCCCGCTCAAGGACGACATCAAACAGCTCGGCCGGCTCTCCACCAACCTCGCCGACAGCGCCCCCCAGATCGAGGACTTCCTGCGCAAGACCCCCGACAAGATGCGGGCCATCACGCGGATGGCGTCGTACGGGTCCTGGCTCAACCTCTACCTCTGCGAGGCCAGGGTGTCCGGTGTGACCACCGAGGACGGCAGCCCCCCGCCCACCGGAATCCCGGTCAGCGATTCGAGGTGCCAGGGATGAGACTCCCCGTACCACGCCGGCCCCTTCGCCTGCCGCGCCCCGCCCTGAAGCGTCCGGCCTTCAGGCGCCCCCGCCTCAAGCCCGTCAAGGAGCGCAACCCCGTCGCGGTCAGCCTCGTGGGGCTGCTGCTCCTGGCCCTGATCGGCGTCGCCGCGTACAACGCGGACTCGCTGCCGCTCATCGGCGGGGGTACGACCTACAGCGCCGACTTCTCCGAGTCCGCCGGGCTGCGCGACGGTGACGAGGTCCGGATAGCCGGGGTCAAGGTCGGCGAGGTCAGCGGTGTATCGCTGGACGGCGCCAAGGTGAAGGTCACCTTCAAGGTGAAGTACGCCTGGATCGGCGACGCCTCGACCGCGGCCATCGCCATCAAGACCCTGCTCGGCGAGAAGTACCTGGCCATCGACCCGCTCGGCACCGCGAAGCAGGACCCCGGCAGCCGCATCCCGCTGGCCCGCACGACATCCCCGTACGACGTCACGCAGGCCTTCGAGGGGCTCAGCAACACGATCGGCGACATCGACACCGCGCAGCTCGCCAAGAGCTTCGAGACGATCTCCGACACCTTCAAGGACTCGCCCCCCGAGGTGCGCACCGCCGTCACCGGACTCTCGGCGCTGTCCAGGACCGTGTCGCAGCGCGACACGCAACTGGCCCAACTCCTCAAAGGAAGCGAGGAGTTGACGAAGACGCTGGCCAACAGGAAGAGCAGCTTCGAGACGCTCATCGACGACGGCGGACTACTGCTCGGTGAACTCAGGCAGCGCCGCGACGCCATTCAGGCGCTTCTCACCGGAACCCGCAGCCTCGGCACCCAGCTCACCGGCCTGGTCAAGGACAACTCGGCCCAGCTGAAGCCCACGCTCACGGCATTGGGCCGCGTCACCGACGTTCTCATGAAGAACCAGCAGGGCCTCGACCGCACACTGGCGCTTGCCGGTCCTTACTACCGGCTCGTCGGCAACACCCTCGGAAACGGCCGCTGGTTCGACACCTACATCTGCGGTCTCGTCCCCAGGAACTACCTGCCGGCGAAGTCGCTTCCGGACCACGGCTGCATGCCGCCGAAGAACGGAGGCTACTCATGAGCCGGCGACGCGCTCTCACGATCGTCCTGGCCCTCGCGGTGATCGCCGCGACCGTGGCCGGCGGCCTCCGCGTGTTCGCCGGCCCGGGCGGCAAGCGGATCACCGCCTACTTCGACCACGCCGTCGGCATCTACCCCGGGTCCGACCTGCGGATCCTCGGCGTCAAGGTCGGCGAGGTCGACTCGGTGACGCCGCAGGGCCGGCAGGTCGAGGTGGTGGTGACGCTCGACCGGGGCGTACGGGTGCCCAAGGACGCGCGGGCCGCCATCGTCTCGCCCAGCGTCGTCGCCGACCGGTACGTCCAGCTCACCCCGGCCTACACCGGCGGCCCCGAGATCACCGACCGGGCGGAACTCCCGGCCTCGCGCAACGCCACTCCCGTCGAGGTCGACCAGCTGTACGCCTCCATCACCGAGCTCGGCAAATCGCTCGGCCCCAGCGGCGCGAACGCCTCGGGAGCGCTCTCGGGGCTGCTCGACACCGGGGCCAGGAACCTCGACGGCAACGGCGCCGCGATCGGCGACTCCGTCGAGCAGTTCGGCAAGGCGGCCAAGACACTGGACGGCAGCAGCGAGCACCTCTTCGCCACGCTGTCCTACCTGCAGACGTTCACCACCATGCTGAAGAACAAGGACGGCGCGGTGCGCGACGCACAGAACCAGCTCGCCGACGTGACCTCGTTCTTCGCCGACAACAAGGACAACCTGGCAGGCGCCCTCAAGGAACTCGGCACCGCCCTCGGCAACGTCAAGACCTTCATCCAGGACAACCGGGGCGCCCTCAAGACCGAGGTCGACAAGCTCGCCCCGCTCACCCAGATCCTCGTCGACCAGCGGGCCTCGCTCGCGGAAGCCCTGGACACCGCGCCTCTGGCCGCCGGAAACGCGCTCAACGCCTACGACCCCGCGCACCGCACCCTCGACGGCCGCGGCAACATCAACGAGATCAGCATGGGCGGCGCCATCGTGTTCCCGCCCAACCCGGCGGTCGCGGGTGGCGCGGGGCTCGTGCCGGTCCCGGAGGCGCGCCTGAAAGCGCTCCCCACGCTGGTGCTGCCCCCGGTCGGCACCGTGTACGGGACGGCGGCCGACCCCGCCGAAGGCGCCGCCGCGACGAAGAAGGGGGGCCAGGGATGAGGGCCCGCATCACGCGCCGTACCGGAGCCGCAGTGGGCGCGGGCGTCGCCGTCGTCGTCGCCCTGACCCTCACTCTCGGCAGCTGCTCGATGCCGTCGTTCTCCGGGATCGACCAGCTCCCACTGCCCGGCGGCGCCGACCTGGGCAGCCACCCGTACGACATCACCGCCGACTTCGCCGACGTACTGAGCCTGGTGCCGCAGGCGGCGGTGAAGGTCAACGATGTCGCCGTCGGCCGGGTCACCAAGGTGTCGCTCGCCTCCGACGGCTGGTCCGCCAAGGTCACCATGCGGATCAGGGGAGACGTGAAGCTGCCCGCCAACGCGTACGCCCAGCTGGAACAGTCCAGCCTGCTGGGCGAGAAGTTCGTCCAGCTCTCCGGGCCCGCGAAGGAGTCCAAGGAGACGGCCCAGGGGCGCCTCGGCCCCGGCGCCGCGATCCCGATCGCGCGGACCAACCGCAACCCCGAGGTCGAGGAGGTCCTGGGAGCGCTCTCCATGCTGCTCAACGGCGGCGGCGTCAACCAGCTCAAGACCATCACGACCGAGCTCAACAAGGCGATCGGCGGCCGCGAGCCCGAGGTGCGCTCCCTGCTCCAGCGCGTCAACACGCTGGTCACCGACCTGGACGGGCACCGCAGCGACATCACGGACGCGCTCGACGGTGTCAACCGGCTCTCCGCCACCCTCGCCACCCGTAAACAGCAGGTCGGCACGGTACTCACCGGACTGTCTCCTGGCCTCAAGGTCCTGGAGAACCAGCGGGGTTCACTCCTCACCATGCTCAAGTCGCTCGACACCCTCTCCACCGTCGCCGTGTCGACGATCAACAAGAGCAAGGACGACATGGTGGCCGATCTGAAGGCGCTCGCACCGACGCTGAAGGCGCTGGCGGACTCCGGCAAGGACCTGCCGGACTCGCTCCAGGTCCTCGTCACCTATCCGTTCACGGACGAGGTGCTGCGCGGGGTGAAGGGCGACTACCTCAACGTCTACCTCGATGTGACGGCCGCCCCCGGCACCCGGGTCATCCCGCCGCTCACCACACCGCCGACGTCGACGGCCTCGGGCGGGCAGAAGGCGCCGCTCGGCCTGCCGTCCGTCGGCGGCGCGGGAGGGGCGCGCTGATGCTGACCCTCGCGACGAAGCTCAAGAACCTCGCGTTCCTCGTGATCGGGGTGCTGGTACTCGGCTACACCGGGTTCCGGTACGCGGACGTCGGCCACTACGTCGGCATTCGCGACTACTACACGGTGAAGGTCCATCTCGCCGAGACCGGTGGTCTGTTCACCCACTCCAACGTCACCTACCGGGGCGTGTCGGTGGGCCGGGTCGGACCCATCGGGCTCACCGACGACGGGGTCGTCGCCGAACTGCACATCGACAACTCGGCCCCGCCCATCCCGACCGCGCTGAAGGCGGTGGTGGCCAACCTGTCCGCCGTCGGCGAGCAGTACATCGACCTGCGGCCCACCTCCGGCGGGGCGCCGTATCTGGGCGACGGAGGCGAGATCGACCAGTACGACACCGCCACCCCGGCGCCCGTCACGACCGTGCTCAGCAGCGTCAACAGCCTTGCGGCGTCAGTGCCGTTGGACTCGTTGCGCACGGTTGTCGACGAGTTCGGCAAGGCCTTCGAAGGGCGCGGCGACGACCTCCAGGTGCTCCTCGACAACGGCACCGACTTCGTGAAGGCGGCCGACAAGGCGCTGCCCACCACGACCACGCTGCTCGCGGCCGGCCGGACCGTACTGAGCACGCAGGCCGAGGAGGGCCGGGCCATCAAGACCTTCGCCTCAGGGGCGCAGCAGTTGGCTGCCACGCTCAAGGGCTCGGACACCGATCTGCGCCGCCTCATCGCCGCCGCGCCCGACGCGGCCGGGCAGATCAGCGGGCTGCTCCGGGATCTGAACCCGGGGATCAGCGTGGTGCTCGCCAACCTCCTCACGACCGCCGATGTGGCCGTGACCCGGCAGCGCGGAATCGAGGAACTCCTGGTGAAACTGCCGCCGTTGGCAGCGGCCGGAGCAACGGCCATCGACGCCAAGGGCGCCAACCTGGGCATGGCGGTCACCTTCTTCGCGCCGCTTCCCTGCACCGACGGATACGGCGGCACGGTCTACCGCAACGGTCTCGACACCCTCGACACGCCGAGCCTCAACACCAGGGCGCGATGCGCCGCGCCCGCGAGCAGCGGCACCGACGTGCGCGGCTCGGCCCATGCCCCGAGCGGCGGCCCGGTCCCAACTCCCGCTCAGCCAGGTGCACTTCCTCCGGCACAGCAAGCCGCGCCCGTAGCCCCTCGGCCGGCGCTCCCGGGAGCCCTGGCTCTGCCCGCGCTGCCGAGCGGCGGCCCCTGTGACCTGGCGGGGCTGCTCGGCCTGAACGCCGCCGCCGACGGAAAGGAGGCGCGCCCGTGATCAGCCTCCCCAGCCGGCCCCGGCTCCGCCGCGCCCTCGTGGTGGCCGCACTCACCGCCTCGCTCGCCTTCGCCGCCTTCGCGGGGTGGGCGTACCTGGAGGCGCGGGACGATTCCACAGCCGCGTACGCCGCCTCGCGCGACGCCGCCCTGAAGGCGGGCCGGACGCAGATCGCCGCGCTCTCCACGCTGGACGCGGCCCACCCCGATGCGGCCCTGCGCTCCTGGCTCGACGCCTCGACGGGCCCCCTGCATGACGAGCTCCGGCGCACGGGAGCAGGGAAGCCGACGGCCTCGGCGCGCGGCAGCGTCACCGACGCCGCCGTCACCGAACTCGACGACCGCTCCGGCACGGCGAAGCTCATCGCGACGGTGCAGGTCCAGCTCACCCCGGCGGGCGGCGCAGCCACCACCACCGACCGCAAACGCTTCGAGGCGACGCTCGAACGCACCGGCTCCGGCTGGAAGTTGAAGGCACTCGGCGCGGTCCCGGTCGCAGCCCCCTGACCCCGGACCGATAGGGAGAAGCAGCGTGAGTACAGCAGAGCTGAAGGCGGCTTCGGAGCCGGGCCCGGAACCGGAGCGGGACCCGCAACCGGAACCGGAACCGAACCCCGGGGGTGCTGCGGGCGGCGGGGCCGACGTGGCGGTCCTCGATGGTCGCCCCGTCGACTCCGCCGAAGCCGAAGCGGCGAGCCCCGATCGTCACCCCGGCGGCCCCGCCGAAGCCGACGCGTCGACCCCCGGCGCTCACGTCGACGGCCCCGCCGAGTCGACACCCCCCACCAGTCGCCTCCGCCGCTCCCTCACCCTCGCCTGCGTGCTCGCCCTTCTCCTCGCCGGTGCCGGACTCCTCTTCCACGCACGGCAGTTGACCGACACCCCCGCCACCCGCAACCACGCGCTCACCGACACGTCAGCCACCACCCGCGTCATCGGTGACGTCAGCAACACCCTCGGCAAGGTCTTCTCGTACGTGCCCCAGGACACCCGCGCCACCGAGGACGCGGCGAAGGAACTGCTCGGCGGGCGGGCCGCCGGTCAATACGCCGCGCTGTTCGGCGAGCTGAAGCAACGGGTCGCCGACCAGAAGCTCAGCCTCACCACCCATGTCGTACGGGCCGGCGTCACCCGGCTGACCCACGACACGGCGGAGCTGCTCGTCTTCCTCGATCAGCGGGCCCAGCGCGACGGGAAGCCCGCCACCTCAGCCGCCGCCCAGCTGTCCATCACGGCCCAACTCGCCGACGGGCACTGGCAGATCACCGATATCCGAGCCCGTTAGGACGCGCCCGCTGCCGCCGGGCCCCGCGAGAGGGATCACGAAGAACATGGCACGCATGACGATCCAGCCCCTGCTCATCGCCGCGATGGTGCTCACCCTGCTGGCAGGCGGTTTCGCGGTGTGGGCGGGCTGGTCCTGGTACGGCGCGGCGCACGACGACTCCGCCGCCTACGCCGCCTCCCGCGACAAGGTCCTCGCGGCCGGCGAACAGGCCGTGCAGAACCTCTCCACCCTGGACCACAAGGACCTGGCCCACGGCCTCGACATGTGGCAGGACTCCACCACCGGCGACCTCCACCAGCAACTGGCCGATGGGCGGAGCGAGTTCGAGAAACAAGTGCGGCAGGCGCAGACCGTCACCAGCGCCAAGGTGCTCGACGGTGCGGTCACCGAACTCGACGACCGGGCGGGCCGGGCCAGGGTGATGGTGGCGCTGCGGATCACCGTGCAGGCGCCGAAGGAGAAGCCCGCCGCCAAGGACAGCCGGATGCTCGGCGAACTCACCCGTACGCCCGCCGGCTGGAAGCTCAGCGCCCTCGGCCAGGCGCCGGTCGGCAACAGCGCGGCCAACTGACCCCCCACTCGCCCCGGACAGGAGCCGCACATGTCGACGACCCGCCACCTGGTCAACCGTCAGCGCCGTCTCGCGAACGCGAGCGCGAGCGCCGCCCGTGTCGCCGCCGCAGAGACACCGCCGGAGCGCGGGAAGCGCCCCTCCAACGCGTCCAAGGGCACCAACTCCCTCAAAGGGAAGGTCGGTTCGGAGATCAGGTCCCCCTCGCTGCCGACCAGGGCACGCCCCGCCCCCCTCCGGTCGGCCGCCAAGCGGTCGCTCGGCGGCCTTCGCCGCCTGGTCTCCGTCCGAGCCCCCGTTGTCCTGTGCGTATGCGTCGTCCTGCTCGGGGCCTTCGGGGCGCTCGCCGCCACCCGGGCCGATTCGCTGCGCTCCGATCCGGCCGCGCGGAACGCCGCCCTCACCGACCCGGCCCGCACCAGCGAGGTCAAGGGGCAGACGGCCAAGGCCGTCGCCGCGCTGTTCTCGTACAACTACGCCGACACCGCGCCCGCCGACAAGGCGGCCTCGACTCTTCTCACCGGCAAGGCGGTTCAGCAGCACCACGACATGCTGGCCGCGGTGCGGGCCCAGGCCAAGGACCAGAAGCTGGTGCTGACGACCACCGTGACCGAGAGCGGCGTGGAGATGATCGACGGCTCTCGCGCCCGGGTCCTCGTCTACGCCGACCAGAGCAGCACGCGAACGGCGGGCAAGAGGCCCGAAACCACCTACGCGGCCGCGATGTTCACCGTCGACATGGTGCGGGGGAGCGGCGCCACCTGGCAGATCTCCGACATCGACACCTTCGGGCAGGGATCGTGAAGGCCCCGGAGCTCCACCTCGTCGCGCGGCTTCCGGGCGGCAAGCGCTTACGGCGCGGGCTCGCCGGTACGGCGGTCGCGGCCGTCGCGATGGCCGCGCTCACCGCCTCGCAGGCCCCGGGCCTCCTGCACGCGGCGCCGCCCCGCCCGGACGATCCCGTGGCCGGCCCCTCCGTCGCCGTACGCGAACAGCCTCCGGCCGACGGTTCGTACCACACCGAGCTCCCGCCGCTGGTCTCGCCACGGCCTCCGAGCGCGCCACCCGCCGTGGGCGTGATCGACCCGGTGTGGACGCAGGAAGGCATCCCGGCCACCGTCCTCGCCGCGTATCAGAAGGCGGAGGCGCGGCTGGCGAACTCCCAACCCCGCTGCCATCTGCCCTGGCAGCTCCTTGCCGCCCTGGGCAAGGTGGAGTCGGGGCACGCGGGTGGCGGCCGGGTCGACGCCCACGGCACGACCCTCACGCCGATCCTCGGACCGGTGCTCAACGGCGCGGGCTTCGCCGACATCGCCGACACCGACCACGGCGCCCTGGACGGGGACACCCGCCACGACCGTGCGGTGGGGCCGATGCAGTTCATTCCGTCGACTTGGTCGACCTGGGCCCAGGACGGCAATGGTGACGGGCGGAAGGATCCCAACAACGTCTTCGACGCGGCGCTCGCTGCCGGGGTGTACCTGTGCGCGGACTCCCGCGACCTCGCGATCCCGGCCGACCTGGACCGCGCGGTGCTGAGCTACAACCACTCGGCCGACTATCTCCGTACGGTCCTGTCGTGGCTGGAGTTCTACCGCCGGGGCACCCACGCCGTGCCGGACGGGAAGGGCGTGCTGCCGACCACGCCCGGCGCGGGCAGCGCCCAGCAGATCGACGCCGATCACGGCAAGAAGCAGGGCGGCGGCATCGTCATCGGGCCCCAGCCCAGCAGCGGGCCCACTGCCTCGGTCCCCGCGCATCCCGGCGGAAGCCCGTCCGCGTCGCCGCCTGGGCAGTCGCCGTCCCCTTCGCCCTCCCCGTCCGCCTCCGATTCGCCGAGTCCGTCGCCCTCGGACAGCACGAGTCCCGGGCCTTCGCCGTCGGGCAGCCCCGGCCTGCCGGGTTGCCCCACCGGATCACCCTCCGCGTCGCCGTCGCCGGACCCCACCGGCACCCCGACCGCACCGGCCTGTCCCTCACCCACCCCCTGACGAGAGCACCTCCGCGAGGTCGTACCGGACCGGCTCCTCCAGCTGTGCGTAGGTGCAGCTGTCGGGGGAGCGGTCCGGGCGCCAGCGGCGGAACTGCGCGGTGTGCCGGAACCGGTCGCCCTCCATGTGG
The DNA here is from genome assembly GCF_039532965.1 of Streptomyces mauvecolor. Classification (NCBI taxonomy): domain Bacteria; kingdom Bacillati; phylum Actinomycetota; class Actinomycetes; order Kitasatosporales; family Streptomycetaceae; genus Streptomyces; species Streptomyces mauvecolor. The sequence goes on along the minus strand of NZ_BAAASQ010000030.1, from coordinate 69,344 downwards.
TCGTACGCCACCTCCACCACCCGCTCGGGGCGCACCGCCACCCACGACAGGTCCTTCTTGCCGGTCCAGCGGCTGGTCGCTCCCGGAAGCCGGGCGCTTTCGTGCGCCGCCTCCTCGGCCCAGGCCGCCCACGGGTGGCCTTCGGCCGCCGGGTCGGCCATGAGCAGCGGCGCGAGCTCGTCGACGAGTTCCGCGCGGCGCTTCATCGGGAAGGCCGCGCACACGCCGACATGCTGGAGAGCGCCCTCGGCGTCGTACAGGCCGAGCAGGAGCGAGCCGACCACCGGGCCGCTCTTGTGGTGGCGGTATCCGGCCACCACCACATCCGCCGTGCGCTCGTGCTTGATCTTGTACATGAGGCGGGCGTCGGGCCGGTAGAGAAGGTCGAGCGGCTTGGCGACCACTCCGTCGAGCCCGGCGCCCTCGTACTGCTCGAACCACTGCCTGGCCACGTCGATGTCGGTGGTGGCGGGGGCGAGGTGCACGGGCGGTGTCACGCCCTTCAGGGCCTCGGACAGGAGCGAGCGGCGCTCGGCCAGCGGGGTGTCGAGGAGCGAGGTGTCGCCGAGGGCGAGCAGGTCGAAGGCGATGAAGCTCGCCGGGGTCTGCTCGGCGAGCAGTTTCACCCGGGACGCGGCGGGGTGGATGCGTTCGGTGAGCCGGTCGAAGTCGAGCCGGCCCTCGTGCGCGATGACGATCTCGCCGTCGACCACGCAGCGCTCGGGCAGGCGCTCCTCAAGGGCGGTCGCGAGCTCGGGAAAGTAGCGGGTCAGAGGCTTGCCGTTGCGGCTGCCGATGACGACCTCGGCGCCGTCGCGGTGCACGATCGCCCGGAATCCGTCCCACTTCGCCTCGTACTGCATGCCGGGCGGAATCGTCGCCACGGACTTGGCGAGCATCGGCTTCATGGGCGGCATCACCGGAAGATCCATACAACCGATTCTCACCGATATGCGCCATTGGTGCCCGCCGCCTACCGTGGCCTGCATGGGCAAGGGCGAGGCGATCGAGCTGGAGGCCGGCGGGCGGACCGTCCGGCTCTCCAATCCGGGCAAGGTCTATTTCCCGGAGTCCGGCTACACCAAGCTGGACGTGGCGAACTACTACCTGGCCGTAGCCGACGGCATCACGCGCGCCCTGCGCGACCGGCCCACCACCCTGGAGCGCTACCCCGACGGCGTCGACGGCGAGTCGTTCTTCCAGAAGCGGGCCCCGAAGAACCTCCCCGACTGGATCCCCACCGCCCGCATCGCCTTCCCCAGCGGGCGGCACGCCGACGAGATCTGCCCCACCGAACCCGCCGCCGTCCTGTGGGCCGCCCAGCTCGGCTGTCTGACCTTCCACCCCTGGCCGGTACGGCGCGAGGCCACCGACCACCCCGACGAACTCCGCATCGACCTGGACCCGCAGCCGGGCACCGACTTCGACGACGCGGTGCCCGTGGCCCACGAACTACGGGCATTGCTCGGCGAGTTGGGGATCACGGGGTGGCCCAAGACGTCCGGCGGCCGGGGCATTCACGTCTTCGTCCCGATCGAGCCCCGCTGGACGTTCACCGAGGTGCGGCGCTGCGCCATCGCGATCGGCCGTGAGCTGGAGCGCCGCATGGAGGGGAAGGTCACCACCGCCTGGTGGAAGGAGGAACGCGGCGAGCGGATCTTCGTGGACTACAACCAGACCGCCCGCGACCGCACCATCGCCTCCGCCTACTCGGTACGCCCCAAACCGCACGCCCCGGTCTCGGCGCCGCTGCGCTGGGACGAGCTCGACGATGTACACCCCAAGGACTTCGACCTCAGGACCATGCCCGCGCGCTATGCCGAACTCGGCGATCTGCATGCGGACATGGACACCCACGCCTTCGGCCTGGAGCCGCTCCTCGAACTCGCCGAGCGCGACGAACGCGACCACGCGCTGGGCGACATGCCTTACCCGCCGGACTACCCGAAGATGCCGGGGGAGCCCAAGCGGGTGCAGCCGAGCCGCGCCAAGGACAAGTAGCTCAGGCGACCGCGACCGGCGAGGCCAGTTCGAAGTCCGCCGCGTCGACACCGCCCTCCTTGGTGTCGTCGTTGGCGAACACGAACGACTCGATGGGCACGCCGCGTTCGTCGCTGAGCGCCGCCACCAGCTCCTGCACCACGACCGTCTCCAGGACGACCCGGGCGCTGGGGGCGCACTGGGGCAGGCGTACGACACCGAGGCTGTCGGCCACCTCGACGTCCTGGGCGGTGATCAGGAGGGTGAGATGGCCGGCCGCCGACAGGGAGCGGGCCAGTTCGACCTCGCGGCCGTCGCCGAACACGAGGTGCAGCGTGTTGCCCGCCGACTCCATCTCGCCGTGCAGGTAGTTGCGGGTGACCGAGGCCGCGGCCGGCATCCGGGGCACCTCGCGAAGGAGCAGGGCCGCCTCCTCGGCGCTGACCCGGGAGGCGCCGGAGGCCACGCAGTCGGCCGCCACGCACCGGGCCGCGCGCGAGCGGAGGGCGGCCACCACCTGGCCCGCGCGGGCGCGGACGCTCTCGGCGTGCGCGGCGATGCCGTCCCACGGGTCGCCCCGGCGGCCCGCGATGGCGCCGGCGATCAGATCGAGGGCGACGACCGTGGCGGTGAAGCCGACGGTCGAGGCGTACGAGTCGGGCTCGTTGCCCATGCCGACGGTCAGATCGGCGAGTTCGCCGAGCGGCGAGGGGGTGACATTGAGGACGGCGAGCGTCGGCACGCCCCGCGCCGCCTTGAACGCCGCGATCGTCTCCGAGCTGCGGCCGCCCTGCGAGACCCCGATCAGCAGATCGGTGTCGAACCCGCGCAGCCCGTCCTCGATCTCGCTGGCGAGCACCCGCTGGGCCGGCACACCGTGACCGCGCAGGACCTCGACCGGGACGGCGAGGGCCGCGTAGGAGGCGCCGATCCCGCCCAGGAGCGGACGCTCGGCCGTGTGCAGCCTGTCGAGCGTCGGGCCGTCGAGCTGCCGCCGCACCTGGGCGATCACGCGCTCAAGCGCCTGCGGCTGACCACTTTGGCCGTCGAGGAAGGTGATACGCGATCCGGACATGAAGGGATCCTTTCGTTGGTCCCGCCGCGTGCGGGCGGCGGGAGCGGGGAAGGGGAGGAGCGGGCGGAGCGTCAGGCCTTGGAGGCCGGATCGTCCTCCAGGGCGGCGCCCGGGGGAATGGCGTCAAGGGAGCGCACGGGAGTGTCCGCAGGTGCGTCGGCGGATATGTCGGCGGCACCTCCCTCGCCCGACTCGCCCTCCACGGGTTCGCGGCCCGGTGTCGGCAGGTTGAAGCGCACGATTGCGAACCGGAAGATCACGTAGTAGAGCGCCGCGAACGCCAGGCCTATCGGGATCAGGAGCCAGGGCTTGGTGGCGATGCCGTAGTTGACGACATAGTCGATCGCGCCGGAGGAGAAGCCGAAGCCGTCGCGGATGCCAAGGGCGTAGCAGACCGCCATGGAGACGCCGAAGAGCAGCGCATGGACGGCGTACAGGAGCGGGGCCACGAACATGAAGCTGAACTCGATGGGCTCGGTGACACCCGTGACGAACGCGGTGAGCGCGACCGAGATCATCATGCCCTTGACCATCTTGCGGTTCTCCGGCCGCGCGGTGTGCGCGATGGCCATGGCCGCGGCGGGCAGCGCGAACATGTAGATCGGGAAGCCGCCGGTCATGAACTGGCCGGCACTCGGGTCGCCCGCGAGGAAGCGCGCGATGTCGCCGTGGACCTCGGCGCCGGTGCGGGGGTTGACGAACGTGCCGGCCTCGAACCAGGGGAAGAACTGGAAGAAGTGGTGCATCCCGATCGGGATCAGCGCCCGGATCACCACGCCGAAGATGCCCGCGCCCCAGGCGCCGGTGCCCACGAGCCACTCACCGAAGTGGAAGAACCAGCCGCCGACGGTCGGCCAGACCACGCCGAACGCGATGCCCATGCCGACGCCGGAGAAGGCGCTGAGGATCGGCACCAGCCTGCGGCCGCCGAAGAATCCCAGCCATTCGGGGAGTTTGGTCCGGCTGAAGCGCTGATAGAGCAGCGCCGCGACGAGCCCCATGACGATGCCGCCGAGCACCTTCGCGTCCAGGGGCTCGCCGTCCACCCCCTTCGGGAAAGCGGGGCCGGCGAGGACCGCCTTGAAGACGAGGTAGCCGACCGCCGCCGCGAGCGCGGTGGAACCGTCGGCCTTCCTGGCGAAGCCGATGGCCACGCCGATGGCGAACAGGAGCGGCAGGTTGTCGAAGACGGTCTGGCCGCCGGCGGACAGGACCATGCCGAGCTTGCGGATCAGCTCGGGGAAGTTCTCCCGGCCCAGCAGGTCCGTGCCGCCGAGGCGGACCAGGAGCGCCGCCGCCGGCAGTGTCGCGACCGGGAGCATCAGGCTGCGCCCGATGCGCTGCAGGACCGCCATGACGCCACTGCCGCCGCGCTGCTTGCCGGCGGCCTTCGCTCGACCCGTACTCATCCGTTCTTCCTCCATCGTGCCAGCGGTCCCGAGGCCATCCAGGGCGTGGTCGTCGGGCCGGTCGGCCGCCGGGTCCCACCGGGCGCCGCGCCTCAAAGGTATGCAGTGGTATTCAAGTGGTCAATAGTGGTCCGCTCGGATTCTCGTACGGTGACCAAAGGCCCGGGGCTCTTGGCCCGCGGCCTGCGCCAGGCCGGTGGTATGCGGTGGTACGCTCCGAAGATCCCGCTGGAGGTTTTCGATGAGCGCCGACGCCACCCCCGCCCGCCCCGTCCGAATCAGCGGACCCGCCCCCCTGTGGGCGCAGACCGCCGAGCTCATCCAGGACGAGATCCAGCGCCGGGGTCTGGCCGCGGGCGCCCGGCTGCCCGCGGAGCGCGAACTCTGCGAACGGCTCGACATCTCCCGCGTGACGCTGCGCAAGGCGCTGGCGCACCTCGTCGACCAGGGTCTGGTGACGGCCTCGCACGGCCGGGGCTGGTTCGTCGCGGCACCGGTGGCGCCCCGCGAGTGGCCCAACGACCTGGAGTCCTTCACGACGACGGCCCGCCGCAAACACATGCGGCCGAGCTCCCTCGTGCTGCACCAGGAGCTGCGCCCCGCCACCCTCGACGACGGCGACCGCCTCGACGTACCGGCCGGTGCCCCGCTGCTTCGCCTGGAGCGCGTCCGGCTGCTCGACGACGTACGCATCGCCGTGGATCGCACCCTGCTCGTGGCCTCCCTCGCACCCGGCCTCGACGAGGTGGACTTCACCGCCGCCTCGCTCTTCGGGGAACTGCACGCCCGCGGCGTCGAGTTGGACCGCTCCGAGACCACCATCGAGGCGCGCGGCGCGGACGAGGCACTCGCCCGGCACCTCGGGATCGAGCCGGGTTCGCCCGTGCTCGCCCTGGACCAGACGATCTATGCCCGGGACCAGCGCCCCGTGCTCCTGTCGACGGTCGAGTACAGCGGCGACCGCTACCGCCTGCGCACCACACTCCAGCCACGCTGACAGGCGCGAACGGGCCGGGCCGCCGCCATGGGGCGCGAGAACGCGGGGGCCGTTTGTCACCGGCCGGCCCGAACGGCCCGAAGGTCCCGGACGTCCGGCCCGCGCCCGCGCACACCAGCACTCCTCCAAGGCGCCCCGGAGCGGCTCCGTCCCGAATTGTCAGTGCCCGGTGCAAGACTCAAGATGACAGGACAACGGGACACACGAAGGGGCTCACCATGCTCACCACCCGTTACGTCACGGGCTCTCCCAGCTGGTTCGACCTCGGCACACCCGACCTGGACGCGGCGGTCGCGTTCTACACCGGCGTCTTCGGCTGGACCTTCCGGCCGGGCGGCCCGGAGGTCGGCGGGTACGGCACGTTCCAGGCCGCAGGCAAGACCGTCGCGGGCGGCATGGCCATCACGGCCGAGCAGGGCGACCCCGCCTGGAACGTGTACTTCCGCACGCCGGACGCCGACGAAACGGCCAAGGCCGTGGAGCGGGACGGCGGCACTGTCGTTCTCCAGCCGATGGACGTCATGGAGCTCGGCCGCAGCGCGTACTTCCGGGACCCGGCGGGCGTGGGCTTCGCCGCCTGGCAGCCGAAACAGATGAGCGGCATGGAAGCCGCCGGCGAGGCGAACACGCTGTCCTGGGTCGAGCTGTACACCCCGGACGTCAAGGCGGCCACCGGCTTCTACCACGCCGTGTTCGGCTGGGAGACCTCCGAAGTGCCCTTCCCGGGCGGCACGTACACGACGGTCAACCCCGCGGCTGCCGGCCCCGACTCGATGTTCGGCGGCGTCGTCCCGCTCGACAGCGACCCGCTGGAGGCCGAGGCAGGGGCGTACTGGATGCCGTACATCGAAGTGGCCGACGTCGACGCGGTCGCCACCAAGGCGCAGGAGCTGGGCGGTACGGTCCGGATGGCCCCCATGGACATCGAGGGCGTGGGCCGCCTCGCCAAGCTCGCCGACCCGCACGGGGCGCGCATCGCGATCATCAAGGGGGCGACGGCGTAGGAGGGCGCCGTGAGCAGTGCCGGGCGCCGATCGGCTCGGGGCACGTGAGGAGGTCCGGGCGCCGATCAACTCCGGCGTTCAACATTCGTTGACCGGACGTTGATCAGTGCCCGGCAGCGTGGGAAGCATGCTGAACGACACCATCACCATCGGCCCGGAACTCACCTGGCAGGAGACCGCGTTGTGCGCCCAGGCGGGGCCCGAGTTCTTCTTCCCCGCCCCGGGCAGCTCCACCCGGGAGGCCAAGCAGCTCTGCGGAGCGTGCGAGCAACGCAAGGCTTGCCTCGAGTACGCCCTGGCCAACGACGAGCGGTTCGGCGTGTGGGGCGGCCTCTCCGAGAAGGAGCGGCTGAACCTGCAGCGCACCCGGCAGCGCTGACCGCGAGCGTCCGCGGCTCCGGACCCTCCGGCCCTGCCCGGGCCCGTCCGTTCCGATCGCGCCGGATCACTCGATGTCCCCTGGCGCCGCGCCGCCCGGGCGGTCCATGCTGGCCCCGCATCCACAACTGCGGGAAAAGGGGGCCGAGTTGAACACTCGGGGAACAGCGCGCGGCGGAACGTACGACTACATCGTGGTGGGCGCGGGATCCGCGGGGTGCGTCGTCGCGGCGCGGCTCTCCGAGGACCCCACCGTCCGGGTGGCCCTGGTCGAATCCGGCCCGCGCGACCGCAAGAGCGAGATCCGTATCCCGGCGGCTTTTCCCAAGCTCTTCAAAACCGCCTACGACTGGGACTTCACCACCGCCAAGCAGGAGGCGCTCGGCGGCCGGGAGCTGTACTGGCCGCGCGGCCACACCCTGGGCGGCTCGTCGTCGATGAACGCGATGATGTGGGTGCGGGGCCACCGCGACGACTACGACGCGTGGGGCATCGCGGCCGGCCCCGAGTGGTCCTACGACCGGCTGGTCCGCTACTTCCGCCGGGCCGAGCGCTGGACGGGCCCCACGGCCGACGGCACGGTGTACGGCACCGACGGCCCGCTCTTCATCTCCCCGCAGCGCGACCCGAATCCGACGACCGCCGCGTTTCTCGCCGCCTGCGCAGGGACGGGCCTGCCCGAACTGCCCGAGCTCAACGCCCCCGACCATTCGGGCTGTGCGATCACGCCGGTCAACCAGCGCGACGGCCGCCGCTGGAGTGCCGCCGACGGCTATCTGCGGCCCGCCGCGCGCCGGCTCAACCTGGACGTCCTCACCGACGTCCGGGTGAGCGGGCTGCGGTTCGACGGCTCCCGCGTCACCGGCATCACCGCCGAAGGGCTGCCGGATCCGCTCACCGCCCGCCGCGAGGTGATCCTCAGCGCGGGCGCCATCGGCTCGCCGCACCTGCTCATGCTGTCCGGCATCGGCGACCCGGCGCGGCTGAGCGCCGCGGGCGTCACCGTGCGGGCCGCGTCCCCGGAGGTCGGCCGCCACCTCCAGGACCATCTGTCGTACGCGGTCACCGTGCGCTGTGCGCAGCCCGTCAGCCTCACCGGCGCCGACTCGCTCGCCAACGTGGCCCGCTTCCTGCTGCGCGGCCGGGGCCCGCTCACCTCCAACGTCGGAGAGGCCGCGGCCTTCATCCGCACCGGGCCCCAGCTGGCCGCCCCGGACGTCGAGTTGGTGTACGCGCCGGGTCCGTTCGTCAACCACGGCCTGACCCCGGTCACCGAACACGGGCTCACCATCGGCGTGATCCTGCTGCAGCCCGCCAGCGAGGGCCGGATCGACCTGGCGGGCACCGATGTGTCCACCGCGCCCCGCATCGACCCCGGCTACCTCACCGCGGACCAGGACCTGCCCCGCCTGATGGCCGGGATCCGCAGGGCGGAGGAACTCTTCGCGCACCCGGCCCTCGCCCCGTACGTTTCGGGACCGATGGCGCCCTATCCGGGCCCGGTCGACGACGAGCGGCTCGCGCAGGGCGTACGGGAGGCGGCCGAGACGCTGTACCACCCGGTCGGCACCTGCCGGATGGGCAGCGACGAGGGCTCGGTCACCGACCCGCGGCTACGGGTGAGGGGAGTGGAGGGCCTGCGCGTCGTGGACGCCTCGGTCATGCCGCGCATCACCCGCGGCCACACCCACGCGCCCACGGTGGCGATCGCCGAGCAGGCCGCGGAAATGATCCGGCAGGACGCCCGCTGAGCACGACGGTGCGCCGAGCACGGCGATGCGGGGCGGGCGCAGTCCGGCACCCGTCCCGCATCACCCCGGTGGTCAGAGCCGGGCGGCCATGCGCGCCTTGCGCGCGGCGAGCTTCTCGTCGAACTTGGCCGCCTCGCTGTCGAGCCCGCCCATGTACAGGCCGAGCTCCTCCTGGGCCTTGAGGCCCTCGGGGCCGAGCCCGTCGATCTCCAGGACCTTGAGGTAGCGCAGGACCGGCTGGAGCACGTCGTCGTGGTGGATCCGCATGTTGTAGATCTCACCGATCGCCATCTGCGCCGCCGCCCGCTCGAAGCCCGGCATGCCGTGTCCGGGCATCCGGAAGTTCACGACGACGTCGCGCACCGACTGCATCGTCAGGTCCGGGGCGATCTCGAAGGCCGCGCCGAGCAGGTTGCGGTAGAAGACCATGTGCAGGTTCTCGTCGGTCGCGATCCGGGCCAGCATCCGGTCGCAGACCGGGTCGCCGGACTGGTGGCCGGTGTTGCGGTGCGAGACCCGGGTCGCCAGCTCCTGGAAGGCGACGTAGGCGACCGAGTGCAGCATCGAGTGCCGGTTGTCCGACTCGAAGCCCTCGCTCATGTGGGCCATCCGGAACTGCTCCAGCTTGTCCGGGTCCACCGCCCGGGAGGCGAGCAGGTAGTCGCGCATCACGATGCCGTGGCGGCCCTCCTCGGCGGTCCAGCGGTGCACCCAGGTGCCCCAGGCGCCGTCGCGGCCGAACAGCGAGGCGATCTCGTGGTGGTAGCTGGGCAGGTTGTCCTCGGTGAGCAGGTTGACCACCAGGGCGATCTTGCCGAGGTCGGTGACCTTGGACTGCTGCGGGTCCCAGGCCTCGCCGTCCTCGAAGAAACCGGGGAAGTTGCGCGCGTCCGACCACGGCACGTAGTCGTGCGGCATCCAGTCCTTGGCGACCTTGAGGTGCCGGTTGAGCTCCTTTTCGACTACCTCTTCCAGCGCGAACAGCAGCCGGGCGTCGGTCCACGCGTCCGAGCTGCCGAGGTGGGGAGAAGTGATCGTCACGGGGGTGCTCCAGGGGGACGGAAAAGGGGGACGGCAGGCGTACCTACGAGACCGTAGGTTACGAGACCGTAGGTTAAGGCGGTCGTAAGCCCAAGCCAAGCCCGCCTTCCCCTTCGTCCGGTTACGTTCTGTTATATGGGCAGGTCGTGGTGGCAGAACGAGAGGCATGTCACCTTGCCGGGCAGCAAAAGACAAGGGGTGGGGCCGGTCGGATCCGACCGGCCCCACCCCCTCGTGATGCGCCTACCGCACCCGCAGCCCGCCCCTGACCTCCTCCGCCGTGGTGTCGGCGAGCTCGCCGTCCAGGAGGAGCCAGCGGGTGACCCCGATCGACTCCAGGAACGGAACGTCGTGGCTCGCCACGATCAGCGCGCCCTCGTAGGCGTCGAGCGCGGCCTTGAGGGCGCGCACACTCGCCATGTCCAGATTGTTGGTGGGCTCGTCCAGCATCAGGAGCTGGGGCGCGGGCTCCGCGAGCAGCAGTGCCGCGAGCGCGGCCCGGAACCGTTCGCCGCCCGAGAGGGTCCCGGCCGGCTGAGCGGCCCGGGCCCCCTTGAACAGGAAGCGCGCGAGGCGGGCCCGGATGGCGTTGTCCGTCGCACCGGGTGCGTAGCGGGCCACGTTCTCCACCACGCTCAGCTCGTCGTCGAGCACATCCAGACGCTGCGGCAGAAACCGCAGCGGCACATGGGCGACCGCCTCGCCCGCCACCGGCGCCAGCTGTCCGGCGAGCGTCCTGAGCAGCGTCGTCTTGCCCGACCCGTTCCGCCCGACCAGCGCGATCCGTTCGGGTCCGCGCACATCGAGCTCGCCCTCCACCCGTGCCCCGTACGGGAGTCGGAGCTCCCGCAGGGTCAGTACGGAGCGGCCCGGATGCACCTTGGTGTACGGCAGCTCGATGCGGATCTCCTCGTCGTCGCGCACCAGCTCCACGGCCTGGTCGAGCCGCTCGCGCGCCTGGTCGAGGCGCTCGGTCTGCAGGATGCGGTGCTTGCCCGCCGACACCTGCGCCTCGCGCTTGCGGTTGTTGGCCACGATCCTCGGCACGACCTTGTTGTCGTAGCTCTTCTGCCCGTACCGCTGCCGCCGTGCCAACTTGACCTGGGCGTCGGACAGTTCGCGCTTCTGGCGCTGTACGTCCGCCTCGGCGACCCGCACCATCCGCTCGGCCGCGTCCTGCTCGGCCCGCAGCGTCTCCTCGTACGCCGTGAAGTTGCCGCCGTACCAGGCGAGTTGGCCCTCGCGCAGATCGGCGATGCGGTCCACGCGGTCGAGCAGCTCACGGTCGTGGCTGACCACCAGGAGCACCCCGCTCCACGCGTCGACGGTGCTGTAGAGGCGCTGCCGCGCGGGCAGGTCCAGGTTGTTCGTCGGCTCGTCGAGCAGCAGGACGTCCGGGCGCCGCAGGAGCAGCGCGGCCAGGCGCAGCAGCACCGACTCGCCGCCGGAGACCTCGCCGATGGTGCGGTCGAGTCCGATGCGGCCGAGACCGAGCTGGTCGAGGGTGGCGCGGGCCCGCTCCTCGACGTCCCAGTCGTCGCCCACCGTCTCGAAGTGCCGCTCGTCCGCGTCGCCGCCCTCGATGGCGTGCAGCGCGGCGCGGACGGCGTCGATGCCGAGCGCCTGGTCCACCCGCAGGGCGGTGTCCAGGACGAGGTTCTGCGGCAGGTAGCCGACCTCGCCGGCGATCTTGACGTTGCCGTCGGTCGGGGTGAGCTCACCGGCGATCAGCTTCAACAGGGTTGATTTCCCGGACCCGTTGAGGCCGACGAGGCCGGTGCGGCCGGGGCCGACGGCGAGCTGGAAGTCCTCGAAGACGGTGGTGCCGTCCGGCCACGCGAAGGACAGCGCGGCCGAGCTGATCTGAGGGGGGAAAGGTGACATACGGGTCTCCCGGTTGCAGGGAAGGAATGAGGGCAACGGGGGTTCTGAGACACCGCTCAGGGCAGGAAAAAGGCCCTGGTCGTGGTGGAGGACATGGCTCGGAGGCAGAGGTCACACCGGCAGCGCGCGACACGGAAGGGAGTGCGCGAAACGGTGTCTCAGGGGCCTCAGACGAGCAACGTCCTACTCCGTTCGACGACAACAGGGCCAGTCACGAACGTACGCCGCTGCCGCGCGGTCCCGCAAACGAATTAAATCCGGGATGTGGGACCGGCGGCGCGCAACGGCGCGTTGCACCGCCGCGACCGGGCAGGAGCGGAGGCGGTGCGGGAGGCGCTTGCCTCCTTGGGAGGGCGGAGTCAGCAGGCGTCGCGCAGCAGCGCGGCGAGGTCCCCGTCCATGTCGAGGTACTGGTGCTCGCGGCCCGTCGGCACCAGGAGCTGCGCCTGCTGGAGGAAGCGGCGCACCTCGGAGGTGCGGATGTGGACCATCGCGACGCCCTCGCGAGCGTGGAATTCGAGGACCGTACGGTCGTAGCCGTACGGACGCACCCGGACGTCGCCGACCCCGGCGGGCGCCTCGATGCCCACTTCGAGCAGTTCGCGGGCGAACTCCCAGGAGACCTCGGTGCCTTCGAGGGTGGCCGGCGCGGGGAACGCCATGTGCACGGCGAAGGGGTCCTCGGGGTCGTAGCGCAGCGTCGCGGGAACGGTCTCCATGCGGGGTGCGGACGCGATCAGGCGTACCTGGACGGGCTGCTCGATGACGGTGGACAAAGCCCTGCTCCCTCAGCCTCGGGGGTTCTCTCCTGCCGCCCTGAAGGACGTCGAAATTCAGCGTTCCGTGCACCCGAGGTTCACGTGACCTGCATCACTGCCGCCTGCCCGTGCCCCGGCGTACGACCCGTATTGCTCGCAATAGGACGGATTCCCGTTCTCACCACAGCCACACAACTTCCTGTCTGCCTCACACGGCACATCCTTTTCAGCCTGTTCTACGAGGTCGCTGTCCCGCATCGGACGGTGCCCGGCGTCTCTCGTCGTACGCCTTGGGGCCCGGCTTCTCGGGGCCGCTGACGTAGGCACCCTGGACGGGTGGGGTGGGCTGGGCTAGCTTCCGACGCCATGAGGTCCAAGGGGAAGACGAGACGCATGCTGTCGGTGGGGCTGGGCGGGATGGCGCTGGCGGCCGCCCTGGCCGTGCCGGCCCAGGCGCACGGGCACGGAACTCCGGCGTGGCAACTGAAGGACACCAGGACCGACGTGCGCTTTCGCGGGCTCGCCGCGGTCAGCCGGTCGACGGCGTGGGTCGCGGGGACGAAGGGCACGGTTCTGCGGACCTCCGACGGCGGCCGCAGCTGGCGGAACGTGTCGCCGGCCGGGGCGGCCGGCCTGGAGTTCCGCGACGTGGAGGCCTTCGACGGGCGGCGCGCGGTGGTTCTCGCGATCGGCGAGGGCGAGGCGTCCCGGGTCTACCGGACCGAGGACGGCGGAGCGACCTGGAGCGAGTCGTTCCGCAACACCGACCCGAAGGCGTTCTACGACTGCCTGACGTTCCTGGACCCGCGGCACGGCCTGGCGGTGAGCGACCCCGTCGACGGCAAGTACCGCATCCTGTCCACCGCGGACGGCGGCCGCTCCTGGAACGTCCTGCCCGACAAGGGCATGCCGGCCGCCCTGCCCGGCGAGGCCGGGTTCGCCGCGAGCGGCCAGTGCCTGGTGAGCTCCGGGCCGCGCGACGTCTGGCTCGCCACGGGCGGCGGCGCCACCGGCCGTGTGCTGCACTCCGCCGACCGGGGGCTCACCTGGACGGCCGCCGAGTCGACCATCCCGGCCGGCGACCCGGCCCGCGGGGTCTTCGGCCTCGCCTTCCGCGACCGTACGCACGGGCTCGCGGTCGGCGGCGACTACCGGGCCGGCCAGGCGTCACCGCGGGCGGCGGCCGCCACCGGGAACGGCGGCCGGGCCTGGCACCAGGCCGCCACCCCGGTCGCCGCCTACCGCTCCGGCGTCGCCTGGCTGCCCCACTCCCGCTCGTCCGCACTCGCCGTCGGCCCGACGGGCACGGACCTGACGCGCGACGGGGGCCGCACCTGGCGCACGGTGGACACCGGCTCGTACGACACCGTCGACTGCACGGCGGACGGCGGATGCTGGGCGGCGGGGGAGCAGGGCAGAGTGGCCCGGCTGGCCGACTAGCTCGGCAACTTCTGCTGGAACGCGGCCAGTTCGGGAGCCACCTTGGTCGCCAGGAACTCGGTGATCCGGTAGGTGGCGAAGTCATTCACGTTGAAGGGGTCGGTCGCGACGATCTCGTCGATCGCCGCGCGATCGTCCCCGACCGCCAGGACGACGCCGCCGTCGCGCGGCACCTTGCGCCCGGAGGCGATGAAAACGCCGGCGTCGTACTGCGCGTTGAGCCAGGCGACGTGGTCGGCGAGCAGTTCGTCGACCCGGTCGAGCGGGACGAGGTAGGTCAACTCGATGATGAACATGATCGCCAGGCTACTCCCGGGCAGCTTGAGGCTCCCCGGGGTCAGAACACGCGGGCCATGCCCACCGACTCGGGCGCGGTCTCGGCGAAGCCGAACTGCCCGTAGAGGCGGCGTGCTTCGCCGTCCGCGATCAGCGACACGTACGCGGTGGCGGGCGCCCTGCGCTCCAGCTCCGCCGTCAGCGCGGCCATGATCCGCTTGCCCAGGCCGCGGCCCTGGTGGGCGGGGTGGACGCAGATGTCGGTGACCTGGAACGCGGTGCCGCCGTCGCCGATGATCCGGCCCATCCCGACCGGCTCCCCATTCGCGTAAAGGATCACGCCGTACCAGGTGTTGGGCAGCGCCAGGGCGACCGCCTCGGCCGATCGGTCGGACAGGCCCGCGACGGTACGCAGATGGCGAAAGGTCTCGGGAGAGGGCACGCCCTCCCGAACTTCGTAATGGTCGGTCGCATCATCCATGCCTTACATGCTAAGCGCGGGGGGCCGCGATTCGCCAGCACTGGGTCCAGTTGAGGGGCGCGGCTTAGGGTGGCCCCCATGAAGATCACGGGGATTCCGGCGGCCTGGCCGGACAGTGAGGCGGCCGCCCTGGCCGTGCAGGACGAGCTGCGCGGCAAGGTCGTGCTCGACGAACCGGGGCCGGCGCCGGGCAGCGGGCTCGTCACGGGGGTCGATGTGGCGTACGACGACGAGCGGGACCTCGTCGTCGCGGCCGCCGTCGTGCTCGACGCGGCGACCCTGGAGGTGGTCGAGGAGGCCACCGCCGTCGGCCGGGTGGCCTTCCCCTACGTTCCCGGATTGCTCGCCTTCCGCGAGATCCCCACCGTGCTCGCCGTCCTCGAACGGCTCGACTCCGGCCCGGGGATGGTCATTTGCGACGGCTACGGACTCGCGCACCCGCGCCGCTTCGGCCTCGCCAGCCACCTCGGCGTACTCACCGGGCTCCCCGTGATCGGCGTCGCCAAGAACCCGTTCACATTCACCTACGAGCAGCCCGGCCCGCGCCGCGGAGACAGCGCGCCGCTGCTCGCCGACGACGGGGCCGAGGTCGGCCGCGCCCTGCGCACCCAGAACGGCACCAAGCCCGTGTTCGTCTCGGTCGGCCACCGGGTGAGCCTCGACGGCGCGTGTGCCCACACCCTCGGACTCGCCCGCCGCTACCGCCTCCCCGAGTCCACCCGGCACGCCGACTCCCTGTGCCGCCGCGCGCTCAAGGAAGCCCAACAGGCCTCTGCCTAGGGCCAGTTGACGGGCTCAGCGCGTGTCCGCCACCCGGAAGCGCATCCCGGCCGCCTGGAGCCGCTCGGTCAGGGCCGGACCCATCGCGGTCGCGGGCGTCAACTGGCCCGCCAGTTCGGGGAGTTTGTCGAAGGCCAGGCTGAGCGCGCCCTCGGCCAGGATCTTCGCCGTCTCGTCGTAGCCGGGGTCGCCGCCCGACACCTCGGTGAAGACCCGGCGGCCCCCGCCCTCGCCGACGAAGCGGACCGTGAACCAGCTGCGCCTCCGCCGTGCCTCGTCCGGGCCGTTGCCCGCTTCGTAACGGCTCATCAACCACGCACGTGCGGGCGGGAGCTGGGTGACCGCGGCGACGGCGCCCACCGCGGCCACCCCGCCGATCGCGACCGGGAGGTGCTTCACCGCGGCGAAGTGCCGGTAGCGGAAGTCGGGCCCGTAGCGTTCGTCGGCCGCCGCCGATCGGGCGATGACCTGCGGGTCGATGGTGGGCATGGGCAGCGCCCAGGTGCCGGTCTCCTTGCTGAAGTGCGGGGCGCCGAGCGGGGCGCGGGCCCGCCGGCCCACCAGGCGCGGCTCGTGCAGCCGGCGCTCCTTGGCCGCCCGCGCGGTCTGCGCGCCGCGCCCGAGCGCGGTCAGCGCGGAGGCCAGCGTCCCGCCGGAGAACGTCGCATTCGTCCGTACGAAGCCGTCGATCCGCAGCGGCACTCCGGTCGGGAGCTGCTGCACGGTGAACAGGACGCCGAGGTCGTGCGGTGCCGAGTCGAAGCCGCACGCGTGCACCAGGCGGGCGCCGCGCTCGCGGGCTCGCGCGTCGTGGCGTACGTACATGGTGTCCACGAACTCCGGCTCGCCGGTCAGGTCGAGGTAGTCGGTGCCCGCCTCGGCGCACGCCTCGACCAGGCCTTCGCCGTACCAGACGTAGGGGCCCACCGTGGTGGCGACGACGCGCGCCGACTCGGCGAGCGCGCGCAGCGAGGCCGGGTCGGTGGAGTCCGCGGTGACCAGGGGCAGCCTGGCGCACGCCGGGTTGAGTTCCGCGAGCCGCTCGCGCAGCCGCTCCAGCTTGGTGCGGTTGCGGCCCGCGATCGCCCAGCGGCAGTCGTCGGGGGCGTGGGTCGCGAGGTATTGGGCGGTCAGCGACCCGACGAAACCCGTCGCGCCGAACAGCACGATGTCGTAAGTCCGCTTCGAGGGTTCCACCGTGTGCCTCCGCACTTGAGCTGCCTGGTGACGCCGTGGCTGATGCCGGGTTGTGAGGCTAGCGTGCGGTCGGCGATCTGGGCAGTCGCCCCTGAGAGTGCGGTGATCAGTGGGGGGAGCGGTGCGGGTCAAGCCCGGCGTATCGGGGCAACGGCGCCCGAGCGGCGGCCGCACATGCTGAGCGGTTGCTCATGGGGGCTTGTGCGGAGTGGAACGTGTTCTTAGCATCATTGATGTTACATCAGTTGTGTCACAGTGCTGGGGGCTTGATGACAGCGACAGGAACCGGCCCGCTCGCCGGGGTGCGCGTGGTCGAGCTGGCGGGCATCGGGCCGGGCCCGTTCGCCGCCATGCTCCTCGCCGACCTCGGTGCCGACGTGGTGCGCGTGGACCGTCCCGGCGGTGCCGGCCTCGGCATCGACCCGGCGTACGACCTGACCAACCGCAACAAGCGCTCCGTGATCATCGACCTCAAAGCGCCCGAAGGCCCCGGCCTGGTCCTCGACCTCGTCGAGCGCGCCGACATCCTCATCGAGGGCTACCGGCCCGGCGTCGCCGAGCGCCTCGGCGTCGGGCCCGAGGACTGCCTGGCCCGCAACCCCGGGCTCGTCTACGGGCGGATGACCGGCTGGGGCCAGGACGGGCCGCTCGCCCAGCGGGCCGGGCACGACATCGCGTACATCGCCATCACCGGCACCCTCGGCATGATCGGCAGCCCGGACCAGGGCCCGACCGTCCCGGCCAACCTCGTCGGCGACTACGCCGGCGGCTCGCTCTACCTCGTCATCGGCGTGCTCGCCGCCCTCCAGCACGCGCGCGGCGGGGGAGCGGGCCAGGTCGTGGACGCGGCGATCGTCGACGGCGCCGCCCACCTCGCCACGATGATCCACGGCATGCTGGCGGCCGGCGGCTGGCAGGACCGGCGCGGCGCCAACCTCCTCGACGGCGGCTGCCCCTTCTACGGCACGTACGAGACCTCGGACGGCCAGTACATGGCGGTCGGCTCCCTGGAGCAGCAGTTCTACGACGAGTTCATCCGGCTCCTCGGCATCGAGGACGCGGCCCCCGCCCGCAAGGACCTCGCCCGCTGGGCCGAACTGCGCACCACCATCGCCGACCGGTTCCGCACCAGGACCCGCGAGGAGTGGACGGCCGTCTTCGAGGGCTCGGACGCCTGCGTGGCGCCGGTCCTGTCCCTGAAGGAGGCGCCGCACCACCCGCACCTCGCGGCCCGCGCCACGTTCACCGCGCACGGCGGCATCACCCAGCCCGCGCCCGCACCCCGCTTCTCCGTCACCCCCGGATCCGTCCGGAGGCCCCCCGCGATGCCGGGCGCCCACACGGCGGATGTCGCCCGCGACTGGGACCTGCCGGGGCTCTCGGCGGGCCCGGCATCAACTCCCGTACAGGAGGCTTGAGTTGAAACGGCAGATCTTCACCGCCGAGCACGAGGCGTTCCGCGAGACCGTCCGCACCTTCCTCGCCAAGGAGGTCCTGCCGCACTACGAGCAGTGGGAGAAGGACGGCATCGTCTCGCGGGGGGCCTGGCTCGCGGCCGGAAAGCAGGGGCTGCTCGGGCTCGCCGTGCCCGAGGAGTACGGGGGCGGCGGCAACGACGACTTCCGCTACAGCGCGGTCCTCGCCGAGGAGTTCACCCGCGCCGGGGCGGCGGGCCTCGCGCTCGGCCTGCACAACGACATCATCGGGCCCTATCTGACCGGGCTCGCCACCGAGGAGCAGAAGCGGCGCTGGCTGCCCGGCTTCTGCGACGGCTCCCTGATCACCGCCATCGCCATGACGGAACCCGGCGCGGGCTCCGACCTCCAGGGCATCCGCACCACCGCCGAGGACAAGGGCGACCACTGGCTCCTGAACGGCTCCAAGACGTTCATCTCCAACGGCATCCTGGCCGACCTGGTCGTGGTGGTCGCCAAGACCACCCCCGAGGGCGGCGCCAAGGGCCTGTCCCTGATCGTCGTCGAGCGCGGCGCCGAGGGTTTCGAGCGCGGCCGCAACCTCGACAAGATCGGGCAGAAGTCGCAGGACACGGCCGAGCTGTTCTTCCACGACGTACGCGTCCCGAAGGGCAATCTCCTCGGCGAGCTCAACGGCGCCTTCATCCATCTGATGACCAACCTCGCCCAGGAACGGATGGGCATCGCGGTCGCCGGGATCGCCGCGGCCGAGTACCTCCTGGAGATCACCACGAATTACGTCAAGGAGCGCGAGGCCTTCGGCCGGCCGCTGTCCAAGCTCCAGCACATCCGGTTCGAGATCGCCGAGATGGCCACCGAGTGCGCCGTCACCCGCACCTTCCTCGACCGCTGCATCGTCGACCACGCAGACGGGGAGCTCGACGCCGTGCACGCCTCCATGGCCAAGTGGTGGGCCACCGAACTGCAAAAACGCGTCGCCGACCGCTGTCTCCAGCTGCACGGCGGCTACGGCTACATGACCGAGTACCGGGTCGCCAGGGCCTTCACGGACGGCCGTATCCAGACGATCTACGGCGGCACGACCGAGATCATGAAGGAGATCATCGGCCGTTCCCTGCTCGGCTGACCACGCCGAGCCGGCCGCCTGGCTGCCGGGCCCACCGCGGCTCCCCAGAACCACCCTCATCCGAAAGGCTTGACGTTGAGCACCGAAGCGTACGTATACGACGCGATCCGCACCCCGCGCGGCCGCGGCAAGGCCAACGGGGCCCTGCACGGCACCAAGCCGATCGACCTCGTCGTCGGCCTGATCCACGAGATCCAGGCACGCTTCCCGGGCCTGGATCCGGCCGCCATCGACGACATCGTGCTCGGCGTCGTCGGCCCGGTCGGCGACCAGGGCTCCGACATCGCCCGCATCGCGGCGATCGCCGCCGGGCTGCCCGACACCGTCGCCGGCGTCCAGGAGAACCGCTTCTGTGCCTCCGGCCTCGAAGCGGTCAACATGGCTGCCATGAAGGTCCGTTCAGGCTGGGAGGACCTCGTCCTCGCGGGTGGCGTCGAGTCCATGTCGCGCGTGCCGATGGCCTCCGACGGCGGTGCCTGGTTCGCCGACCCGATGACCAACTTCGACACCAACTTCGCCCCGCAGGGCATCGGAGCCGACCTCATCGCCACCGTCGAGGGCTACTCGCGCCGCGACGTCGACGAGTACGCCGAGCTGTCCCAGGAGCGGGCCGCCGAGGCGTGGAAGGACGGCCGGTTCGCGCGGTCCGTCGTCCCCGTCAAGGACCGCAACGGCCTCGTCGTCCTCGACCACGACGAGCACATGCGCCCCGGCACCACCGCGGACTCGCTGGCGTCCCTCAAGCCCTCGTTCGCCGGGATCGGCGAGATGGGCGGCTTCGACGCCGTCGCGCTGCAGAAGTACCACTGGGTCGAGGAGATCAACCACGTCCACCACGCGGGCAACTCCTCCGGCATCGTGGACGGTTCGGCCCTCGTCGCCATCGGCTCCAAGGCCGTCGGCGAGCGGTACGGCATGACCCCGCGGGCCCGCATCGTCTCCGCGGCAGTCTCCGGCTCCGAGCCCACCATCATGCTGACCGGCCCCGCGCCCGCCAGCCGCAAGGCGCTCGCCAAGGCGGGCCTGACCATCGACGACATCGACCTCGTCGAGATCAACGAGGCGTTCGCCGCGGTCGTGCTCCGCTTCGTCAGGGACATGGGCCTCAGCCTCGACAAGGTCAACGTCAACGGCGGCGCCATCGCCATGGGCCACCCGCTCGGCGCGACCGGCGCGATGATCCTGGGCACCCTCGTCGACGAGCTGGAGCGCCGGGACCTGCGCTACGGGCTCGCCACGCTGTGCGTCGGCGGCGGCATGGGCATCGCCACCGTCGTCGAGCGTCTCTGACCGTCCTGTCCCGGCACCCCCTCATACGGAGATTTCAGCAATGACCGAGAGCACGACCATCCGCTGGGAACAGGACGAGACCGGCGTCGTCACCCTCGTACTCGACGACCCCAACCAGTCCGCCAACACCATGAACCAGGCCTTCAAGGACTCCATCGCGGCCGTCGCGGACCGCGCCGAGGCCGAGAAGGACTCCATCCGGGGCATCATCTACACCTCCGCCAAGAAGACCTTCTTCGCGGGCGGCGACCTCAAGGACATGATCCAGGTCGGCCCCGAACTCGCCCAGCAGGCCTTCGACACCGGCACCGCCATCAAGGCCTCGCTGCGCCGCATCGAGACCCTGGGCAAGCCGGTCGTCGCCGCCATCAACGGCGCGGCCCTGGGCGGCGGTTACGAAATCGCGCTGGCCTCCCACCACCGCGTCGCGCTCGACGCGCCCGGCTCCAAGATCGGCCTGCCCGAGGTCACGCTCGGCCTGCTCCCGGCCGGCGGCGGCGTGACCCGCACCGTACGCCTCATGGGCATCACGGACGCCCTGCTCAAGGTGCTGCTCCAGGGCACCCAGTACTCCCCGCGGCGCGCCCTGGAGAACGGCCTCGTGCACGAGGTCGCGGCCACGCCCGAGGAGATGCTGGCCAAGGCGCGCGCGTTCATCGACGCGCACCCCGAGTCCCAGCAGCCCTGGGACGTCAAGGGCTACAAGATCCCCGGCGGCACCCCGTCCAACCCGCGCTTCGCGGCCAACCTGCCCGCCTTCCCGGCCAACCTGAAGAAGCAGCTCCAGGGCGCCCCCTACCCGGCGCCGCGCAACATCCTGGCGGCCGCCGTCGAGGGCTCCCAGGTCGACTTCGAGACCGCGCTCACCATCGAGGCCCGCTACTTCACCGAGCTGGTCACCGGGCAGACCTCGAAGAACATGATCCAGGCGTTCTTCTTCGATCTTCAGGCCGTCAACTCCGGTGTCAGCCGTCCCCAGGGCATCGAGTCGCGCCCCGTCCGCAAGGTCGCGGTCCTCGGCGCCGGAATGATGGGTGCGGGCATCGCGTACTCGTGCGCGCGGGCCGGCATCGAGGTCGTCCTGAAGGACGTGTCGCTCGAAGCCGCCCAGAAGGGCAAGGCGTACTCCGAGAAGCTGCTCGCGAAAGCGCTCTCACGGGGCCGCACGACCGAGGCCGAGCGCGACGCGCTGCTCGCCCTGATCACGCCCACCGCCGACCCGCGGGATCTGGCCGGCTGCGACGCCGTCATCGAGGCGGTCTTCGAGGACACCGCTCTCAAGCACAAGGTGTTCCAGGAGATCCAGGACATCGTCGAGCCGGACGCGCTGCTGTGCTCCAACACCTCGACGCTGCCGATCACCGGTCTCGCCGAAGGCGTCTCGCGCCAGGCCGACTTCATCGGCCTGCACTTCTTCTCGCCGGTCGACAAGATGCCGCTTGTCGAGATCATCAAGGGCGAGCGCACCGGCGACGAGGCGCTGGCCCGCGCCTTCGACCTCGTACGCCAGATCAAGAAGACGCCGATCGTCGTGAACGACTCGCGCGGCTTCTTCACCTCGCGCGTCATCGGGCACTTCATCAACGAGGGCGTCGCGATGGTCGGTGAGGGCATCGAGCCCGCGTCCATCGAGCAGGCGGCGGGCCAGGCCGGCTACCCGGCCAAGGTCCTGTCCCTGATGGACGAGCTGACGCTGACCCTGCCGCGCAAGATCCGCAACGAGACCAAGCGCGCGGTCGAGGAGGCGGGCGGCGTCTGGCCCGGCCACCCCTCGGACGCGGTCATCGACCGCATGGTCGACGAGTTCGGCCGCACCGGCCGCAGCGGCGGAGCAGGGTTCTACGAGTACGGCGAGGACGGCAAGCGGGGCAGGCTGTGGCCCGGTCTGCGCGAGCACTTCACGCAGGCGGGCGCCGAGATCCCGTTCGAGGACATGAAGGAGCGGATGCTCTTCTCGGAGTCCCTGGACACCGTCCGCCTCTTCGAGGAGGGCGTGCTCACCTCGGTCGCCGACGCCAACATCGGCTCGATCATGGGCATCGGCTTCCCGGCCTGGACCGGCGGCGTCATCCAGTACATCAACGGGTACAAGGGCGGCCTGCCCGGCTTCGTGGCCCGCGCCCGCGAGCTCGCCGAGCGCTACGGCGACCGCTTCCAGCCGCCGGCGCTCCTTGTGGAGAAGGCGCTGAGGGGCGAGACGTTCAAGGACGTGTAGCCCGCGCGGGGGCGCCTGGGGGAGCTACTCCCCGGGGCGTCCCTCCGCCGATCCGAACGCCGCCCTGAGCTCCTCCTTGAGCGACCGCTGGAACGCGGTGACCAGGGCTTGCAGGACCATCGGCTGCATGTGCGCCGAGAGGGACTTCATCGCCTCGACGTGATCGGGGTCCGACTCCCGCTCGCGGTACGGGTTCCAGACCTCGTCGCGGAAGAGCCGGGTCAGCTCGTGCGCGGCCGAGCGGGTGTGCTCCATGAGCACGGTTCGGGCCGCCAGGATCGTCTCGTGCGCGATCGGTACGTCCAGGAGCTGGACGCCGAGCGCGAGGAGACCGGGGTCGACGCGGAAGGTCTGGGGGGACCCCGGGATCCGCTCCAGGACGTTCATCGCGGCGAGCCGGTCGATGTCGTCGCAGGACAGCGGCCGCCCGGCCCGCCGCTCCAGTTCGGCAAGGCTCGCGTCGTCCGCCGAGTCGGGCGCCCAGGAGGCGACGACGGCCCGGTGGATGGCCAGGTCGTGGGCGCTCAGATCGTCCGGCAGCTGCTGGAGATAGCGCTCGATCGCGGCCAGCGTCATCCCGTGGTGCTGCAACTCCTCGATCAGCGCGAGCCGGGACAGGTGGGCGGGCCCGTAGTGCCCGACCCGGCGCGGCCCGATCACGGGCGGCGGGAGCAGCCCCCGGGTGCTGTAGAACCGGATGGTCCGCACGGTGACACCGGCCCGCGCGGCCAGCTCGTCAACCGTGAGTGTCGGCTCCTCGGTCTCCGTAGCCATGGCAGTGCCTCGCCTCCCCGGTGTCCCCGGCCGCCCCCGGTGTGCGTCCGATCTGGTGTAACAGTATTGCTGTCTCACCGGGAGGTGCATAGGGACCGTGGCGGGCGGCGACCGTCGCCAAGGTGGATCTGGGGGGGGGCGAGGTCGCGCCACACCGGCCGTACGCCACTCGCAGGGCACGAGAAGCCGCTCTTGCCTGGAAAAAACACGCAGTGCGCTTCCGTCTCGGATCCGAGGGCGCGGGCAAACAGCGCCGCTCACCTCCCTGGCCCCCGCCCCGGGCTGCGACCTCGCTCCAAGTGGGCTGGCAGACTGGCCAGTTATGAGTGATCATGACATTGACCGGTGCGGCGTCGGCGTGACGTTCGGGCTGCTGGCCGCGTGGGCGCTGCACGACGCCGAGGAAGTCGTCACGGTGCCGCGCTGGACGCGTGACGGGGTGCCCGAGCTCCGCGGACGGTTTCCGCGGGTGCCGGATCGGATATGGCGGCGACTGGAGACCATCGACCGGCGCGAGTTCGCGACGGCCGTCGCGGGGATGGCCGTCGTGGTCGCCGCTGCGGCCGCCGACGGATACCGCACCGGCGGCCGGTCCGCCTTCTACCAGGGGACCCTCAACGGATTCGGGCTGCACGGGCTGGTGCACCTGGCGCAGGCCGCGGTGGTCCGCGGATACGCACCCGGCTCGGTCACCTCGCCCCTGCTGGTCATCCCCTTCACGCTCTGGGCCCGCGGCCGACTGCGCCGGTCCGGAGTGCTGCGCCCCACGCGCCCCCGCGACGCGGTACAGGGCCTCGCGATCGCTGCGGCGGCCACGGTCGGATCGCACCTGATGGCGCGACGCGTTCTCGGCCGGAGCTGAATGCGGGAGCGCCCCGGTCGCCCGGCACCAGCCGGTCGACCGGGGCGCTGAGGGCCCCCGTCGGCTACGGCGTGCGGCCGGCCTGGAGGGGGTAGTGGTCGCTCAGGTTCGTGTACGTGTAGTCCGTGCCCCAACTGCTCACGGTCCAGGGCGCGGTGGACTCCTGCACCACGTTGTTGTTCCAGCCGGACGGGCGCGCGTGGCCCGCGAGGTGCAGGACGTAGTCCAGGTCCTCGCTCGGGTCGGTGGGGTAGCGGTAGTGCGCGATCGAGTTCTCGGCGGTGTCGAAGGAGTACGCGTGTCCCGTCCGTGAATCGGCGCCCACCAGACCGCTGTTGGCGAGCATCGAGGCGTACTCGGGACCGTGCGAGTCCACGTTGAAGTCGCCCGCGACCATGACCTCCTCGCTCGCCGGGATGTTCTTCGCGTCGAGGAAGGACTTGATCGCCTTGAACTGGAGGGCACGGTCCTTGACGGCCTCGCCCGCGCCGCACCCGGAGTCCGTCGACTGGGTGTGGGTGCCGACGATGTGCACCTTGGTGCCGTTCACGT
Organism: Streptomyces mauvecolor; assembly: GCF_039532965.1. NCBI lineage: Bacteria > Bacillati > Actinomycetota > Actinomycetes > Kitasatosporales > Streptomycetaceae > Streptomyces > Streptomyces mauvecolor. Next base: position 44,638 of record NZ_BAAASQ010000030.1, on the reverse strand, counting down.
CCAGCACGGCATAGACGAAGCCCTTGTTGGACCACCAGTCCGAGCCGCAGGCGTCCTTGTAGACGTACTGCTCCTTGTGCAGGATCGGCCACTTGCTGAGCAGGGTGACGCCGCCGTCCTCGGGCGTGGTCGAGGAGTACGAACCCCCGGTCGCGTCCCAGCCGTCCTTGCCGCGGCCCACGACGGGCGTCTGGTACGGGTACTGGGCGGAGGCGTTCCGCTTCAGCGCGTCCGAGGCGGAGTTGTCGAACGCCTCCTGGAGCACGACGACGTCGTTGCCCTGGAAGAAGGGTGCGGCGGGTATCGCCTGGGACCGGTGGTCCTGGCCCCAGTTCGGGTACAGGTTCTGGCTCATGAGGAACGTGTTGTACGTCAGCACCTTCAGCCGGGGCGGCTCGGCTGCGGCGGCAGGAGCGGGGGTGGCCGCCGCCAGCGTGACGGCTGCGAGCGCGGCGGCGAGGACCGCCCCGGGGGCTCGGCGGAGCGAGGAGTGCGGCACGTGAACTCCTGTGTCTGGAGTGGGGATTTGGACCGGCGCGCACATCAAAGCAGCTGCGGTTACCTAGAGGTAACCTCCGTGCGCCCCCTGTCTTACCCCTGTCGTACGATCAGACGTACGAACGCTCGGACAACACCAGCCACGGGCGTGTGCGCGAGAGAAGGTGCCAAGGCGTGAAGCTTCTCCCCATGAATGTGGGCCCCCTCAATCCCACGGTTCCCGATCTCCTGATCGGGTTCGTCCTCTTCCTGCTCTGCTTCTGGATGATGGCCGGCGTGCTGCTGCCCCGCATCAAGCGGACGCTGGAGCAGCGCGAGGCGCTGACGACGGGCCGCTCGCGCGAGGCCGAGGCCATCCTCTCCGAGGCCGCCGAGGTGCGAGCGCGGTACGAGGCGGAGCTCGCCGGGGCGCGGCACGATGCGGCCCGCATCAGGCAGCAGGCCAAGGAGGAGGGCGCCGCGGCGATAGCCGCGGCCCGCGCCGAGGGCAACCGCGAGCGCGACGAGATCCTCGCGGCCGGCACCGCGCAGATAGCCGCCGCCCGCGTGGCGGCCGAGGCCGAACTGCGGCCGTACGCCGAAGAGCTGGCCGCCGAACTGGCCGGCCGCATCCTCGGCGAGCCACTGCCGACCCCGGCCGGCCGCTGAGCCGATCCGCGGAGCGCCCCCGGTGAGCGGGCCTCACCGGGGGCGCTGGTGGACCGCGCGCTGGAGGTCTGTGGCCTCGGCGGGACGGCGCTCCGGAGCGGCCTGAGTGCGGGAGTGACTCCAGTAGGGCTGCTCCCGGAGCGATCCCGTATGCCGCCCAATCCTCGGCACATCTGCTCCCTCGACGGCCCCTGTGTGCCGCCGTGACCTGCGGGATTGCATACTGGAATCCCTAGAGACACGGCAGTGCACCACCGACCCGTCAGCCCCAGGGAGCCCAGAGCCATGAGCCGCCGCGACGTCGCGCCCGTGCCGCCTCCGCCCGGCGGTGTGCTGTGGAGCCTGGCCGGAGACATCAGGATGCTGCTCACCCTGCCCGCGGCTCTCACCATGCAGGTGGCGCACCCCGCGGTCGGGGCGGGCGTGGACGAGCACTCGGTGTTCCGCACCGACCCATGGGGCCGCGGAGAGCGCTCGCTGCGTTCGCTCCAGCTCTGGGTGTACGGAGGTGAGCAGGCGGCCGAGGAGGGGCGCCGGCTCCGGGAACTGCACAAGACCATCCAGGGCACGGACGCCACCGGCCGCCGCTACCACGCGCTCACCCCCGCCTACTACGCGTGGGTGCACGCCACCGGATACCCCGTCTACGCACATGCCCAGCAGTACCTCGGCCGCCCCTTCACCGACGCCCAGCACCGCAAGCTGTACGCGGAGTGGCTCCAGGTCGGCCGGATCCTAGGGATCAACGACCGGGACATGCCGGCGACCATCGAGGAGTTCTGGCCCTACTACCGCAAGGTCCTCGCCGACGAGATCCGTACCAACGTCGTGGTCGAGGAACTGGTCGCCATCGACCGCCCGGTCCCGCCCCCCGACCGTGGCCCGCTGCTCCTGCGCCTCCTCCTGAGGGCGCTCTGGCCAGTGCTGTTGCCGCCGCTCGCACGCTTCCGCCGGTTCGTCACCATCGGCTTCATGCCGCCGGACGCACGCGAGGCGATCGGCCTCGACTGGACGGACGAGCAGGAGCGGAAGCTGCGCCGCTTCGGCCGGGTGGTGCGTGCGGTCGTGCCGGTACTGCCCGAGCGACTGCGCTATCTGCCGCTCGCGCGCAAGGCGCGGGCGGAGTTCAGGCGCTCGGTGCAGCGCTGAAACGGCGCCCCGTCGCAGAGCTCGCCACCTTTTAAATCCCCTGATCCTGGGGCATGTTGGGTGATTTCCACGTCGATGCCGGACAGTGCTCCGCGTCGGTGCGGACAACCCCTTGCCCAATGGTCAAGAATCGTTGACCATTGGGTCCATGCCTGCCGACGATCTTCCCGAGACGCTTCACGTCACTACTGACGAGCAGCTGCGCGCCGTCTCCAACCTCACACGCCACCGCATCATGGCCGTACTCCGCTTCGAGCCCGCGACGATTACTCAGATCGCCGAGCGCGTGGGCCTCGCGAAGGGGAGTTCCAGCTATCACGTACGGCTCCTTGAGCGGGCCGGCCTGGTGAAGGTGGTGCGGACGCGGAAGGTGCGGGGAGTCACCGAGCGGTACTACGCGATGGCCGCACGGGCGATCGTGCTGCCCGATCCGGGCGAGGGAGGACCGGATGTGCTGATGCGGCACGCGGTGGCAGACCTGGAGGCATCGCCGGCGGACGCCGAGCGGTACGTGCGGATGGCGCATCTGCGGCTCACCGAGGAGCGGTTCGCGGAGCTGGGGGCCCGGCTTGAGGCGCTGGCGGACGAGTACCGGGAGCTGTCCGATCCGTCGCTGCCGGACGTGTCGCTCACCTTCGCGCTGTTCCGGCCGGCCCGGCACGAGCAGGCCGAAGGAGACTCCAAGTGACACAGGAGACAGGGAAGTTGACGGACGGGTTCGCGCGGCTGTGGACCGCGCAGACGATCTCCTCGCTCGGTGACGGGGTGACACACGCCGCGCTGCCCCTGCTCGCCCTGACGCTGACGCGCGATCCGATGGCGCTCGCCGTCGTCACGGCCGCCGGGACGCTGCCGTGGCTGCTGTTCGGGGTGCTCGGCGGCGCGCTGGTGGACCGCTGGGACCGGCGGCGCACGATGTGGGCCGCGGACGCTGCGCGTGCGGTGCTGCTCGCAACACCCGCGGCGGCGGCCGCGCTCGACCTGCTGAGCATTGCGCTGCTCGCGGTCGTCGCTTTCCTGCTCGGCCTCGGCGGTCTCTTCTTCGACACCGCCGCCACCGCCTATCTGCCGGATCTGCTCGGCCGCGACCCCGCACTCCTGGAGCGGGCCAACTCCCGTCTGCGTGGCGCCCAGACCGCCGCGTCCGGCTTCGCGGGGCCGCCCGCGGGCAGTGCGCTGCTCGCGCTCGGGCGGGCCGTGCCGCTGCTCGCCGACGCCGTGTCGTTCGCGCTCTCCGCACTGCTCGTGCGGTCATTGCCCGCCGCTCCCCGGCCCGTACCGCAGTCCCGCGAGTCACTGCTCCGGCAGGCGAGGGCGGGGGCCGCCCACGTCTTCCGGGACCGGTTGCTGCTCGGGCTCGCGCTCCGTCCGGCGGTCGGGAACATCGCCTTCCTCGCCGTGGAGACCGTGCTTGCCCTCTTCGCGCACGACCGCCTCGGCATCTCCGCCTTCGGCTTCGGCCTGCTCCTCACGGCGGAGGCCACCGGCGGCCTGCTCGGCGCGGCCATCGCCTCCCTCCTCGGCCGACGACTCGGCACCGGCACCGCGCTGACCTGCACAGCCGCGGTCGAGGGACTCGCCATCCTGGGCCTTGCCACCGCCCCGGACCCGTACGTCGCCGGGCTCGCGCTCGCCGTCTGCGGAGCGGCCATGGGGGCCACCATGGTGCTCGGCCCCTCCCTGCGGCAGGCGATCGTCCCCGCCCACCTGATGGGCCGGGTCGCCTCCACCTCCCGCATGCTCGCCATGTGCGCGGCTCCGTTCGGGGCCTTTCTCGGCGGCTGGCTGGCCACCACCTACGACGTACGCACCCCGCTCTACGCCGCCGCCGGGCTCCTTCTCGCCATGACCGTCGTCACGGCGACCATGACCAGCAACCGCCGCGTCGAGGCGGCGCTGCGGGCCGCCGCCCCGGCCGGTGGTCCGGATCACCCGGAATTCAGCGCAGCGACGTAGGACCGAGCGCCCGATCAGGCAGTGGCGCGCCGCACCAGCACCGTCGGGGTGATCACCGAGGCGGGCGGGACCCCTTCGGTGCCGCCCTGGTCGAGCCCGCGCAGCAGCAGGCGCGCCATCAGCCGGCCCATCTCCTCGACCTCCTGGCGCACGGTCGTCAGGGGCGGGTCGGTGGCCTCCGCGACCGAGGCCATGTCGTCGAACCCGACCAGCGCGACATCCTCCGGCACGCGCCGCCCGCGCTCGCGCAGCACCCGCAGCGCGCCCGAGGCCATCAGGTCGTTGGCGGCGAACACGGCGTCCAGGTCCGGTCGGCGCGCGAGCAGTTCGGCCATGGCGTGGGCCCCGCTCTCCACGGTGAACGCGCCCTCCGCCACCAGCGCCGGATCGGCGTGTGGGAGTACGTCGCGGTAGCCGTCGAGCCGGTCGGCCGAGGCGGTCTGATCCAGCGGGCCCGCGATGTGGGCGATGCGCCCGCGTCCGATGGAGAGCAGATGGCGCACGGCCTCACGCGCCCCACCCCGGTTGTCGGCATCGACGTAGGGAACTGCCGTCGGGAAGCCGGGCCGGCCGCCGAAGACCGTCAGCATGCCGGCGCCGCGCGTGATCGCGGGCAGCGGGTCCTCGTCGTGCAGCGAGAACGCGAGCGCTCCGTCGACATGACCACCCGTCAGATAGCGGGAGATCCGCCCGTAGTCGTCCGGCCCCTCGACGAGAAGCAGCACCAACTGGGTGTCGTGGGCGGCGAGTTCCTTGCTGATGCCGCGGATCTGCCGGGAGAAGAAGGGATCCGAGAAGAACCGCGTCTCCGGCTCGGCCACGATCACGGCGACCGCGCCGGTACGCCGGGTCACGAGCGAACGGGCCGCCTGATTGGGGATGTATCCGAGCTCCTCGACGGCCTGGCGCACCTTGTCGACCAGGGGCGGCCGCACCCCCGTGCCGCCATTGACGACGCGGGACGCCGTCGCCCGGGACACCCCGGCCCGCGCCGCGACGGCCTCGAGCGTGGGCCGTGCCCCGAAGTACTGCTCGGTCAAGGCAGGTTCTCCTCATCGGCGGATCGCTCGACGACCCCTCGGCGGAACTGCGTTGCCGGGCAGCGTATCGGGGCGGGGATCGCCGGGCGAGAGCGCTTTGCGATCCGCGGCAAAGGGCCCCTGGCTCACCCGGGGCCCGGGGCCCGGGGGCAGGAGGAAATCGTCCGCCTGCCCCCGCCCCGCCCGCTCAGTGCGCCGAGTGCGACGCCGCGATCTGCTTCCACGACTTCGGCTCGACCGGCTTCGCCGTCACGGCCGACGGGGACGACGCGACCCCGGCCCGCGGCCCGAACCCGGCCTTCGCCGCAGCAGAGTTGGACGGCTTCGACGGCTGGAAGAGCCAGGTGTCGAAGAGCTCCGCCAGTGGCTTGCCCGAGATCTTCTCGGCGTACTTCACGAAGTCGCCGACCGCCGCGTTGCCGTAGGCGTGCTCCGCCGGCCAGCCCTTGAGGATCTTGAAGAAGGACGCGTCGCCGACCGTGTTGCGCAGCGCCTGGATGGCGACGGCGCCGCGGTCGTAGACGGCGCCGTCGAACTGGTTGTCCGGGCCCGGGTCGCCCGGCTTCACCTTCCAGAATGGGTCGTCGGCCGGGTGCTGCGCGTACACCCAGTCCGCCAGCTGCTGCGCGGTGCCGTCGCCCTCCTTCTCCGACCAGAGCCACTGGGCGTAGGACGCGAAGCCCTCGTTGTCCCAGATGTCCTTCCAGCCCTTGACCGAGACGTCGTCGCCGTACCACTGGTGCGCCAGCTCATGGACGACCACGGACACGTTGGCGCCGTTCGCGAACTGGGCCGGGCTGTAGAACGGCCGCGTCTGCGTTTCGAGGGCGAAGTGGCTCGGCACGTTCGGGACGTAGCCGCCGACCGCGTTGAAGGGGTACGTCCCGAAGACGCTTTCCAGCCACTCCGTGACGTCCTTGGAGCGCTCGATGCTGGCGCGTGCGGCGTCGCCGTTGTCGCCGAGGTCCTTGCTGTACGCGTTCAGGACCGGCAGCCCGCTCGCGGTCTTGTCCGTGGTGATGTCGAACTTGCCCACCGCGAGCGTCGTCAGGTAGGAGGCCTGCGGCTTGTTGGACCGCCAGTTGTACGTCGTCCAGCCCAGCTTCGAACTCTGCGACTGCAGAACGCCGTTGCTGATCGCCTGGGTGCCGTCGGGAACCTTGACGGAGATGTCGTACGTCGCCTTGTCCAGCGGGTGGTCGTTGGACGGGAACCACCACACGGCCGAGTCCGGCTCCTGGGCGGCCACGCCGCCGTCCGGGGTGCGCTGCCAGGCCGTCCAGCCGTCGACCTTCAGCTCGGACGGCTTGCCCGCGTACTTGACGACCACGGTGACGGACTTGCCCTTGGGCAGCGGCGTGGCCGGGGTGATCTCCAGCTCGTGGCTGCCCGACGTGGCGAACGTCGCCCTGGTGCCGTTCACCCGCACCTCGCTGACGGCGAGCCCGAAGTCCAGGTTGAAGCGGGAGAGGTCCTGCTGAGTGGTGGCGAGCAGCGTGGCCGTGCCCTCGAGGAGGTCGGTGGCGGGCTGGTACCTGAGCTTCAGGTCGTAGTGCGAGACGTCGTAGCCGCCGTTGCCGCTGGCCGGGTAGTAGGGGTCGCCGATGCCCGGGGCACCCGGAGTGAAGTCCGCGGCCGATGCCGGGATCACCAGCAGCAGGGAGGCGGCGAGCACGCTCGGGGCGATGATTCTGCGGTGCACAAAAAGCTCCAAGTCGTCATGGTCGTCGTGGGGTGAACGATGGTGAACGATCTCTTCGGACCCTATTCAGCCCCTGCCGTCCCGGTCATGTCCATGGCTCCTCCTGTCACACGATCGCCATTCGGCCGACATGTTGACTTGTGCGGCTTCGTTCGCTCAAGTGCCTCGACTGCCCTCTTTTGCGCGGGAGTTGACCGGAGTAGCTTCCGCCCCATGCCGATACGCGCGCGGGGCACCCGCCACAGGTCAAGATCCCTCAAATCGCTCGTCCTCGCGGCCGTCGCCGCCCTGGCGGCGGTGCTCCTCGCGCCGGCGGGCGCCCAGGCGGCCCACGCCAGGGAGAGCCGGCCGGTCTACTCGTACGAGAACGCCATACGCGAGGCCGTCTGGGTCGACACCGGCCTGGACGGCGACGGGGACGGGAAGAACGACCGGGTCGCGGTGGACATAGTCCGGCCGCGCGAACCCGCGCAGCAGGGCCGCAAGGTGCCGGTCATCATGGACGCCAGCCCCTACTACTCGTGCTGCGGCCGCGGCAACGAGAGCCAGCTCAAGACGTACGACGCCAAGGGCGACGTCGTCCAGATGCCGCTGTACTACGATAACTACTTCGTGCCGCGCGGCTACGCCTTCGTCGGTGTGGACCTGGCCGGAACCAATCGCTCGGACGGCTGTGTCGACGTCGGCGGCCCCTCCGACGTCCTGTCGGCGAAGGCGGTCGTCGACTGGCTGAACGGCCGGGCCCGCGCCTACACGACACGTACCGGCGGACAGCGCGCCACCGCCGGGTGGACCAACGGCCGCACCGGCATGATCGGCAAGAGCTGGGACGGCACCATCGCCAACGGGGTCGCCGCCACCGGCGTCGAGGGCCTCAGGACGATCGTGCCGATCAGCTCGATCTCGTCCTGGTACGACTACTACTTCGCGAAGGGTGCCGCGCTCTACGACGGCGGCCCGGCCGATCTCGCCGGCTATGTCGACAGCCCGGACGCACAGGCCCGCTGCGCCGCGGTGCAGCAGAAGCTCGTCGACGGGTCTCCGCGCAACGGGGACTGGACGAAGCTCTGGACCGACCGCGACTACGCGAGCCACGCCGACAACGTGAGGGCGAGCGTCTTCGTCGTGCACGGCATGCAGGACCTCAATGTGCGGACGAAGAACTTCGGCCAGTGGTGGGACGGGCTCGCCAGATCCGGGGTCGAGCGGAAGATCTGGCTGTCGCAGACCGGACACGTCGACCCGTTCGACTACCGGCGCCCCGAGTGGGTGGACACCCTGCACCAGTGGTTCGACCACTACCTCCTCGGCTACGACAACGGCATCGAGCGGCAGCCCATGGCCGACATCGAGCGCCACCCCGACCAGTGGAGCACCGACAAGTCGTGGCCGCCGTCCGGCACCGCGGCGACGACGGTGCACCCGGTGAGCGGCCCGGCTCCGGGCGTCGGCGGACTCTCGCTGAAGTCCGCTCCGGCCGGAACGACCTCCACATTCACCGACAACCCGTCGCTGGACGAGACGAGTTGGGCCACACAGATCGACAAGTCCACGCCCGACAAGGCGGGTTTCGTCACCCAGCCGCTGACCAAGGACCTGCGGGTGTCCGGCTCGTCCAGGGTGACCGTCACCGCGACGCCCACCACGAGCAGCGCCCACCTCTCGGCGGTCCTCGTCGACCTCGGGCCCGACACCATCCGCAACTACGCGGGCTCCGGCGAAGGCATCCTCACCGGCACCGACCGCACCTGCTGGGGGGCGAGCACGGCCGGTGACAGCTCCTGCTACCTGACGACCTCGGTGGACAAGACCGATGTCGGCTACACCGTCTTCAGCCGCGGCTGGGCCGACCTCGGTCACTACGCCTCCGCCAGCACGGGAGTCCCGCTCACGCCCGGCAAGCCGTACACGATCACGCTCGACCTGGCGGCCACCGACCACGTCGTACCGGCCGGGCACCGACTCGCGCTGATCGTCGCGGGCACCGACAATGGCCTCATCGAGCCTCCGACGAGCAAGCCGACGCTCACCGTGGACCTCGCGCGAACGGGCGCCACGGTGCCGTTCGTCGGTGGCGCCGGGGCGTTCGTACGGGCCACGTCCGGTACGCATCCGCGGGTCAGCGGCGGTGCGACGGCGCCCGAGGGTGTTCCGGTGCCGCGCATGGCGCAGCGCCTTCCCGGGGACGTCCTCCGGTGAGGGCGCGGCTGCTGGTGCTCGGGGTGACGGCGGCCGCGCTCGCCGTCCCCCTGGCCACCGCGCCCGCCGTGGCCGGCTCCACCGAGCCCCGCACCGGCTTCGAGGTCAGTGACGGGGCGCGCTGGACCAGCCAGCCGGAGGAGGAGACGTTCCTCGCCGACGTCGACCGGCTCAGCGAGCGGACCTCGATACGCCGGATAGGCACCACCCGCCAGGGCCGCCCCCTGCAAGAGGTGCGCATCGGCGGCCGGCACACGTCCAGCACCATACTTCTCGTCTGCAGTCAGCACGGTAACGAACCGTCAGGCCGCGAGGCCTGCCTCACCACCGTCCGCGACCTCGCCCTGGCCAAGGACCGGGCCACGCTCCGCTTCCTGGAGCGCACCACCGTCCTGGTCATCCCGACCGCCAACCCGGACGGCCGGGCCGCCGACACCCGCGAGAACTCCGAAGGCGTCGACATCAACCGCGACCACATCGCGCTGAAGACGGCGGAGGCGCGGGCCACGGCGTCGGTTGTGCGCGATGAGCACCCCGATGTCGTCTACGACTTGCACGAGTATGCCGCCACACCCAAGTTCTACGACAAGGACCTGTTCGACCTGTGGCCGCGCAACCCCAACACCGATCCGGTGGTGCACGAGGAGTCGCGGACGCTGTCCGGCGACTACGTCCGCGATGCCGCGCGGGATGAGGGCTACCGCACCGGTACCTACGGCATCTGGACCGACCCGGTCACCGACGAGCCCGTCAAGCAGGTCGCCGGGGACGGCCAGGAACGCATCCTGCGCAACACGGCGGGCATCAAGCACGCCGTCGCCCTGCTCATAGAGAGCCGGCTGGATCCGATGACGGACGCGGAGAAAGCCGACCCGGCCGTCAACAACAGGCGCCGCGTCGATTCCCAACTGACGGGCCTGAGTGGCCTGTTGGACTTCGTCACGGAACGTCGCGGACGCATCGAGGCGGCCACGGGGGCGGCACGCGCCGCCGGATTCCGCGACCAGGGGCCCGTCTATCTCGGCGGCGCGGACAACATGCCGCCGACCCCGGCGGAGATCCTCCGCGACCCGCCGTGCGGCTACCGACTGAGCCCCGCCCAATACGGAGAGGTGAAGAACCAACTCGCCCTGCACGGAGTTCAGTTGAGGCAGTTGGCCGACGGGGGAGTCTTCGTCCCGCTGCGTCAGTCGTTGCGCAACCTGGTGCCCCTGCTGCTCGACGGCCGTGCCCCGTACCGCCTGACGGCCGCCGTGCCCGTCGAACGCTGCTGAATCAGCCGGAGGGGGTCGTGGCGAGCGCCGCGGCCTCCTCCGCGCAGCCCCACGCCACCGTCACCCCGGCCCCGCCGTGCCCGTAGTTGTGCACCAACGCCCCACCTGTGGGGCTGAGTTGGCGCTCGATCCGCACGCCGGATTCGCGCACCGGACGCAGTCCCACGCGATGGCCGAGCACGCGCGCCTCCGCTATCTCGGGGTGGATCAGGGCGCAGCGGGCGATGATCCGCTCGGCCGTCGCCGGGTCGGGCGCAAGGTTCCAGTCGTCCTCCTGCGCGGTGCCGCCGAGGAGCAGCCCGTACGGCTGGGGCATGAAGTACGTCGACTCCTCGCCCTCGTCCTCCACGGAGGTGTACCACTCGCGGATCCCCGGATTCTCGACTACCACCAACTGGCCCCGCACCGGCCGTACTTGGGGATCGGGTACCAGGCCGCGCGCCCCGAGTCCGGTGCAGTTGACCACGAGCGGCGCGTCCGGAAGGCGCTCGGCATCCCGGATCTCCACGGTTCCGCCCGCTTCCACGAGGCGCCGCTCCAGCCAGCCCAGATGTGTCGGCATGTCGATCAGGGGCAGCCTCGCCCGCAGCCCCTCCGGGCCTTCGCGGAGCCCGGGCACCTCGGCCGCCCACGGCCCGAGGCCGCCGAGCCGGGCCCCCGCGTGGAGCCCGTCGACCAGGCGCACCCCGGTCTCCTCGGGCTTGAGCGTCAGCTCCTCGTACACCCGCAGTGAGGTGAGCGCCCAGTCGCCGACGCGTTCCTCGGGCTCGATGCGGTACGGCCACCACAGCCCGCCCGCCACGGCCGACGTCGACTCCTGCGGCGGCTGCCGGCACCACACCCGGACCCGGCGGCCCGACTCCGCCAGGACGATCGCCGTCGTCAACCCGATGACCCCGCCGCCCACCACGATCACGTCGTTGCTCATGCCCGGACGGTAACCCACCGGTGCGAGCCAGGGGTCTGCCCGCGGGTCAGGGTGCGCCGACGTCCCGCAGTGCCGCTGCCAGTGCGCGCAGCACGGGAGCAGGCTCCTCGCGCAAGTAGAAGTGCCCGCCCGGAAATTGACGTACCGTCACATCGGCCGTGGTGTGCTGCCGCCAGGCGTCGACCTGCTCCCGGGGGTGGTCGGCACTTCCGCCGAACACCGTGATCGGCACGGGCAGCGGCTCGCTCTCCCGCCAGGTGTACGTCTCCAGGACGCGGTAGTCGTCCCGCAGGGCGCCCACGACCAGCTCGCGCAGCTCCGGCGAGTCCAGGACCTCCCGCGGGATCCCGCCGTGGATCTCCGCGACCCGGTCGATGAGCTCGTCGTCGGGCAGGTGGTGCAGCGGATCGTCGACGCGCACGTGGCGCAGGTGCGGCGCCGGGTAGCCGGAGAGGACCAGCCGGGCGGGCAGCGGGCGGCCCGCGTCCCGCAGGGCGCGGGTGATCTCGTACGCGATGAGGGAGCCCAGGCTGTGCCCGAAGAAGGCGAACGGCGCCGGGCTCAGCGGCACCTCGTCGAGGAACGCGGCCACCAGCGCCTCCATCGAGGCGAACCCCGGCTCCCCGAACCGCGAGCCGCGGCCCGGCAGCTGCACGGCCTGGAACTCGGCGCCCGGCATGTCGCGGCCCCAGCGCAGGTACTCCGTGGCCGAACCGCCCCCGTGCGCGAAGCAGTAGAGCTTGGGGGCGCCGGGGCGCGGCTCCCCGGCGATGAGCCAACGGGGCGACACGGCGGTGTTCATGGTGCGGAAACCTCCAGAGGGAGCGGGCCGGTGAAATGCCGCAGCGAGACGAGTCTCGCACCTCGCACCGTGCCCGGAAACGTGCGCCCTGTTCCGGCCATCGGCTCATGATCCGGAGGTGGTGTCGGCGTGCGGGCCCACCGCCGGGGCGTGGGGCGGGACCGGGGCCGGGCTGGGGGACGGCTCACTACGGGACCGAAGACGGACCGACACCGGACCGGGAGACGGCTCGGGACCGGCGCGGAGGACGGCTTAAGATCGGTCACCTCATGACTGCAACTCTCGTCGCCAAGGACCTCGCCGCCGGCCACGGCGACCGCACCCTGTTCGCCGGGCTCGACCTGGTGGTCGCCCCCGGTGACGTCATCGGCCTCGTCGGACCCAACGGCGCCGGCAAGTCCTCCCTGCTCCGCCTGCTCGCCGGGCTCGACACCCCCGAACAGGGCGAGCTGCGCCTCTCCCCGCCGGGCGCGAGCGTCGGCCACCTTCCGCAGGAGCCCGACCGGCGCCCCGGCGAGACGATCCGCGCCTTCCTCGCCCGGCGTACCGGAGTGGCCGCCGCCCAGGAGGCGATGGACGCCGCGACCCAGGCCCTGGTCGACTCGGCCCCCGGCGCCGACGACGCGTACGCCGACAGCCTGGAGCGCTGGCTCGCGCTCGGCGGCGCCGACCTCGACGAGCGGGCCGAGGAGGTCGCCGCCTCGCTCGGCCTGACCACCGGCCTCGACCAGCCCATGACCGCGCTCTCCGGCGGCCAGGCCGCCCGCGCCGGACTCGCCTCGCTGCTCCTGTCCCGCTACGACGTCTTCCTGCTCGACGAGCCGACCAACGACCTCGACCTGGACGGTCTGGAGCGGCTCGAAGCCTTCGTGAAGGGACTGCGGGCCGGCACGGTCGTGGTCAGCCACGACCGCGAGTTCCTCGCCCGCACCGTCACCAAGGTGCTCGAACTCGACCTCGCCCAGCAGCAGATCAACCTGTACGGCGGCGGCTACGAGGCCTACCTCGAAGAGCGCGCGACCGCCCGCCGGCACGCCCGCGAGGACTACGAGGAGTACGCGGACAAGCGCTCCGCCCTCGAAGGCCGCGCCCAGATGCAGCGCTCCTGGATGGACAAGGGCGTCAAGAACGCCCGCCGCAAGGCCACCGACAGCGACAAGCTCGGCAAGAAATTCCGCAGCGAGTCCAGCGAGAAGCAGGCCGCCAAGGCCCGCCAGACCCAGCGCATGATCGAACGCCTCGACGTGGTGGACGAGCCCCGCAAGGAGTGGGAGCTGCGCATGGAGATCGCCGCCGCGCCCCGCTCGGGCGCGGTCGTCGCGACCCTGAACGGCGCCGAGGTGCACCGCGAGGGCTTCACCTTCGGTCCCGTCTCGCTCCAGATCGACTGGGCCGACCGCGTCGCGATCACCGGCGCCAACGGCTCCGGCAAGTCGACCCTGCTCGCGGCGCTCCTCGGCCGGCTGCCGCTGGACGCGGGCCAGGCCACGCTCGGCTCCGGTGTCGTGGTCGGCGAGGTCGACCAGGCGCGCGGCCTGTTCCTGGGCGAGGAGTCGCTGCTCGACGCGTTCTGCGCGGCGGTCCCCGACACGGAACCCGCCGAGGTGCGCACCCTGCTCGCCAAGTTCGGCCTCAAGGCGCACCACGTCCTTCGCCCGGCCGGTTCGCTCTCCCCGGGCGAGCGCACCCGCGCCGCCCTGGCGCTGCTCCAGGGCCGGGGTGTCAACCTGCTCGTCCTCGACGAGCCGACCAACCACCTCGACCTGCCCGCCATCGAGCAGCTGGAGTCCGCGCTCGACTCGTACACCGGCACCCTGCTCCTGGTCACCCACGACCGCCGGATGCTCGACGCCGTGCACACGACCCGCCGCCTGGAAGTCGCGGACGGGAAGGTCGCCGAGCACTGACACCGCCCGGGCCGACGGGCTCCGGGCACTCCGGTTCGCGACCGCGATTCGCGGCGGCCCGAGCGTACGGTGGTCGGGTGCACCGCGACCGACTGCAGGCCGTCCTGGAAGCACTGCCCAGGGCGGCCATCGTTCAAGGCGGCGACGACATCGTGATCGCCGTCAACCGGCGATTCACCGACATGTTCGCCCTCGAAGGCCGGGTCGAGACCACCCCGGGCGCGCCGCTCGGCCCGGTCGTCGACGCCGTGTGCGACACCTTCTCCGAACGGCCCTCCTGGGTCGTCGACACCACCCACGCGATCGCCGCCCGGCACATCCACCGGGCCGCCGAGATCCCGCTCACCGACGGCCGCGTGATCCGGCGCGACGTGGAGCCGCTGTACGACGCGGACGGCGAGCCCTTCGGCTCGCTGTGGACGGCCGAGGACATCACCGAGGACAAGCGCCGCGAGCACGCCCTGGAGCGCGACAACGCCGCCCTCGCCGAGCTCGCCGGGCAGCGCAACGAATTCCTCGCCCTCGCCTCGCACAGCCTGCGCACCCCGCTCACCTCCATCCTCAGCTTCTGCGAGCTGCTCGCCGACCCGGCGTCCGGCCCGCTCGACGCCGACCAGCGCGCCCTCCTGGCCGCGATCAGGCGCAACGCCGCACGCATGGAGGGCGTCATGACCACCCTCATGAACACGGCCCGGCTGCGCACCCCCCAGCTGAAGCTGGAATTCGACCGGGTGGACATCGCGCGGATGCTCCGGCACGCGGTCCTCGACCGGATGTCCACCACCGCGCGGGCCGGAGTGTTCGTGGCGCTGCGCTGCGCCGAGGGCCCGCCGCTCCACGGCGACGAGCACCGCCTGGAGCACGTGCTCGCCAACCTCCTTGAGAATGCCGCCAAGTTCACCCCGCCCGGCGGCCGCATCGACATCGACGCCGCCCCGCACGGCGACCAGTGGCACATCGATGTCGCCGACACCGGGATCGGCGTCCCCGAGCAGTACCGCGAAGAGATCTTTTCCGGTTTCGTCCGCGCCCCCAACGCCGAGACCGGCGGCTTCCCCGGCACCGGCCTCGGCCTCACCATCAGCCGCGAGATCGTGCGCCGGCACGGCGGCGAACTCACCGTCTCGGCCGCCGAGAGCGGGGGAGCGGTCTTCGGCATCCGGCTGCCCGTCGCCGGACCGCCCGCCGAAGGAGCCGGGCGGTGACGCGGATCCTGGTCGTCGAGGACGACCCCGACGTGGCCATGGCCCTGCGCATCCTGTTCACCCGGGCCGGGTACGAGGTCGTGCCCGCCGCGGACGGCCGCGAGGGGCTGCGCCGGCTCTTCGCGGACAGCCCCGACCTGATGGTCCTCGACGTCGGCCTGCCGGAACTCGACGGCTGGCAGGTCCTGGAGCGCACCCGGGACATGACCGACCTGCCCGTCCTGCTGCTCACCGCCCGCGGCGCCGAGAGCGACCGGGTACGCGGCCTGCGCGGCGGGGCCGACGACTATCTGCCCAAACCGTTCGGCAACGAGGAACTGCTCGCCCGCGTCGAGGCCCTGCTGCGCCGCGCCTCGCCCGCCCGCTGGGCCGGCGCCTCCCACGACGAGGCCCTGCGGCTCGTGCCCGAGCGGCGCTCGGCGGTCTGGCGCGGCGAAGAGGTGCGGCTCAGCGACATCGAGTACCGGCTGCTCCAGGTCCTGGTCCGCAACCGGGGCCGCGTCGTCAGCACCGACCAGCTGCTCGACCAGGTCTGGGACGACCCCCACGGCATCGGCCGCGAGCGGGTGAAATTCGCGGTCCTGCGCGTACGCCGCAAGCTCCAGCAGGCGGCGGGCAGTCTCGAATCCGACCCCCTTGAGGCGGTGCGCGGGCTGGGCTACCGGTACCGGGGGGATCAGGACGCCTGAGCGGCCGTCTCCGAACGCCATACGGGTCGAAGGTCCCGGCCGCGCGGGGGCCGAAAGGTCCGGGTATGTTCGGTCGGCGGCTTCGCAACCGTCGGGCAACCGAAAGCCATCCGGGTGCGCAACGGACACGGGGCAGCCTCGGGACGTCCTTGCCGGCCCGCCCCCGGAGGCCCCGTGTCCGCCCTGCCGCCCCGCAGCATCGCCGTCGTGCTCGGCACCCGCCCCGAACTGGTGAAGCTGACCGAGCTGATCCGGCTCCTCGGGCCCGCCGCGCACGTCGTGCACACCGGGCAGCACTACGACGAGGAGCTCTCCGGCCGCTTCCTGAGCGACCTGGGCATCCCTGAGCCGACCTACCTCACCGGCATCGGCGGCCGGCCCCGCGCGCTCCAGATCTCCGCGGCCCTTGCCCAGCTCGACGCGGTGTTCGCAGCGGAGCCGCCGCGTGCGGTCGTCGTCCAGGGCGACACCAACGCGGCTCTTTCCGGCGCGCTCGCCGCCAACGCGCGCGCCATCCCGCTCGTCCATGTCGAGGCGGGGCTGCGCAGCCACGACCGGAACATGCCGGAGGAGCACAACCGGGTCCTGATCGACCGGATCGCGGACGTGCTGTGCGCGGCGACCCCGGAGAACCGCGACAACCTGCTGGCCGAGGGGATCCCCGCGGGGCGCATCGAAGTCACCGGCAACACGGTTGTCGAAGCGGTACGGAGCCAACTCCCCACCAGCGCGCAGCGGTTCGCCGAGCTGGAGCGGATGGGGGTGGCGAGTGACGCGTACGTCCTGGCCACCGTCCACCGGCCGGAGAACACGGACGACCCCCTCGCCCTGCGGGCCGTCCTCACCGAGCTCGCCTCGCTCGCGGCCGAACTGCCGGTGGTCCTTCCGCTGCACCCCCGCACGCGGGCCTGCATCGAGGGAGCCGGTCTGGCCGGGCTCCTCGATCCCCTCCTCGTCACCCAGCCGCTCGGCTATCGGACCTTCCTCGCCCTGGCCCAGCACGCGGCGCTGCTGGTGTCCGACTCCGGGGGAGTCCAGGAGGAGGTCACGGTGCTCGGCCGTCCCCTCGTCGTCGTACGCAATTCGACGGAGCGGCCGGAGGCGATGCCCGACTTCGCCGAACTGGTCGGCCCTGGACGGGAGTTGGGGGAGGCGGCACGGCGACGACTCGCCTCCGGCGCGGAGGACCGGGCGCGGCTCGCCTCGCTGCCGAGCCCTTTCGGAGACGGGTTGGCTTCACGTCGGGTGGTCGAGTTGCTGGTCGGCCTCGCGGCGCGGGGTTCCTGTGCGGCCGTCGCCTGAGGGGGATGGGTTGTCGAGTGCGGGGTGGCTGGTCGCGCAGTTCCCCGCGGCCCTCGGCGGCATGGTGTCGCGCCGCACCAGCCCCCTTGGCCCGCTCTCGTGCTCCCTGCGCAGCCGCACATGTCACAGCGCCATGCCCCTCCACAGGGGGCTGACCATAAACGATCTTCAAGGACCCCACCCCCATGCCCACCACCCTCCTCGTCTTCCTCTTCCCCTTCCTTCTCCTCGGGTGCTTCCTGCTCTACTGGGCCGGGGCCCGGCACGCCTACCTGCGGCGGGCGAGTACCGAAGCAGGTGATCCCGGGGTGCTCGACTGGCACTTCTTCGTGCCCTGCCGGGATGAGGAGGCTGTCGTCGGGGACACCGTCGCGCAGCTGCGCGGGGACTTTCCCTCGGCGCATGTCTGGGTGATCGACGACGACAGTGACGACCGGACCGGGGTCATCGTCGCCGCGCTCGCCGAGGACGACCGGCGGGTCCACCTCGTGCGCCGGGTGCGGCCCGACGCGCGGACCGGCAAGGGGGACGCCCTGAACGCCGCCCATGAGCAGCTCGGGGACTTCCTGCCGGGCGGGGCGGACCGGGAGCGGACCGTCGTGTGCGTGGTCGACGCCGACGGACGGCTCGACCCCCGCGCCCTCGCACTCGTCTCGGGACCGGCCGCGTTCGGGGATCCGGAGGTCGGCGGAGTGCAGGTCGGCGTGCGGATGCGCAACGTCGGCGACAAGCGACCGCTGCCCGGGCGGGGGCGCCCGGCGAACGCCTTCGCACGACTCCTGGTGCGCGTCCAGGACATGGAGTTCGCCGTGTCCAACGCGGGCATGCAGCTGCTGCGCGGCCGTACCGGCTCGGTCGGACTCGGAGGCAACGGCCAGTTCACCCGGCTTTCCGCGCTCGACCGGATCGCCGCCGCCGAGCGGCGCCCATGGCAGCGCGGCGCGCTCCTGGAGGACTACGAGCTGGGCCTCCAGATGATCCTCGCCGGCTACCGCATCACGCATGTCGCCGACACCTGGGTCTCCCAGGAGGGTCTCCCGCATGCCCGCCGGCTGCTCACCCAGCGCACCCGCTGGGCCCAGGGCAACCTCCAGTGCGTGCGCTACGCGGGCCGGATCCTCTCCTCGCGCCAGTACACGGGCGCGGGCGTCCTGGAGACGCTGTACACGTTCTTCCAGCCCGTAGCGCATCTCCTCACGCTGGTGCTGTGCGCCGCGATGCTGGTACTCGGAGGGCTCGGCTCACTCGCGCTCTGGCCGCTGACCCTGGTGCTCGCGGCGCTCTCCATCGGCCCGTTCGTCCTGTGGGGCCCGGTCTACCGGCGCGACCACGCCCCGGATGCCTCGCGGATCACCGCCGTGCTGTGGGGCTTCGCGCTGTGGCTGTACGCGTACCACCTGTTCGTCGTCTCGGCGCGCGGCTTCGTACGCAGCCTGCGCGGCCGCACCGGCTGGGCCAAGACCCGCCGCAACGCCGAGCCGGTCACGGCGGGACCGGTCGCCCTGGAGGGCTGATGCCACGTCAATGAGGGGCGGGCGTACGGCAGTTGATGCGGTGGGCCCGCCCCTCGATGCTGCCTCAGCGTCCGCCGCGGCCCTTCGGGTCAAGCAGGCCGGCCTTGCGCAGGGCGTCCGCCATCGCGCTGTTCGCGGGGGCCGGTGCCGAGGCGCGGCCCTGGCCGGCGCCCTGCCGGTTGCCGCCACGGGCCTCGCCGCCACCGCCGTTGCCCCGGCGCTGCTGGCCCTGGCGCTGCTGCGGAGGCCGGTTGCCCTGGCCTTGACCCTGGCCGCCCCGCTCGCCGCGCTCACGCTTGGGTGCGCCGCCCGGCGCGGACGCGTCGTCCTCAAGCCGCAGGGTCAGCGAGATCCGCTTGCGCGGCACGTCCACGTCGAGGACCTTCACCCGGACGATGTCGCCCGGCTTCACCACGTCGCGCGGGTCCTTCACGAACGTCTTCGACAGCGCCGAGACATGCGCGAGCCCGTCCTGGTGCACGCCGATGTCGATGAACGCGCCGAACGCCGCCACGTTCGTGACCACGCCCTCCAGGAGCATCCCGGGCTCCAGATCGCCGATCTTCTCCACGCCCTCCTTGAAGGTGGCCGTCTTGAACGCCGGGCGGGGGTCGCGGCCCGGCTTCTCCAGCTCGCGCAGAATGTCGGTGACCGTGGGCAGACCGAAGGTCTCGTCCACGAAGTCGTCGGGCCGCAGCGAGCGCAGCACCGCCGTGTTGCCGATGAGCGAGGCGACCTCGCTGCCCGCCGTCTTCACCATCCGCCGCACCACCGGGTACGCCTCGGGGTGCACGCTGGACGCGTCCAGCGGGTCCTCGCCGTCGCGGATCCGCAGGAAGCCCGCGCACTGCTCGTACGCCTTCGGGCCGAGCCGCGCCACGTCCTTCAGGGCCCGGCGGGAGCGGAAGGGGCCGTTGCTGTCGCGGTGCGCCACGATGTTCTCGGCGAGGGTCGAGCCGATGCCCGACACCCGGGAAAGCAACGGCGCGGAGGCGGTGTTGACGTCCACGCCCACGCCGTTCACACAGTCCTCGACCACCGCGTCGAGCGAGCGCGACAGCTTCACCTCGGACAGGTCGTGCTGGTACTGGCCCACGCCGATGGACTTCGGGTCGATCTTCACCAGCTCGGCGAGCGGGTCCTGCAGGCGGCGGGCGATGGAGACCGCGCCACGCAGCGACACGTCCATGTCCGGGAACTCCTGCGAGGCGAACGCGGAGGCCGAGTACACCGAAGCGCCCGCCTCGGACACCATCACCTTGGCGAGGGCCAACTCCGGGTGCTTGGCGATGAGTTCACCGGCGAGCTTGTCGGTCTCGCGGGACGCCGTGCCGTTGCCGATGGCGATCAGCTCGACCGCGTGCTCCTTGCAGAGCCCGGCGAGCTTCGCCAGCGCCTGGTCCCACTTGTTCGCGGGCACGTGCGGGTGGATCACGTCCGTCGCCACGACCTTGCCGGTCGCGTCGATGACGGCCACCTTCACGCCCGTACGGAAACCGGGGTCGAGGCCGAGCGTGGCCCGGGTGCCGGCCGGGGCGGCGAGCAGCAGGTCGCGCAGGTTGGAGGCGAAGACGCGGACCGCTTCGTCCTCGGCGGCCGTGCGCAGCCGAAGGCGCAGGTCGATGCCGAGGTGGACGAGGATGCGGGTGCGCCAGGCCCAGCGGACCGTGTCACCGAGCCACTTGTCGCCGGGGCGCCCCCGGTCGGCGACGCCGAAGCGCCGCGCCACCATGTTCTCGTACGTCGAGGGGCCCGGCTCCGCCGACGGCTCCTCGGGCTCCAGGACGAGGTCGAGGACGTCCTCCTTCTCGCCGCGCAGCATCGCGAGCACCCGGTGCGAGGGCAGCGCGGTGAACGGCTCGGTGAAGTCGAAGTAGTCGGCGAACTTGGCGCCCGCCTCCTCCTTGCCGTCCCGCACCTTCGCCGCGAGGCGGCCCCTGGTCCACATGCGCTCGCGCAGCTCGCCGATCAGGTCGGCGTCCTCGGAGAAGCGCTCGGCGAGAATGGCGCGGGCGCCCTCCAGGGCGGCCGCCGGATCGGCGACGCCCTTGTCCGCGTCGACGAACGCGGCGGCCGCGGCGAGCGGCTCCACCGACGGGTCGCCGAGCAGGCCGTCGGCGAGCGGCTCCAGGCCGGCCTCGCGCGCGATCTGCGCCTTGGTGCGCCGCTTCGGCTTGAAGGGCAGGTAGATGTCCTCCAGGCGAGCCTTGGTGTCGGCGGCCCGGATCTGCGCCTCAAGGGCCTCGGTGAGCTTGCCCTGCTCCCGTACGGACTCCAGGACCGCGGTGCGCCGCTCCTCCAGCTCCCGCAGATAGCGCAGCCGCTCCTCGAGGGTGCGCAGCTGGGCATCGTCCAGCATCTCGGTCGCTTCCTTGCGGTAGCGCGCGATGAACGGGACGGTGGACCCGCCGTCGAGCAGCTCGACGGCGGCCTTCACCTGCCGCTCCCGTACGCCGAGTTCCTCGGCGATCCTGCCTTCGATGGACGTCGTCACGTTGCCGTACCGCCTTCTCGCTGAGCCTGAGGCGCCATTGTGGCAGGCGGCACCGACAATCGACGATCAGCCCTTGCCGACGAGGTCGGCCGGGAAGCCGCCCGCCAGGGCCGCCGCCACCAGGAATCCCTTGGCGAGTTCGGTGAGCCGGGCCACGCCCTGCGCGCCGAGGAGTTCGTAGGGGGCGAGGTCGAGGCGGTCGGTACGGTCTTCGAGGTCGGCGCGCAGGGCCACGCCCGCCTCGGTCAACTCGCCCTCGCCGTCGAGCAGTCCGCGCTCGCGGAGCCGCTCGGCCGCCGCGTCCCAGTCCGACTGCTCCCAGCCGCGGGTGGCCATGACCCACTTGCGTGCCATGCCCTTGCCGGTCGCGGTGTGGCTGACCAGCGCCTCCAGCGGGTCGAGCTCCAGGTCGAGCAGCGCGGTGAGGTGGCCGTCGCCGCGGTGCTCGCGCAGCAGCGTCGTCGCGTGCCAGTAGGCCAGGTGCGGCTCCTCGGGCACGGGCAGGTCGGCGTGCGCGGCGTACAGGGGCCGGGCGTGCCGGGTGCAGCCCTCGGCGGCGCGCAGCGCGAGCCGGGCCGCCTCCGCCATCTCGTCGGAGGCGATGGCCTCCTCGCCGAGCAGCCTGCGCAGCGTGCTGTCGACGGCCCTCAGGCGCGCGGCGAGCACGGCCTCGGGGGAGGCGGTGCGCCACACGGCGGGAAGGTGCCGGGCGATCAGGTCGTGCCGGAAGTTGTAGAACGTGGCCGCCACGACTCCGGGGCCCACGGCTCCCATCGCGGCCGCCCGCCCCGCGAAGTAGGCGGCGCTGCGGTCCTCGACTCCGAGCCCGGCGAGCTCCTTGGTGAAGTCCGGCGAGAAGTAGACCGTGGCGTGCAGCGAGTTGAGCGGGTTGTGGCAGTGGCGCCCGGCGCGCGGGGGGAGAGAACTCATACCCAGCACGTTACCGACTGGTCGGTACGCCGTGAAGGGGTGGGCCGGGCTCAGTGGCGGATGGCAGGAAAGGTGGGGTTCTTGTCATTGCGGCCATCGCGGCTCGGACGAAGGATGGGGGCATGACGCAGCACTCCGTTCTGGTCGTCCTCTTCGACGACGTCCAGAGTCTCGATGTGACCGGGCCGGCCGAGGTGTTCGCCGGGGTGGGCCGCGTCGTCGGGGACCCCGACGCCTACCGGCTGCGCTTCGCCTCGCTCGACGGGGCCCCGGTCACCGCGCACAGCGGTCTTCGCCTCATGGCCGACTGTGCGCTCGCGGACGCCGCACCGGCCGACATCCTGCTCGTCCCGGGCGGCGACGGCACCCGCGGCGCCGATCCCCGCCTGATCAACTGGCTGCGCGCGCACGGCCCGCGCGCCCCGCGCCTCGTCTCCGTGTGCTCGGGCTCGATGCTGCTCGCCGAGGCCGGGCTGCTCGACGGGCGCCGGGCCACGACGCACTGGGCCCACTGCGCCGAGATGGCCCGCCGCTACCCGGCGGTCCGGGTCGAGCCGGATCCGATCTTCGTGAGGGACGGCAACACAGCCACCTCGGCCGGGGTCACCGCGGGCATCGACCTGGCCCTCGCCCTGGTGGAGGAGGACCACGGCAGGGCCGCGGCCCTGGGCCTCGCCCGCAACATGGTGGTGTTCCTGCGCCGGCCGGGCAACCAGGCCCAGTTCAGCGCCCAGCTCGCCGTGCAGACCGCCCGGCGCGAGCCGTTGCGCGAACTTCAGCAGTGGATCACCGAGCACCCGGACGGCGACCTGTCCGTCGAGGCCCTCGCCCAGCGCGCCAGCCTCTCGCCGCGCCACTTCGCCCGCGCCTTCCACGCCGAGACCGGCACGACGCCCGGCCGCTATGTCGAGCGCGTCCGCCTGGAACACGCCCGCCGCCTCCTCGAAGAGACTCCGAGCGGCGTCCAGGAGGTCTCCCGCGCGGCCGGCTACGGCACCCCCGAGGCGATGCGGCGCGCCTTCGTCAAAACGCTGGGCACGGCCCCGGCCGAGTACCGCCGCCGCTTCCGCCCCACGCCCGCGTAACCCTCCGTAAGAAGGCAGCCACCATGCAGATCGCGATCCTGCTCTACGACCGGTTCACCGCCCTGGACGCCGTCGGCCCGTACGAGATCCTGGGGCGGACGCCCGGCGCCGAGACCGTGTTCGTGGCCGAGCGGGCCGGGCTCGTACGCAACGACAACCAGGGCAGCCTCGGCCTCGCCGCCGACCGCACGCTCGGCGAGGTGACGCGGCCGGACATCGTGGTGGTCCCGGGCGGCCCCGGCCAGACCG
Source organism: Streptomyces mauvecolor (assembly GCF_039532965.1). Taxonomy (NCBI): domain Bacteria; kingdom Bacillati; phylum Actinomycetota; class Actinomycetes; order Kitasatosporales; family Streptomycetaceae; genus Streptomyces; species Streptomyces mauvecolor. The sequence continues at coordinate 21,067 of NZ_BAAASQ010000030.1, read as the reverse complement.
AGCAGATGGACAACCCGGCGGTCCTCGACTGGCTCCGTGCCGTCGACGCCACGACCACCTGGACGACCTCGGTGTGCACGGGCTCGCTGCTGCTCGGTGCGGCCGGGCTCCTCGACGGGCGCCGCGCGACCTCGCACTGGCTCGCCCTCGACCACCTCGCGACGTTCGGCGCGCGGCCCACCGGGGAGCGGGTCGTGTTCGACGGCAAGTACGTCACGGCCGCCGGCGTCTCCTCCGGCATCGACATGGGGCTCGCCCTGCTCGGCCGGATCGCCGGCGACGAGCGCGCCCAGGCCGTCCAGCTCCTCACCGAGTACGACCCCCAGCCGCCCTACGACGCGGGCTCGCCGGACAAGGCCCCGGCTCATCTCGTCGAGCAGTTCCGCGCCGCGAGCCGCTTCGGCTCCGCAGACCGGACATGACCGAACCCGCAACCTCCTGAGAAGGACAATCCATGCAGATTGCCGTCGTCCTGTACCCCGGCTTCACCGCCCTGGACGCGATCGGCCCGTACGAGACGCTCGGCCCGCTCCCCGGTGCCGAGACGGTGTTCGTCGCCGAGCAGGCCGGGCCCGTTCGCAACGACCGGGGGAACCTCGCCCTGGTCGCCGAGAAGTCGTTCGCGGAGGTGACCCGGCCGGACATCGTGATCGTGCCGGGCGCCCCGCCGGTGGCCGTCGAGCCGCACCTGGGAGGCGGGCCGCTCCTCGACTGGCTGCGCACCGCCGACGTCGCGACGACGTGGACGACCTCGGTGTGCACGGGCTCCCTGATGCTCGGCGCGGCCGGGCTGCTGAAGGGCCGGCGGGCGACCTCGCACTGGCTCTCCCTGGACCACCTCGCGAGCTTCGGTGTGACACCGACCGGGGACCGGGTCGTCTTCGACCACAAGTACGTCACCGCGGCCGGGGTCTCCTCCGGCATCGACATGGGCCTGACCCTGGCCGGAATGATCGCCGGAGACCGGCACGCCCAGGCTGTACAGCTCCTCATCGAGTACGACCCGCAGCCGCCCTACGACGCGGGCTCGCCCGACAAGGCGCCGGCCGACCTGGTGGAGCACTTCAGGACGCAGGGCCTTCCTTCGAGCTCACCCGCCAGGTGAAACGAGGAGCCCGGCGCTCCAGGAAAGCGGCGACGCCCTCCGCGGTGTCGCCGCTTTCGCGCTCCTGCTCGGCCCAGTGCGCGTCCCGGTCGGTCCGCCCGTCCGCGAACTCCTTCGCCGCCGCCTGCGTGAGCTGCGAGCGCGACACCAGGACGCGGGTGAACTCGGCCACCCGCTCGGCGAGTTCGCCCTCCGGCAGCACCTCGTCCACCAGACCGGTCCGCAGCGCCCGCTCGCTGTCGATCAACTCCCCCGAGAACAACAGGTACTTGGCGGTCGCGGGCCCCACCAGGGCGGCAAGGCGCCGGGTGGAGGACGCCGGGTAGACGATGCCGAGCTTCGCGGGGGTGACGCCGAAGAGCGCGCCCTCCTCGGCGAACCGCAGATCGCACGCGGCCGCGAGCTGGCTGCCGCCGCCCACGCAGTGACCGCGCACCGCCGCAAGGGTCGGCTTGGGAAAGGCCGCCAGCGCCTCCTCGGCCCGTACCGCGAGCATCTTGGGGTCGTCGCCGGGCTCCCGCAGCGTCGAGATGTCGGCGCCCGCGCAGAACGTGTCCCCGGCCCCGGTCAGCACCAGGGCCCGTACGTCCGGATCGGCGGCCAGGGATTCGAGCAGCGGCGGCAGTGCCCGCCACATCGCGGACGTCATCGCATTGCGCTTGGCGGGGTTGCCGATGACGACGGTGGCGACGCCTTCGGTGAGGCTCTGCTCCAGCTGCGGCTGCATGCGCCGGATGCTATCCGGGCGGCCGAAACCTATGATCACAAGGGGGGTCGTCGCACGCGGACCGTGAGGAGACGCTGATGACCGGACCCACCAAGGATGTCGGCCGTGAGGGCCGGAAACTGAGCCGGAGCTTCGGTCTGCTCGCCCTGCTCGGGGCGATCCTGGTCGTGGCCGGTCTGGTGGGCCTCGGCTACACCGAGTTCGCCACCCTCACCACCATGCTGCTGTTCGGCTGGCTGCTGCTCGTCGGCGGCGTCGTGGGCCTCGCGCACGCGATCCAGTCGCGCGGCTCCAGCTTCTTCTGGCTCGGCGTCGTGGTCGCCGCGCTGAACCTCGCCGCGGGCGTCGTCATCATCCGCCGCCCCGAGGGCAGCGCCGAGGCGCTCACCATGTTCGCCGCCCTGCTGTTCCTGACCGGCGGGGTCTTCCGCCTGGCGGGCAGCGTGGTGGTGCGCGGACCGCAGTTCGGCTGGACGCTGGTGCAAGGAGCGTTCGGGGTGCTCCTGGGCGTCCTTGTGCTCGCGAACTGGCCGAGCAACAGCCGGTACGTCATCGGCTGTTTCTTCTCCCTGGCTCTGTTCGACGGCCTCGGCCTGATCGCCATCGGATTGAGCGGACGCAGAATCGTCACTCTTGTGAGTGACGCCGTGACCCCCGCGGAGACCGGGGGAGGCACACCTCCGATGTCTCCGACACCCCCGCAAGCCATGGCAAAGCCCTCGGAGGAAGATCAGAACCCGACGGAGCGATGACCTTCTCTTGCATCGGGGAGCAAAAAGCGGCGATAGATGCTGACTTCTGTTCAGTCGGCCGGTCCGGACCAACACACTCCACACACTCGTGAGCAGACGGGTGTGCTGTCGAGCCGCGAGGGTGGGTGCCGGAACATGGAGATCCGCGGGAGCCTCCCGCCCGAACCCGCAGCTTTGGCCAGGCAGCAGTCGTACGAGGGAGTGTGGCGCTTCACCGCGCCCGCCGTCGACGTCTCGGTGCCGCAGGCCCGGCATGCGGTGCGCGACCTGCTGCGGCGGCAGCGCGTGCCGGCCCACGAGGACCTCGTCCAGGGCCTGCTCCTGATCGTCTCGGAGCTGGTCACCAACGCGGTCAGACACGCGGCCCTGCTCTCGCCGCAGGTCGCCGTCGAGGTGGCGATCGGCGCCGAGTGGATCCGGGTGTCCGTCGAGGACAACCACCCCTACCGGCCCAGGGCCCTGGAGACCGACTGCGGCCAGACCGGCGGCAGGGGGCTGCTCCTGGTGCGCGAGATCACCGAGGAGGCCGGCGGGGTGTGCGACGTCGAGCAGACCGCGAACGGCGGAAAGATCGTCTGGGCCGCACTCCCGCTGGCCCCGCTGCCCGGGATCACCAGCCCGCGTCGGGCCCCGTGAGCTCCTTGACCGCGGGCCGCGCCGCGTCGAGCACCGTCATGAACCACGCCGAGAACGGGGCGCGGGCGTGCCGCTCGGTCAGCTCCTCGGGCGTGACGAACGCCGTCTCGCCGACCTCCTCCGGGTCCGGCCGCAGCGGCGACTGCACCAGGCCCACGAAGAGGTGGTTGTACTCCTGCTCCACCAGGCCCGAGTCCGGGTCCGGGTGGTTGTAGCGCACCGTGCCCGCCTCGGCGAGCAGCGACGGCGAGATCCCCAGCTCCTCGTAGGTGCGCCGGGCGGCCGCCGCGAACGGGGACTCGCCGGGGTACGGGTGGCCGCAGCAGGTGTTGGACCAGACGCCGGGGGAGTGGTACTTGCCGAGCGCGCGGCGCTGGAGCAGCAGCCGGCCCGCCGGGTCGAAGAGGAAGACGGAGAACGCCCGGTGCAGCTGCCCGGGCGCCTGGTGGGCGGAGAGCTTCTCCGCGGTTCCGATGGTGTTGCCGCTCTCGTCGACGAGTTCGAGCAAGATCTCTGGTGCGGCGCCCGTGGTCCCGTTCGACGAGTTGTTCGCCGTGGTGGCTGGTGTGCTCGGCATAACCATCCTTCGCTTCGGTCCTCGGCTGCCCAGTCTGCCGTACAAAAGCGGCGTGTCCGCCATTGACCGGCATCCGCATGTCCTGCCCCACACGGGGCCCCGGGAACCGTGCGTGTCAGTGGCAGAGCTTCGCCTCGTGCTCGGCGTGGCCGCCCGGCTCCAGCTGGAAGGTGCAGTGCTCGACATCGAAGTGATCCCCCAGGCACCCCTGCAACTCGTGCAGCAGCTTCTCGTGCCCCACCGAGTCGAGCACGCCCTGGCTGACCACCACGTGCGCCGAGAGCACCGGCATCCCCGAGGTGATCGTCCAGGCGTGCAGATCGTGTACGTCCTCGACGCCCGGCAGCTCCACTATGTGCGCCCGCACCTCGGCCATGTCGACGCCCTTGGGTGCCGATTCGAGCAGCACGTTGAGGGTCTCGCGCAGCAGCTTGACGGTCCTGGGCACGATCATCAGGCCGATCACGAGCGAGGCGATCGGGTCGGCCGCCTGCCAGCCGGTGGTCATGATGACCAGACCGGCGATCACGACGGCCGCCGAGCCGAGCGCGTCGGAGAGGACCTCCAGGAACGCGCCACGCACGTTCAGGCTGTCCTGCTGCCCCTTCATGAGGAGGGACAGCGAGACCGAGTTCGCGACCAGACCGATCAGGCCGAAGATCACGGCCGTACCGCCCGCCGTGTCGGCCGGCTCGACGAACCGCGACACCGCCTCGAACAGGACGTAGCCGCCCACCCCGAGCAGCAGCAGACAGTTGGCGAGCGCCGCGAGTATCTCGGCGCGGGCGTACCCGAAGGTGCGGTTGCCCCCGGCCGGGCGGTTGGCGAAGTGGATGGCGAGCAGCGCCATCGCGAGCCCGAGGCCGTCCGTCGCCATGTGCGCCGCGTCCGCGACGAGCGCCAGCGAGTCCGCGAGCAGGCCCCCGACGATCTCCACGACCATCACGGTCAGTGTGATGCCGAGTGCGATGCGCAGCCGTCCCCGGTAGGCGGCGGCCGCGGTGCCGGCCGGCGGCGGCCCGCCGTGCGTGTGTCCGTGGTCGTGCCCAGCCCCCATGAAGGCCCTCCCGCATCCGTTCGCGATCAATCCCGACGTCTGTGTACGAGGGGTCAGTGAACTACGGGTAGGGGGTATGTGCAACACGGGACTGAACACCGTTGTCATGTGCTCTGACCTGCGGAAATGCTTGCAGGTCAGAGCGTCGGAGAGATCGCCGGACCCGCCCTGGGAGGCCGACGCCGGGATCGTGCGGGCGGCGCTGTCCGAACGCGGTTTGTGGGCTGCGCCCTTGATCGACGATGATGATCGCGGCGTCCCCGCACCGGGCGCCGCCGGGCCCATCGGCGTAAGACCCAGGCTCCGAACGGCCAGTGAATTCCCGGTTCCGTGCATCCGATAGCCTCTGCCGACGTGCCGCCCGCCCCCGTGCCGGGCCGGGTCGTCGCACTTCAGCCATGTCAGTCGCAAGGAGTGAGTTCGTCTGTCGACCGCCATCCTTACCGGTCCGCCGGTGCCCGGCTCGCAGCTCGGACCCGATCTGCGCACGCTGGGTTTCGACGTGCAGCAGGCCTTCCTCCCCGATGATCTGCCCCGCCTCCTCGCCGAGGTGCCGGCCGGTGAACGCGTCGCCCTGGTCGACCCGCGCTTCGTCGGGCATGTCCACGCGCTGCGCCTCGCGCTGACCGACCCCCGTTTCCCGGCCGCCTCGGTGCCCGGCGCGCTCACCGTCCAGGCCGAGGCCCGCCCGGCGCTCACCCGCGCCCTGGCCGGCGGCACTCGGGCGCCCGCGGCCCAGGTCGGTACGGCCTCCGTGCTCGCCGACGACATCGCCGCGGCCATCGAGGCGGACGGCGTGGCGGTGCACCACCCGGAGCTCGGCTCGCTCGTCGCGACCGTCCCCGCGGACGAAGTCGCCGCGGTCGCGGCGGCCCAGGCCGTCGCCGCCGTCGACGACGAGGCCGTCCGCCTGCGCAACGCCGTGAAGTCCCGCGACGGGTTCTTCACCACCCACTTCATCAGCCCGTACTCCCGCTACATCGCGCGCTGGTGCGCCCGCCGGGGGCTCACCCCCAACCAGGTCACCACCGCCTCGCTGATCACCGCACTGATCGCGGCGGGCTGCGCGGCGACCGGGACGCGCGGCGGCTATGTCGCGGCCGGAGTGCTGCTGATCCTCTCCTTCGTCCTGGACTGCACCGACGGGCAGCTCGCCCGCTACTCGCTCCAGTACTCGACGATGGGCGCCTGGCTCGACGCCACCTTCGACCGCGCCAAGGAGTACGCCTACTACGCGGGCCTCGCCCTCGGCGCGGCCCGGGGCGGCGACGACGTATGGGCGCTCGCGCTCGGCGCGATGGTGCTCCAGACCTGCCGCCACGTCGTGGACTTCTCGTTCAACGAGGCGCACGTCGTGGGCACGGACGCCACCGCCAACACCAGCCCCACCGCAGCCCTCTCCGACAAGCTCGACTCGGTCGGCTGGACGGTGTGGGTTCGGCGCATGATCGTGCTGCCGATCGGCGAGCGCTGGGCCATGATCGCCGTGCTGACCGCCGCCACCACGCCCCGCATCGTCTTCTACGCGCTGCTCATCGGCTGCGCCTTCGCGGCCTGCTACACCACCGCGGGCCGCGTCCTTCGCTCGCTGACCCGGCACGCCACCCGCACCGACCGCGCGGCCCTAGCGCTCGCCGAGCTCGCGGACAGCGGGCCCGTCGCGCAGCTGGTCGCCGCCAGGGCACCCCGGATCCCGGGCGCCCCCGTGGTCGCGGCCGTCGGCGCGGTCGCGCTGATCGCCGCGGCGCTGACACAGCCGGTCGGCAGCGGCCAGATGATCGTCGCGGCCGCCTTCTACGCGGTCCTGTCGGGCCTGGCGGTCGCGCGTCCCCTGAAGGGCGCCCTCGACTGGCTCGTGCCGCCACTCTTCCGGGTGGCCGAATACTGCACGGTCCTGATCCTGGCGGCCCGCTCGGACGTGAACGGGGCCCTTCCCGCGGCCTTCGGGCTGGTGGCCGCGGTCGCCTACCATCACTACGACACGGTCTACCGCATCAAGGGCGGCTCGGGCGCGCCGCCGAAGTGGCTGGTGCGGCTGATCGGCGGCCACGAGGGCCGCACGCTCGTGGTGACCGTGCTCGCCGCCGTCCTCGCCACGCGGGACACAGACTTCACCCTGGCGCTCACCGCCCTCGCGGCGGCCATCGCGCTCGTGGTGCTCGTGGAGTCCATCCGCTTCTGGGTGTCCTCCGGAGCACCTGCCGTACATGACGAAGGAGAAACAGCATGATTGGCCTCGTACTGGCAGCCGGTGCCGGACGGCGTCTGCGCCCCTACACCGACACGCTCCCGAAGGCCCTCGTGCCTGTCGACGGTGACACCACCGTCCTGGACATCGCGCTGAAGAACTTCGCCGAGGTCGGCCTCACCGAGGTCGCCATTGTCGTCGGCTACCGCAAGGAAGCCGTGTACGCGCGCAAGGAGGCCCTGGAGGCCAAGTACGGCGTCGCGATCACGCTGATCGACAACGACAAGGCCGAGGAGTGGAACAACGCCTACTCCCTGTGGTGCGCGCGTGAGGTCCTCAAGCGCGGTGTGATCCTTGCCAACGGCGACACGGTCCACCCCGTCTCCGTCGAGAAGACCCTGCTGGCCGCGCGCGGCCAGGGCCAGAAGATCATCCTCGCCCTCGACACGGTGAAGAACCTCGCCGACGAGGAGATGAAGGTCATCACCGCCGAGGGCAAGGGCGTCCAGCGCATCACCAAGCTGATGGACCCGGCGACCGCCACCGGCGAGTACATCGGCGTCACGCTGATCGAGGCCGAGGCCGCCGAGGAGCTCGCCGACGCCCTGAAGACCACCTTCGAGCGCGACCCCGACCTCTACTACGAGGACGGCTACCAGGAGCTCGTGAACCGCGGCTTCACCGTCGACGTGGCCCCCATCGGCGAGGTGTCGTGGGTCGAGATCGACAACCACGACGACCTGGCGAAGGGCCGTGAGATCGCGTGCCAGTACTGACGAGGCTCATCCCGTCCCCGGTTGTCGTCGACATCCGGGCCGGGGCGCTGGATGATCTGGCCGGCGTCCTCGCCGACCAGCGCATCTCGGCGTCGGGCAAACTCGCGGTGGCCATCAGCGGCGGCTCCGGGGCGGTGCTGCGCGAGCGGCTCGCCCCGGCGCTGCCCGGCGCCGACTGGTACGAGGTCGGCGGCGGCACGCTCGACAACGCGATCAAGCTCGCCGACGCGATGAAGTCGGGTCACTACGACGCGGTCGTCGGCCTCGGCGGCGGCAAGATCATCGACTGTGCCAAGTACGCCGCGGCGCGCATCGGCCTCCCGCTGGTCGCCGTCCCGACGAACCTGGCGCACGACGGCCTGTGCTCGCCCGTCGCCACCCTCGACAACGACGCGGGCCGCGGCTCCTACGGGGTGCCCACGCCGATCGCCGTCGTCATCGACCTGGACGTCATCCGCGAGGCCCCGGCCCGCTTCGTACGGTCCGGCATCGGCGACGCCGTCTCGAACATCTCCTGCATCGCGGACTGGGAGCTGTCCAACCGCGAGACCGGCGAGTCCATCGACGGCCTGGCCGCGGCCATGGCCCGCCAGGCCGGTGAGGCCGTGCTGCGCCACCCCGGCAGCGTCGAGGACGACGGCTTCCTCCAGGTGCTCGCCGAGGGCCTGGTCCTCACCGGCATCTCCATGTCGATCTCCGGCGACTCGCGCCCCGCGTCGGGCGCCTGCCACGAGATCAACCACGCCTTCGACATCCTCTTCCCGAAGCGGGCCGCGAGCCACGGTGAACAGGTGGCCCTCGGCGCGGCCTTCGCCATGCACCTGCGCGGCGCGGTGGAGGAGTCCGCGCTGATGGCGAGCGTGCTGAGGCGGCACCGGCTGCCGGTCACCCCGGAGGAAATCGGCTTCACCGTCGAGGAGTTCGTCCGCGCCGTCGAGTTCGCGCCGCAGACCCGCCCCGGCCGCTACACCATCCTCGAGCACCTCGACCTGTCCACCGACCAGATCAGGGACGCGTACGCCGACTATGCCAAGACCATCCGTAGCTGAGCTCCGCCCGGTCGTGCACCCCGCGGGTGTCAAGGACCGGGTCAGCGGAGAACACTGGGGCGGCCGCCTGTACATGCGCGAGATCTCCCTGCGCATCACCCGCCTCCTGGTCACCACCAAGGTCACGCCGAACCAGCTGACCTACCTGATGACCCTCAGCGGTGTCCTCGCCGCCCCGGCCCTGCTCATCCCGGGCATCTGGGGCGCGGTGCTCGGCGTCGTGGCCGTCCAGGGCTATTTGCTGCTCGACTGCGTCGACGGTGAAGTCGCCCGCTGGAAGAAGCAGTTCTCGCTGTCCGGGGTGTACCTGGACCGCGTCGGCGCCTACCTGTGCGACGCGGCGGTCCTGGTCGGCTTCGGCCTGCGCGCCGCCGACCTGTGGGGCGGCGGCCGCATCGACTGGCTGTGGGCCTTCCTCGGTACGCTCGCGGCCCTCGGCGCCATCCTGATCAAGGCGGAGACCGACCTCGTCGGCGTCGCCCGGCACCAGGCCGGCCTGCCGCAGGTCAAGGACGCGGCGGCCACGCCACGCTCCTCCGGCATGGCGCTGGCCCGCCGGGCCGCCGCCGCGCTGAAGTTCCACCGCCTGGTCCTCGGCATCGAGGCGTCCCTGCTGATCCTGGTCCTCGCGGTCGTGGACCACGTCCGGGGCGACCTGTACTTCTCGCGCCTGGGCGTCGCGGTGCTCGCCGGCATCGCGCTCCTCCAGACGCTCCTCCACCTCGTGTCGATCCTCGCCTCCAGCAGGCTGAAATGAGCGCCCCCATGAAGGTCGGCGCGGTCGTCATCACCATGGGCAACCGGCCCGCCGAGCTGCGGGCCCTGCTCGACTCGGTCGCCAAGCAGGACGGCGCCCCGGTCGAGGTCGTCGTCGTCGGCAACGGCGCCCCGGTCCCGGACGTCCCCGAGGGCGTACGCACCGTGGAGGTGCCCGAGAACCTGGGCATCCCGGGCGGCCGCAACGTCGGCATCGAGGCGTTCGGCCCCTCGGGCACGGAGGTCGACGTGCTGCTCTTCCTCGACGACGACGGGCTGCTCGCCAACCCGGACACCGCCGAGCTGTGCCGCAAGGCCTTCGCCGCCGACCCGGAGCTCGGCATCATCAGCTTCCGGATCGCCGACCCGGAGACCGGCGTCACCCAGCGCCGCCACGTTCCGAGGCTGCGCGCCGCCGACCCGATGCGCTCCTCGCGCGTGACGACCTTCCTCGGCGGCGCCAACGCCGTGCGGACCCGGGTGTTCGCGGAGGTCGGCGGGCTGCCGGACGAGTTCTTCTACGCCCACGAGGAGACCGACCTGGCCTGGCGGGCGCTCGACGCCGGCTGGATGATCGACTACCGCGCGGACATGGTCCTGCACCACCCGACGACCGCCCCGTCCCGGCACGCGGTCTACCACCGGATGGTGGCCCGCAACCGGGTCTGGCTGGCCCGGCGCAACCTGCCCGCCCCGCTCGTCCCGGTCTACCTGGGGGTCTGGCTGCTCCTGACCCTGGCCCGCAAGCCCTCGGGCCCGGCGCTGAAGGCCTGGTTCGGCGGGTTCAAGGAGGGCTGGGCGACGCCCTGCGGACCGCGCCGTCCCATGAAGTGGCGTACGGTCTTCAAGCTCACCCGGCTGGGCCGTCCCCCCGTCATCTGAGAGTCTCGGCTCTGAGACCATCGGGCGTACTTCTTGAACACGAAAGTTTTCACTTGTGAGTGACACAACCCTGTCCCCGGCGGACCTCGCCGCCAAGCACGGGCTGTCGGTGAGCGGAGCCCGTCCCGGGCTCTCCGCTTACATCAAGCAGCTGTGGGGCCGGCGCCACTTCATCCTGTCGTTCTCGTCGGCCAAACTGACTGCCCAGTACAGCGAGGCGAAGCTCGGCCAGATCTGGCAGGTGGCGACGCCCCTGCTGAACGCGCTGGTCTACTACTTCATCTTCGGCGTCCTGATGAACGCGAAGCGGGGCATCGACTCGGACGCGTACATCCCGTTCCTGGTCACCGGCGTGTTCCTGTTCACGTTCACGCAGAACTCGCTGATGGCCGGCGTGCGGGCGATCTCGGGCAACCTCGGCCTGGTGCGGGCCCTGCACTTCCCGCGCGCCTCGCTGCCCGTCTCCTTCGCGCTGCAGCAGCTTCAGCAGCTGCTCTTCTCGATGATCGTCCTGATGATCGTGGTCGTTTCCTCCGGCTTCATGCCGAGCATGACCTGGCCGCTGATCATCCCGGTGCTCGCGCTGCAGTTCGTGTTCAACACCGGCCTGGCGCTGATCTTCGCGCGGCTCGGCTCGAAGACGCCGGACCTCGCGCAGCTGATGCCGTTCATCATGCGTACCTGGATGTACTCGTCCGGCGTGATGTTCAGCCTCAGCACCGTGCTCAAGGGCAAACCGCACTGGCTGAAGGACATCCTTCAGTGCAACCCCGCCGCGGTCTACATGGACCTGGCGCGCTACGCCCTGATGGACGGCTACGGCGGCCACGCGCTGCCCCCGCACGTGTGGGCCCTCGCGGCCGGCTGGGCGGTCGTCGTCGGTGGGCTGGGCTTCGTGTACTTCTGGAAGGCTGAGGAGCGGTACGGCCGTGGCTGAGGACATCAAGGACCGCATCGCGGTCGAGACGCGGATTCCGACCGTCATCTGCGACGACGTGCACATCGTGTACACCGTCAACGGCGGCGGCGGAGGCAAGGGCAGCGCCACTGCCGCCCTGAGCCGCATAGTCAAGAGGGACAAGACCGGCGGCGCCGGACGCGGCATGCGGCGGGTGCACGCGGTCAAGGGCGTGTCGTTCACCGCGTACCGCGGCGAGGCGATCGGCCTGATCGGCTCCAACGGCTCCGGCAAGTCGACGCTGCTGCGGGCGATCGCCGGCCTGCTGCCGCCCGAGAGCGGCCGGGTCTACACCGACGGCCAGCCCTCGCTGCTCGGCGTGAACGCGGCGCTCATGAACGACCTGACCGGCGAGCGCAACGTGATCCTGGGCGGTCTCGCCATGGGCATGTCGCGCGAGGAGGTCAAGGAGCGCTACGAGGAGATCGTCGACTTCTCCGGCATCAACGACAAGGGCGACTTCATCTCGCTGCCGATGCGGACGTACTCCTCCGGCATGGCGGCCCGGCTGCGGTTCTCCATCGCAGCGGCCAAGGACCACGACGTCCTCATGATCGACGAGGCGCTCGCCACCGGTGACCGTCAGTTCCAGATCCGCTCCGAGGAGCGCATCCGGGAACTGCGCAAGCACGCCGGAACCGTCTTCCTGGTGAGCCACAGCATCGGCTCCATCCGGGACACCTGCGACCGCGTGCTCTGGCTGGAGCGCGGCGAGCTGCTCATGGACGGTCCGACGGACGAGGTCGTAAAGGCCTACCAGAAGGAGTCCGGCCGCTGACATTTGGTCATCCGGCGGACAGCGGAACCCGCGGCCCCTGTCGATCAACCCCGGCAGGGGCTTCCGCGTCCTATGGTGTGGTCGGACAGTCAAGATCCCGTCAAGTTGCCAGTGTGCGGGGAAGGTTGGGCCGGATTGGAGTGTTCTTGTAATGCTCGCAACACCCCGACGTGTTGTCGGCCGTTGTACAACGTAAGCTGTACCGGTGCTGATTCGCGGCAAGTGGGGTAATACGCCCCCGGCTCCTCGCGAGACGGGTCGCCCCGTCCGGGGAGGTCAGGCGGCGTGTCCGAAATAGGATGTTTTGGGTCGGCGGTGTAGAACGGGAGATGTGACGGCCATGGCTACGGAAAATCTCCAGCTCCGAGGGACGGCCGCCGTTCCCGTGCCGGGCGGTACCCGGTGACCCCAGTCCGGGATGTGCGCACCGGATCCTCCTCGCACAGCACGCTCGACAAGGCCACGGAAGAGAACTTCCCGGTGGCCCCGTTCTTCCTGCCGCGCGCCTGGCGCGACGACCTGATGGCCGTCTACGGCTTCGCCCGGCTCGTCGACGACATCGGTGACGGCGACCTCGCCCCCGGCGGCGCCGACGCCCGCCACCTGGGCGTCGCCCCCGCCGACGCGGACGACCGGCCGCTCATGCTCGACGCCTTCGAGACGGACCTGCGCCGCGTCTTCGACGGAACGCCGCACCACCCGCTCCTCAAGGCCCTGCAGCCCACCGTGCGGCGCTGCTCGCTGACCCCCGAGCCGTTCCTCGGGCTGATCGCGGCCAACCGCCAGGACCAGCGCGTCGCACGCTACGAGACGTACGAGGAACTGCTCGCCTACTGCGAGCTTTCGGCCAACCCCGTGGGGCGGCTCGTCCTCGCCATCACCGGCACCGCGAGCCCGGAGCGCATCCGCCGCTCCGACGCGATCTGCACGGCGCTGCAGATCGTCGAACACCTCCAGGACGTGAAGGAGGACCTCGGGCGGAACCGGATCTATCTGCCCGCCGAGGACATGGCGCGGTTCCATGTCACGCAGGCCGATCTGGCCGCCCCCCGAGGGAGCGCCTCGGTGCGTGCCCTGGTCGCGTTCGAAGCGGAACGCGCCGGGTCGTTGCTGAATGAAGGCACCCCTCTGGTGGGTAGCGTCCACGGCAGACTCAAGCTGCTGCTGGCCGGATTCGTGGCCGGAGGACGCGCCGCGCTCGACGCGGTCGCTGCCGCCGGCCACGACGTACTCCCGGGGCCGCCCAAGCCCACCAAGGCAAGGCTGATGCGCGAGGTGGGAGCCGTCTTGCGAAGAGCGCGTAGAGAGGGGTGAGCCGGACAGTGGAGGCACAGGCACCCGTGTCCGCACCGGTACAGGCCGCATACAGCTATTGCGAGGCCGTGACCGGGCAGCAGGCGCGCAATTTCGCGTACGGCATCAGGCTGCTGCCCGCCGACAAGCGGCAGGCGATGTCGGCGCTGTACGCGTTCTCGCGCCGGGTCGACGACATCGGCGACGGCGCACTGGCCGACGACGCCAAGGAAGTGCGCCTGGAGGAGACCCGGGCGCTGCTCGGGCGCATCCGCGACGGCCGCGTCGACGAGGACGACACCGACCCGGTCGCGGTCGCGCTCGCGGACGCGGCGCGCCGGTTCCCGATCCCGCTCGGCGGGCTCGACGAACTCATCGACGGCGTCCTCATGGACGTGCACGGCGAGAGCTACGAGACCTGGGACGACCTGAAGGTCTACTGCCGGTGTGTCGCCGGCGCCATCGGCCGGCTCTCGCTGGGCGTGTTCGGTACGCAGCCGGGCGCACCGGGCATCGAACGCGCCGGGGAGTACGCCGACACGCTGGGGCTCGCGCTCCAACTCACCAACATCCTCAGGGACGTTCGCGAGGACGCCGGAAACGGGCGGACCTACCTGCCCTCCGACGACCTCGCCAAGTTCGGCTGCTCGACGGGTTTCAACAGCCCCGTGCCGCCGCCCGGCTCCGACTTCGCCGGTCTCGTCCACTTCGAAGTGCGGCGCGCCCGGGCCCTGTTCGCCGAGGGCTACCGGCTCCTTCCCATGCTGGACCGGCGCAGCGGCGCCTGCGTGGCCGCCATGGCCGGCATCTACCGGCGCCTGCTCGACCGCATCGAGCGCGACCCGGAAGCGGTGCTGCGCGGGCGGGTCTCGCTGCCCGGGCGGGAGAAGGCGTACGTCGCGGTACGCGGACTGTCCGGCCTCGACACGCGGCACGTCTCCCGGCAGACCGCCAGGAGGCGCGCCTGATGCACCACGCGCACCCGGACGAAGGGCTGAGCACCATTACGCAGGCCCGACGTGCAACTTCCCGGCTCCTTGATGCGTCCCTGACTGCATCGGCCCGCCGTGCCCGCCACGCCGGCGCGGCCGGAGGGGAGGGCGCATGAACGACGCGCAGCCCAAACGCGCCGTGGTGATCGGCGGCGGACTCGCCGGAATCACCGCGGCGCTCGAACTCGCCGACGCGGGCCTGGCCGTGACCCTCGTCGAGGGCCGCCCGCGCCTGGGCGGTCTCGCGTTCTCCTTCCGGCGCGGCGAGCTCACCGTGGACAACGGCCAGCACGTCTACCTGCGCTGCTGCACCGCCTACCGGTGGTTCCTCGACCGGGTCGGCGGGGCCGAACTCGCCCCGGTGCAGGCCAAGTTGGACGTCCCCGTCCTCGACGTGGCGCACCCCCGGGGCCCCCGGCTCGGCCGGCTGCGCCGCGACGCGCTGCCCGTACCACTGCACCTGGCCAGGAGCCTGGCGACCTACCCGCACCTCTCGCTCGCCGAGCGGGCCTCCGTCGGGCGCGCCGCGCTCGCGCTCAAGAAGCTCGACCCGGCCGACCCGGCCCTGGACGGCGTGGACTTCGCGACATGGCTGAGCCGGCACGGCCAGTCGGACCGCACCATCGAGGCCCTGTGGGACCTGGTGGGCGTCGCGACCCTGAACGCCACCGCGCCGCACGCCTCGCTCGGCCTGGCCGCCATGGTCTTCAAGACCGGGCTGCTCTCCGAGCCGGGCGCCGCCGACATCGGCTGGGCCCGCGTGCCGCTCGGCGAACTGCACGACACGCTGGCCCGCAAGGCCCTCGACGCGGCGGGGGTGCGCACCGGGACGCGCACCAAGGCCGAGGCCATCTCCCGTGGGGACAACGGCGGTTGGCGGGTCGAGGTGGCCGGCGAGACGCTGGACGCCGAGGTCGTCGTGCTCGCCGTACCGCAGAAGGAGACGCACGACCTGCTGCCCGACGGGGTGCTCGACGAGCCGGGCAGGCTGCTCGGCATCGGCACCGCGCCGATCCTCAACGTCCATGTCGTCTACGACCGCAAGGTGCTGCGGCAGCCCTTCTTCGCGGCGCTCGGCAGCCCGGTGCAGTGGGTCTTCGACCGGACGGACTCCTCGGGGCTGAAGGGCCAGGGGCAGTATCTGGCCATCTCCCAGTCGGCCGCCGAGGACGAGATCGAGCTGCCCGTGGCCGAACTGCGCGCGCGCTATCTCCCGGAGCTGGAAAAGCTGTTGCCCGCGGCGCGCGGCGCGGAGATCCTCGACTTCTTCGTCACCCGGGAGCGGACAGCGACGTTCGCCCCCACCCCCGGCGTCGGACGGCTGCGGCCCTCGGCGCGGACCCGCGCGGACGGCCTGTACCTGGCCGGCGCGTGGACCGCGACCGGCTGGCCCGCGACCATGGAGGGAGCCGTGCGCAGCGGTTTCAGCGCCGCAGGCGCCGCTCTCTCCACCCTCGGCCGCCCCCATGTTCATCCGCTTCAGGAGGCGGCATGACTGTTAGCAGTACTGGAACAAGAGGAGAGACTGTGCCGACTGTGCCTTCGGCTTCGGCGAATCCGGCTGTGGACACCGTGGACGTCAACGCCCTGCTGGAGCGGGGGCGCGCGCTGTCGACTCCGGAGCTGCGCGCGGCCGTCGACCGGCTCGCGGCTCCCATGGACACCGTCGCCGCCTACCACTTCGGGTGGATCGACGCCCAGGGCCGCCCGGCGGCCGGCGACGGCGGCAAGGCCATCCGGCCCGCGCTCGCCCTGCTCTCCGCGGAGGCGGCCGGCGCCAGTGCCGAGGTCGGCGTGCCGGGGGCGGTCGCCGTGGAGCTCGTGCACAACTTCTCGCTCCTGCACGACGACCTCATGGACGGCGACGAGCAGCGTCGCCACCGCGACACGGTGTGGAAGGTGCACGGCCCCGCGCAGGCGATCCTCGTCGGCGACGCCCTGTTCGCCCTCGCCAACGAGGTGCTCCTGGAGCTCGGCACCGTCGAAGCGGGCCGCGCGACCCGCCGACTCACCACCGCCACGCGGAAGTTGATCGACGGTCAGGCCCAGGACATCTCCTACGAGCACCGCGAGCGGGTCACCGTCGAGGAGTGCCTGGAGATGGAGGGCAACAAGACGGGCGCGCTGCTCGCCTGCGCCGTCTCCATCGGCGCGGTCCTCGGCGGAGCCGACGACAGGACCGCCGACACCCTGGAGGCGTACGGCTACCACCTCGGGCTCGCCTTCCAGGCCGTCGACGACCTGCTCGGCATCTGGGGCGACCCGGATGCCACGGGCAAGCAGACCTGGAGCGATCTGCGCCAGCGCAAGAAGTCGCTGCCGGTCGTCGCGGCCCTGGCCGCGGGCGGCCCCGCCTCCACGCGGCTCGGCGAGCTGCTCGCCGCCGACGCCAAGAGCAATGACTTCGACAGCTTCTCCGAGGCCGAGTTCGCCACCCGCGCGGCTCTGATCGAGGAGGCCGGCGGCCGCGAGTGGACCTCCCAGGAGGCCCGCAGGCAGCACACCATCGCGATCGAGGCGCTCAGCGCCGTCGACATGCCGGAGAAGGTCCGCGCCCAGCTCACCGCCCTCGCGGACTTCGTCGTCGTACGAAAGAGATGATTGCCATTCCCATATGACTCGCAGTCGACGGAAGGGCCGGTTAGCGCGGGCCCCGCCGACGGAGACCCCAGCACAGCAGAAGTAGCAACTGCACTTGCATTAAGGGGAAGCCATGACAGCGACGACCGACGGAAGCACCGGGGCCCCGCGGCCCCGGGCCGCCGCGGCCAGTGCAACAACCGGGGTCGCCCCCGGCGCGGACGCGGTACTCGACGCCGCCCGGCAGGCCGCCGAGCGCGGCGTCGGGCATCTGCTCGCGCGGCAGGACGCCCAGGGCTGGTGGAAGGGCGACCTGGAGACCAACGTCACCATGGACGCCGAGGACCTGATGCTGCGTCAGTTCCTGGGCATCCAGGACGAGAAGACCCTCAGGGCGGCCGGTCTCTTCATCCGGGGCGAGCAGCGCGACGACGGTACCTGGGCCACCTTCTACGGCGGCCCCGGCGAGCTCTCCACCACCATCGAGGCCTACGTCGCGCTCAGGCTGGCCGGAGACCGGCCCGAGGACGCGCACATGGCCCGCGCCTCCGCCTGGATCAGGGCGCAGGGAGGGATCGCCGCCGCCCGGGTCTTCACCCGCATCTGGCTGGCCCTGTTCGGCTGGTGGAAGTGGGACGACCTGCCCGAGCTGCCGCCCGAGCTGATCTTCCTGCCCAAGTGGGTCCCGCTCAACATCTACGACTTCGGCTGCTGGGCCCGGCAGACCATCGTGCCGCTCACGGTGGTCTCGGCCAAGCGGCCGGTACGGCCCGCCCCCTTCGCGCTCGACGAGCTGCACACCGATGCCCGGTGCCCCAATCCGGTCAAACCCCTTGCTCCGGTGTCGAGTTGGGACGGCGCGTTCCAGCGGCTCGACAAGGTGCTGCACGCCTACCAGAAGGTGGCCCCCCGCAAGCTGCGCCGGGCCGCGATGCGCAGCGCCGCCCGCTGGATCGTCGAACGCCAGGAGAACGACGGCTGCTGGGGCGGCATCCAGCCCCCCGCCGTGTACTCGGTGATCGCCCTGCACCTGCTGGGCTACGACCTCCAGCACCCCGTCATGCGGGCCGGGCTGGAGTCGTTGGACCGGTTCGCGGTGTGGCGCGAGGACGGTGCCCGGATGATCGAGGCCTGCCAGTCCCCGGTGTGGGACACCTGCCTGGCCGCCATCGCGCTCGCCGACGCGGGCGTGCCGGCCGACCACCCCGCCCTCGTCAAGGCCGTCGACTGGATGCTGGACGAGGAGATCACCCGGCCCGGCGACTGGGCCGTGCGCCGCCCCGAACTTCCGCCGGGCGGCTGGGCGTTCGAGTTCCACAACGACAACTACCCGGACATCGACGACACCGCCGAAGTGATCCTGGCGCTGCGCCGCGTCAAGCACCCGCAGCCGGAGAAGGTCGAGGCGGCCATCGCGCGCGGGGTGCGCTGGAACCTCGGCATGCAGTCGAAGAACGGCGCCTGGGGCGCGTTCGACGCCGACAACACCAGCGCCTTCCCCAACCGGCTGCCCTTCTGCGACTTCGGCGAGGTCATCGACCCGCCGTCGGCCGACGTCACCGCGCACGTCGTGGAGATGCTCGCCTACGAGGGCAAGTCGCACGACCCGCGCACCCGGCGCGGCATCGAGTGGCTGCTTGCCGAACAGGAGGCCAACGGCGCCTGGTTCGGGCGCTGGGGGGTCAACTACGTATACGGCACAGGGTCGGTGGTGCCCGCCCTGACCGCGGCCGGGATCCCCGCCTCGCACCCCGCGATCCGCCGCGCGGTCGGCTGGCTGGAGTCCGTGCAGAACGACGACGGCGGCTGGGGCGAGGACCTGCGCTCGTACGGCGAGACCGAATGGGTGGGCCGCGGGCCCTCCACCGCCTCGCAGACGGCCTGGGCGCTGCTCGCGCTGCTCGCGGCGGGGGAGCGGGACGGCAAGGCCGTCGAGCGCGGCATCGCCTGGCTGGCCGAGACCCAGCGCGAGGACGGCTCCTGGGACGAGCCGTACTTCACCGGCACGGGATTCCCCCGGGACTTCTCGATCAACTACCACCTCTACCGGCAGGTCTTCCCGCTGACCGCGCTCGGCCGCTACGTCCATGGAGAACCGTTCTCTCCCAACAGCACCAAGGGGAGTTGATGGACACACCCCAGGCCCCGCAGCCCGTGCCGCTGGTGATCGCCTGTGCGCTCACCATCGAGCGGTTCGCGCTGCGCGGCGCCCGCGGCGGCTCGGCCGGGCCCGTCTCCGTGCTGCGTAGCGGCATGGGCCCCCGGGCCGCGGAGCGCGCCCTCGTCCGGGCCCTCGACGGGGACCGGATGGGTGACGCGGCGGTCATCGCCTCAGGCTTCTGCGCCGGCCTCGTCCCCGGGATGCACCCCGGGGACCTGGTCGTCGCCGAGGAAACCCGCGACCCGCGGGGCACCACGGTGTGCACCGACATCGAGGTGCTCGCCAAGGCGCTCGCCGAGGCGCTGCCGGGCCGCACCGTCCACACCGGCCCCCTCACCGGGTCCGACCACGTCGTACGGGGCCCCGAGCGGGCCGATCTGCGGGCGACCGGGGCGATCGCGGTGGACATGGAGTCCGCCGCCACGCTGTGGGCCGCCCAGCGGGCCGGACCGCGCCCGGTTGCGGCCGTACGGGTGGTCGTGGACGCTCCAGAACATGAACTCGTCCGGATTGGCACGGTGCGCGGTGGAATATCAGCCTTCCGCGTTCTTCGTGCCGTCCTTCCCGCTTTCTTTGAATGGCACCGTTCTTTGCTGCTCCCCAGGAGGTGAGCCAGATGGCCATGCCGCTTCGTCAGTCCATCAGGGTCGGGACCTATCTCTTTGAACAGAAGTTGCGAAAGCGTGAGAAGTTCCCGCTGATCGTCGAGCTGGAACCGCTCTTCGCCTGCAACCTGAAATGCGAGGGCTGCGGAAAGATCCAGCATCCGGCCGGGATCCTGAAGCAGCGGATGCCGGTTGCGCAGGCCGTCGGAGCGGTCCTGGAATCCGGTGCGCCGATGGTCTCCATCGCGGGCGGCGAGCCTCTGATGCACCCTCAGATCGATGAGATCGTGCGTCAGTTGGTGGCCAAGAGGAAGTACGTCTTCCTGTGCACCAACGCGCTTTTGATGCGCAAGAAGCTGGAGAAGTTCAAGCCGTCGCCCTACTTCGCGTTCGCCGTGCACATCGACGGGCTGCGCGAGCGGCACGACGAATCCGTGGCGAAGGAGGGTGTGTTCGACGAGGCCGTGGAGGCGATCAAGGAGGCCAAGAGGCAGGGCTTCCGGGTCACCACCAACTCGACCTTCTTCAACACCGACACCCCGCAGACCATCATCGAGGTGCTCAACTTCCTCAACGACGACCTCAAGGTCGACGAGATGATGATCTCGCCCGCGTACGCCTACGAGAAGGCCCCCGACCAGGAGCACTTCCTGGGCGTCGAGCAGACCAGGGAGCTCTTCAAGAAGGCGTTCGCCGGCGGCAACCGGGCACGCTGGCGGCTCAACCACTCCCCGCTCTTCCTGGACTTCCTGGAGGGCAAGGCCGACTTCCCGTGCACGGCCTGGGCGATCCCCAACTACTCGCTCTTCGGCTGGCAGCGGCCCTGCTACCTGATGAGCGACGGGTATGTGCCGACGTACCGGCAGCTCGTCGAGGAGACCGACTGGGACAAGTACGGCCGCGGCAAGGACGAGCGGTGCGCGAACTGCATGGCGCACTGCGGCTACGAGCCGACCGCCGTGCTCGCGACCATGGGGTCCCTGAAGGAGTCGCTGCGGGCGGTCCGCGAGACCGTCCAGGGAAACCGCGGGTGATGTCGTGAGCCTCGGAGAGCCGGTCTCCCTGGGGCTCCCCGCGCTGCCGGCCCGGCCGCCGGCGGTGCGCCGTCTCTCGCGGCGCATCCAGGTCGGGTCGGTGGCGGTCGGCGGGGACGCACCCGTCTCGGTGCAGTCCATGACCACGACGAGGACGTCGG
>NZ_BAAASQ010000029.1:0-94693 GCF_039532965.1 Streptomyces mauvecolor | reverse complement strand
ACAACCACCAACCCCACCCCACAGCCCCCTGCCCCGCAGGGGGCTGTCCGGCATACCAGAGACCCCCACAAACCCCAACCGACCCCAACCCACAACCGCCACACACAGCAAAGCCGTACAAGCAGCCATGGGGCAAAACGTCCGGGGCGGGTGGACGGCAAAGCTGCCGTCCACCCGCCCCGGATTCCGCAACTCTCATGAACTACACCCAGTCCATTGCGAGTTCGGAGAGCCGCGCGAGCCGCCCTTCGTCCAGCTTGTCGCGCAGGGTCTCCGGGTGGGAGACCCGTACGCGCAGCGGTACGTCAGAGCAGCTTCTGCGGGGCCTGGAACTGGTCGGTGGGCTCGATGTTGCACTCGGTCTTGAGGCTGCCGAGCCCGTGTCCGCCGATGCCCTCGCCCTCCGGCAGCGGGACCAGGCAGCGTCCGTCGATGTGGCCGAGCGGGGCACCGTGATTGTTGAGGATGCCACCCGACTCGCCGGTGATGGCGGTGTCGCCGTTGAGAGTCCCGAAACCCGTAGCGCCGGTGCCGCCGGCGGTCGGACCCTGGACGACATTGGTGGAGAGGATCCTCTGGAGCGCGTCCGTGGGGGACTTGTGGGCCTGGGGCGCGGTGGTGTGAGCCGAGGCCGAGGCGGGCATGGCGACGGCCATCGTTGCGGCGGTGGCGAAGGCCGCCCCGGCGAGAACCTGCTTGATCACGGTTGTGCTCCCATTCGGTGGGTTGGTGAGGAGTGACAGGCCCGCCCTGTGCAACCTGCCGCCCCTAGAACGAGGAGCAGGCAGAACACGTCACAAATTGCGCTCATTCGGACCAACGCTCAACTCGCCGGCCTGACGACGTCCGCCGCCCAGCCCCTGCCCGGCATCGGACGGCATGCTCACCCTCGGCCCGTGCGACTCCGGTGGGGCATCGGCGGACATAATTCGGTGGTGGACCTGAGACCGGAGTTGTTGCCCCCGCCTGTCGGCCGGCAGCGGCTGGACGAGCTGTGCGTCGAGATAGAGCGGATCGCTGAACTGCTGGAAGCCGGGTCGGAGACGGCAGGCGAAGCGATCGCGGCGTTCAACGAGACGACCGGTCACGGGTACGTGGCGCTCGACTTCGCCGAGTACGACGCGAGCAGAAATCTGGAGGAGTTCGCGCGGGAGGCGGCCAGGCCGGCTCGCCCCATGATGACGGACATCACCCGGGGCGAGCTCATTGAGATCGTCCGCAGACTCCTGATGGCCACCCCGGAGAGCGACTACTACCTGCGGCTCCTGGAGGCGAACGTTCCGCATCCTCGGGTGAGCGACCTCGTCTTCCACCCCTCGGACGACCTTCACGATGCGTCAGCGGAGCAGATTGTCGACGAGGCTCTGAAGTACCGACCGATCGCACCCTGCCCGCCCGGGCAGGCGAACGTCCCCTCCGCTGCGGCGTAGCGGCGAGAGGCGGCCCGGACCAGTCCCGACCCGCGCCCGTCGAGCCGGCACCGGGGGCGCCCAGCGGCGCCTGTTCTCTGTTGGCTGCCGCTTCTCATGACAGGCAAAAGCAATCTTCAACTCCCGGTCGGCCGCGGCCTGTTGTCGTTCACCTCGTCCTCCGGTGAGGTGCCGAAATTCGGGTGGCGGGGCAACCGCGGTCCCGCGGCGGCGGCCCATGGGGCGACACGACGGGGCAGGAGCGGGACCGGCGGATCGGCCGGCCGACGCGTGGCCCCCCTCTTGGGCGGAGAGCCGCTTCCGCCCGCCCGGCTGACCGCGCGTGCGCTGAACGGGCGTACGGGGCGCGGCGTACGCGAACGGGGCGCGGCGGGCTGTCGAAGCTGGGGTGCTCTCACCTCGATCGCCGACCCGTCACCAGGAGGTGCGCACACGATGCGCCGATTCCTCAAGGCCGCAGGCACCGCCCTCGCCGCGGCGGCCTGCCTGGCTGCCTCTGTCCACGCCGCCTCCGCCGAGGGCCCCAAGCTGCGGCATGTTGCCGTCGAGGACCAACCCGCGTCGCCGGTCGGCCCGTTGGGCGGCCTCGGGGTGGTCAGTTTCGCCCCGGCTCTGCTGGCCTCGGTGCCGGACCCCGACCGTTCCCCGGCCGGGACCAACGACTTCGGCTGCAAGCCCTCGGCGGCCCACCCCTACCCGGTGGTGCTGGTCCACGGCACGTTCGAGAACGCCTTCGACAACTGGAGCGGGCTCGCCCCGGTGCTGAAGAAGGCCGGATACTGCGTCTTCGCCCTCAACTACGGTGAGACCAGACCCCACGCCCTGATCAAGGCGGTCGGCCCGATTCCCGCCTCGGCCCGGCAGTTGGCCGCCTATGTCGACAAGGTGCGGTCCGCGACGGGGGCGGCGAAGGTCGACCTCGTGGGCCATTCCCAGGGCGGCGGTGTGATGCCGCAGTGGTACCTGCGCTTCGATGGCGGCGCCGCGAAGGTCCATCAGCTGGTGGGTATCAGCCCCAGCAGCCACGGCACCACCCTGCTCGGCCTGATCCACGTCGCCGATGCGATCCTGGCGGTGGCAGGGAGCGCGGGCAAGCCGCTCGGCCTCGACAGCCCCGCGGCCAAGGACCAGACGGTCGGCTCCCCGGTGTTGCACCGGCTCTACGCCAGGGGTGACACCGAGCCCGGCGTCACCTACACCAACATCGTCACCAAGACCGACGAGGTCGTGACCCCGTACACCCACCAGTACCTCACCGCCGGACCCGGCGCGACCGTGCACAACATCCTGTTGCAGAGCGTCTGCCCGCTGGACATCACCGGCCACCTGGGCAGCTCCTACGACCCGAACACGTACCAGCTGGTTCTCAACGCCCTCGACCCCGCCCACGCCCACCCGGTGCGCTGCGCCCTCATGCTGCTCCCGGTGTGACCCGAGCCGAGCGGAGAAGCGGGGCCGCAGCGCTCGGCGCCGAACCGACGACCGAGGGCGTTGCGGTACGTGTTCGCCCCCGACCCCTCAGACCTCGGGAAGTGACGGATCGGGTGTCCAGGGTTTCGGTGCGGTGATGGCCCAGCGTTCGTGGTCCCGCCAGGCTCCGTCGATGTAGAGGTAGTCGGGCGAAATCCCTTCGTAGCGGAAGCCCAGTCGCTGGACCACGGCGAGGGATGTCTTGTTCGCCGGCTGGATGTTGGCCTCCAGGCGGTGGAGCCGCAGGTCGGTGAAGGCGTGGTGCAGGGTGGCGGCCAGTCCTTCGGTCATGTACCCGTGCCCTGCGGACGGGGCGAAGGCCGCATAGCCCAGGGACGCACCCTGGTAGCGACCCCGGATGATCGAGTTGATGTTGACCGTGCCGGCGGCTGCGCCGGTCTCCCGGACACGGATCAGATAGCCCCGGTTGGTGCCGTCGTCGAAGCGGTGCATCCAGGCCTGGAACTCCTTCCCGGTCGCGGGCAGTTGCATCCACGGCCGGTGCAGCTCGGAGCTGGCCCGCACCAGCGTGCAGAACTCGTCCTGGTGGGAGAGGGTGAGCGGGTGAAGTTCGACACGTGACGGGATAGGGGGCATGGACCAACGTTAGAGCCTGAACGTGGCGTGTCGCCCGCGTGATTGACCGCTGGGGTGATCTCGGTATGGGTCATGGCGATGTGACTGGCGTCCCCCCGTCAAGGACTCGACGGCGGATCAGTCCCACCAGAACGACCACAGGTTGGCGTCGATCAGCGATGCGGCGTAGTCCGGGTAGGGCGTCGGTGGATCCTTGATGACGCTGTCTGCGGTGGTCAGAACGTGTTCGAGGGCCATGTGCAGGGCCTGTTCCCCGGTGCGCGGCGGGTGGGCGACCGACACATGGACCGTGCTGCCGACGACGGCGAGGACACGCGTCCCGAACCGGTCTTCCCAGCTCCGGAGCAGCGAACACAGCAGAGCGAGCGGGGCGTCGACATCCCACCCCATCGCTGCCGGTATGTCGGCACTGCGGTCCGCCGCAACCAGTGCGAGATGGCACCCGGAGACCTGGTGGGGGTTGTCCGCCGCCCACTGCGCGAACACCCGCCGAGCAACCTCGTCCGGATCGTCTCCGGCCCGGTCCGCGGCGGGTGCCAGCCCAGGCCAACGATCAAACGGCGCACCCGGGTCGTCCTCGAACGGCTCGATGAACGCTGCGACCTCCCGAGGCAACGGGACTGCGACGGGCGGGGCCGCAAGCCGTTCCAGCTGCCGCTCGCGGTACACACGCCAGTCCCGTGCCAGTACACGCTCCAGGTCCACGGCCGCGATCTCCGCCGGATCAAGAGGCCTGGCCGCAGCGTTGGGGTAACAGAGAACGGGCCTCAGCCCCGTGGCTTCCTGTTGCCGCTGATACCTGGTCCACCAGAGCGCAGGATCGGGGATCGGCTCGGCGGAGACCCACATGGTCGCGGAGCCACTCGGCATGGTCCAACCGCGAGGAAGCCCGTGAGGAAGTCGCAACGTCATGCGGCGGAGCCTAGGTCTCTTTCAGGGGAAGTCGGGCCACCAGGTGGGCGCCCGGTGCCGAATCCTGGATGGTGAGTGAGCCGCCGAGATGGGTGGCGATGTCGCGGGCGATGGCCAGGCCCAGGCCGGAACCGCCTTGGTCGCGGCTGCGGGCGTCGTCGAGCCGGGTGAAGCGCTCGAAGACGCGTTCACGGTCGGCGGGCGGGATGCCCGGGCCGTCGTCGCTGACCTCCAACACCGCTGTGTTGCCGACCTCGTCCACGCTGAGGGAGAGCAGGATCCGCTGGTTGGCGTGGCGTTGTGCGTTGTCCAGCAGATTGGTGACGAGCCGGGCGAGCCACAGTGCGCTCCCGCGCACGGCGATGTCAGGGGCGATCTCGGTATCCACCGGGACCGGGTCACCCTTGCGCGCACGGGCCGCTTCCCGGACGACTTCCGTGAGGTCGACGGTGGAGGACGGGGGTGCCTGCGCGGTGTCGAGCCGGGCGAGCAGCAGCAGATCGGAGGCCAGGTCCTGGAGCCGGACGGTGTCCTCCAGGGCGCCGCTGACGAGTTCGCCCCACAGACTGGGGTCGGGGTGGGCCTGGGCCACCTCGAGTTGCGTACGGAGCACGGTGATCGGGCTGCGCAGTTCGTGCGAGGCGTCGGCGATGAACTGGCGCTGGCGGGTCACGGAGGCTTCGAGGCGGTCCAGGGTGGTGTTCATCGTGGCCGCGAGCCGGGCGATCTCGTCCTGGCTGGGCGGCACGGGTACCCGGCGGTGCAGATCGCGGTCGCTGATCTCGGCGACCTCGGCCCGGATCGCCTCCACGGGCCGCAGGGCCCAGCCCGTGACACGCCAGGTGACCAGGGCGACGGTCAGAACGAGCAGGGGCACCGCGAAGATGAGCGCGGCCCGGATGAACTCGTCCGCCGCGTCGGCCTCCCGCAGTGATGTGCCCGCGTACACCGTGACGAGGCCGATCCCGGTGGCGGTGGTGACCTGGACGACGCGCTGGCGGTGCTCCTCGCGCACAGGCCTGCCATTCCAGGTGTCGCGTACGGTGCCCGGCGCGCTGGGTCGGGCGGTCGAGACGGCGGGGCGGCCCTTCAGGTTGGGGCTGGCCGCCAGCACCCGGCCGTGGGCGTCGACGACCTGGAGGAAATCGGTGCCGCGGTCAGGGGTCAGCACGGTGTCGAGCCGGCCCTCGGCCGCAAGACCGGCGATGAGGACGGCCTGCCGTTCGGCGTCGGTCTGGGCGTTGCGCGTCAGGTTGTTCTCCAGCAGCCCGAGCAGCCCGACGGAAGCGACGCCGAGCGCCAGCGCGACCACGACGGATGCGCCAAGCGTGGCACGGGCCCGCACGGACCGGGGCCGCAGACGCCGAGCGAGGTACCGGAGCCGGGCGACGGCTCGGCGAAGCACGGCGCCGCGTGCGGTATCGCGGTGCTCGTGACGCTCAGCCACCGTCGGCCGCCAGTCGGTAGCCCGCCCCGCGGACGGTCTCCACCGCGGCCCGCCCGAAGGGAGCGTCGATCTTGCGGCGCAGCGCGCTGACATGGACCTCGACGACGTTCAGGTCGCCCTCATAGGCGGCGTCCCACACCTGCTCCAGGATTTCCCGCTTGGGCACGACCTCACCCGCTCGGCGGGCCAGATGCACGAGCACCGCGAACTCGCGCGAGGTCAGCCGGGCCTCGACCCCGCCCCGCGTGCAGCGCTGCCTGGCCGGGTCGATGACCAGGTCACCGAACTCCATGATCTGCGGGCTGCGCCGGCCCGTGCGCCGGATGAGCGCACGCAACCGGGCCACCAGGACGACGTACGAGAACGGCTTGGACAGGAAGTCGTCGGCACCCGTGTCGAGGGCCTCCGCCTCGTCGTACTCGCCGTCCTTCGCGGTGAGCATCAGGATGCCGGACTCGCAGCCCGCGGCGCGCAGCCTGGCGCAGACCCGGTAGCCGTTGATTCCGGGCAGCATGATGTCGAGCACGATGACGTCGTAGTCGTGCTCGCCCGCCAGCCACAGGCCCTGCGGGCCGTCGTGGGCGACGTCCACCGAGAAGCCCTCGGCCTGGAGCCCTCGCTGCAGGGCCGCGGCCAGCCGCCGCTCGTCCTCCACCACCAGTACGCGCATGAGCCAAGGTTCTCAGGTCGCCTCGCCAGGTTGCTGAAGGCTTCTTCAGCCGGCTTCAGCAAAGCTTCAGCAAGTTGCCTGCACGCTGTGCCCGAGCCGGGCGCGCGTCCGGTGGAACGCGAGGAGCAGTCAGATGACACAGTCCAATCCCCAGCCTCCCGAGCACCCCGTGGGTCCGGGCGAGGAGGCTGCCGGGCAGACCGGCAAGGCGGCGGGGCGTCGCGGCCGGTTCGCCAGGCTGACCCGGCAGGGCCGCACGCGATGGGTGGTGCTCGCCCTGGTGGTGCTGATCGGCGGCGGCGGTGCGGCGGCCGTGGCGGTGGCGGAGCACCATCACGAGGAGCACGGCGGAGGCCGGTTCGAGGCCGACGGCCCGGGCGACCGAGGCGGACGGGAGAAGGCAGGCCGGGACGGGGCCAAGAAGATGCGGGAAGCCGGGCCGAGCCAATGGGACTCCGCCGCGCGCGGGATCGCACAGGCTCCGGTGCCGCTGCCCGCGCTGCCTGCCGCACAGGCCGTGGACAAGGCGGCAGGTGCCGTTTCCGGTGGCAAGGTCGAATCGCTGCGGGTGGTCGCCCAGCAGGGAGGCGGCAGCGCCTGGCAGGCCGTGGTGCTCGGCCCCGACGGGGTCCGGCACGCGGTGACGCTGGCTGGCGCCGACGGCACGGTCACCAGCAACACCGTGGCCGATCAGGGCCGGGAAGCGACCCGCTGACCGCGGCCGCCACGAATTGTTCGACGCATCCGTCCAGCCACGGCAGGGCGGATGCGCCGTGCTGGGACGGGACGGATGCCCGCGTCGAGGCCGGGCGCATACATCGGTGGGTGTAGGCGCGTTCAATCCCGGGGTGCACGGACGGCGACTCGATGTCGGTCCGTGGGCCGTCGTGGCGGCGAGGAGCCCGGCCTAGCGTGAGCAGCGTCCGTTTCGGACTTCCGATGCCCTTTCCCGCAAGGACCTTCCATGATCGAAGCCCATTCCCTCACCAAACGCTACGGTGAGCGCACCGCCGTCGCGGACCTCAGCTTCACGGTGCGACCCGGCATCGTCACCGGATTTCTGGGGCCGAACGGCGCGGGCAAGTCCACCACGATGCGGATGCTCCTCGGCCTCGACGCCCCCACGTCCGGCCGCGCGGTCGTGAACGGCAGGAGTTACGCCGAGCACCGGGCGCCGCTGCACGAGGTCGGGGCGATGCTGGAGGCACGGGCCATCCACACCGGGCGCAGCGCGTACAACCACCTCCTGGCCCTCGCCGCCACCACCGGTATCCCGGCGCGCCGGGTGAACGAGGTGATCGACCTGGTCGGCCTTCGCGAGGTGGCGAAGAAGAGGGTGGGCGGCTTCTCGCTCGGCATGGGCCAGCGGCTCGGCATCGCCAGCGCGCTGCTCGGCGACCCCGCGACGGTGATCCTCGACGAGCCGGTCAACGGTCTCGACCCCGAGGGCATCCTGTGGATACGCAATCTGCTCAAGGGGCTCGCCGCCGAGGGGCGTACGGTCCTGGTGTCCTCGCACCTGATGTCCGAAATGGCCCTGACCGCAGAGCACTTGATCGTCATCGGACGCGGCCGGCTGATCGCCGACACCTCGGTGGCGGAGTTCACGGCACAGGCCGCCGGTGACGTGGTGCGGGTACGGACCGAGGACGCGGAGAAGCTGCGCGAACTCCTCGCAGGCCCGGACGTCACGATCGGCTCGCAGGAGCCAGGGGTCCTCGAAGTTACCGGCCTCAGCAGTGACCGGATCGGACGCATCGCGGCCGACCACGCCATCGCCCTCGCCGAACTCACCCCACAGCAGGCCTCCCTCGAAGAGGCGTTCATGGAACTGACCAGGGACGCCGTGGAGTTCCAGGCCCCGGCGTCCGAGCTGGTCGCCGCGGGCAGCGAAGGACGTGCGGCATGACGACGGCATCCATCATCCCCGCCGCGGCACGCGGCGAGGTGACCCAGGTCCGGGTGATCCACTCCGAGTGGATCAAGCTGCGCTCGCTGCGCTCCACCCTCTTCACGCTGCTCGCCGCCGTCCTCGCGATGATCGGCCTCGGCCTCCTGTTCAGCTACTTCACAGCAGACCGCTGGGCACACCTGCCCGCCGACGAAAAAGCCCACTTCGACCCGACTCTGGTCAGCCTGCGCGGCTTCTACCTGGCCCAGCTCGCCGTCGGCGTCCTCGGAGTCCTCGTCGTCAGCGGCGAGTACGCGACCGGCATGATCCGCGCCTCACTGTCCGCCGTGCCCCGCCGCCTGCCCGTCCTGTGGGCCAAGGCGCTGGTGTACGGCGTGGTGGCCTGGGTGCTGACGACGGCCGCCTCGTTCGTCGCGTTCCTCATCGGCCAGGCCGCGATGTCCGGGCACCACCTGGGGACCTCGCTGAGCGCGCCCGGCGTGGTGCGGGCGGTCCTGGGAGCCGGGCTCTACCTGACGGTCGTGGGCCTGCTCGGCGTGGCCTTCGGCGCGCTGATCCGCAACACCGCGGGAGGCATCGCCACCGTCTTCGGAGTGCTGCTCGTCCTGCCGGTACTCGCGGAGGCCCTGCCGTCCTCGTGGTTCCAGAACATCAACCCGTACCTGCCGAGTACGGCAGGGCAGGGGCTGCTCCACATCCACCAGGAGCCGCATACGCTGGCCCCATGGACCGGGTTCGCATTCTTCTGCCTGTACGCGCTGGTCGCGCTGGCCGGGGCGGGAGTGGCGCTCAAGCGGCGGGACGCCTGATGGAGCCGGCGGCGGCAGGTTTCCGGCGCGGCGTCGCCGGTCCCGCGCGGCCCTGCCGGGCCGGGTCATGACGTACGCGTACAAGACCGCCGCGCGGCTGCGGGCCGAGTCGTGGCGCGCCCTCGCGGTGCGCGCCCGGCTGCGGGCCCGTGCCCGGCTCTCTCCGCTCGCGGTGGACGCGCTCTTCGCGGCGGCCGTGTTCGTGGCGCTTTCGGTCATGGCACGGCGGCCGCTGCACGACCATGCGTGGATCATCGTGGGCTTCACCTTCCCGATGGTGCTGCCGCTGGTGTGGCGCAGGCGGGCGCCGTTCGCGGTGTTCCTGACGATGTCGGCGGTCGCGTTCGCCCAATGGTGCGCCGATCAAAGGCTCCCGGCGGACATCGCGCTCCTCGTCGGGCTGTACACGGTCGCCGCGTACGCCAGCAGGCAGCGCACCTGGCTTTCCATCGGCGTGCTCGAAGGCGGGGTGGTCCTGGCCGCGATCCGCTGGGCGCCCGACGACCGGGGAGCCGAGACGTTCATCGGCCTCTCCGCGATGGTCGTCGCCGCCTCGGTCATCGGCAGCAACATGCGTGGCCGGCGCGCCGAGATGGCTCTGCTCGAAGAGCGCGCCCAGCGCCTGGAGCACGAGCGGGACCAGCAGGCACAGCTCGCCGTCGCGGGGGAACGCTCCCGGATCGCCCGCGAGATGCACGACATCGTCACGCACAACCTGTCGGTCATGGTGGCACTCGCCGACGGCGCGGTGTTCGCGCAGGACCGCACCCCGGAGCTGGCCACCACGGCCATGCGCCAGGTCTCCACCACCGGACGGCAGGCGATCACCGACATGCGGCGCTTCCTCGGCGTACTGCGCGCCGACGAGCCGGACGCCCTGCGCCACCCCATGCCGGCCATCGCCCAACTGGAACCACTGGCCGACCAGGTGCGCGCTGCCGGACTGCCGACCTTCCTGGAGGTGGTCGGCGATCCGTCGGCCGCTCCCGCCGCGGCACAGCTGACGGTCTACCGACTGGTCCAGGAAGCCCTCACCAACACCCTCAAGCACACACCGCCGGGCACCAGAGCGACCGTGCGCGTCAGCTGCGGCCCCCAGGAGATCACCGTCGACGTCACCGACACCGGCCCCATCACCGACGTCCCCGCCACCACGACCGGCCACGGTCTGCACGGAATGCGGGAGCGGGCCGCGGCCTACAACGGCGAACTGACCGCCGGACCACGCCCCGGCGGCGGCTGGCAGGTCCGCGCCGCACTCACCCTCAACCAGAACGAAGCGTAGCCGCATGCCCATTCGCGTCCTGCTCGTCGACGACGAACCCCTGCTCCGCATGGCCTTCACCATGGTGCTCGACGCACAGGCCGACATGGAACCGGTCGGCGAGGCCGGCGACGGCGCGGAAGCCGCCCGGCTCGCCCGAGAGCTGCGGCCCGACGTCGTACTCATGGATGTCCGGATGCCCGGCACCGACGGCATCGAGGCGACCGAGCGCATCGTGGCCGAGTCGCCGGAGTCGAAGGTCCTCATCCTGACCACGTTCGACCTCGACGAGTACGCCTTCGCGGGGCTGCGGGCAGGCGCCTCGGGCTTCCTGCTCAAGAACGCGCTCCCGCAGGAACTGCTCGCCGCGATCCGCTGTGTCGCGGCCGGCGACGCGGTCGTCGCGCCGCGCGTCACGCGACTGCTCCTGGAGAACTTCGCCCACCACCTCCCGTCCGGAACCGACCGCGGCCAGGACGACCGGCTCGGCAGACTCACCGCCCGCGAACGCGAAGTGCTCACGGAGGTGGGCCGGGGGCTGTCCAACACGGAGATCGCCGCCGCACTGCACCTGGCAGAAGCGACGGTGAAAACCCATCTGAACCGGATCCTGGTCAAACTGGAGCTGCGCGACCGGGTCCAGGCCGTGGTGTTCGCCTACGAAACCCGGCTGGTGCGGCCGAAGTAGCAGCCCGCCACCGGGGACTCGGCTCGGGGGGGCGAGGCCCTGCCGGCTCCTCGGCCTTCATCCGGGAGTTGTTCCGGCCGGGGCGCCGCGCGCTCACTGCAGAGCTGTAGACGTTCCGAGAGCCAGCTGTCTGGGGACCCGGCGGCACCCTCGGCGGGTGTGGGGTGGCCCGGGTCACTGGTGAACGGAGCGTGCCGCTCGAAGACGGCGCTCCTGGTCGGCGATCAGGAGCAGCAGTACAGCGCACAGCGCGGCGGAGGAGCCGGTGGTGCCCCAGCCGAGACCGCCGTCGGTGGCAGGTTTGGTCAGGGAGTCGCCGCCCGCGGCGCCGAGCGGGCGAGTCAGGATGAAAGCCAGCCAGAACAGCACGGTGGTGCTGACCGCTGCGGTCCGGTACAGGATGTACAGCACCAGCAGCATTCCCGCGATGACCAGGAAGGCGCCTCGGAAACCCAGCCCGGTGTCGTCCGAGAGCCAGTCGCCGCTGGAGGTACCGAGGGTGTTGGAGATCAGAATGGCCGTCCAGTAGAGGCTTTCGCCGGTGCGGCCGGTGATGTTCTCCACGTCGAGGCTCTGGCCCGTGCGCCACCAGATGACGAACACCGCTGCCAGCACTCCGGTCAGCAGCAGAGCGCCCGCCGCGTAGCCGATGCCGTGCTGGGCGCTGCCATGGCCGAGACCGCGGTTGAGCAGGTCGGAGATCTCGGTGCCGACCATGCTGGTTCCCAGGATCACCGACCAGTACAACGCCGGGCGGTAGTGCCGGGCCCGAATCTGCGCGGTGACGACGACCAGGAAAAACGCGAGAAAGAGCACCCCGGTAGCCGCGTATCCGAAACCGAAGGTGATGCCGACCAGGTCACCTGCGGTCTCGCCGAGTGTCACCGCCACCGTCTTCAGCAGCCAGAACACCGCCGTGACCTCGGGGAGTTTGCGTGCCGCGGTCACGAGCGCCGCGCGGGAGGCCGGAGCCGGGGTGTCGGTTGTCATCGCGGCATCGTCGCAGCAGTGGGACGCGCCGGTTCCCGCACTCACACGTGTGGGCGGCGCAGTTCACCGGAATTGGGGATTGGGTCGGCAGTTGCGTTGACATCCGTGCACATCTGTCTCGCTGACCCCCGGATCGCCGAGACCGGCAACTCCCGCGTATTGAACGCGGTCACAACGACGACCGGGGCATCGACAACGTTGACGTCTGGGTTCCAGCTCCTACGGGAGGGACGTCAGGTCGTGGTGGTGATGGGCCCGGCCGACTTGTGAGTGCAGGTGGCCGGGTGAGGCCGTGTCGAAGAGCTGGTCCATGTCGTTGGCGGAAAGGGCCAGGCTGGAGCAGCAGATCAGCATCAGCAGGGCGTGAGCCACGACCAGGTCGCGGCGCAGGGGCGTCGGCGGGGCGAGCAGCGCCCGGACGCGTTGTGGCACGGGGCCGCCGGTCGCCGCGAGCGAGTGCTGCGGCGCCCGCTTGGCGGCCAGTGCCGCTCGGGCGACCGCCCGAGCCACCAGGGGCCGGTCGCCCACCAGGGTGCCGGCCTCTTCGTCGGCCCAGCGCTCCACCGCCAGGCTCCCGGCGCGAGCGAGTGGCCGCAGGAGCGGGTTGAGTGCTGATGCCAGTCGCAGCACCAGCAGGAACACATGGTGACGGTGACGCAGGTGGGCCCGCTCGTGGGCGAGTAGTGCGGTGCGTTCGTCGGGGGAGAGGGCTCGCAGCATCCCGGACGAGACGACGACGCGGCCCGGTGAGCCGGGCAGTGCGAACGCCTGCGGCACCGGGTCGTCAACCACCGCCAGATCGCTGCCGGTTGGGAGGGCGCGGCACTCCCGTCGGGCAGCCAGCCAGATAGCGGTCTGCCGCCAGGCGGTGACCGCGAGCGCACCCGCACAGCCGACGACGGCGAACGTGCAGACCGCGGCGACCAGCCCGTTGACGGGAGTGTGAGCGGCCACCAGGCCGGGTGACCATTCGCCCTCCGCGGCCACGGCCGGGATCTGCGCGATGAGCGTGAAGGCCATCATGCCGAGTGCCGTCGCCGTACCGACCGCCGCGACCAGCGAGGCGAGCGTCAACAGCCAGGCGGCCATGCGCGGCGGCAGCCGGCCGCCCGCCCAGGGCGCGGCCAGAGCCAGCACCGCGCTGACCGCGAGGGGGACGAAGAGGGCGACGCGCACCGTTCAGCCCTCCTTGTGTCCGCGCAGCAGCTGTTCGAGGATCTCTTCGTCCTCGGTTGCGAGTTCGGACACGAAGCGGGCGAGAACCGCTGCCCGGTCGCCGCCCTTTTCGAGGAGCGCCCGCATGCCCGCGGCGGCATGCCCTGCCTCGTCCCGTACGGGCGAGTAGAGGTATCCGCGTCCAGCCCGCTCGCGGGTGACCAGGCCCTTGTCGTGCAGTCGGGACAGGATTGTCAGCACCGTGGTGTATGCGGGGTCGCCTGCCACCTGCTCACGGACGGTGCCGGCTGTGGCGGGTTCACCAACTGCCCACAGGGCGGTGAGTACCTCGTTCTCCAGCTCGCCGGGCGCCCGTCGCCCGGCCGTTCCGGCGCCGTCGTCCGCCACGTTTATGCCCCTTTGTCGCCGCGCTCCGCCCGATGACCACCGGGCGGACCCCAAGCTACTACGTGCCGTAGAGCCCGCGGCAGCCGTGGTCGCGCAACGGCCCGGCCGACCAGCCGCGGCTCCGCCAGGTGTCCAGGAGTGCGGGGAGAGCTGCCAGGGTGGTGCGCCACGAGCCGGTGGCCGAGGTGCAGTCGGAATCGTGCAGCAGCACCGTGCCGCCGCCGCGCAGTGAGCCCATCACCGTGTCATGCACCGATCGGGGAGTGGCCCGGGCGCGCCAGTCCTCGCCCCAGGCCGTCCACAGCACGGGCGTGAGACCGAGGTCCCGGCAGGCGAGATGGGCGCTCGTGCTCATCACCCCGTACGGCGGCCGGAAGAGGCGTGGCTGCTCGCCGGTGACCTCGCCGACCAGGTCGCGGGCGCGAGCCAGGTCGTCATGGGTGGTGCGCGGGCCGCGCAGCACCAGTGGGCGGTGTGCCCAGCCGTGCACGCCGATCTCGTGCCCGGCGGCGGCCATCTCCTTGGCGAGGCCCGGCGAGCGGGCGAGCATCGAGCCGAGCAGGAAGAACGTCGCCCGCACGCCCTCCCGTTCAAGGAGGCGCAGGAAGTGCGGGGTGGAGAGGTGGTCGGGCCCGTCGTCGAAGGTCAGCGCGATGTGGTCGGGGCGCCCCTGTCCTGAGAGCCGGGGCATCGTACGGTTGCGCAGTGGGCCGAGCGTGGACACGGCCGGCGCCGCGTGCAGGGCGGCGAGGGTGGTCAGCCCTCCGGTGGTGGCGAGCAGGGCGGCCCTGGCGACACGGGGGCTCACAGTTCGTACCTCTCGATGAGATGGTGAGCGACCGTGGAGAGCCGCCCGGGGTCGGATCCATAGGCATGGGCGAGTGGCGCGCCGATCCCGAGCGAGGCGGTCGCGCACAGCGCGGCTGCGGCCAGCCGCAGCCTGGGGCGCGACAGTTGGGGTTTTCGCGCCGGAGCTGGATGGGGGAGGGCAGCGGCGGTGATGGCGGTGACGGGTGAGGCTCCCGGGCTGAACAGCGCGAGACCGGCGGCACGTTGGCGTTCGCCGAGTGAGCCCTTGACGAGATCGGAGAGTACGCGGGTGAGGGCTTTCGGTTCCCGTATCCAGATGGCGAGCCCCGCCTCGTTGAGGGCGGCGGCGTTGGTCTGGCCGTGGCCGGGTATGCACCGGTAACTGGCGACGGGCAGCCCGCTGGCGAACGCCTCCAGCGAGGTGAGGCCGCCGGCGTTCTGGACGAGCACGTCGCAGGCGCGCATCAGCAGCGGCATGTCGCTGACCCACTCGTGCACGTGACGGAACCCGTCGGCCCGCAGTTGCTCGGCCAGTGCCTTGTTGCGCCCGCACACGACGACCGGTTCCGCGGCGGTGCTGTCCCGTATCTCCGCGGCGGACTCCCGCACCGGCCCGACCCCCCACGACCCGGCGACCAGGAGAGCGAGCGCGGCGTCGTGCGGCAGCCCGAACTCGTCGCGGGCGAAGCGCCGTTCGGGCTCACCGGCTGCGGTGAACCGGTCCCCGGTCACCGGGCCGGTCACCATGACGCGGGCCGCACCGAGCGCCGCCGCCTGTGCCGCAGGGACGGGATGGGCCGCGAGGTGTGCGTCGATGCCGGGCGCCACCCACAACGGGTGCACGGAGAAATCGGTGAGGTAGGTGAGTGCGGGGATGCCGAGGCGCCCGCTGCGCCGCAGCCCACCGAGTACCTGGCTCGCCCCCGGATAGGTGGACACCACCGCTTGCGACCGCGGCCCGATCGCCCGGAGCATGCGGCCCTCCGCGGCGCGGAACAGGGCGCGCACCGCGGGACCGGGGGAGCCGGAGCGTTCGGTGGCGGCGTAGATCCGCTGGTAGCCGG
This sequence comes from Streptomyces mauvecolor, assembly GCF_039532965.1. Taxonomy (NCBI): domain Bacteria; kingdom Bacillati; phylum Actinomycetota; class Actinomycetes; order Kitasatosporales; family Streptomycetaceae; genus Streptomyces; species Streptomyces mauvecolor. The sequence goes on along the minus strand of NZ_BAAASQ010000029.1, from coordinate 79,067 downwards.
AGGGGGCGACGGTCAGCAGCCGGTGGTACGTGCCGGAGAGGATCCGGCCGAGCCGGGCCGGCAGGAGATCGAGGAAGTCGTGCCGGTCTACCAGGAATCCGGCCGCTTCCAACCGCACGGTGAGTGCGTCGGCGGCGCCGTCGTGCCCCGCTCCGACGCTGGCGGACACGATGGTGATCCGGCCGGTGAGGAGCGGGCCGGTGGGTTGGTTGTCATCCGGGATGTCGCGACGGGGCACAGCCGATCAGCCTCCTGAAGAGCGCACGAAGCGGGCCACCGCCCATAGCTGCATCGACCGGCCCGGCGGGGCTGCGACGGCAATCTACTACACGATGTAGAACTCGGGGGGTCCGGCTTCGGCAGAGCCCTGTCCACGCCGCTCCGGCCGGGCCGTGCCGACGTGCCGCGAGCCGCGAAAGAGCGGGGGTCTTCGCACGAGCAGCCCGCCCCGGCTGTGACCGCCTTCGGCGTCGCGCTCTTCCCTGCCCGCCGCCAGGCGCCCGCTCTCGGCGCCCCGCTGGAAGAACTCGCCCGCACTTCCCGGGCCGTCGCGGAGGGCGACCTGACCGCTCGCGCGTCGCCACCCGTGCTGTCGCCGAGATCGCTCAAGTGGCTGACAGCCACAACGCGATGGTCGACCGCCTCGCCCATCTGATGCAGCCCGAGCGGGAGTTCGGCATGAACGCCACCCACCGGCTGCGCACCCCAACGCCCACCGGCACGGCCGGGGAACCGTCGAGGTGACGCCGCCCGTTCTCGACGAGGCCCTCGCCATCGAGGTCGGAGACGAAGGCCGTGCTGATCAGCCCAGGTCCGCCAGGAGGGCGTTCAGCTCGCTTTCCTGCTGTGCCGGCGGCAGCGGCGGGTTCGGGTGGTCGATGCCGAAGGTCTTGAGCACCTTGTCCATCTGGGCGTCGATGGAGGTCCAGCCGGTGTCGTCCAGGGGTTGCAGCGAGTCCTGGTCGGCATCCCACAGGTCACGCAGCGACTGGGCGGCCGCGTGGGCCCCGGCCGCGTCCCCCGAGCGCGCGTCCGCGAGCGAGGTGGCTGCCAGGGTCCGCAGCGCGCCGACCTTCGCGGGAGGAAACTTCTTCACGGCCTGGCCGGGAGGCAACTGGACGGCGGAGGTGGTGTCGGTCTCCGGTGCCGGGCCGACGTGCGGCTGACTGTGGGCCCACGCCAGCAGGGCCGCCGTGGCGACGGCAAGCAGTCCGAAGCCGGCCAGCGCAAGGCGCTCCCGCGGGTTGCTGTTGGCCTGTTCGGCGTGGGTCGCCTCGTAGGTCTCGGTCACATCCGAGCGCGTCACCGTCAGGTAGACGACCGTCGCCAGGATCAGGCCGAGGAAGATGAGGCTGGTGGTGAACGTGCCCAGTGCGAGACCGGTCGGGTCGCCCGGGTTCTGGGCGGCCTTGGGGGAGGCGAGCCAGTCGCCGATGTTCGCGCCGAGCGGGCGGGTCAGGATGTAGGCGAGCCAGAAGGACAGCACCGGGTTCGCGCCGAACCGCCACAGCCCGGTGATCGCCGCGATGAGGCCGAGGGGCAGCAGCACCGAGACGCCCGGGCTCCAGCCGGTGAGCTCCAGAGTCCAGTCGCCGGTCGCGGTGCCGAGCGCGAAGGTGACCAGGACGGTGAGCCAGTAGAACGACTCCCTCGGGAGCGTGGTGACCGAGTGGATCGACAGCGTGCGCTCACGCAGCCACCACACGCCGAAGACCGCCGCGAGCAGCACCGAGAACACCGCGGAGCTGATCCACAGGGGCACGTTCAGCTGGTCGGTCAGGATGTCGGTGTACAAGGTGCCCGTGACGCTGACAACGACCACGGTCAGCCAGTAGGGGAACGGTACGTACCGCTTGAGTCGCAGTTGGATGGCCAGGACCACCACGAAGACCGCGGTGAAGATCCAGGCCGTGTTCACCAGGCCGACGCCCAGCTGGGTGTTGATCCAGTCGGCGAAGCTCTCACCGACCGTCGTGCACAGGACCTTGATCACCCAGAACCAGACGGTGACCTCGGGGACCTTGTTGAGCGTGAGCCGCCCGCTGCGTGTGCGCGCTTCGGTTGTAGTTGTCATGCAGGGAGGTTTACGCGGGGAACCTGCACACAACCTGACTACGTGGCCGCGCGCGCGGCCGGGAGCGTCATCTCGATGTGACCGCGGCCGTCCGCGATCGCGCGGACCTTGACCCCGGCCGAGGCGGCGATGCGCCGGACCACCGGCAGCCCGAGGCCGCACCCGTCGCCACCGGTCACACCCGCCTCGAAGACCCGGTCGACCTCAGCCGGATCAAACCCGGGGCCGTCATCCAGGACATCGACCACGATGGCCTCGCCCTGGATGCGCGCATCGATCCACACCCGCGACCGTGCATGCCGCAGGCCGTTCTCCAGCAGGGGCGACAGCAGCGCCACGGCGACCTCGGGCGCCACGGCGACGTCGGCCTCGGCAGGAAAGGCGGCCTCGACCGCGCGGCCGGCGATCGCCTGCCGCGCGGCAGAGCGCAGATCGCACCGGGTACCGGCATCCACCCGTGCGCGCGCGGCGCGCAGAATCGTCGTGACCGCCGCATTGAGGCGGTCGACCTCGCTCAGCACCGCCTCCGGCGGCACGGGCTCGCCGGACAGTTGCGCCAGCTGCGCCTCGCCCCGCAGGACGGTGAGCGGTGTCCGCAGCTCGTGGGCGATCTCGTCGGTGAGCCGGCGCTCGTCCGCCAGCGCGTTGTCGACGCGCTCCAAGAGGCGATCCAGGGTCTGCCCCAGTTCACCGAACTCGTCGCGGGGGACTCCGAGGTTGAAGCGGCGCCCGGGTTCGTGATGGCCCCAGTCGTCGGCGAGAGCGGCCATCTCGTGCACGACCCGCAGCGCGCGGCGCACCACGAGGTGCGCGGCCCCGCCGGCGAGGAGGATGGCGATGCCGCCCAGCAGCAGCGACAACGTCAGGCCGTGCTGCTCGGATGTCTCGTAGGGCGTCAGGTCCACCCGCACGACCACCATGACGTGGTGTCCGACGGTCGGGACCTCCTGCGCGGACAGCAGGTAGTGCCCGACGGTGGCGGTCTGCGATCGGCGTGAGCCGGCCAGCGCCTCGACGCGCTCGGCCATGCTTGCCGGTACGTTCCCGTCGACCAGGCGGCCATCGGCATAGACCCAGGCGACCTCGTCCAGCGCCTCGCTGTCGTTCTCGGTCAGTACGACACGGCCGCCCACCGTGGTGACGTTCGCCGCGACGGCCTCGGCGCGGGTACGCGCCAGATCGTGCGCGTCGGCGTCCGTCACCCGGCTCAGCAGCACGTACGAGACCACGACCAGGATCGCGACCACCGCGGTGGCGATCAGCACCGTGAGCGCGACGACCCTCCTGCGAAACCTCGTCACTGCCATCGGTAACCCACGCCGCGAACGGTCGCCAGACGCTCGGCCACACCCAGGGGACCGAGCTTGGTCCGCAGCCGGCGCACGAAGGAGTCGAGGGTGTTGTCGCTGACCTGCGCTCCATGCGGCCAGCCGGCAGCGACGAGAGCGTGGCGGCGGACCGCATCGCCCTGCGAGGCGATCAGGCGGCCCAGTAGCCGGAACTCCGTCGGAGTCAGGCTCTCGCTCACCGAGTCGTAGCTCACCACGTGCTTCACCGGATCGAGGACGACCTCGTGCGGTGCGGGCGCCACGGTGGACCGGCGCAGCAGCGCACGGACCCGGACCAGCAGCTCGGGGACGTCGAAGGGCTTGGTCATGTAGTCGTCGGCGCCCGCCTCGAAGCCGCCCACTTTGTGATGCAGGCCGTCCAAGGCGGTGAGCATCAACACCGGCGCGTCGACGCCGCGCGCCCGCAGCGCCAGACAGACATCGCGTCCGTCGGCGTCCGGGAGCCCGAGATCCAGGACGACCAGCTGAGGTGCCGGTGCGAGCTGCCGCAGCAGGCTCTCCGCCGTGGCGGCGACGGCAACGGTATGGCCATCGTGCTCCAGGGCGCGCTTGAGGACGCTGCGGACCCCCGCGTCGTCTTCGCACACCAAGATGAAAGCCACGCGCCGACCCTAGATACTCCCGCCCCCGTTCTCCATCTGCCCTGGTCAGCCGCCTGGCGGACGGGAGCGCGCGGCTGATGAGGCACACCCTTGCGCTGCGATGAAGCACGGCGACGGTCGGGTCCGTCGGGGCGATCGGCGGCACCGGAGATGGGCGGGTGGACCACCATGGGTCGCATGGACCCCCTGCAGGAGTACATCGACGCCGTCGCGCCCGGCCACCGCCCGCTCTTCGACCGGGTGAACGGCCTGATCCTGGAGGAATTCCCCCAGGCGAGCGTGGCGCTGTCGTACGGAATGCCCACCTACCGGGTCGAAAAGCGCAGGCTGCACATCGGTGTCTGGCAGCAGCCGAGAAGCCGGCGGGTGACGACGGCGTCGTGCCGGGTGGTGGCCATGACAGGGAAGACAGCGGCCTGTTCCAGCTCGAAGCGCCAGCCCTTGCTGAAGCCGTAGGCGGCATCCGCCGTCACCCACCGGAGCGCCCCCAACCACCTCGGCCTCGACCGCTGGGAGGTGTTCCACCAGCCCGGTGTCGACGACATGTGGGGCTGCATGGTCATGACGGTGCGGGACAACACCGAACTGCGTGTCTCCGTGGCTTCACGTCCGAGGAGGCCTACCGCGAGATGCTGCCGCGTGACCTCATGGCGCAGAAGCGGCTGGTGGCGGAGCGCTGCGAGTCGCTGCGCTGGGAGGTGCCGCGCTTCCTGAAGGCCATGTGGGAGACCGACGCCTTCCATTACGACGTGGTGGCGCAGATCCGGATGGACCGCTGGTCGCGGGGCGCGTCGCGCTCCTGGGCGACGCCGGATTCTGCTGCTCCCCGCTCACCGGGCAGGGCACCAGCGTCGCACTGACGGCGGCCCACGTCCTCGCGGGGGAGCTGCACCTGGCCGATGGCGACCACTGACGGGACTTCGACGTTGCGCGGCCAGGCCCGCTCGGCGGCAGGGCGGTGCCACCCTGCCGCCGCCCGTCAGACGGTACTGAACGGATGGGGCGCCGTGGCGGAGCGCGGCGGCCAGGCGCGCGGGGCGAGGATGCCGAGAACGTAGGCGCGGGCGACGAGGGCGGGGCGGGTCTCGGCGTCCAGGAGTTCCCGCAGGCGGCTGAGGTGGTAGTCGACCGTCTGCCGGGACAGCCTGAGCGACGTGGCGATGTCGCCGTTGCTGCTGCCCGCCGCCAACAGGGAGAGGATGCGGATCTGGGCGGGGGTGAGTGACGGATGGGGGTCGTGGGCGAGGCTCTGGTGGGTGACGACGGCCCAGACGTGGCGGGCGCGGCCGGCGCAATGGCCGACCGCGGTCAGGTGGAGCTGTGCGCGGCGCTGCCGCCCCCGGGCGTCCACGAACACCGCGGACGTCTCCACCCGTCGGGTGTGGCGCGCTATCAGACCGTTCCACCGGCGGTGCAGCCCGTCGAGGCCGGTTTCCGGGGAGAGCAGGGTGTGCGCGCGGCGGCCGACCAGGTCGGGCGGGCTGAGGTCGAACAGCTCGGCGGCGGCCCAACTCGCGGTGACCACACGACCGTTGGCCGACAGGAGTGCGCAGGGCAGGCCGCTGTGGTCGCGCAGCGCTCGTAAGTCGTCCTCGGCCTCTTGCCGCTGGACCATGGCGCGGAGATGATCGGTGATGTCCACATAGATTCCGGCGACGCAGGTCCGCGCGTTCTCCCGCACGGGGAACCGGTGGCCCACCGCCTGGCCCGCGCTGCCGTCCGGCCGCCGGTAGTCGAGGGTGTGCCGCACCGGCGTCCCCCGGGTGAGGATCTCCTGGTCGAGGGCGCGGAACTGGGCGGCCTCGGTGGGAGCGTCGTATTCCTCGATGAACTTGCCGACGAGCTCCTCCGGAACGGTGCCGTAGAGGTGCGCGTACGCGTGGTTGGCCCACAGGTAGCGGCCGTCGCTGTCCCTGATGAAGGCGGCCGCCGGGGAGAGGTTGACCAGGCCCGCGAAGGCCGCGTGCTGCCGCGGGATTTCGGGGCGGGAGTCGACCTCCACGGCGAGGCCGTGCGTACGCTGGCCGGCGCCGCGCTCGTCCAGGGGCCAGCTCACATCGAAGGTGCGGCCGTCGAACCGGGCCTGCCAGCGGCCGCCTTGGGGCGGGCGCCCCGGACTCGCGAGCTCCTGGCGCATCCGGTCGAGGAAGCGCTGCGCCGTTTCGGTGTCGGCGAAGGCGCCGCCTCCCCTCTCACGCACCTGCCACGGCTCGTCGACCTCCCACCACAGCACCGGAAGGTGTTCGAGCAGCGCCTTGAGGCTGGAGTCATCCACAGCGGTCTCTCCGTTCGTATACGGTCCGTACGCAACCGGCTGACGCACTGTCACATCGCATGGGTATCCCGCCCCGATCCCGTGCATGCTCGGTTCTCGGCCGAAGTGGAAGCCGTTCTGTGAGCCCTCCGGCACCCTTCGGTGCGCAACACGGCCTGTGAGTCAGGCATTTGCCTGAACGGCAGGCGTCCCCCGGGGCGATGTGGGTGCCGGTTGCCGTGGTCCCCTTGAGTGTGCGGGTGATTACGCCCCGATATACACGAATGGAGACGAACTTCAGTGAGCAAGGTGCTGTTAGTGCATGCCAAGGGTGGTCCGCCGCTCGGTCACGTCCTCTCCCGGACGGCCGCGAGGGCGGACGTGCACCTGCTGGCGCTCAGTGCCCTTCCTCCCGTCGTGGCACGCGCCGCCCGGAGACTGTGCGCCTCGGTCGTGACACCCGCCGACGCGGAGCGCTCCGACCTGGTTTCGCTGATCGTCTCGCGGGCCGAGGACATAGGCGCGGACGCGGTGCTCACCTTCTCCGAGTACGCGGTCGTGGCCGTCGCCGAGGCCTGCGAGGCGCTCGGGCTCGCAGGGGCCGGCGGCGCCGCGGCGCTCGCGCGCGACAAGCGGCTGATGCGCCGCACCTGGCAGGAACACCGGCTGCCGCAGCCCGAGTTCCGTGCCGTCGACACCGAGGCGGACCTGCACAAGGCGGCCGAAGCACTGCCCTTCCCGCTGCTCCTCAAGGCGGCCTGGAGTGCCGGCTCCACCGCGCACCAGATCATCCGCACCCCGCGCGAACTGTCCGCCGCCTGGCACCGCTCCCATGAAGTCATGGCCGAATCGGCCCAGTTGGGGTATGCCGAACTCCACGTCGCCGAGGCGCAGGGCCACTTCGTGGTGGAGCAGATCGTGACCGGCACCGCACCGGACTGGTTCGACGAGCCCGGCTGGGGCGACTACGTCAGCGTCGAGGGCGTGGTGGCGGACGGCACCTTCCACCCGGTCTGCCTCAGCGGCCGGATGCCCACCGTCGAGCCGTTCACGGAACGCGCCGGCATCACCCCCGCCCTGCTGTCCCAGGACTCCCAGGACCGCGTAGTGGCGCTCGCGCGGGAGGCGGTCGACGCCCTCGGCCTGCGGGACTGCGGAACGCACACCGAGATCAAGCTCGGCGCGGACGGCAGCATGTGGCTGATCGAGACGGCCGCCCGGTTCGGCGGTGCGATGACCGTGCCGCAGATCGAGGACGTCTTCGGGCTCGACCTCGTCGGCATGCTCGTCGACCACCTCGTCGGACGTCCGGTCCACTGGCCCGAACAGGCCCTCACCCCGGCGCAGGCGCGCGGCGCGGCGGGCTCGCTCGTCGTCCTCGCGGTCGACGGCCGGGGCGATGCCTGGCGCGACCGCAAGGTGTGGGACTTCCCGGTCGTCGCCAAGGAGGTGCCCCTCAGCGCGGGCAGCGACCTGTCGGTGGTCGCGGAGAGTTCGCTCGCCGACGGAAGCGTCGTACCGGTCTACGACCCGGCCGCGGGCGCCAACACCATGGCAGCCCTGTGCCTGCTCTCCGCCACCGACGCGCGCACGGTGCTGCGGGACTTCGAGACGCTGGTGGACGCCCTGCCGCACGTCCTGCCCGCCGCGCGGCCCGAGGAGGTCTCCGCGTGACCGCCCCGCTGTTCACCGGCGCCTGCGAGCCGGCCACGGACCGCACCGTCGTCGGCGAGAACCTCTCCCTGCCGCTCTTCCGCACCCTCTCCGGAGTGCTGGCCGGCCACCCCTACCTCAAGGTCGTCGTCGACCGTGCCGCGAACACCTGGCACCTCCTTGACACGGCGGCGCACCCCTTCCACGTCAACTACATCGCCACCCGCGTGCTCGGCATGGAACTGGCCGAACTGGACGCGACCCTGGACGCGTTCAACGCCTCCGTCTATGCGGACCCGGCACGGCGCTTCCTCCTCGGCGTGCTGTCCCTGCACACCGACGAGGACGCCGAGGGCCGCGAGCGCACCTTCCTCGTCCTGGAGACGACCGAGGCCGACACCATGAACGGCGAACTCCTCCAATTCTTCTACGCGTTCGTACGGCAACGGGTCGACGGCCGGCTCCCGGTGCTGCTCAAGCCGGCCAACCACGGGCAGGAGGAGGAGCTGGCGACGATCGGTGAACAGCGCCTGCCGCGCATCCTGAGCCACGAACTCTTCGGATCCCGGGTCCGCACGCCGCTGAACCCCGGCGAGGCCGTCGGACGGCTGCGGTTCTTCCGGACGGACGAGGAGTACGCGGCCGCGGCGGGCGAGCTCGGCTGGGCGGACATCGTGGCCATGCCGTGCCTGCCGGACGACGTTCCCCGGACGGCCGGATTCCTCAACACCGCGCCGATCACCCCGCTTTCCCACACCAACGTCCTGGCCTCCGGCTGGGGGATACCCAACGCCATCGTGCGCGACCTGGAACAGCTCGTCGAGAAGGACGACCTGAACGGCGCGTGGGTCCGCTACCAGGTGCGCGAGGACGAGATCTCCCTGGAGCGCCTCGACCGGGAACCGGCCCTGCGGGCGCCGGCCTGGCACCAGCAGCGCATCCGCCTCGAACCGCCCCTGCTCGAAGACGCCCCCGTCCTGTCCCTGCACCGGCTGCGCGGCGCCGACCGCGACCGCTACGGCACCAAGGCAGCCAATCTCGGCGAGCTGCACCACGTACTCGACAGCCGCACCGCCGACCTGACCGCCTTCTACGGACGGCCCCGCCCGCCGCGCGACGACCTCTACGGACACCTCGCCGCCCGGCTCGGCCTCGACGCGCCCTCGATGCCCCAACTCCGGTCCAGGGCGGCCGAGTTCGTATCGGCGACGGTCGGCGCCCCGGACGGCGTGGCGCTCCCCTTCGCGCTCCAGCAGCACTTCCTCGCCTCCTCGCCCGCCATCCAGCAGGGCATCGGCAAGCTCAAAATGGCACTCGAACTCGACGCCATCGACGCCCTGGATCCGATCTGTCTGCAACTCCAACAGCTGATCCGGCACACGCCGGTACCCGAGTCCGTCATCCGCCAGATCGGCCAGGCCTTCGCCGCCCCGCCCGGCGAGCACGTCCGCCTGGTGGTGCGCTCCTCGTCCAACGCAGAGGACCTGCCCGGGTTTTCCGCGGCCGGCGTCTACGACTCCGTGACCACCGTCCACGGCACCGGCGAACTCCTGGACGCGGTACGCCAGGTGTGGGCGTCCCTGGTGTCACCCCGCAGTGTGCGGCTGCGCCACCAGGTGGGGATCTCCCTCGACGACACGTACATGGGCGTGATCATCCAGGAGTACGTGCCCGCCTCCCTCGGCGGCGTCCTCGTGACCTGCGACCCGACCCGGCGCGCGGACTTCCGCAACGTCTACCTCAACTGTTCCCCCGGCTCCCCGGAGCGGGTCGTGGAGGGCTCGGTGCTGCCGCAGCAGTACCTGTACAACACGGTGGAGGGCGGCGGCCGCACCGTGGCCCTCGGCTCCTGGGGCGACGATCTGCCCGCCACCACCCGCGCCCGGCTCGCCGACCTGTCCCTGACGGGGCGGCTCCTGCAGTCCCACTTCAGCGAGGCCGACGTGGACAGGCCGCTGGACATCGAGTGGCTCATGACCGAACGGGGCGACTTCCGGCTGGTCCAGATCCGCCCGTACGCGCTGTGAGCCCGGGCACGACGGGTGCGGGCACCGGTTTGACGCCCACCGGTTTGACGCGCACCGCCCATCGGATCATCCGCCTCAACTACGGCTTCCAGCTGCTGTTCAACCTGCTGTGGTGGATGCCGGTGTTCTACGCCTACCAGAAGCAGGCCGGACTCTCCGACGGCCAGATCTTCGGCATCCAGAGCATCTACTACGTGGCCTTCTGCCTGTTCGAGATCCCGACCGGCCTGATCGCCGACCGGATCGGCGCCCGCAACTGCCTGCGGGCCGGCGCGGTGGTGATGACAGCGGCCAACCTGGCTCCCGTCGTGAGCGCCTCGTACACCGGCTTCCTCCTCCACTTCCTCGCCATCGCCATGGGCCGCTCGCTCACCTCGGGGGCGGCGAGTGCCTACCTGTACGACGGGCTGCGGGCCGAGAACTGCGAGGAGCACTATCTGAAGGCGGAGGGCACCGCGCGGGCCTGGGGGCTTGCGGCGAAGGTCGTGTGCTGGCCGCTGGTCGGGCCGTTGATGTCGATTGCCCACACGGCCCCGTACGTGCTCAGCGCCGCCAGTGCCGCGGGTTCCCTCGCCTGCGCGGTCGGGCTGCCCCGGCTCGCCGGAACGGATGGAGGGACGGGGGCGTCGGCCGCCGCTCGGAAGGACGGAGGGCGCAGAGGCCGGGCGTTCCTGCGGGACGCGGGTGCCGCGTTGCGCTGCGTCGCCTCGTCGCGATGGCTGGGCCTGGTGATGGTGCAGGGCGTTGCGGTCTTCACACTGTCCCGCATCTGCCAGGTCAACCTCTTCCAGCCGATCCTGCTGGACCACGGGATCAAGGAGGCCTCCCACGGCGGAGTGCTTGCCGCGATGACGGTGGCGGAGGCGGTGGGATCGGCCCGCCCCCAGTGGCTGAGCCGTCGCGTGACACCGGTCGCCTGGGTGTCGATCCTCAGCCTCGCCCTTGCGGGCACGCTGGCGGCGATGACACTGGGCGGCCCGTGGGCCGTGGTCGCCCTGCTCTGCCTGTTCGCCGCGGCGACCGGCTTCGTGTACCCGGTGCAGCGCAAGCTGGTGAACGACGCCGTGCCCGCGAACGCCCCGCGTGCCACGCTCCTGTCGGTGGAGAGCATCGTGGACCGCGCGGTGTGCGCCCTGGCCGCGATCGCCGTGGGCGCCTACGTCTCCGCCGGTCGTCTGGACGCCCTGCTGTGGCACAGCGCGCTCGCGACCGCGGTGCTGCTGGGGGCCGTTCAACTCCTGCTGCGCAGCGGGGTGGTGAAACGCGATCGAGCTGCGGTCGAGGCCCCTGCGGCGGAGGCATGGAGCAGCTGAACGACGGTGCCCCGGGTCAGAGGGTGAGCAGCCGGACGAGCAACACCGTCACCGTGCCGACAGTGAGTATCGATCCCAGCACGGTGAACAGCTGGTCGAGACCCTTCATGTCCCAGCCCTCGATCGCGAACCGGTGGGGGTTGTCCGGGTCGTACCGGACCACGACATGTGCTCCCACCCGGAAGCCGCTTCCGACGGTTCCGCGGCCGAACCTGGAGGAGCACTCGTACGTGCGCCCGTCCCGCGCGGTCCAGGCCGCCACAGGGTGGTGATGGGTGATGCCGTCGTCCCGCTCGACGTCGTGGCGGACGATCCGAGCCTCGGCAGTGACACCTCTGCGGCGGAGCACGGCGGCCTGGCGGAGGCCGTACACACCGAAGCCGAGGGAGAGCATGCCGATGGTCAGGGGGATGAGGGAGAAGAGCCATTCACGTTCCACGTGGTGCTTGACGTGTGTACAGGGCTGCCGGTTGCAGGTGAGGAGAGAGTGACAATCGGCAGGTGCTTGGTACTCGTTGCCTGTTACGGAGTACGCACGAAGCCGGCGCCGGCATGCAGGTGGCGGTTCCGCCACCGCGGCGCGCAGGTTTCACCGAGTCGGCTTGGTCTCATCGGCGCGCCCGTATATGGCGCAGCTCGTTGTGCGGACCGCCGTCAGGGCGATGGAACACCGTCGCCTTGAGCAGCTCAGGTCGTCCTTCCCGGAGCCACCACCTATACGGCGATGGCCGCCCACTGGCCCCGCGACTCCGGGCCGTTCGCCAAGCCGATGAACGAGATCCCCAAGGTCGTGTTAGCGGCGGCGCCGTCGGCCACGTCTTCGCGGCGCATCCGTGACAACACGTTGAGCGCTTCCGCGGGCTCAACTGCTCCGACCCTCGGGCACGGAAGCTGCGATCGGCGACAGCAGTGAAGCCGCACGGCTGAGAACCCCCCGAATTGCGCTTGAGCGCCGGCCGGAATGCCCGCGCGGTGGCCATCGACGGGGGCAGGGACGGTCCCGTGTGCACGGGCGCAGGTGATGGCTCGCCCACGGTTGCCTCAGGCTTTCCACAGCCTGTCTGCGCTGTCGTGCACTCCGCCTTGACCTGGGATTTCCTGATGTCGAGCCGTAGCGTCTCCCCTGACGGAAGGGGACTGTATGGACCGGAACATCTACACGGTCGAGGACGTGCTGAAGCTTCTGGACGGCCTGTTCGCGCCCGGGGCCGATCGCTGGACGAGCGGTGCGGCCACCTGGTGGGACGACTTCTATACCGACCGCTCCAAGCCCGTGCCGTTCTTCGCGGCGAAACCGGACGAGAACCTGGCTTCCTACCTCGACCACGAGCTCATCACTCCGGGACGGGCGCTCGACCTCGGCTGCGGTCCCGGGCGCAACGCCCTCCACCTTGCCTCACACGGTTTCCAGGTGGACGCCGTCGACCTGTCCCCGACGGCCATCGCCTGGGCTCAAGAGCGCGCTCTGCAGGCCGGAGCCGACATCCGATTCCGCTGTGCGGACGCCTTCAGCCTCACTGCGGCCGAGCTGAACGGACCCTACGACCTCGTCTACGACTCGGGCTGCTTCCACCACCTGCCACCCCATCGCCGCATCAGCTACCTCGACCTCCTCGACCGACTGCTCGCCCCCGGCGGCCATTTCGCCCTCACCTGCTTCGCTCCCGGCGAGAGCGGAGCCTCCACGCTTCCCGACACGGCCTTCTACCGCGACGCCCGCCTCCACGGCGGACTCGCCTACACCTCGCAGGACCTGCGCAGGATCTTCTCCCGCCTCGCCGAGGTGGAGATCCGGCGCATGCACGACGAACCGGCCGAGTCCGCCCGCTTCGGCGAACCCTTCCTGTGGACAGCGCTGTTCCGCCGCAACGCCCAGGCGTAGTGCGGGTGGCGGGATCAGGGTGTGGGGCGCAGGCGTGCGGCGGCGGTGGTGATGGCCGGATAGCGGGGGACGGCGGCCAGGGAACTGCCGGTGAGCCACTGCTTCCAGGTGAGGTTCCAGTCGCCGTAGCCGTTGTCGAAGACGGTCATGGGAGTGCCGTAGCCGTGGATGACGTCGACGATGTCGCCGGGGCTGATGGTGTCGTAGAACCAGGCGGCGTCGTCGTTGGACATGCCGGTGCAGCCGTGGCTGACGTTCTCGGCACCCTGGGATTCGAGGGACCAGGGGGCGGCGTGGACATACTCGCCGCTCCAGGTGAGGCGGGTGGCGTAGGAGACGGGGAGGTCGTAGAACTCGCTGGTGCCGCGGGCGATACCGACCGAGTCGCCCCGCATGCGTACGGTGCGTTCCTTGCCCAGGACCACCTTGATGCCCTCGCGGGTGCGGAAACCCTCCTTGCCGGTGGTCACCGCGATCGTTCTGATCGTGTGGCCGTTGCGTTTGACGGTCATCTCGTGCTCCGCGACATCGGTGATGGCTTCGATCCGGTCACCGGTGGTGAGGGTGAGCGGCTGTGAGGGTCCGCCGTACAGCCTGTCGGTGACGTGGACCCGGTCGAGGCCGCTGCGTACCTGGATGGTGGCGTGGGCGGGCCAGTACGTCTGCGGCCGGTAGTGGAGCGTGCTGTCGTCCACCCAGTACCAGGTGCCCTGCACGGCGGGCTCGGAGGTGACCTGCAGGGACCGTTCGACCAGCCTGCGTGCCTGGCGGTCGGCTGCCGGGACGGGCTGGGACAGTTCGGCGACGACGGGCTGGCCCACTCCGTAGACGCCGGGCGTGGGACCGAAGGCGGCGGTGAGCCTGTTGCCCGGTGGCGGCGGCGCGGTCTCCAGGGCCCAACTGGCCTGTCCGGGCAGGCCGTCCTCGTCCTCGGCCATGGCTCGGAGGAGGTAGCGGGTGCCGGCGCGCAGCGGTGTCGTACTGTGCCAGCAGGCGCCGTCGTCGCTGATCCGGCCCGCCAGGTGTCTCCCCTGCGCATCGGTGACGCTCACATCCGTGAGCCGGCCGTCCGCCCTCAGACGGATCGTCAGCGAGCCGGCGGGGTCAGCCAACGGCGTCACGGACTCCGGGTCCAAGTCCACACGCTGGATCGGCAGTTGATGCCCGTCGTCATCAGCCGTATGCGGCCGGTCGTCGCCCCCGGAACCCGCGGCCTCGCACGCGCCGACGGAACAGGTCTTGGTGCACTGGCTGCCCACAGGCTCCTTCCCCGCCACGGCCTCCAGTGCCGTGTCCGCGAGGAGGGGCACTGTTGAGCGGGTATGGAGCGATGGAGTGAGCATGGGCGCCGCGGCTGCCATGGTCATGGCACCTGCCGCGACGAGCGCCATGCTCCAGTTCCTGACCCGGGGTCTCACCGAGCAGCCCTCCCAAGCGTCGACAGCGGGATGGCGTCATCAGAGCAGACCGCGTGAGGACCATATGACCGCGTCGTTGCCGATGGGTCCGAACGGGTGCAGCGGACCGCCCGGTTGAACCAACGGTCCTGAGCAGGGGGTGGTCGGTCCTGGCCGGCGGGCGGCGGAAGGCCGTGTGTGTCCAGGCCCGGCAGGGCGCGAAGGCTGGTGTCGGCGTCCGGTCCACCGGGGCACGGTTGAGGACCGGGCGCCGACCAAAGTGCGGCCTCCCCCACGGACGGCCGCTCACGCAGCATGTCACGGGGCTCGGGTGCCTGGGAAACATAAGGCATTCAAGTGACCGAAATCGTGTCATGTCTGTGATCGGTGCCCTGCGTGGGTGTTTGGGCGCGGACCCGGCGGTTGCTGCCGGGGGGCGGGGCCGGCCGGTTCCGCGTCGCGCTGCGCCGCGTGTTTCGCAAGACCCCGGACAAGGACAACAACCTCCGTTCTCCTTTTGGGAGTTGGGCCGGACGGGGCGTGTCGCAGTCGGGCGCCTTGTTGAGGCGGCCCGGGGTCGGGGCGCCGGTCGGCCGGGCCGAGTGCTGGCGCGGGGGCGGCGGGCCGGGTTTTGGGATGTGGCCGGGTGGGGGAGATCTCACACGTGGACCTGATCCCCACCATCGATCTGACTGCCCCCGACCCGGCCCGGATCGACCGCGCTCTCCAGAACGCCGGCTTCCTCCTGGTCACGGGTCATGGCATCGACCCCTCGCTGCCCGCTGCCATCCGCGAGACCGCACGCGCCTTCTTCCGCCTCCCCGCCTCGGCCAAGCAGCCGTACGCCGTGAAGGTGGGCGGGCGGGGGTGGCTGGGCCCGGGGGCCGAGGCCAACGGCTATGCCGAGGGCACCGAGACTCCGCCGGACCTGAAGGAGTCGCTGTCCTTCGCCGCCGAGCAGCCCACCGGGGACGCGGCCGTCGACGCGGAGTGGTTCGCGCCCAACACCTGGCCCTTCGAGGTCCCGGACCTCGAACCGCTCCTCGCCGACTACCTCGCCGGGATGAAGGCGCTCTCCGACCGCCTCCTGGAGCTCCTGGCCGTGGCCCTCGGCCGCCCCGAAGACTTCTTCACCCGGCACACCGGCCACCCCACCTGGGGGTTCAACATCAACTGGTATCCCGGGACGGACACCGTCGGCGCCCCGCAGCCCGGCCAGTTCCGGATCGGACCCCACACCGACTTCGGGACGGTGACGGTCCTGGACCGGCAGCACGGCAAGGGCGGGCTTCAGGTCTTCTCCGACCGGCACGGCTGGCAGGACGCTCCGTACGACCCCGCCGCGCTGACCGTCAACATCGGTGACCTGATGGCCCGTTGGACCGACGGCCGCTGGAAGTCGGGCCGCCACCGGGTGCTGCCACCACCCGCCGACGCCCCCGCGGAAGAACTGCTCTCGCTGGTGTACTTCTACGAGTGCGACCCCGGCACGGACGTCCGGGGCATCGATTCCCACACTTACCTGCGGGCCCAGCTGGACGCGATCACGGCCGACTGACACAGCCGTCCCCGGGCTCGGCCGGCCGCCCTACGAGCGGTGATCCTTCAAGTCCGCCGGGTTGCGGCCGTCCCTGGCGGGCCGGAACGTGGCCGGGAATTCTCGGTGAGGGGCTTGAAGCTGCCGCTGCGGCAGCTTCTACCGTTCTGAGCAGGGCCGGAGAAACCGGCCCGGTGAAGTGCTCGTGGGGGAGGCGGCGATGGCCTGGCCGATCGCGGAGGTCGCCCGGATATCGGGTGTGACGGCCCGGACGCTGCGGCCTTACGACGAGATCGGCCTGCTGCCACCCGCCCGGATCGGCGCCAACGGCCGCCGCCACTACGAGGAGCGGCAGTTGCTGCAGCTCCAGCAGATCCTCGTGCTGCGGGCCCTGGGCGTGGGGCTGGTGGAAATCGGCCGGGTCCTGGCCGAACAGGTCGACGAACTGGAGGCCCTGCGCGGCCACCACCGCCAACTGCTGGCCGAGCGCGACCGGCTGGACACCCTGGCCGCCACCGTCGCCCGCACGATCACCGAACTGGAACGGTCCAGGAAGGACGGCACACCCGTGACCGGCATCAACCGGCCGGAGAACCTCTTCGAGGGCATCCGGCCCGCCCGCTACATGAAGGGCCTGCGTGACTTCCCGGAACTGGTCGGGGCCATCGAACGACACAACTCGGCGCTGAGCGAGGCCGAGATCGAGGCCGACGAGCGCGAGCGCACCGCACAGATGATCCGGCTGGCCGAGCTCCTGGCCGCCGGTCTGCCCGCCGACTCCGATGAGGTACAGGCGGAGATCGACACCCAGTACCGCACGCTGGCCCGGATCCGGCCCGCCACCGCCGAGGAATACCGGGCGATCGGGCGTTCCTGTGTGGAGAACGAACACTGGCGCGCCGCCTACGAGTCGATCGCACCGGGCCTGGCCGCGTACCATCGCGACGCCATCGGCGCGTACGCCACCACCCGCCTTGGCTGAACCGGTCCGGCCGGCTTTGCGAGCCGACCTCGCGGCGGCGGCCCGCCGAAGCAGCTGCTGTCGGACTCGGAGCGGTCCACATGAGGTGTCCCGGGCTGGTGGCGCCGGGAGCTACGCGTCCGCCCCGGGGCGCGTCATCCGCTCGCGGCGTCTTCGGGCTCCCAGCGCAGCAGGTCGCCCGGCTGGCACTTGAGCACCTCGCAGAGCGCGGCGAGCGTGGCGAAGCGCACCGCCTTGGCGCGGCCGTTCTTGAGTACCGCCAGGTTGGCTGGAGTGATCCCTACGCGGTCCGCGAGTTCACCCACGGACATCTTCCGCCTGGCCAGCATCACGTCGATGTCGACGGTGATCGGCATCAGATCACCTCGTCCAACTCGGCCTGCATCCGAGCGGCTTCGACATCGCGCGCCACGGCCTGGGCGAGCAGCATCCGCAGCACGAGCACCATGAGCGCGACCCCCAGAATGGCCACCCCGATCCCGGCCATGATGACGCTGACGCCCGGGTCGTCCCGCTGGCCCGGTGCGTTGACGATCGTGACCGCGAACCACACGAGGGACGCCGCCACGATCGCGCCGATCAGGATGTCCACGTACCGGAAAGCGGCGTGGGAGAACACGGTGCCGCGTCGCACCATCGCCACCAGCCGCCATACGCAGACCAGGGCGACCTGGGCCGACATCATGCCCAGGATCGTGATCACGCGCAGCGCGGTCAGCGGGACCGACCCGTCCTCCGGGTCGCTCCCGCTCACCAATGCCCACACCATCCCTGCCTGTACGAACACGGTGCCGGCGAGCACCACCGCGAGCACGGCGCGCAACGCACGCACTGCCAGCTTTCCCATGACCCATCCCTCCATCGACTTGCGATGGGAATCTATCGAATATCGATAGGTGTGGCAAGGGCTGGAAGGAGGAAGGGAGAGCAGATCAGTCGGCGGTGCTCGGCGACCGGTGGTGGTACCAGACCTGATGGAAGTCGCCGAAGCAGGGCGAGCCCTCTTCGGCGGGCGACCCTTCCGGCTCGCGCCATCCGCCGTAACCTCCTGGCGCTGCGCTGTGGCGGATGCGCGGAGGGAACTCGTGTTCATGGTGTGTCGGGCCGGTCGACCGGGTCCGGGACTTCGTCACCAGCCGCGGCGCATAGTCCGCCGGGGTGGGGGAGCGTTCGCTGCTTACTGTGACCGGTGGGTTGAGTGGCCGTCGCGGTCAGGTGTGCAGGCGGCTGTTGGGGCCGTCCTGGTCGGCGGTGTTGTCGTCGTCGTTGAACCAGTAGTCGCCGGCGGCCAGGTATCTGAATGAGTGGCTGCTCTTGCTGGGCAGCTCGATGGTGACGGCGCGGCTGCCGTCCTCGCGAGGCGTCAGGGTGTGAATGCCGGGCTGCCAGTTGTTGAAGTCGCCCACCACGCTGACCGGGCCGGGTGGTGTGTCGGCCGGGAGGATGAATGTGACTTCGGTGCGGTTCTTGCGCGGTGTGCGGTTCAGCACCAGCGGGCTCCTGAGGGTGGCGGCGACGAGGATGGGGGACAGGGGTCCATCGTCGGCGTCCGGCGAGCCGGCCGCTCGCCGACACCGCCGTAAGGGGCCCGGCGTCAACCGCCCGGCCCAGCCGGTGCACATGCGGCGAATCGCCGGGTTTGGCAGCACCCACAGCGGGCTACACGCGTAATGCCGCGACGGCTTGTCGCAGCCGTGGCCTGACCAGTGTTTCGCCTGACACCGTCCGACGGAGGAGACACCGATGACCGACACTTCACGCGAGCCGACCACCAGCGATTCCGGTGCTCCGGTGGAGAGTGACGAACACTCGCTCACCGTCGGCCCCGGCGGGCCAGTCCTACTGCAGGACTCCTACCTGATCGAGCAAATGGCGCAGTTCAACCGGGAGCGGATCCCCGAGCGGCAGCCGCACGCCAAGGGGAGTGGTGCCTTCGGGCATTTCGAAGTGACCGGCGATGTCAGTGCCTACACCAAAGCCGCTGTGTTCCAGCCCGGTGCCAGGACCGAACTGGTCACCCGGTTCTCCACGGTCGCGGGGGAACGCGGCAGCCCGGACACCTGGCGGGACCCGCGCGGATTCGCGGTGAAGTTCTACACCAGCGAGGGCAACTACGACATGGTGGGTAACAACACCCCCGTGTTCTTCGTCAAGGATCCGATGAAGTTCCAGCACTTCATCCGGTCCCAGAAGCGCCGGGCGGACAACAATCTGCGCGACCACGACATGCAGTGGGATTTCTGGACCCTCTCGCCGGAGTCGGCCCACCAGGTCACGTGGCTCATGGGTGACCGTGGCATCCCCCGCACCTGGCGCCACATGAATGGATACACCTCCCACACCTACATGTGGATCAACGCCCAAGGCGAGCGCTTCTGGGTGAAGGGGGCTTCCACCCTGATCGTGGACACAGGTTGTCATGCAGCGATGGCCAGGGTAGTTGATCTCTGTTCGAAGACGGCGGGTGCGAGGTAGCCGACCGCGGAGTGCCTGCGCTGGTGGTTGTAGAAGCCGAGCCAGTGGAACACCGCGAGGCGGGCGGCCCGTTCAGTGGGCCAGCCGCGGCGGCCGGGCAGGATCTCCCGTTTGAGCGAGGCGAAGAACGACTCGGCTGCCGCGTTGTCCGCGCTCGAACCCACGGCTCCCATTGATCGGCGGATCCCGGCCGTGCGGCAGGCGTCGGCGAACGCCTTCGAACCGTACTGGGCTCCGTGATCGCTGTGAAAGATCACGCCGTCGACCCGGCCGCCGCGAGTGCGGACAGCCGCGACCAGAGCGTCGGTGACGAGCTCGGTACGCATGTGATCAGCGATCGACCAGCCCAGCAGGCGCCGCGAGTAGACGTCGATGACCGTGGCCAGATAGAGGAACCGCCCACCGCTGATCGGCAGGTAAGTGATGTCGCCGATCCATGCGGTGTCCGGGCTGGCGGCGGTGAAGTTGCGCTGCAGCAGGTCCGGCACCGCCTGGCGGTCCGGATCAGGGATCGTCGTGCGGTGCCGTCTCCTCAACCTCCGGCCCACGATGGTGTGTTGGCGCATCAGCCGCTCGACGCGTTTGCGGTTGACGAGCAGTCCGTTCCCGCGGAGCTCGGCGGTGACCCGCCTGGACCCGTACGTCTTCCCGGACGCGGTGTGGATCGTGCGTATCCGCCCGGTCAGTACCGCATCGGCGGCCTTCCTCGCAGCCCTGGCCGGCGCGGTCTTCAACCAGCGATAGAACCCGGACCTCGAGAGGTTCAGCACGGTGCACAGCCGCTTCACGCCGAAGGCGTCACGGTGGTCGGCGACGAACTGGAAACGGCTCACCAGCTGGTCTCGCCCGCAAAATATTTGGCCGCCCGGCGCAGGATGTCGCGTTCCATCTCCAGCTCGCGGACCCGCTTGCGCAAGGCGGCGATTTCAGCATCCTTCGCCGACTCGGTCACGGCCTCAGGACGCGCGTGCTTGTCCGCGGTCTTCACCCACTGCCGCAGCGTCTCGTGGTTCACACCCAGCTCGGCTGCGATCTGCGAGACCGGACGGTCCGCCGAACGCACCAACTCGACGGCGTCAGCCCGGAACTCCGCCGGGTATTTGTAGGTCCCCACCTGGGACTCCTCTCCTGGACTCAAGATCCAGTGTCGAGGTGTCCACGATCAAGGTGGAGGGCCCCACCACTGCCCGCGAGGTGCGGCGCGGGCAGCTGGCCGACGCGATCACGGGGATCTTCGAGGACTCGGGCGGCACCTACGGCTCCCCGAAGGTCTGGCTCGTCCTGGTCCGCGGAGGCTGGCGCNGGGACTCCTCTCCTGGACTCAAGATCCAGTGTCGAGGTGTCCACGATCAAGGTGGAGGGCCCAAGTACCACTTCAAGACCGATCAGGGCATCGAGTACTTCACTCAGGACGAGGCCGACCAGATGGCATCGGCCGACACCGACTACCACACGCGTGATCTCTTCGAGCACATCCGCGACGGCGCGTACCCGAGCTGGACCCTGCATGTGCAGGTCATGCCGTACGAGGACGCGGCGGAATACCGGTTCAACCCGTTCGACCTGACGAAGGTGTGGCCCCACAGCGACTACCCGCTGATCGAGGTGGGCCGGATGACCCTTGACCGCAATCCCACCGACCATCATGCGGAGATCGAGCAGGCGGCCTTCCAGCCGAACAACCTCGTTCCCGGGGTCGGCCCCAGCCCGGACCGAATGCTGCTGGCCCGGCTGTTCTCGTACGCGGACGCACACCGGCACCGGATCGGCGGCAACTATCAGCAACTGCCCGTCAACGCTCCGGTCGTTCCGGTGAACACGTACTCCAAGGACGGGGCGATGGCGTACCGCAAGACCGCCGACCCGGTCTACGCACCGAACTCGAAGGGCGGCCCCGCGGCCGACACCGGCCGGTACGGGAATCCGCCCAGCTGGCACACCGACGGGGAGATCACACGGTCGGCCTACGTCTCTCATGCCGAGGACGACGACTGGGGCCAGCCAGGCACCCTGGTGCGGGAGGTCATGGACGACGCGGCCCGGGACCGGCTGGTGGACAACGTGGTGGGTCACCTCCTCAACGGGGTCACCGAGCCGGTCCTGCGACGAGCCTTCGAGTACTGGTCCAACATCGACAAGTCGATCGGTGAGCGCATCGAACGGGGAGTTCGCGCCAAGGCGGACGAGAAGGACCCCAAGGCCGCGGAGCAGAGCAACCCTGCGCGGCGGGACATGCAGGAAAAGGCCTGACCGCGGGAACAGGGCCTCATGGTGTCCCGCCGTGGCCCCCCGCCGGGAAGGCGAGCGGGGTGGCACTGCCCTGGGCCAGGTTTGGGCCTGACGGGCGTGCGTACCCGTACGACAGTCGTAGGTGTCCGACGAACCAAGGGAGTGATCGAATGTCCGGCAACAAGAAGGCCAAGGCGAAGTCTGAGCAGGTCAAGGGCAAGGCCAAGGAGGCGGTGGGACGCGCTGTGGGCAACGAGAGCATGGAAGCGAAGGGCCGTGCCGAGCAGGCCAAGGGAGACGCGCGCCAGGCCAAGGAGAAGGCCAAGGACGTCTTCAAGCACTGACCCGCTGCCGGGACGTCTCGTGGGGCGCGGCCCGAGCCTGTGGCTGCGCCCCGTCGTCCCACGGCTTCTGAGCCCTTCTGGGTCCCTCCGAGTCCCTTTCGATCCTCGTTGGCAGGGTCCGTGGTTCGGGCTGGGTGCGATCGCCGGGGTCGTGGGTGGTTGCCGGTACGGTCGGCCGCAGGGCGGGTAGTTACAAGCCATGATCACCATCGGGGTCGAAGAGGAGTACCTGCTGCTCGATCCGGGCACCGGGCATCCTGTGCCTCTGTCGGAGGAGGTGCGCCGCGCCGCGGGCCTGGAGGCGCTGGCCGAGGACGACGAGGTACAGCTGGAGCTGCTGCAGGCGCAGGTCGAGGTCGCCACGCCGGTGTGCGGCAGTCTGGCGGAGGTGGCCGGTCATCTGCTGCGACTGCGCCATGCTCTGGGCACGGCCGCGGAGCGGGCGGGGTGCCGTCTCGCCGCGACGGCCGCCGCTCCGGTGTCGGGTGCGGGCACCGTGCCCGTCACGGACAAGCGGCGGTATCTGGAACTCCGCAGGCAGGGCGGCCATCTCATCGACGGCATGCTGATCAACGGGATGCATGTGCATGTCGGGATTCCGGACCGGGAAGTGGGCGTGGCGGTTCTGAACCGTCTGAGGATCTGGCTGCCCACCCTTCTGGCCATGTCGGCGAACTCGCCGTTCTGGGAAGGCAGCGACACCGCCTTCGCGAGCTGGCGCACCCCCGCCTTCAGCCGTTGGCCGGTCAGCGGGCTGCCACCGCACTTCGCCGACATCGAGGACTACGAACGACGCACCGACGCACTGATCGCGTCTGCGGTCATCACCGACGCGGGACAGCTCTATTGGCAGGCGCGCCTCTCCGAGCGCTACCCCACCCTGGAAGTGCGCTGCATGGACGTCCAGCTACGGGTGGACGACGCCGTGATGCTCGCAGGAATCGTGCGTGCCCTGGCCGCCACCGCCATCAGCGAGCACAAGGACGCCGTCCCCGAGCCGGTCTGCCCTCCCGAACTGCTCCAGGCCGCGATGTGGCACGCCGCGAGACACGGCCTCGGCACGACCCTCCTCGACCTCGCCGGCCGCCCCCGCCCCGCCGGCGACGTCCTGGTCCAGCTGGCCCGGCACATCGCCCCGGCCCTCGCGGAACACGGCGACGGCCGCCACGTCGATCCCCTTCTTCACCGCCTGCTGCGCGAGGGCACCGGTGCCGACCGCCAGCGTCACGCCCTGGCCGAGGGGGGACTCCCCGCCCTGATCGACTTCATCATCGACGAAACCGCCTCCACCTGAGCGGCATGCGAGCGGCAACAGCGCGTCCTTGTCGGGGCTGAGGGGGCGTACGAGGTCGGCGTGCGGTCCTGTCCCTGCCTTCCACCTTGCATCCGGGGCACCTGTGACGCACCCGGGGAATCGCGGTCACGGCGTTTGCCGGACTTCGGGGTCAGGCGGGTTCGGCCGCTTGCATGAGGTGCTGGAAGGCCGTCATACAGGCCAGACAGTGGTGGTCGGTCTGGGCGTCCCCGTCGAGGTCGAGGGGCTGGCCGCACAGGGTGGCGCGCTGGCCCTGAGCCACTACATGCCACACCTTGCCGACGCCACTGACAGATATGCCGACGTGCATTTCGTACATGACAGTCCTCCAAACCGTGGACAGCACTCCACGCCATCACGGCTGAGGGCCCCGCGCTCCCTGGCGTGGCATTCGGGTGAACCCTCTGCGGCCGCGCCCCCGCTCCCGTCGCCGGCCCACCTACGCCGTCGGCCATGCCACCCTGCACGGCGGCAGCCGCCGTACCCGACGGGAGCGAGAGGTAGTGCTCCGGCCACGTGGCTCGGTGCGGGAGCGGGACTCGACGCAGGGTGCCACGGTCCTGCTCGGCGAAGCGGCGTCGCGCGTGGTCGGAGGCCTATGGCCAGGGCGACTGCCGAGGGGACGGACTGAGTTCTGCCTGGGACGCTGGGTATACGCAGGAAAGGGGTGAGAGGGAGCTGGCCCGCCTGATCGAGACACCTCACGTCAGCCATTTCTTCGGCCGCACACCCCTCGGCCCGCCCCCTCGGCCCGCCCCCTCGGCACCCCCGCGGGCCGACCGCCTGGGCCGGAGTCGCCACCGCCATCGACTCCGACACCGCCGTGGCGGCACGGGGCGTGACGCGGACGCCCGGCCAGTACCAGTCGCCCCCCGGCGTGCGACTGGGCACGTGGAACCGCTAGGAGGACCTCATGGACTCGAAGCAGATGGCACGTCAGGTGCTCCACTCCTACGGGGAGACATATGCGGGGGAGGCGGGCATCCGGCTGCGCGACACCCCGGCGCCGCTGTACCAACTGCTGGTGCTCTGCGTCCTGTTCGCGGTGCCGATCCGCGCGCAGACGGCACTCGCCGCGGCCCGGGAGCTGTTCGCCGCCGGGTTCCGCACACCACGGGCCATGGCTGATTCCAGCTGGCAGGACCGGGTGGATGCGCTCGGCCGGGCCCACTACCGCCGGTACGACGAGAGCACGGCCACCGCACTGGGCGACGGCGCCGAACTTGTTCTCGAACGCTGGCACGGGGACCTGCGCGCGCTGCGGAAGCAGGCTGACGGCGACCTGGGACGGATGCGGGAGCTGCTGCGGGAGGTACCGCGAATCGGCCCCACCGGCGCCGACATCTTCTGCCGGGAAGTCCAGGAGGTCTGGCCGGAGGTGCGGCCATTCTTCGATGCCCGAGCCCGGAAGACGGCCGCCGGTCTCGGCCTGCCCCGGACCCCCAAGGCTCTGGCGGACCTCGTCCAGCCACGCGAGCTGGTCCGGCTGGCGGACGGCCTGGTGCGGGTCGGCCTCACACCCGAGGCGACGGAGAAACTACGCCACGCGTGACATGTCGAGGGCCTGAGTGCGGGAGGCGGCCCGGATCACGTGCGGGGCGGCCCGCCGCGCCTCATGCCGTCCCGGCGGTCCGCCTCATGCCGTCCCGGCGGTCCCGAGGTCGCACCATGCGAACGCGCCCTCCGCGAGGCTGTCCAGCATCGGTCGGCCGCGGTGTTCGGCCCACGCTCATCGCCATGCGGCAGCGACGCGTCTCATCTACGGGTGACTGGTCCCAAAACCAACGCGTCCCTCGGTCGGCCGCGTGTGCGCCTTAATTGGCCACCGGCGGGGTGCAGAGGCGTGCGGGGCGTCTCAGAGTGGAAGGTGAGCCGGACATCACTGAGTGGCGGAGGAGACAGCATGCCTCGCGGATCGAGTTCCAAGCGGGAACGCCAGTACGAGCACATCAAGGAGAGCGCCGAGGAGCGCGGCGAGAGCACCAGGCGTGCCAAGGAGATCGCGGCCAGGACCGTCAACAAGGAACGGGCCCGCGCCGGCGAGTCCAAGACCGCGAGCAAGAGCTCCATTCAGGACATGTCCTCGTCCGAGCGGGGCGGCCGGCGCTCGCACAGCGGCGCACAGGGACCGACGTACGACCAGCTCTACGCGGAAGCGCAGCGCCGCAACATCCATGGCCGGTCCAGCATGGACAAGGCCCAGCTCAAGCAGGCCCTCGGCGGGAGCTGAGCCAGCGGGCAGGCCCGGGGGCGTCGCGTGCTTCGGCGGCCCCGGGCCCTGTGCCGTTCTCAAGGAGGCGCTCCATGCCGACGACGCCCCGTTGTGACAGAGGTCAACCAGCGCCATTGCCGGACCTGTTGGCGCTTCTGCGAGCCGGGCCGTGGCCGTCACTCATGGGCACACCTGGCTTCGTCGCCGACGCTTGATCGGTGGGAGTTCTGCGACGAGGATGAAGGCACGGAAGGCGAGATCATCTGGGGGAGTCGTAGTGGGTCTGGGGACGGTGGCGCTGACCGGCGCGGCGGGCAACATCGGGTCCTTCGTACGCAGGGAGCTTCGGCGGACAGCAACACGTGTGATTCTGCTGGACCGGGTGCCACTGCGGCGGGAGGCCGAGAACGAGGATGTACACACGGTCGACTTGCGTGACGCGCTCGCCGTGGAGTCGGCGCTCTCCGGCGCCGACCAGGTGATCCATCTGGGCGGTGTGCCGGACGAAGCGCCGCTCGCGGATCTTCTCGACGCCAACGTGCTCGGCACCCATCACGTGTTGGAGGCGGCGCGGCGTACCGGCATCAAGAGGGTGGTGCTGGCCAGCAGCAATCGTGTCACAGGGTTCTACCCCGTCGCGCACCTGACGGGGCCGGGGGAGCCCGTGCGGCCCGACGGTCTGTACGGGGTGAGCAAGGCAGCCGTCGAGGCACTGGGACAGCTCTATGCCGACAAGTTCGGCCTGTCCGTCATCAGCTTGCGCATCGGCAGCTTCGAACCCGTTCCCACCGAGTCCCGGCATCTGGCGACATGGCTCAGTCCGCGCGACGCCATGGGCTACATCCGAGCCGCTCTGACCGCTCCGGCCTCCACCCACTTCGTCACCGTGTACGCCGTCTCTGCCAACACCCGCCGTTTCTGGGCACTCCCTGATCCGGAGGTACTGGACTACACGCCCGTCGACAACGCCGAACTCCACGCGGGCGACATTTCCGGAGCCGACCTCCCGGCCGACCCGGATGCACCTCAAGCGGGACCGTACGCCCTGCCCGACTTCACCATCCCCCATCTCCGGCCCTGACCCGACTATCAGCGTGCGGGCAGCCACCGCGTCAGGGGCACCTCCGGCAGACGGCCCGCGATGACGCCCGCACGTCGGCCGGGGGCTGTGTGAGGCTTCGTGGGCTCAGTGTCCTGGCCGTGTCCTCGTCGTTGACGAGGTATGACGAGAACTACCCGACTGCGCCACCGCCTTGCGGTGACGCTCGCAGGCCCGTTGTCCCTCCTGCTCGCGTGCGCGGCCACCACGACCGCGCGCGCCGCCACCGGTGAACCATCAGGGAGGGTCGGCGCTGTCGGCGGTTATGCGGCCCTGGGTGATTCGTTCGCCTCGGGCGTCGGTGCCGGTCGCGCCGGTGGCGACTGCCGTCGCAGCTCCCTCGCCCACCCCGCGTTGTGGGCCGCCGGGCACCACCCGGGGCGGTTCGACTTCGCGGCCTGTACAGGGGCGACCAGCGCCGACGTCACCGCGCAGCAGCTGTCCGGGCTCGACCGCAGCACGACGCTGGTCAGCATCACCGTCGGCGGGAACGATGTCGGTTTCGCCGATGTCATGAGGACGTGCACCTTGAGCAGCGAGAGCGCCTGCCTGGAGAGCGTGGCTCGGTCCGAGAAGGCCGTGGACCACGATCTGCCCGGAAAGCTCGACGCCGCCTACCGCGCCGTCAAGGCCAAGGCCGCACATGCCCGGGTGGTGGTGCTCGGCTACCCGCACCTGTTCAGCCGAGACGCCTGCCTGATGGGGCCGGTGACGGGGCGGGAGCAGTCCGTGCTCAACACCGCGGCCGATCACCTCAACCGCGTCACCAGGGACCGTGCCCGCGCGCACGGGTACGTCTTCGCCGATGTCACGGCTGCCTTCGCCGGGCACGAGATCTGCTCCGCCGACCCGTGGATCCACGCTCCGTCACTCCTCACCGCGGACGTGGCCTACCACCCCACCGAGGAAGGCCAGCGCGAGGGCTACCTCCCCGCCCTGACCACAGCAGCCGGACCCGGCCACGCCTGACGGACCCGGCAGGGGGGCCGCTCGGGAGCACTCAGGTCGAGATGCCGGTGATGTCGGCGGCGAGGGTGGGGACCGCGGCGGCGGCCCGGCGGTCAAGGCCGTGGGCGGAGGTCGACGCGGTCGCGCCGCAGGTCGTCGGTGCCGGTGGGTGTTTCGGCGAGCAGGCGCGGCCGTACACCGGGGGACTGTGACTGCACGGCGGCCAGCAGGGCAGGGCCGCTCGCGGTGGTGACGGTGTCGTGGCAGCGCAGGTGAAGGTGCTCTCCAGCCGCTACCGCCCCACCCCGTTCGCCCTGACCGCCGCCCGCTGACCGAGCCCGTAGATGATCGATTCCAAGGGGGCGGTGGTCGATCGCCTCTTGACCTCTACCGCGCTTGAGGTAGCACGGTGGTTCACATGAACACGGAATCCACGGCGTACGCCGCAGACATCGAAGCCATCGGACAGGTCGTAGCCGCCGTCGAGCACTCACAGCAGCACAAGAACCCCGATGAGTTCCTCGCGCTGTTCCACCGCGACGCGGTCTGGACGACGGCCGGCGGCAAGGTTCTCATAGGCCTCGACGCGATCTCCGAGTTCACCCGCAAGGTTCTCCCCGCGGCGGACTGGGACGGCAAGGTCACCTACGACGTGGTCCACGTGTTCTTCATTCGCCCGGACGTCGCGGCGGTCAAGGTTCGTCAGCTCTACCTGACCCCGGGCGAGGAGAGCGAGGGTGCCCCGCTGTACGTGATGTCCAAGCAGGGCGACGGCCGCTGGTTGCTGACCGCCTGCCAGAACACGGGGGTCGTCACCGACTGATCAATTCGGACGGATCGGCTGCGCGCAAAAGGGGAGGGCGTCCAACGTCATTGGGTGAAGACAGAGTTGGACACCCTCGCCACCGCACTCTATGTGAAGACCGACGAACTGCTGAAGGACTCACCCCATCTGGCGCCCTGGCGTCCGGCGGTCGGGATCGGCCCGCAGCTGACCGATGCCGAGCTGGTCACGCTCGCGATGATGCAGGCCATGCTGGGCTTCACCTCCGAGGCCAAGTGGCTCCGCCACGCCCGCTACCACCTGCGGCATCTCTTCCCCGACCTGCCCCAGCAGCCCGGCTACAACAAGCGCCTGCGCAAGGCCGCCGAGCTGCTGCGGCGGGTGACCCGGGGACTGGCCGCCGACACCTCCGTATGGAGCGACGACGTGTGGATCGTGGATTCCACACCGGTGGAGTGCGGACGCTCCCGCGAGACCGTCAAACACTCCGACCTGGCCGGATGGGCGAGTACGGGTACTGCGCCAGCCACAGCCGCTTCTTCTGGGGCCTGCGCCTGCACCTGGTGTGCGCCCTGCAGGGCCTGCCCATCGCCTTCGCCCTGACGGGGGCCAAAGCAGACGAACGCGAGACCCTGCTGGACCTGCTCGCCGCCGAACCAGGTCTGACCGCCGCCCGGCCAGGACAGACACTGATCGGCGACAAGAACTACTTCGGCCGCGACTTCGAGCACCAGCTGGCCGAGCAGGAGATCCGGCTGCTCCGGCCGGCCCGCAAGGGCGAGCCGGAGCGGCCCGGAGCGCCGCTGTTCAAGCCGTTACGGCAGATCATCGAGTCGGTCAACGAGACCTTCAAAGGCCAACTCAATCTCGAACAGCACCGAGGCCGAACGCCGGGCGGGGGCGTCGCCCGCGTCATGCAGCGAGTCCTCGCGCTGACTGCCGCGATCTGGCACAACGACCACACCGGACAGCCCGTCCTTTGCTCACTCACTGCCTATGACCGCTGACCCCTTGGAATCGATCATCTAGAGGACAGGAGGACGCCGCTCCCCAGGTGCATGGCGGCGCGGCGCGGCGGAGGTTTCTCGGCGTGCCGCTAGCGTCATGAGAGTGACGGGAATCCATGCTGACCGGCGGTGGTCGGAGTCCATGCCGGCGGCCTATGAGCGGTACCTCGTGCCCGTGCTCTTCCGGCCCTTCGCCGAGGACCTGGCCGCCCGGGCCGGGGCACTCCGTCCCCGGCGAATCCTCGAACTGGCCGCGGGGACCGGCGTGTTGACCTCGGAGCTGCTTGCCGCGGCACCGTCGGCCGAGGTGACGGCGACCGACCTGAACGAGGCCATGGTGGCCTTCGGGGCGACCCGGGCCCCCGGCGCGGTGTGGCAGCAGGCCGACGCGCAGCGGCTGCCGTTCCCGGACGGGGGTTTCGACCTGGTGGTATGCCAGTTCGGCGTGATGTTCTTCCCCGACAAGATCGCGGCGTTCACCGACGTCCGCCGGGTGCTGGCTCCGGGCGGCCGGTTTCTGTTCAACACCTGGGGGCCGCTCGCCACGCACGGCTTCGACGCAGCGGTGCAGGCCGGTCTTGAGCGGGCGTTTCCGGCCGACCCGCCGGGGTTTCTCCCGACCGTCCCGCACGGTTACGGGGACCCCGCCGTTGTGGCCGCCGACCTGGAGGCGGCCGGGTTCACGGTCGAGGAGCAGCGGGAGCTGACGCTGGAGGGCCGGGCCGCGTCGGCCGCCGATGTCGCCCTCGGGTTCCTCGGCGGGACGCCGGTGCGTGCGGCTGTCGAGGAGCGCGGTGACGGGGCGGCCGTCCGGGCCACCGTCATCGAGGAGATGACGGCCCGTCTGGGTCCGGGGCCGGTCACCGCCCCGATGACGGCGTACGTCTTCCGCGGCACGGCCTGAACCCAGGCTGCACCCGTGCCGGGCGCTGCCCTCTCTCGTGGCATCGGGGCTCGGCCTGTGGGCTGCGCCATTCGGGGGAAAGCGGGACAGACACCCGCGGGTTCGCTCGGCGGGAAGAGGAAAGTGGACGTGTGAGCCCGCCTGTGGGGTGGCCGTCAAGGGGAGTTGCGGGTGAGCGCTTCGCTTTCGGATGTCCAGAACCAAACGATTGCCGCGATCGTCCGGGCCGTGGACGAAGGACGCGGGCACTGTGTGATCCGGCTCCTTGACGAGTTCGTGCAGGAGGCCGACCTGACCGCGCTGTTCGCCTTGCGCGAGGCCCTCCACGACGCCAGACCCACCCCCGGGCACCGCTCCCGGCCCGTCAGATCACGGTAGGAACCGCTGCTTACGCTGTCGGCAGGGGAGCAGGAAGGCAGCGCCGCCTTCCGGGGCTGGGGCGGTCGCTTCGAGGGTGCCGTGGTGGCGGCTTGCCGCGGACGGGCGCCGTCTCCGGAAGGTGGGTCATGAAATACGGGCCGCAGGAGTGGCGCAGGCGGAGCTCGTCGGTCAACTCGCGTGCTGTGCCTGCGAGATCGTGCCTGTTTCCCTGCTCTTCGACAACCCGGTCGACACGTCGCACCGCGCCGCCGTCGAGAAGAAGCTGAAGGTCACCACCGCGCCTCGGGTGGAAGGGAGTTGGGGCTGGCTGAAGGACCACTCGGGCAAGGACCGGATCGACTGGCGCCCCAAGGACCCCTGGCTGGCCGGGACCAAGGTCTCCGTGAAGGGGCGCGCTCGACGGCCTCGACGCCGGGAACGGGGGCTGGTTCGCCCGCGACTACGACTGTTCCTTCACCGTCGGCTCCGCCCACCGGGCCGTCGTCGACATGCCCTCGCACCCCCTGACCCTGTACGACGATGACCGTCAGGTCGGCCAGGTGCGGGGCTCGGCCGGATCCGCGCAGACCCCCACCCGGGGCGGCACCCACACCGTCACCAGCAAGAACCCGGCCGAGGCCATGGACTCGCAGACCATAGGCTTCGGCGACCAGTGGTCCCTGAAGGCCAAGTGGGTCGTCCACAGGACCGCCTCGGGGACGTTTCTCCACTCCGCACCCTGGAACCAGCCCGTCGGCGTGGAGAACAACAGCCACGGATGCTTCGGCATGACCGACGCCGACGCCAAGTAGGTCTACGACTTCCTCACCGTCGGCTCCCTCGTCGAGGTCAAGGGGGCCAGCAGTACGGTCAGGACCGACCCCGGCAACGGTCTCGAGGACTGGCAGGAGACCTGGCAGCAGTGGCAGCACCGCAGCGCCGAATCCCTGGCGGGGTAGCGTCCGCGTGCCTGCGTGGCTGTGTTCCGGCCGTGTGGTCGGCCACGGCGGCATTCGACGCTGCGCGAGGAGCTCCTGTTGAATCGGCGTGTTGAACTACCGTTCCGACCGGGGGAGATCCACCCATGACCGCTACCGTTGACGCCGAGTTTCTCGCCGCCGCCAGGAACCCCACCGCCGAGTGGCTCGAGTCCTGCTTCGGTCCTGGCGCCCTGTGGCGCCCGAGCGCGGAGTCGCTGCCCGAGGGGCTTGAGCACGCCGGGACCCGGGCGTTCCTCGCGGAGGTCGGTATCCCCGCCGCGCGGAACCGTTTCACCGGGTTCGACGGGAAGGACCTGCCCGAGAACGGCCTGTGGGAGGCGGACCCGGACGAGATCTACGGCCGCCGCTACCCCGACGACGACACCCCGCCGGAGAGCTACGCCTACTGCGTCGGACTGGTCAACCAGCTGCACCTCATGGTCGACGGCATCACGGGCTCGGTCGAGGCGTACGACCCGAACGGCTGGGACCACGCCGCCGGCCACGTGGGCTACGTGGCCGACTCGGCGCCGCAGGCGATCGCTGCCTTCGCCCTGCTGGCCCGTTACGAGGAGCGCTTCGACGGCGGCGACGCGACGGCGTTGGCCGAATTCACCGAACTGCTGGAGCAGTTGGGCCTGGACCCGGAGGACGAATTCTGGCGGAACCTGGTGGACGAGCTGCGCGAGAATTACCTGGACGTCGACTGACGCCTTGTGAAGCATCGGCCGCACGACCCCTGCCGGTCCGTGCGGCCGTGCGCACTTCCCGGCAGCGGCCCTCCCCGGCCGGCTGCCGCCCGCCCGCGACATCGAGACCGCAGACGGTCTGCGACGGGTCGGCGGTGCCGCCCTCGCAGCGGGATCACGAAATCTCGTGACCTTTCCGGTCGCGGTTCTGGCTCTCGGTCGCACCCGTGAGGCGCAGCGCGTTGCCCTGGACGCGGTGAAGCAGGGCGTGCAGCTGTTCGCGTTCGGCCGAGGTGAAGCCGGTGTAGAGCTCTTCCTCGATGCGTTCCTGTACTGCCCACAGGGACGCGATGGCCTGCTCTCCCTCGGCAGTGATCGTGGCGACGTCCTGGCGGGTCCTGATGTAGTTGCGGTCGCGCATCGCAGTCAGCGACGCGCGGGTGGGCGTCGAAGGACTGCCGGACGGGATGGGCGGCGAGCGTCAGGTTCCGCCCGAGGGTGGCGCGGATCCGGTCGGTGAGCATGGTCAGAATCATCCTGGTGCGCAGCTCGTAGATGCTGACGTCCGGATCGGCGAACCGGCGGACGCGGCAACCGAGCACGGCACCCCGTGCCGCGTCGAGCACCCGACGGGACGCGTCCAGCACGTAGTCCGGGCCGGCTCCGGCGGCCACGACGTGCCGGATCAGGTTCACGCCCTCGATCAGGCAGCGTCCGGCGGCGATCCGCCCGGACCGCGTGGCCGGCGTCCGTGCGGTGGCGATCCGTTCGTCCTTGGTCGAATCGATGGGCACCGTCGACGCCGGCGGCCCGGCCCGACGAAATTGATCCGCGCCCTGCTGCCTGATCTGTCTAACCTGTCTGGCCCGATGAACTGACAAGGAGCAACCCTCGTGCAGAAGATCCCGACCCTGTTCGTGCGCGATCCGGAGGACCGCCGTTACGTCCTCGACCTGGTCACCCCTGGGTGCGAGTGGGTGGCCTCCGGCGAAGGCGTGGCCACGCGGAAGTACGACGGAACCTGTGTCATGTTCGACGGCGAAGCCTGGTGGGCGCGGCGCGAGGTGAAGCCGGGCAAGACTGCGCCGCCGTCCTTCCGGGCCGTCGGCACGGACGACGTCACCGGCCGCACCGTCGGCTGGGAGCCGGTCGGGCAGTCGTCGTTCGCGAAGTTCCACGGAGAGGCGCTGGCCAACGTTGACCGGCTGGTCGACCCCTCGAAGCCGTTCCATGCCGGCACCTACGAGCTGATCGGCCCGAAGATCAACGGGAACCCGGAAGGCAAGCCTGGGCATTGGCTCGTCGCGCACGCCGAAGCCGACGTCATCTCCCTGCCGGGGCGGACGTTCGAGGAACTCCGAGCAACCGTCTTGAAGCTCGCCGAAGTCGACCGTGCGGAAGGCCTGGTCTTTCACCACTCCGACGGCCGGATGGCGAAGATCAAGGCGAGGGATTTTCCGACGTAGTCCGACGTAGTCCGACGGGGTCAGAGCGGTGGGATGAGTCCGGCGTGATCGCCGGGCGCGTGCAAGCGGAGGGCGGACGCCGCCGAAACGGGGTGGCGGCAGTGGCTGATGGCGGCACGAAGCAGTGAAAGAGCCCGTACGCAACGGGAACACGGCGATACGAATGATGTGCCGGACGGAAAATGTCGTGAACCGGTGGCACGGCTGTATCCGCACCCGCTGAGCCTCACGGCGGGCCCGGCGCCGACAGTGCGGCGCGGGGCCGCCACTTGTAGACAGGCCCGTCGTGGTGAAGCGCTCCTGACGGATGGGCACTCGCCATTCGCCGTCGATCACTCATCGCGCACGGAGTTGTTCAGAGTTGCCCGTACCTGTTCTTTTCGGCGGGGGTCATGACACATGGCGTGTGCTTTTCGGACGTGTTGTTGCCCGGCCCGCACGGCGCAGGCGCTGATTCGCGCCACTTACCGGTGAAGCCCCTTACTGACTTTGTGGGGGCGTCACGCTCTGAACAAATCTCCCTTCGCATCGGACAGTGGAGTGTTCATGACGCGTACTGGTTCCCCTGCGCCCGTGCTCATCGAAAACCCCTCCGTCAAGTTCTCCAGCGCCCCCCAACGCGCGCCGCTGCGGCACCTGGGTCGCCCCTCCCTGCGCACGTCCGCCTCGGGCACCCGGCGGCTCGCCCGCGGAG
Source organism: Streptomyces mauvecolor (assembly GCF_039532965.1). Taxonomy (NCBI): domain Bacteria; kingdom Bacillati; phylum Actinomycetota; class Actinomycetes; order Kitasatosporales; family Streptomycetaceae; genus Streptomyces; species Streptomyces mauvecolor. The sequence goes on along the minus strand of NZ_BAAASQ010000029.1, from coordinate 44,491 downwards.
AAGCCCCCCGCGTACTGCTCCTCGTGCCCTCGTACACCCGGGTCGTGGAGCCCTCCCCGGAGAGGAGCAGCTTCCGGGCGCTCGGCCTGGACACGTTCGAGGTCATGAAGCGCGCGGGCACCCCGATCGGCCTGCTACGCATAGCCGCGAACGCCCGGCTCGCCGGGTTCGACGTCCGCATCGTCGACTCGCCCTTCGCCGGTTGGGAGCAGGAGCGCCGGCTCGTCGACCTCGGCGGCGGCAGCAGCCTGGTCCGCTACGGCCTCGACGACGCACAACTCCGTACGATCATCGAGGAGTTCGAGCCGGACGTCGTCGGCGTCCAGTGCATCTACACCGTCCAGTGGGGCAACGCGCGTGCCCTCGCCGAGCTGGTCAAGGACATCGACCCGGCGATCGTGACCGTCACGGGCGGCGCCCACCCCAGCGGCGACTGGCAGTACGCCGTGCCGGACTCGCCCTTCGACCACGTCGTGATCAACGAGGCCGACCAGACCTTCACCGCCCTCCTTCAGGCGCTGACGGAGGAGGGCGGCGACGTCGACGCCGTGCCCGGCATCGCCTACCGACGGGCCGACGGAGCGGTGGTCCGCACCTCCGCGATGTCGCCGTACATGCGGATCCTGCCCAAGCGGCAGGGCCTGGACCAGCGGCTCGCCATGATGCCGCTGCCCGACTTCGGGATGCTGGACATGCGCCAGTACGAGCAGGCGTACCACTCCTCGGGCAAGCGGGTGCGCGACCACGGCTCCTGGGCGCAGATCTTCTCGACCATCGGCTGCAACGTAGGGTGCGACTTCTGCTACATCCCGATGGTGAACGGCCCCTGGCGCGCGCTCGGCACCGACTGGTTCGACCTGCATCTCGCCGAGATCACCAAGCAGGGCGTGACCGAGGTCCTCATCGAGGACGACCATCTGCTGCACGACCCGCTGTACGCGATGCGGGTCTTCGAGCTCCTGCGCAAGCACGATCTGCCGTGGGTCGAAGAGGGCGGACTCAGCCTGTTCAACCTCGTACTGCTGCACCTGGGCGCCGAGTTCGCGGACGGCATGGACGAGGCCGAGCGCCGCAACCCCAACTTCCGCAACGTTCTCGCCGCCATGCGTTCCGGGCTCACCTGCCGGGACCTGATCAGGGCGATGGCCCAGGGCGGCTGCTACAGCGTCTACCTCGCGGTGGAGAGCGCCAACGAGGACAGTCTGCAGAAGTCCGGAAAACCCCGGCTCAACGCCATTCAGCGGGCCACCGGCGAGATCGTGGAGATGTTCACCGAGTACGGAATCCAGGTCACCGGCGGTTTCATGCTCGGCTTCGTCAACCCGCCCGAGCAGCCGGGGGACGCACCGTACATCGAGTCGCTGGAGCAGATCGAGAAGACCATCGACTACGCGGTGACGCTCATGGGGCACGGCATGGCGTACGCCAATCCGTTCATCGTCACCCCGCTGCCGGGCACGAATATGTGGGACTTCCAGAAGGACTACGTCGTACGCCACTACGACAACGGCTGGTCGCACGAGAAGGCGACCATGGCCACCGACCAGTGGAGCGCCGAGGACATCGAGCGCATGCGCCTGGAGCTCCTGGTGCGGGCCAATGGCGCCGACAAAGTGACCGAAATGGTGCGGCGCGGGACCTGGCCGGTGGACGCCTGACGGGGCTGGGCCCCTTCCTCATGGCCGGCGCGGCTCGGCTCGGCGTCGGCGGCGCGCCGAGCGCAGGGTGTCCGCCGAGGCCAGCGCGGCCCCGCCGGCGATGAGGACACAGGCGACGGCGACGGGCCAGCTCGCGTGGGCCCGTCCCGTCGCGACGAGCAGTGACGTGGACAGCAGCGGGGCGAAGTACGACAGGGTGCCCAGGAGGCGGATGTCGCCGTGCTTGGTGCCGTGGTCCCAGACGTAGAAGGCCCCGCCCACCGGGCCGAGGCCCAGGGCCAGCACGGCGAGCCACTGCGGGCCGTCGGGCCGGACCGTGGTCTCGAAGAAGAAGTGGCAGACGGCCGCGAGGGCGGCGGTGGCCAGGCAGAAGAACGCGACCATGTCCGTGGGGACTTGGGGATAGCGGCGATTGGTCACCGAGTACGCCGACCAGACCACCGCACAGACGGCCGCCGCGATGTACCCGAGCAGGTACTCCCCGCGGAAGTGCACCCCTTGACCGCCGGTGACCAGCAGGAACGTGCCGCCGAGCCCGAGCACCGCGCCCGTGATGTGCCACCAGCGCAGCCGTTCGCCGGGCAGCAGCGCGGAGAACACGACGATCAGCAACGGCCACAGGTAGGCGATGAGGCCGGCGTCCACGGCCGGGGCGTTGCGCAGGGCCAGGAAGTAGAAGAAGTGGTAGCCGAAGAGCCCGCCGATGCCGAGGGCCCAGGCGCCGACAGGCAGCCCTCGGGCCGCCGCTCCACCGCCGCGCAGGGCCCGGGGCAGCCCGATGATCCCGCCGACCGCGAAGGCCATCGCGGTGAGCTGGAACGGTGGAATCCGCCCGGTCAGCGTGGTGAACAGCGCGAGCGCCGCCCACAGCAGCACCGCCACGGCACCGATTCCGGTGGCTCTGAGCCGACGTGCCGGGTGCGCCGTGGCGCCGGTCCGGTTCCCCGCCGCCGCGATGAGATCGGCCTCCGCGTCCATGCGCCCCCCAGTCCGTCCGTCTCCGGCGACTACCGGGGCATCGTAATGACGCCCGCCCGATCCGCCCACGCTTTCCGGACAGCCGACGGACGGCGCGGGCCGGCCTGTGGCTGAGGTGTCAGCGGACGACCCTGGCGCCGAAGTGGTTGCCGAAGCCGCGGGCCAGGCCGATGGCGCTGTGGATGCCCGGCGTACACGGCTGGAGCGACGCCAGGGGTGTGCCATCACACCCGCGCCGCACACCATGGGCCGCCTCGCTGGGAGGACTGCCTTCGGGACGGTCGCCTGCCGGGATCTCGCGGTCCCGTCTCCCCATCACGCGCGGTCGGGCCGCACCGCGTCGAGGATCTCCCGCAGCTTCGCGCGGCGGGGCTCGTCCCTGAGGGGGCCCGAGTCCGTGACGAGTTGCTGCGAACCCGCCTCGTCCCCGGCGAATCTCGGCTCACCGGTGCCGAGGAGGGCGGTGGCGTGCCCTTCGCACTCCGTGCGGATCGCGTCGAGCCGGTCCCGCAGGGTGCGGCGGCGGGTGCCCGCGGCGGAGCGGATCTGCTCGCGGACCTGCCAGGCGTGCCCGTACAGCGCTTGGACCAGCTGGTAGCGGGCCTCCACATTGCCCGGGTCCGTCTCCCACAGCTCGCGCAGTTCGTCGGCGAGCGGGCCGACCCCGGCCCCGTCGGGGCGGTCCCGGTGCGCGGCCACGGTCGCCATGACGACCAGGGCGCGGCGGCGGTCGACCGTCTCGGGGTCGCTCCAGCGCGCGAGGTCCTCGGCGATGCGCCGGGCCGGGGGCACCTGCTTGCCCGAGCTGATCCAGTGGTTGTACGCCTCGACCAGCAGATAGCGCAGCCGCTCGTCGTCGGAGCCGCCGTCCAGCAGCGCCCGAGTCTGCGTGACGGCCTCGGCATACTCGCCCCGGGCGATGTCGTGGCGGATGAACGACACCGCGAGCCTGCGGCGCCCGAGCTCGCCGAACGCCTCGCGACGCGCCGTCGACAGCACCTCCAGGACCTCGTCGTGCCGGTCGAGGCTGGCGAGCAGCCTGGCCAGGGCACGGGCGGGGCCGGTGGCGCCGGGCAGCCGCGCCACCCACCGTCGCAGGCCGGTCACAGCGGCCTCGACGACGCGCCGCTCGGCCTCGTCACCGGGTGCCGCCGATGTCTCCAGGATGGCGAACGCGGAGCGCGCGGAGGGACGGTAGAGCCGCGTCGGGTCGTCGAGGAGTTCCGCGTACCGCTCGGGAATGGCGTCGCCGTTGCGCCCCCAGGAGCGGGCGATACGGCGGAACCGCTCGGGGAAGTCCTGGGTGACGGTGCCGGTGGAGGTCTCCTCGGCCGCTTCGTAGATCCGGCCCAGGGCGAAGTTGCAGGCGAGCTGGGCGAGTTGGTTGTGGTGCTCGATGATCTCGGCCGGATCGCCCTGGAGGCCGAGGAGCCGCGCGGCGCGCTGCACCACCTCGTTCGCCGGGTCCATCGGAGCCGCGTCGACGAGGCGCAGGTTGGCGATCACATCGCCGCAGTACTCGGTGAGCGGCCACTCCGTCTCCGCCCCGGTCAGCGCCCGCACGAGCCGCATCCGCCACAGGATGCGACCGCGCACCCACTTCTCGTGCGCCTGCTCCTCGGCCTCGTCGCCGGGCCTTCGGGTGCGCCCGTGCGTCCGTGACGCCTCTCGGTACGCCTCCTCGATCCGCTGTCGGCACAGCTTCGCGAACGGCTCCCGCACCCGGGGCGGCAACTCTCGTACGGCCGCTTCGACGGTCTGCGTGCTCCGGTCGCGGGCAGCGGCCAGCTCGGCCTCGCCGACCGAGCGGCCGACGCCGAGGAGGAGGGTCGGGCTGCGGTGGGAGAGCGTGTGGTTGAGCTCTTCGAGGCGCAGATGGGCGGTGGCGATCGCGACCTTGCCGGTGCCGGCCAGGACCGGCGGCACCTCGCGCAGGTCACCGTCGAGTTCGCGGTCGGTCGCCGACCCCGCGCACAGCGGGGCCGTGCCGAAGGACCCGGCCAGGACGCGGTGCACCTCGGCGCGCTCGGACGCCCCTCGCCGGATGTCGCCGTGGGCCAGGTCCTTGAGGTACAGGGCTTCGAGATGGCGGCGCCACGCCAGCGCGGCCGGGGCGAGGTCCCCTGCGGAAGTGTGCGCCACCGCGAGGTTGCGCAGCACGCCGGGGTGCAGCGGGTCGTCCTTGAGCATGGTGCTCCAGCGCCGCCGGGCGGCCGCCGTACGCCCCAGGCGCAGATCCGACTCGGCCTGCTGCCCGCCGAGGTAGGCGCGCAGCAGAGTGACTGCCTCGCGGTGCCTCAGTGCGGGCGGATAGGCGTCCAGCGTCCGCCAGGCATCGTCGAAGTTGGCGTCGAGGCGGGCCTCGGCGGCCTCCAAGGCGTGGGTGACGCGCTCACGCGGGCCGGCGTGGGCGGGTGGCGGCGCGGGGGTGGGGACCCGGTCGGCGGGGGGAGCGGCTGGTGCGGTGGAGGTCCCGGGGGGCTGCTCCGTCTCCAGTACGGACAGGTGCTCCCCGAGAGCCAGAGCGTTGGCGGAGGGCGCGGGCCGGGACCCCGCGAACTCCTGTGCCCTGGCGGCCAGTTTGCGCTCGACCTTCTTGGTGAGAATGCTGCGCAGACTGCCCAGCGGCTGCTGGAACAGTGCCTCGCATTCCTCCACCCGTCGGCGGAACTCCTCGAACTCCATGACCAGACCGGCCGGTTCGGCGTCCTTGAACCGCTGGAGCGCCTCCAGCCAGGCCTGCCGGACTCCCTCCAGGCGGCTCACCAGGCTGGTCAGGATCTCCTTGTCGCCCGAGACCCGGGTGAAGTCGGCGGCGTCCCCGAGCGCGCCCTTCGCCAGCGTCTTGGCGTGGCCGAGCGCCTGGTCGCTGAGGGCGCCGAGCCGGGCGGCCGCCTCCTCGAACGCTGCGAGCCGCTCGTCCGGCCCCGTCGGCGCCCCCGCGGAAGCGGCCGGAGCCACCACGTCCCCCATCGGCTCGGGCGGCCCCGCGCCGAGCGTCTTCTCCGCGGAGCGCAGGGCCTTCTCGTGCCGGCCGGGGTCGCCGTCCGTGAAGGCCCTGGCCGCCGCGTGGGCGCCGAGGTCGGGGAAGCGCAGGGGCCGCCAGAACAGCCGCTGACGATGGATCAGCGCGGCGAGCGTGTCGGGCAGCGACCCGTCCGCGAGGCAGGCCGCGAGGCGCTCGGGGAGGTCGGCGCGGTCGGTCTCGAACAGGTCGCAGACCAGGCTCAGCAGGCGGATCGCCGGCCCGTCCTGCTGCGGCAGGCCTTCCGCCAGGCGGCGTACCGTCGCGGTCGGATAGCCGTACACCATCCATTGCACGGCGAGCACGGTGAACGCGGCCGTCCCGCCCCGGCGCCGGGCCGCGAGGCCGGCGATGTCGGCGAGCTCGACGGCGAGTACGTCCCGGCTCCGCTCGGCGGTCCGGCCGCGCAGCCGCCCGTCGGCCGCCATGTCGCGGACGCCGGACCAGCGGCACTCGCCGGGCCGCAGCAGCGGCAGCACGGGTGTCGCGGCCTCCGGATCGAAGTCGTCGCGGCCCGCGCGGATCGTGTCGGCGATGGCCTCCGCGCGGCTGCGGTCGTCGCCGCTGTAGCCGTCGGATCCGGCGCGGGCCTCGTCGAGCTGCCGGTGCGCGAGGCTCAGATGGGCCCAGATCCGGTGGTGGGCGGGAGACAGTTCGGCGGCCGCGCTCAGCCAGCGGACGGCGGCTTCGAGGCGCCCGTGCCGCAGATAGAGCAGCCCCACGTGGTAGGGGTGCTTGGGGTTGGCGTTGTCCAGGCGGTGGGCGCGGGCCAGCAGGGTCAGGGCCTGCGCGGGCTCGGTCGCGGGATGCACGCCGATCCGGAAGAAGGCCTCGACGAGGGCGTCCAACTGCCCCTGTGTCAAAGGGAGTTGCTGCTCGACATCGGCCCACAGCTGCCCGGTCATGCGCCACAGCACATCGGGCCGGCTCTCCAGCGCCCTCGGGGACCTCATGCCCGCTTCCCCTCCGCCGGGCCGCCGCCCAGCTCCTCGGGCGGCACGACAAGGATGCGCTCCCCGTCCGACACCGCGGCCCGCAGCCCGTCCGCGGACAGGGTCATCGGATGCCTCGACACATACGTCGTACGGCCCTCGCGCACCAGCGCATGCGAGCCGTCGGGGTATTCGAGGACCAGCAGCCACCCGTCCCGGGCCGCGGCTACCGGCCGGGCCCCTGGCACCGTGTGGAAGCCGACGCGTACCGCCAGTTCGGCGTCGAAGCAGACCCCGTGGCCCGCCGCGTCGACGATCGCGGTCAGCTCTCCGCCCGCCAGCGTTCCGGTGACCGCGCCGACGGGCTGGGAGACCTGGAGCAGCCGCCCGCCTTCCGGGTCGAGGCGGTGGATCCGCTGCTCGCCCACGACCAGCACGAAGTCCCGGACCCGGGCCATGGCGAGCAGCAGGGACTCCAGGGTGTGCTCCGCCCCGGCCCGGCCGCCCGTGTAGCGGGTGAGCACACCGTCCAGGCCGCCCACCAGCAGGCCGTCGCTCCCGGCCGTCAACACCTGGACGCCCGCGCGGTGTTCGAGCACCGGCTCCGGAGCGCCGCCGCCGAGCGGGATGCGCCAGACCGTCCCTCCCCACAGGCCGACGTACAAGGTGTCGTCCGCGTCGAAGGCCAGCGCCCCCGGCACGTTGAACCGCGCTCCGTGCCGCGCCGGGAGGTCCACCGCGCGTGCCTCGCCGTCCGGGTCGGCGAGGACCACCCGGCCCGACCAGTCGGCGACGGCGAGACAGCGCCGCCCGCGCGCCCACAGCCGGGGCCGGTCCCGCAACCGAGCGGTGCCGGCGGCCTCGTACCCCGCCGTGTGGACGGTCAGGGTCCGGCCGTCCAGGACGGCGAGCGACCGGCCGTCTGGGAAGAACACCGGGCGTCCGCGTGCGGCCAGGGCGGGCCGGTCGGCCTCGTCCCAGGAGGGCGGCTCCTCGGGCGCCCGGACCGGGAAGGGTGCGGTGGTGGCGGGCTCGCAGCCGGGGGCGGTCGCCACGAGCCGCACCTCGGCCGTGGCGGTCCGGAACGCGAGGTCGGTGAACACGGCCGTGTTCCGCACGACGGGCGCGGTGAGCGTGCCGGTCAGCACGGCCTCGGCCGGCTCGGCGCTGACGGTGACCGTGCCGTCGACCGGCCAGGGGGGTGTGCCCTCCGGCACGGAGCCGGTCACGCTCACGGGCGCCAGCGTGTGGCCGACGACCGCCTCGGTGAGCGAGGTGTCGAACCGCAGGGTGGTGCGCGTCCCGGCGGGGAGCAGCCCCACGGCCCCGCGCACTTCGTCGATCCAGTGCGGCCGGGAGGTGGGGATCCAGTTGATCCGGTTCACGATGTACGGGACCTTCGCCGCGGCGCCCGGGTCGATGAGCAGCGGAACGAGCCGCCCGCCCTCCGGAGGGTTCAGCTTGTACGCCTCGTGCAGCTCCCATTGGCAGACGGCCTTGTCGAAGTACGTCTGCGAGTAGAGCGCGACCACATGGCGGCTGCGCGGCAGGGCCTCTTCGAGGAAGCTCTGCCAGTCCGCGCCCAGCGGGGTGCCACTGGTGCGGGACACGTCGAGGTAGATCCGCGGCGCCCCGCCGTGCGCGGTCACACAGGCGCTCAGGGCGTCGTGCAGGTCCTTGGCCTGGATGTAGTCCTCGCGGGCGTAGCTGATGAACACGTCCCACTGCCCGGCGGCGGACGGCGCCGGGGGCGTGCCGTGGCCCGCCGTCGTCATCGCAGCGTCCTGGAGATCGTCGAGATCAGTTCGTCGAGCAGTGTCTGGTCGCGGGAGTCCAGCGTGCGCTTGGCGTCGCGGCGCAGCCGGCGCGCGTCCTCCAGGATGCCGCCGAGCCGGCTGCGCACCGTGTACGGATCGGCGCGCAGCCGTGCCAGGGGCTCGGACTGCTGCTCGGCCAGCTCGTTGAACCGCCGTACGAGAGCGGAGACCTGGATGCCCGTCTTCACCTTCTCGACCTCCGACCGGCGGGAGACCACCAGGGCGGCCAGTTCGTCGAGCTGGTCGCCCGCGCCCTTCCTGGCCGCCTTGCGCACGCTCTTGATCTCCGCGGCGATCCCGTCCAGCGCATGCCCGAGCCGGTCCGCGTCGCGCGCGTCGGAGATGCCGCCCTTGACACTGGACATGAGGCGGTCGTACTTCTCGTAGAGACCGCCCACGACGATGGCGTCGGTGACCTCCACGAGGCGCTGTCCGACGGCCTGCCCGAGCTCGCGGACGATCTGCGCGCCCGTCTCGCTGCGGACGGACGAGGACAGAGAGGGCAGGACGTGCTCCAGCGCGACGAGTCGTTGCCGCAGCGCCCCGAGCCGTTCGACGCTCACTCCGCCGCGCACGGATTCCATCGCGGCGACGTACTCGTCCACCACGGGGTTGACGAGTGTGGCCTCCTGCCAGCTCCTGATCGTCTCCAGGAGCTCGCGGGCCTGGGTGAGCGTCGGGTCGCGCAGCGCGGTCTCGGCGCAGGCGGCCGCCCGGTCCGGATCACGCAGCAGCCGGTAGAGGCAGGCGGCGTACAGGAAGTTGATCCACGGGAAGCGGGGGACCAGCGCGAGCACCTGGGCAAGGAGGCGCTCGGCCTGTTCGGCACGGCCGGCGCGCATCAGCTCGGCGGCATGCTGCCCGTCGGCGTCGGCGATCAGCGAGTACAGGTCCTCGGTGCGGTCGGCGGGCAGCCGCGGCGCCGGGGGAGCGGCACGCCGGTCCGTCCGGCCGTGCAGGAGGGCCAGATAGGCGTCGAAGTCGTCGACGACGACGCTGCGGCGCCACCGGGGATCCATTCTCGCCAGCTCGCGCCGGGCCCGGTCCAGGTCACCCGTCTTGAAGGCGGAGACGGCCGGCGCGGCATGGGGCGTCAGCAGCGCGAGCCGCAGCCGGCGGGCGAAGGCGGCCACCTGATCGCCGTCGGCGTCCGCCTGCGCCGCGCCCCGCTCCGCGGTGTCGAGCGCCCGCTCCAGGTCACCGCCGCGCGCCTGGCCGAGGGCGAGGAGGTAGGACAGCGTGCCCTCCTCGGGGGCCAGCTCCAGGAACGCCTCGACGCGGGCCAGCGCGCCGCGGGGGTCGGTGCGCATGGACTGGGTGTAGGCGGTGACTTCCGGCGGGGTCAGCCGACGGCGCAGTTCACGGCGCAAGTCCCTGATCCGGTCGCGCAGGCCGTCGTCGGCCAGGGGTTCGTCGCGCAGGGGGCGCAGGACGCGCAGCGCCTCCAACTGGCCCGGCCCGTCCAGGTGGTAGAGGCAGTAGGCGCGCAGATAGCGCCCCTCCTGGTGCTCGGGGTGCGCGCCCAGGTACTCGCCGAGCAACTCAAGAGCGAGGTCGTACTCCTGAGCGGTGGCGTTCGCCCGCGCGTCCTCCAGGAGGTCCTCGTCGCCGCTGCCGAGGTCGAGGGACATCCCCCCGGCGTCGGCCAGGGGCGGCGCGAGAACAAGGGCGGTCTCCGAGGCAGCCGCCGCGGCCGCCTCGCGGGCCAGCTCCTCGAGCCGCCGGTCGTGCTCGGCGAAATCCCCGTGCCCCGTGACCTCGGTGAATTCGAAGGCAGGCGCATGGAGCGACTGCACGGGGCGGATCTCCTGGAACGTGTGGTCACGGCCGGTGCCGGTCATGCGAGGTGCTCTCCCTCCTGCGGTGCCTCGCCGGGGTCGGGGACCGTGCCGAGCGCGTGCTCGGCCAGCTCCCGGCACAGCAGGTACTCGGCTTCTTGGTCCACCTTCACCAGCAGGAGCACCACCCGCGCGAGCGAGCTCTGCTCGAAGAGCTGGTCCTGGTCCGCCGCGGGCCTGTGTTCCACGGCCGGCAGACGGTCGAGCAGCCCGGCGTGGTCGGCCGCGGGATGCTTGCGGGGCAGAAGTCCCTTGAGAAGTCCGGGAGTTGCCCCGGACCGCCGGTCAGGCGGATTCCTGGTCATGGATCTCCTCGGGCTCCTCGGGCAGCAGGATCTCGCCGGTGCTGGTGATGAGCTTGCGCTCGGCGCCGTGCAGGATCTCGGCGCCCTCGGCGTACACCCCGGAGGCCCGGTCGAGATCGTCGAGCAGGGCCCGCAGCGCGCGCTTGGCCGGGGCGTCGTCGGGGAGGTCCCGGATGCGCGGGTAGACGATCAGCTCGATCCGCCGGCGCAGCGCCTGGGAGCGGCGCCGGTGGTCGTCGGGCGCGGCCCGCTGGTGCACCACGGCACCTTCCTCCAGGTCGCCCGGATCGCCGAACGGCGTGAACTTCGCTTTCAGGCGCCGGAACTGGGCCCGGTCCTCCTCGGAACGGTCGGGATCGTCGAGGAGCTCCGCGACGAGGGTGAGATAGCGCGAAAGCGCGTCCCCCTCCCCGCCGAGCGCTCGCTCGCGTTCCATGAGGTCGAGGACCTCGGGCAGCAGGATGCCCTTGGCCAGTTCGGTGCCCTCGTCCAGGACCGCGAGGGCCTGCTCGCGCTCGGGCTGGCCGAGGGCGAAGTAGTAGTGCACGAGCCCGTCCACGAGGGCGGCGTCGCCGAGCTCGGGGTCCGCCGCGCGCACCGCGTCCACCCGCCGCCGCAGCTCCCCGAAGCCGTCCGCCGAGGGCGCCCCGGACAGCGCGGGCCCCGCCAGCCACTCCCGCAGGAGCGCGACGAGCCGCAGCACTGCGATGCCGGTGCGCAGCCGCCCCGTCGTGGCGCGGTCCTCCTCCGCGAGGTCGCCCTTCTCGCACCCGTGCTCCACCTGCTCCGCGAGCCGCCCCAGCCACTCGCCCAGCTGCGCGGGGTCACCGTCCGCCCAGTCGCAGACGAGGAGCCCCAACTCGGCCTGGACCGTGGGCATTTCACGCTCGACCGCCCTCGCGCGAGCGTCGGCGAACGCCTCCCGCGCGTCGTCGGCGCGCCCGTCGAACACCGCCTGTACGCCCTTGACGAGCTGGAGGTCGTTCACCTCGGGAGGGATGTTCTCGGTGAGCTCGCCCAGCTCCCGGACCCGGTCGAAGTGGTGCAGGGCGCCGTCCGTCTCGCGACGCCGCCAGTGCCCCACGGCCAGCTCGAGGTGGGAGACGGCGGCGATGCGGCGGCTCTGCGGCCGGGCGTCGAGCAGGGCGTGGTGCTCCCTGTACAGATCGGTGACGCGGTCGTGGTTGCCGAGGCGGGCCTGGACCCACAGATCCAGGTAGGCGGTGTCCGGCGTGGGCCCCTCGGCGGCGATCAGCTCGTCGAGCACGGTCGCGGCGGCACCGTAGCGGGCCGGTTCGTAAGTGCCCAGCATCGCCCGCACATAGGCCTGCGCGAAGCGGATCCGGTTCAGCGCCCGGCCCCGCGGCCCCTCGTTGACGGCCTGCCCGAGCAAACGGTCGGCGCGTTCGAGGGCGTCGCGGTCGTCGCTGGCGAGCAGCGCGAGGGACTCCTCGTACGGCAGCCGCCAGCGGCTGGGCAGGACGAGGAGGAAGTAGCCGGCGCTGGCCACGCTCGTCAGGAACAGCAGCGGCAGGACGACGAAGAGCAGAATCGTGGTCATGCGCGTGCCTTCCCGTCCCGTGCCCCGTGCAGCCGGAGGTCGAAGTCCGCGAGCCTCATGCCGTGTTCGTGGATCTCGCCCCGGTCCATCTGGCCGTTCTCCCGCACGCGCCGCAGCCCCGCCCTGACCTGCTCCGAGATCTGGGCCGCGGCGTCGAGGTGGCCGAGCCCGAGGAAGGTCTCGCCGTAGTCGAGCATCAGGTCGAACCGCCACCACATCAGAGTGTCCCCGTCGTGCAGCCACTGGTGCACGAAGGCGTTGGCCTCGGCCAGTTCGCCCTGGCCGAGCAGGCAGGAGGCCATCTCGTGCGCGTGCTCGCGGCGCAGCTCGTGCGGCAGTCGGCCGAACGCTGCCCGGGCCGTCGCCTGGAGCCGCTGGGCGTAGGAGCCGTCGGTGGCCCCGGCGAGGCGGACCTGGACCGCCGACCAGCCGCCGATGACGGACAGCTGTGCCGCGTACGCCTCGGTGCGCTCCGGGTCCGTCTGCACCGCGCGCTCGAGGAGCGACAGTGCCTCCAGGGGTTCGCCCAGATCCTGGTGGGCGATCTCGGCCGCGAGCAGCAGGAGCGCGTAGCCGGGCCGGTCGACGAGGGCCGCGTGGGCGAGCCCGACCGCCCGGCGTGCCTCGCCCGCGTCGCGCAGCGACCGCACCGCCGTCAGCGGGTCCATCGCGCGGCGTGCCCGGTCGAGGGAGTCGGTCAGCCGTTGCACCGCCGCGTCGTCGAGCGCGGCGGCCCGCGGTCCGGTGAGCCCGCCCAGCTCCTCGCGCACCGCGCGTACGGGCTCCACGCGCCGCATCCAGGACGCCAGCCTGCCCTCGCGCCGCGGCGGGGCGAACACGGCAGCGCAGGCGGCCCGTTGGAGCAGCCGCTCGGGGTCGTCGTCCGGCAGGGCCTCGAAGCAGCGCAGCGCCGTGACGCCCAGGCTGTGCAGACCGGGGTCGCGGGCCCCGGCCGGCAGACCGCGTGCCCCTTCGGGCGTCAGATGGGCGATCCGCTCCGGCTCGGCGAAGACCTCCGCGAGCGACGGCGCGCCCCAGGCCGGCAGTGGAAGGAGCAGCGGGCGGTGCCCGGCCAGCACGATGTCGGCGGGCAGCGCGACCAGGCCGGCGCCGATCGCCTCGCGCCAGCCGGGGAACGCCCGCAGCGCGGCGGCCACCGAGGCGATCCGGCAGGCGGGCTCGTGCTCGGAGAGGGCGTCGGACAGACTGCGCCCGGCGTCGGTCTCGTAGCTGACGATCTGGAACCAGCGGTCGGCGAACTGCCGCTGTTCGCCGCGCTCTTCACGTACCACGGGGACCAGGTCGGGCCGCCGGGGCCGGGTCTGCCAGGCCAGCAGCTCGGCCCGCTGTTCGCCGCTGACCTCCTCGACCGGGATCAGCCGGTACCAGCGCCGGCGCCGGGGCGCCCGGTAGAGCGAGCCCCACCAGCCGGCCCCCGCGTACTCGGCGCCCAGCTCCTCCTCGATGACCCGTGTCCGGTCACCGACGGCTGTCGTCATATGCGTCCTCTAGCCGGTCGGCGAGATCGTCCAGGGCGTCCTCGTCCGCACCGGCGCGCACGCCGTCCAGGAACGCGCCCAGCGCATCGGTGAGCGCGGCCGGCGCCTGCCCGTCCTTGGCGGCCCGCAGCGCCTTCTTGACCACACGCCGGTACTCGGCCGGCACCTCGCCGGGGTCGGTCTCGGCGACCGGCACCGCAGAGGGGGCCGGAACCGGGGCGGGTCTCCTTACGGGCTCCGGTACGGAGGAGACGGGTCCCGGGAGCGGGGCGGCCGCGGGCGGCGTGACGGGCGCGGGGACGGTGAACGCCCCCGGGCCGGTACCGGACCCGGTGTGGCCCGGCTGGGGCGCCGCTCCGCCGGGCCGGACGGTGGCGTACAGACCCACCAACACCGCGCGCCGCTCGGCCAGTTCGTCGACCTTGCCGATGGTGGTGCTCTGGTCGAAGGTCGCCTGGTACTCGCGCCCGGTGTTGGTGTGGGTGACCTGGACCCCGAGCAGCCCGTTCACGTCGAGCGAGAACTCGACCTCGAACTGGTGGTAGCCCTCGGGGCGCGGCTCGATCTCGTCGAGGTGGATCGTGCCGATCAGGGCGTTGTCATAGACGTACTCGCCCTCGCCCTGATAGATCGCCGCCTCGATGCGGTGGGCCTGCTCGGGATTGGTGTACGTCTTCACCTGGCGGGCCGGGATCTTGGTGCCGCGGGGGATCAGCGCGTTGAACCGGCCCTGCTGGACTCCGACGCCCAGGGTGTGTTCGGTGATCAGGGTGACGGTGTAGTCCTGTTCGTCCGCGGACCGCTCGGCGTTGGGCCGGGTGGTGAGGTCGAACGCAGGCGACGGCTCGAACCGGTTGGCCACGATGGCGGCGCCCCGGGCGACCAGGGTGTCGGGGTTGGCGTCGCCGCGCACGAACCCCTCGTCCTGGTCGAAGTAGTCGAGCAGCATCTGCTTGACCCGGGGGATGCGGGTGGAACCACCCACGAGGAGCACCGCGTTGATGTGGTCGCGCTCCACACCCTTGGCGGTCCTGGCGAAGTTCAGTGCCTCGTCGACCTGGCGCAGGGAGCGGTCGAGGATGGGCTGGATCAGCGCCTCGAAGCCGGCCCGGTCGAGTTCGAGAGGGGCGGTGCCGGAGCCGAGGTCGACGGTGGTCGTGGAACGCAGGGACAGTTCGCGCTTGGCGACCTCGGCGGCGGCCTTGATCCGCAGCCGGTCCATGTCCTTCGGCAGCGTCTCGCCGAGGCTCTCGGCGATCCACGCGGCGACCGCGTCGTCGAAGTCGCCACCGCCCAGACGTTGGTCACCGGCGGTCGCGATGACCTCGATCTCGTCGTCCCGGGTCTCGATGATGGACACGTCGAAGGTGCCGCCGCCCAGGTCGAAGACCAGGTAGATCTGCCGCTCGGACTCGGCCCGGTCGACTCCGTAGGCGATGGCCGCGGCGGTGGGCTCGGGGATGAGCTGGCGGGGGTAGAGCCCGGCGAGCAGGGCGGCTTCCTCGGTGGCCTTCTTCTGGCGCTCCATGAAGTACGCGGGGACGGTGACGACGGCGTCGTGGATGTCGGCGCCCAGCGCCTGTTCGGCGATCCGCTTCATCCGCATCAGGACCAGGGCGCTGATCTCCTGCGGCCGCAGCCACTCGGTGCCGAGCCTGGCCCGTACCGGGTCGCCGACCGCGTAGCTGCCGCTCGCACCGAAGTGCTGCAGCAGTTCCGGGGTGAACACCGCGCCCATCTCGCGCTTGATCTCCACCAGCGCGTCGCCCGCGCCCGCCTCCTGGCTGATGGCGTCCTTGGCGTCATGGCCGACGACCAGCGCGCCGGTGGAGGGGTCGATCCGTACGACCGAGGGCGTGGCGACGGCGGCCGCTCCCTCGTGTTCCGGGTCCGCGAGGATCTTGGGCGCGAAGTCGTCGGGGTCGTAGGCGGAGACGGCGGAATAGGTCGTGCCGAGGTCGATGCCGACGACCCGGTGCAGCTCTTCTTCCATGCGGGATCCTCCGGGGTCAGTCGTCGCTCACGCGTCGGCGAAGCCATCGAGCAGGTGAGTGCGGGTGAAATCGCTGGTGAAGTCGGTACGGGTGGTGTCCATGGGGTGGTGGACGCTCTCGCCGGCCGCCGTCAGAAAATTCTCGATCTCCCGGCGCAGGACGGTGAGCCCGGCGTCCCGGTCGTCGAGGACGGGCTCCCAGGTCGGTTCGAGGCGCAGCAGCGGCAGCGGCGGAAACCGCGCGTCGTGCGTGGCGCGGGCCTCGGCGCTCTCCAGGCTGACGGCGTGCGCGGCGACGATCTCGTCCTGGCTCGCACCGCGCGCCTGGAGTTGGGCGTCGTAGCGGGCGGCGGCCGCGCGGATCTCCTCGGCGGTGGCCTCGGGCGGCACGCCGAGCCGCGCGTACTCGGTCGCCCGCGGCACGACCATGGGCAGCCCGAACAGTTCCCCGCCGCCGACATCGGAAACCGACATCCCTGAGCCCCCGTTCCCCGTACCTGTACGCGCCCCGCACTCGTACCCGTGACCCACCCCGCCGAGCCGTGGGCCGGCTCTGTGGTGGGCTGCCGTTCACTGACGTTCGTCGACATCGGTTGACGCACCACGACCTCGTGCCGTCGTGATGTTGCCGTCGATTGTAGAGGTGCAGGACACAACTTGCCTCAGATGTAAGGCAGTTGGGGCCAGTGGGACGGATGTGGCCGAAAATGATGGGCGGACGGCGGTTGCCTGTACGGCGCCCCGCCGCTCGGTGGGGGCTGTCCTGGGTGGGGTCAGAGGGTCAGGGGGAGGGCGGTCAGGCCGCGGGTGAGGCGGGTTCGGCGCCAGGTCAGGGATTCGGCGGGGACGGCCAGGTGGATGTCCGGGAAGCGGGTCAGCACGGCGCGCAGGGCGATGTCCGCCTCGGCGCGGGCCAGGGGGGCGCCGGGGCAGCGGTGGATGCCATGGCCGAAGGAAAGGTGGCCGCCGGCGTCGCGGTCGAGGTCGAGGCGGTGCGGGTCGGGGAACGCCGCCGGATCGCGGTTCGCGGCCCCGGGGGCGATGAGTACCGGGAAGCCCGCCGGGATGTCGACCCCGCAGATGCTCAGGTCCTCAGTGCTGTGGCGGAAGGTGGCCACGCTCACCGGGGAGTCGTAGCGGAGCAGTTCGTCCAGGGCGGCGGGGATCAGGTCCGGGTCCCGGCGCAGGCGGTCGAACGCCTCCGGGTGCCGGAGCAGGGCCAGTACGGCGTTGCCGATGAAGTGGGTGGTGGTCTCGTGCCCGGCGACCAGCAGCAGCGCGGCCAGGGAAACGGTCTCGTCGCGGTCGAGGCCGCCCTCGTCGCAGTCGCGCAGGAGGGAGTGGAGCGGGCCGTCGCCGGGGGTGGCGCGGGCGGTGTCGACGAGCTGGGTCAGGTAGTCGCCGATCCGGTGCGACGCGGCGTCGATACGGCCGTTGTCGGTCGCGTCGAAGAGGTCGTGGGACCAGCCGGCGAGCGTGGCACGGTCGGATTCCGGCACCCCCAGCAGCTCGCAGACGACGGTGACCGGCAGGGGTACCGCCAGGTCCGCCACCAGGTCGACCTCCGTGCCCGGCCGCCACGCGGACATGAGGCCGTCGACGACCCGGGTGATGTACGGGCGCAGTTCCCGGACGCGTCCGGTGGTGAACAGGGGCGTCGCCAGCCGCCGTTGGCGGGTGTGCGCGGGCGGGTCGCTCGCCAGCATGTTGCGGGAGATCGCCGGGTGCAGGTCGCGGTTCGAGGGCCGGCCGGCGAAGAAGCGGGCCGTGTCCTTGGACAGCCGCGGGTCGGTGAACGCCTCGCGGGCCTCGGGGTGGCCGGTGATCAGGTACGCCTGGTGTCCGCCGGAGCCGGTGGGGATGCGCTGCACCGGGCAGCCTTCGCGCAGCCGGTCGTAGGTGGGGTAGGGGTCGGCGAAGAAGCGCGGGTCGCGCAGGGGGTCCTGCCGCGGGGTGCTCACGAGGCCACCCCCGCGTTCTCGCGTGCCGGGCGGCGCATATGGGCGGCCGCCACGAGCAGCAGCCACGCGGTCTCCGCCGGGAGGTCGCCCTTGCGGGAGCGGGTTCCGGCCGCGGGCGGGGCCTCGTCGCCGTCGAGGGGGAGTCCGGCGCGCTTCGCGTCGACGGCCGCGGCGATGACCGCCGCCTCCACCTCGGCGTCGCCCTCGGGGGTGCCGGCCGTGCCCCGACGGGCGGCCTCGGCCGCCGCGGCGTCCCGTACCGATGCCTGGCGGTACCGGCGCAGGGCCAGCACGCAGTCGTTGATCTCGATGACCCGGCGGTGGAGCTGGAAGTCGAGGTCGTGGGCGTCGGCCTCGGTGTTGCCCGGGTCGAGCACGACCTCGGGCACCGCCGAGGTGACCTCCCGCCACAGGGGTTCCAGTGCGGCGAACGAGTTCCGTTCCCAGCGACGGCGGCGCAGTTGGCTGAGCGGCCACAACAGGGCGGGGAGGGTGAGGCCGACGGTGATGAGCAGGACGGCGACGGCGGGCGCGGTCACGCTGAACGTGCAGCGGAAGGGGCTCAGCGGTGTCGAGCACCGGGCGTTCTCGGGCACGAGCCCGAGGCCGAGCCCGATGGAGACCAGGGTGAAGAGCTTGTACGCGGCGTAGACGAGGGCGAAGCCGCAGCCGACCGAGGTCGTGCGCAGGCCCCAGCGCTGACTGCGGCGGGTGGAGCGCTGGGACTGGGCCCAGGTCTGCAGCAGGAAGTCCTTGGCCGTGTACCCCAGGTAGGAGATGTAGATCAGCACGTAGCAGGCGTACAACACCGGGTTGCGTCCGGTGAGTTGTTCGGCGGCGAAGAACGCGGTCATGCCGGCGACGGAGATCGCGAGGGCGGTGACGTGCAGTCGGATCTGCCGACGGGCGCGTTCGCGCTCCAGGTTGAGCTGGAAGAGGAAGGCGAGGACCGAGGTGGCCGCCGTCAGGGTGAAGGTGTTGCTGAGGAGCCGGGCGACGTCGGGGACCACCGATTCGACCGCGCGTTCCACGGCGGGGGCGTAGGAGGCGAAGGCGAGGGCGAACGAGGTCAGCAGTGCCGCCATCGCCCAGGTGCCCGTGGGGCGGTGCCCGCCGCGTCCGCGCACCCAGTAGGCGGCGAAGCACAGCAGCACGACGGCCGTGCCCGTGAACACGATGTTGATCATTTCCGGTGGCGATTCTTCCTGTGTGGCTCGGCGAACAGCGCGTCCCAGCTCTCGGCGCCGCTGGCGGGCCGGCTCGACGGGCTTTCGCGTCCCCGGTACATGAGTTGGCGGATCACGCTGGCCATCACCTCGGCCTCGCGCTCGTCCTCGCTGGTGTAGCTGGTCCGGCCGGACATGCGCTGTACGAGGGTGGGGTTGAACCCGATCGCGTGCAGGGTGTCCTGGTCCAGCTCCAGGCTGCCGGGGTGGTCGCAGATGATGTGGCTGATCTCGTGGGCGAGGATGTGGTTCTGGTGGAGGGGGGAGGTGGCCTCCTCGTAGAACAACAGGTCGGCGTCCGGGGTCTCCAGGCGGATGCCGCACGGAGCGTCCAGGGCGCCCAGGGTGCTCAGGGGCCGCAGGACGATGGGGCGTCCGCGTTGTTCGGCCACGGCGTCGCGGAGGTCGCGGGTGCTGAAGCGGTGCGGGAGCCGAAGCGCCTCGACGCGCGCCTCACACGTGGCGCGAAGCTGCTCAAGGTCCATGTCCTCACTCTGGTGACGCCGGTCGGTCGAGGCGCACCTCACCCTGGGAATCCCGGTACGCGCGTGTGCGCGCCCCATGTTGACATGATCGTGACTCCGCTTCGAGGGCGGGGTGCCGTGTCGGGGCGCGGGCGCCGGGGGACCGCCGTCCGGTGCGCGGGTCAGTCGTCCAGGTCGAGGTCCTGCGCGGGGTCTTCGGTGGTGAGCCCTTCGAGTTTCCGAGCCTGTTCGATCACGGTGGACAGCATCTTCAGGCTGTCGACACTCAGCCCGTTGGCGCGCAGGGCCACCTTGCGGACGTCCCTGTCGCGCATGGCGGCGAGCAGGTCTATCTCCGCCATGGTGCGTTCGGCCGCCGCGCTGTCGACGAAGTAGCCCGCCGGTACGCCGAAGAAGTCGGCCAGGGCCTTGATGGTGTGGCGCGTCGGGTTCCGCTTGGCGCCGGTGCGCAGTTGCTGGATGGCGCTCGCCGTCACGCCGCGCCCCTCTCCGGTCGCGGCCTGGCGGATTCCCTCGGCGACCTCCGCGTAGGTGTAGGGCCCCCGGGAAGGCGGGTGCACCTCGCGGAAGAGGTGGTCCAGGAGCTGGGCGAAGGTGGGCGACTGGTCATCCTCCACGTACACGACCTCCTTGGTGTGATGCCGACTCTTTGCCCACCACAGTGTTTCTCGAAGCCTCTCGGGCCGGCCCCGGCAACACTTTGGTTGACGCCGGATACTTACTCTGGTGTACGTTACCAACGCTTCGTCACCACTGAAGTGTCGAGGGGGGAGTGGTGGCGGTGCGGGCCGGGGCGAGGTCGAGCTGCACGGGGGTGAGCTCGGCCTCCGGCCCGGAGCGCCGTGGCCGCCGCGCCGGACGGGTTCATCCCGGCCGGCGCGCGGCTACGCGGGGCCGGCGACGTGTTTCCGCGACCCGATGGACAGTCAGGCCCGGCAGCCGGCCGGGCGATCGGCGCGCTCAGCGCAGGGAGCGGACCGCCGGGCTCGCGGCGACCAGGACGGCGCAGGCCAGGACGGCGCTGCCACAGACCAGAAACAGCGTCGTCGTGCCGTACGGGAGCAGGACGCCGGCGACTACGTAGGAGAACGGGTCGAAGGCCACCGTGGCCAGAACGACGAGGCTGAGCACACGGCCGAGGAGTCGCTCCGGCACCTGCTCCTGCAGCGTGGCCACGACGACCACTCCGAGGAACCCGGACCCGAGGCCGATGAGTGAGACGACCGCCGTTGCGGCGACGACATGCGTGGAGGCGGCGAGCCCGGCCATGCCCGCGCCGATCGCCGCGACCCCGCCGACCACGGTCCAGCCGCGCCGGGCGGGCGGCCGCCACCCGGCCATGAGCGAGCCGGCCAGTGAGCCGGCACCGAATCCGGAGAGCACGACGCCCAACGATCCCGCGCCGCCGAGCCGTTGATCGGCGAGCACCGCGCCGCCCACGAGCACGGGGCCCACGACCGCGATGTTGATCAGGCCGATGGCCGCCAGCATCCCTCGCACCAGCGGTTGCTGCCAGGCGTATCGCAGGCCCGCGCCAAGGGCACGTACGCTGCTGGACTCCTCCTCGTCGATGCCGTCCGAACCGGCGTCGCCCCTGACACCTTCGCCGCGTCGGACCACGCGGATGAGCGTGCTCAGGGCGAGGGCGGCCACCGCTGCCACCGCCGTGATCCCACCGAGCGTCGTATCGAAGCCGACCGCGGCGATGACTCCGGCGGCCACCGCCGGGCCGACCAGATCGCCCCCCGACTCCACACCCTGTACCAGGGCGTTGACCCGCGGGAGCTTCTCGGTCGGCACGACGGCGGGCAGCAGTGCCAGGGCGGCCGGGAAGTATGCGGCGTCGGCGGCGCCGAGCAGCCCGGCGAGCAGCGCGACCGCCGTCACCGATGGCGAGGTGAAGGTGACCACGGCACAGAGGGCGAGCAGGACGGCGACCCGCAGCCACGCGGCGCCGGCCACGACCCGGGCGGCGCCGAGGCGGTCGACCAGCACTCCCGAAGGAAGCAGGAGCGCCGCCCGCGGCAGCGCCACCGCCACCAGGACGAAGCCTGTGGCCATTCCGGGTTCCGACAGCTCGAGTACGAAGAGGGTGAGCCAGACCAGGAACAGAGCATCCACCACGGCAGCCAGCCCTTGGCCCACGACCAGGCGGCGCAGGTGCGGATTGCCGAGCGGTTCGCGCGGAAGGGAAGGGGCGGTCGGCTCCGTCGTCATGGCCGCCTCCCCGGGCCGCCACCCGCGATGTGGTGGCGCCCGGTTGCGCCGAGACGGACCTGACCGCAGCGCGCACTGATCAACAACATGAACCCATCCGCTCGCAGAGCCTGCGTGTCCCTAGGCGATGTGCGTGCCCCCATCGACCACCAGGGTGGTTCCGGTGACATAGGACGCCGCGTCGGAGACGAGGAAGACCAGAGCCGCAGCGAGTTCCTCGGGCTGCCCGACGCGGCCCGAGAGCACCCGCGGCATCATCGCCTCGACGTAGCCCTCGGCGTATCCGTCGGTCATCGGCGAGGTGAAGAGGCCCGGCGCGAGGGCGTTCACACGGATGCCCTTGCCGGGCGTCCACTGCTGGGCGAGATCGCGGGTGAGCCCGAGGATCCCGGCCTTCGAGGCCGAGTAGGCGGCCTGCGGCAGACCGCCCGTGACCAGCGCGAGGACGCTCGACACATTGACGATGGCGCTGCCGGGCGCCATCACCGCCCCCGCTGCCTGGGCCATCCAGTAGGAGCCGTTGAGATTGATGTCGACGACCTCGCGGAACTGCTCCGGTGTCTCCTCCGTCGCGGGGTGTTCACTGCTGATCCCGGCGTTGTTGACGAGAATGTCCACACGCCCGCATGCCCGCACCGCCGCGTCGACCAGCGCGCGGCAGTCCTCAGGCTCGGCGACGTCGGTCCGCACGGCGAGGGCCCGGCGCCCGAGTTTCTCGACGGCCGTGCGCACAGCCTCCAGCCTCTCGACGCGCCGCGCCCCGAGCACGACATCGGCGCCGGCCTCGGCCAGCGCGGTGGCGAAGGCGATGCCAAGCCCGGAGGAGGCGCCGGTGACCACGGCGACGCGACCGTCGAGCCGGAAGCGATCGAGTACGCCCATGTCAGAGCCCGAGGCGTCGTCGGTAGGTGAGGAGGGTGCGCAGGAAACCCTCCACCTGCTCCTCGGTGTGGCCCGCGTGCGGGAACAAGCGCAGCAGGGCCTGGTTGCGTGCGACCGCCGGGTAGGAGAAGACGGGCACGAGGTAGCCGTCCTCGACGAACCACTCCCGCATCTGCAGGGCGGCGGCGTCGTTCCCGATCGGCACCGAGAGCATGTATGAATCGGTCGGCGTCGTGGGCGTGTTGACCTCGTGCATCTGCCGGCGAAGGCGGGCGGCATGCGCCAAGTAGTCGTCGACGATCCCCGGATTGTCGGCGAGGGCGTCGATCGTGTGCGTGGCGGCGTAAGCGGTGGGGGGCTGGATGGCGGCCGTGAACATCGAGGTGCCGGAGAGCAGTTCGAAGGCGTCGATGGCCTCCGCGGGACCGGCGATCGCGCCGCCTTCCAGACCGATGGCCTTCGAGAGGGACACCATGACGAAGTCGGCCCGCTCCCGGATCGCCGCCGCCTCGCGGGCGTACGGACGGTTCTCTGGCCCGTACACCATGAAGCCGTTCGCGTCGTCGATCATGCTGATGGCGCCGTGCCGGTCGCACTCGTCGAGGATCTCCACGATCGGCCCCATGGTGCCGTCGGCCGAATAGATGCTCTCGGCGATCACCACGGTCTTGCGGGTCCGGACCCGGTTCAGGACGCGTGCCAGGTCGGAGACGTCGTTGTGCCGGAACGCGTGGACCCTGCGGCCGTAGCCAAGTCCCTCCAGGCCCTTCCAGATACTCCAGTGGACGTCACGGTCGACGACGAAAACGGTGTCGTGATTGCGCACCTCGATCCCGGCGTCGAAGTGCGCGGAACTGCTCATGGCGTGCACGAACCCGATGTTGGCCAACAGCCCCGTGGCGAAGCTGATGGCCCGCTCCTTGCCGGTGTGGCGGGCGATCGTCTCCTCAAGAACCTGGTGCGGGCGGCAGATCCCCTGGGTCATCCTGGACCCGCTGGTGCTCAGGCCGTGCGCGAGCGCCCCCTCGGCGAAATGGCGTCGTACCGGGACGTGGCGCTCCAGATCGAGGAAGCTGATGCTGGCGAAGTTCACCAGCTCGCGGCCGTTGCGGACGATGGTCGGGCCGACCGGACCGTCCACCACGGGCGGGCGGTATGCCGTCTCGTGGGTGTTCGCCTCGACGAAAGCGGCGAAGGCCCAGGGGGCCAGACGGTCCACGGACTGTGCCGGGGCGTGGGACGCGGTCATGGTGAGGTTTCTCCTCCACGAGGGGCGCGGGGCGGTAAGGGCTCCAGAGCTGCGGCAAGGCGGCCGAGCGAGGCCGTTCCCGCCAGCTCGTCCGACGCGATCCCGGTGAAGCCGGACTGGTGGAGCAGCGCCAGTAGACGGGGGACGGCGACCAGGGTGACTCCGTGGTCGGCGAGGCAGCGGTTCATGTCCACGGCGGCAAGGCTGTCGAAGGAGCCGCCGCCGGGTCCGACAGCGGCCACGGCGGCGGCCAGGGCCCGTTCGGGGCCCGTGAGGTGCGGACGCGACGGGGTTCCCGCGCCGCCGGTGGCGGTGGGGGAGCGGCCGGATTCGAGGCCGGCCGGGGACAGGACGTATCGGCGTGGTGCCACGAGACCGGGCACTTCGCCGAGGCGGTCCAGGACATGGCCGTGCAGGTCGTCGGAGGTGACATCCGGGGCGACGCGGGCGTGCACGACGAGGTGCGGTTCCTCGCCTTCCCCCGCCGTGTCCCCGCTGGGCGTCACCGTCACGTCGAGCACCCCGGGATGGCCGCGCAACACGCCTTCGACCTCGGGCAGGCACACCCATCCCTGCGGGGCACGCCACCACCCGGCGGCGGCCGGTGTGAGCGGGTGTGCCGGAACCCGGCACTCCGCACCTTCGGCGACCGCGCGCAGGAGACCGCACAAGCGGACCGGCAACGCCATGGCCTGCTCGGTGTCGAGCAGATGGTCCCCGACGGTGACATCGAGGGTGACGACCCCCGCGTCGCGGCTGAGGTCGAGGTACAGCGTGTCGCAGGGCTCATCGGGCGCGCTGCTGATCCAGGTGGCGGGCCCGTCCGGTGGGGAGTTGTAGGCGGGGACGAGGTAGTCGCGCGGCCACGCATAGCAGTTGTACTCGATGGTGGGTACGGTCACGACACCGCGGCGGCGGTCCATGCGGGCCTGGGCGGCGACCAGTTCGGCGGGACACCACTGGCCGTGCCGGTAGGCCGCGGCCGAGGCGGCGGCGACCGAGGCGACCACTTCGCCGAATGCCGCGCCCGGGCGGAGATCGATCTGTACCGGAACGGTCAGGGCCCGCACCCCGATGCTGCTGCGCAGAGCGGCCCGGGCCCGGTTGGAGACCACCACCGAGGCGAGGAACCGGTGTTCGCCGGTACGAGTGGCGACGTCGTGGGCCAGCGCGGCCAGCATCACGACCTCCGGGCTGACCCGATGACGCCGGGCGACACGGTCGAGGTCGTCGTACGCGTCCACCGAGCGGTGCTGGAGGCGGTGGCGCCCGACCCCCTTCTCGGTCCCGCCGAACGGGCCCAGCACGCCGGTCGGGTTGCTCGCCAGACGCGTGAGCCATGCGCGCTCCGCCGCGCGGGCGTGTCCCGGGTGCTGGGCGGCGGCCATGTCGAGCGGATGCACGGGTGCCTCCGCCGGTGCGGGCTCGCCGCGCAGTTGATCGTGGAGTTGGCCGATCAGTACCGCGAGGCCCCATCCGTCGATCACGATGTGATGGGCGGCGACCAGGACCGCACGCGGCGCTCCTGCCACGAGCAGAACCCGGGCGCGCCAGGGCGGATTTCGCTCGGGATCGATCGGCAGCGCAGCCAGCGCCGCTGTGGCGGCCTCCAGGGTGTCGGCATCGGCGGCGGGGACATCGACGCAGTCGACCGGCAGCGGGGCCCAGTCCGCGCGGTGGACGTGCTGGATCGGGCGGAGCGGGTCGACGGTGGTGCGCAGCGCCTCGTGGCGGGCGGTGAGGGACGCGAGCGCCCTGTGAACGTCGGCCACCGTCGCCGGGGGCGGGACGTGGCAGTGGTCGGCGAGCGGGGTCGGGTTCACCCGCCGTGGCGCGGGAATGGTGTGCTCGAACCAGTGCCACTGCTGGACCCAGGTCAGCGGCCCGCTGCGGGTGACGCTGGCGGGGCTCGGGCTCGGTTCCGGAAGGTGATGCACGGCCGGGACCCTCATACTGCCCGGACCACGAGAGCGGCGTTGTGCCCGCCGAAGCCGAACGAGTTGCTGAGAGCGATCTGCATGCGCTCGTGGTGCTGCGCCCGGTGCGGTACGAAGTTGATGTCCGGGGCGATCGGCTCGTCGCAGTTGATGGTCGGCGGGACGTCACCTGTGCGCAGGACCTGGATCGACGCCACGAGCTCCACCGCTCCGGCGGCACCGATCATGTGCCCGGTCATCGACTTGGTGGAGCTGACCGGGATCCGGGTGACACGATCGCCGAGGACCTTGCGCAGGACGGCCGTTTCGGTGGCGTCGTTCAGCTGCGTTCCGGTGCCGTGCGCGTTGACGTAGTCCACCTCCGACCCCGCTATGCCCGCGTCGCGCAGTGCTGCCTCGACTGCGAGGCACGCGCCTCGTCCTTCCGGGTGAGGGGCGGTCCAGTGATGGGCGTCGGAACTCGCTCCGTAGCCCGCGAGTTCGGCCAAGGCCGTCGCCCCTCGCCCGTCGGCCACCTCGGCGGCCTCCAGCACCATCACGGCGGCTCCCTCACTCATCACGAACCCGTCGCGGTGCACATCGAAGGGCCGGCACGCCGCGGTCGGGTCGTCGTTGCGCCGGGACAGCGCGCGAGCGTTGCCGCTGCCCGCGAGGTCGACGGCGGTGACGCAGGCGTCCGCGCCGCCGACCAGGACGATGTCGGCGTCCCCATGGCTGATCATGCGCATGCCCGCGCCCACCGCGTCGGCGCCGCTGGCGCACGCCGTGCTCTGGGCACGGCTGGGCCCCTGCGTCCCGAGACGCATGCTGATTTCGCAGGCAGCGCTGTCCATGGCGGTCGTGACCTGGGCGAAGGGGCTGATGGCCCGTGGTCCCTTGTCCCGCAGCGTGTCGGCGGCACGGTAGATCGATCCCACCGGGCCGTACCCGCTGCCGATGATCACGGCGACCCGCGGCGCCAGGCGCTCGTCGACGACGAGTCCGGCGTGCTCGCAAGCCTCCAGCGCCGCCGCGAGGGCGTACTGCGCGTACGGGTCGGCACGACGGCTGACGGGCGTGGGCATGTAGCGGCTGGGTGTGAAGTCGCGTACCTGGCCACCGATCCGGACTCCGAGACCGGTCACGTCGATCGCGTCCACGGTGTCGATGCCACTGCGCCCGGCCAGCATCGCCGTCCATGTCTCGCCGACGCTGTGGCCCAGCGGCGTCACCGCTCCGTACCCGGTGACCATCACCCGGCGTCCGGACCGGCCGCACCCGGCGGAACCTCGCTCTCGTGCGCCGGTCACTGGGGCACCACCTCGGCGTCGCGGATGGGTGGGGGGATGTCGTCGGGGGCGACCGGCACCATGAGGACGGCTGTGCCTCCCTGGGAGCAGAAGCGTCGCGCGGCAAGAATCTCGCTGGTCAGCGCGGACTTGTCGCGCAGCACGCGACAGCGGATGTCCGGTCCGTCCACCACGGGCGGCGGCGCTCCCGGGCGGGTGAAGGGGTAGCGGTCGGCGTCGAGGCCGAGGCGGGCGCGTTGGGCGTCCAGCCAGCCGTAGCCGCCGTTGCACAGCACCACGTACAGAACGCCGCCGTGGGCCGGAGCGGCGACGGCGATGTCCGCGCGGGCCGCGAGGAACGCCCCGTCGCCGATGAACGCGGTGACCTCATGGTCCGGGGCCGCCCGTTTGACCCCGATGGCCGCGGCTGCCCCGAAGCCCAAGGGGGTCTGCTCCGACGGCACGATGGACCCGCCTCCGGCGTGGAACGGGAAGCAGTAGGACCACATGTCCTGCAACCCGTTCTCCTGGACCAGCACGCGGGGCTCGCCGGCGGTGGCGTCGAGCGCGGCGAGCAACTCGGCGATGCGGACCCCCGGCAGCGTCGCCGCGCGGACCAACTCCGCTTCCACGTCGAGCGACATGGCCTTGCGGGCGTGGGCGATCTCGCCTGCCCACACCTCGGTCGCGTCCGCATGCTCGGCCTTGCGGTGTTCACCCAGCGCCCGCGACCAGCCGAGCACGGCGTGCCGGGCGTCTCCGAGTACGCGCGGGCCCGAGAACTCGGCCGAAAAGCCGGCCGGATCGACATTGACCTGCACCACTTCGACCGGGGGCCACGGCGTTCCGCCTTCGACGACCGTCTCCTCCAGCCGCCCGGCGAGCGACACCACCAGGTCGCACGATGCCCACAGCGCACGGGCGGGGGCCGCGGCGTAGAGGCCCGCCACGCCGCAGAACAGCGGGTGGCGCTCGTCCACGGCACCGCGGCCGGACGCGGTGGTGAAGAGCGCCGCGCCGAGGCGTTCGGCGAAGCGCTCGACCACGCCGTCGTCGTTGTGGTGCCGTATTCCGCCGCCCGCCAGGACCACCGGACGACGGCTCGCGCCGATCGCCGCCAGCGCCGGTCCCCACGTCACCGGACCGGGCTCAAGGACCAGTGGCTCGGGCGGAGTCGGCCGCGGCCCGGTGACGAGGACCTCCGCCGTGCGGACGTCATCGGGTATCTCCAGGTACACGGGCCCGGGGGGCGGCCCCACAGCTCGGGTCAGCGCCGTCACCGTGGCGGGGACGACCCGGTCGGGATGACCCACCCGGTGCGCCCATCGTACGAGGGGCGCTGCCACGGCGACCTGGTCGAGCTCCTGGAATCCACCGCTGCCCCGGCGCCGTTCGGCCACGCCGGCGGCGAGCACGAGGACCGGTGCACCCGATTCCCGCGCCTCGAGCAGCCCGGTGGCCGCGTGTGTGACCGCCGGCCCTTTGCCCAGCGCGCATACGGCGAGCCGGCCCGACTGCAGCGCATAACCGGTCGCCATGTACATCGCGTTGCGCTGGTCCCGGCACGGTACGAGGTCCAGGCCGGCGGCATCGAGGGCGCGGAGCAACTCCAGGTCGTCGGCGGGCAGCCCGAAGCAGGTGTCGACCCCGTTCGCCACCAGGAGGTCGACGATCGCGGACCACGCGCCGCCGTACCGTTTGCCGGCCCGGGTCACTCCCCACCCACCGTGACAGGGGCAGCCGTCGGCAGATGCTGCGCCACGGCCTGCGACATGAGCAGTGGTTCGGCGTGCCGCTCGCCGCCGTAGGACAGGTAGTTCGCCATCATCCCGAACCCGCCGAACGGGCGGTTGCCGTCCTCGGCGTCGAGCAGCGTGTGGTTGACACAGGTGTGGTGACGCCTGGCCAGGACTTTCACCGTCTCCGGATCGTTTCCGTAGACCATGGCTCCCAGCGCGCGTTCGCCGAAGTGGGGGCTCGCCAGCCGTTCGCGCAACCGCCTCGCGCTGGGGTAGGCAACGACGTTGAACACCGGGGCGAACATCTCGTCGAGGGGGATCTTGTCGTCGAAGTCCCACAGCAGCACGGTCGGCTCGATCCTGCGGGACGGCAGATCGATGCGTCCGCCGTGCCGGATGCGACTGGCATGACGCACCAGGTAGTCCGAGCAGTTCACCAGAGCCGAGGTGTAGTAGATCGGGCCGTAGTCGACAGCAGGGTCGTTGTTCTGCCCGAACCGCAGCGAGTTCAGTTCTGCGGACAGCACGTCGATGAATTCCTCGGTGCGGCCCTGCGGTGTGAACACGATGTCGGGACCGAAGCAGTCCTGGCCCGAGTTGTAGAGGCGGATGTTCGTGACGTCGTGTGCGGCGCGCGCAAGGTCGGCGTCGGGTGCGATCACGAAGGGGTTGATGCCGCGCCCGAAGAAGAGGAAGAGCTGGTCTTCCGCCAGCCCTTCGCGGATGGTCTCGGCGTTGGAGTAATTACCGGTGAAGACGATGAGGTCCGCCTCGCGAACCGGTCCCGTCACGAACTTGCGCTGGCTGAGCTCGGACAGCTTGATGGGTAATCCGTGAACGGGCGCCAGCAGGGCGTGCAGGCGCTGCGTCTGGCTTTTTATCTCGGACGATGGTCGAAAGGTGATGGTGTCGCTGTAGAGGGACGCCACGAGCGTGTAGAGCGCGTAGGAATACAGCGGGATGTTGGAGGGCATGAAGACCGCGGTTCGGGGCACGTGGCCGGGCCGGACCCGGCGGATCTCGTCCTCCGCCCCGTCGAGGGCCGCGAGGAACGAACGAATCTCCGCGCCGGCGGTCTGGTGGGGCGAGATTTCGGTGAGAATGCTCAGCACCGCGTCTTCGTTCCCGGCCACGTACCGGCGCACCGCGCGCAGCGCGTCGATACGGCCGGAGAAGGGAATGCGGTAGGGGATCGCGCGGACAGTCGAGCCGGATGCGGTTTTTTCGGTGGTCGTGTGGTGCGACACGGGCAGCGAGGTCACAGCAATTTTCTCCAGAACGGCCAGGTTGGGCTTTCCCGTGTTCGTGAGGGGCAACGCGGGAAGCACGACAATGTGGTCGGGCTGTTCGTAGCGGGCGAGCACAGCGCGCAGTACGCGCTTCCAGTGCGCGGGCTCGTGATCGTCCGGATCCGCGATCACGAACACCAGGCGACAGCCCAGACGCTCGTCCGGGACGGCGACGACCTCCGTCTGCGCGCCGGCCGACTCGGCCCGCTCGGCGAGGTGATCGGGATAGAGGGTGTGGCCGTCACGGTGCACGGCGCGTTTGCGCCCGACCGGGAAGACGCGGCCCGCGTCGTCGAGCAGGCCGATGTCGCCGGTGCGGTGAGCGGGACCCGAAACCGGAATGATCTCGCCGTCATCGCCCAGATGACCGGTCATCAGGCCCTCGCTGCGTACCACGAGTTCGCCGAGCCGGCCGTGGGGAAGCGGCCTCCCCTGATCGTCGTGGACTTCGACGATCACGCCGGGCAGGGGTGTGCCGCACCCGACCGGATCGGCATGCGAGGCCAGCGCGATGTTGCCGACCTCGGTCGCCCCGTAGCCGTCGAGCAGGTGCAGGCCCGTGCGGGCGTGGAACCGGGCAGCCAGATTGCGCCCCAGCGGCGCACCGCCCACGCACCAGGCCCGGACCGTCTTGAGTTCGTCGGCGAGAGAAGGACGACGGTCGAACAGGTTGAGCAGGCTGTAATAGGTCGACGGGGCCCCGTCCACGACGGAGAGGCCATGGTCCGCGCCTTCCGCAAGCGCACGGTCCAGGCGGGTGGTTGGCCCGTACACCACGAGCGTGCCGCCGCCCAGCCACCAGCAGAGGACGAGCGAGAGACCATATTGGTGGGAGTACGGCAGGACGGGCAGGAAGACGTCGTCAGGGCGGTATCCCATGCGTTCCGCGCTGACTGCGAGGTTGTCCAGAATCGAGCGGCCGGAGCGGACTATGCCGCGGGGGGTGCCTGTTGTGCCCGACGACCAGGAGATCGCGGCGTCCTTACGTCGTGCCCAGGCCGCGATATCGGGTTCGGCTGTCGTGTTCCCGGTGGGCCGTGGCGCCGCGGTGTCGCCCATGCCGCCGCTGACGTCGAGCACCACGCGCGCCTGAGCGCGGATCCGCGATCGCTGCGAAGGGGTGGCTCGATGATCGGTCAGGACCACCGAAGCGTCGAGATGAATGAGCGCGAGCAGATGGACGACCCATTCCGGAGAATTGGCCCCGCTCATCATCACCCGCGAACCGGGTTCAACGCCGCGGCGTGCAAGAAGTCCGGCGGTATCGAATATCCGGGCCGCGATTTCCTCTGTGTCCCAGATGCGTCCCTCGGGCGAGATCAAGCACCTGAAAATGGGCACACGTGCTCCTTAACTCCAGGCGGTGCGTCGGGCTTTCTTTTCCTGGACGTACACGCTTGTAATCCCACGGTCCCGCGATACCGTACTTCTGTCTGGAAAAATCCATCTAAGGACCATCCCATACCTGCGGGCCGGTGTCGAGTGCCGCAACGACGCCAGTTGAATGTGGCGTGTATGGAGTCATTGAGCGTCGCGTGGTGGAAGAGGATCCTGAAAAGTGGCCCGTTCTTTTCGACGGCCGCGTGGCGCGATTTTGCCTACGATTTCGAGAAGGGATGACCGGTTTCTGCCCCGCTGTGCATGACATCTCCCGCGTACCGCTCACTCCCGTGCCGAAATCACAGATGGCCATACCACGGAGTGCATCCGGTCGGGCCGGGCACGGCTCCTCATCCTGGCGGCTTTTCGTCGGAGGGGTCGCGTCCGTTCGCACCCCTCCCCAGCCGCGCGCTCGGCGGCCCGGCGATGGAGCGGAGCGGATGCTGCGGCAGTACGCCTTGCACCACTGGTACGGCGTCTCGGCCGGTGCTGCCTTCATGCGAGCCGCGCAGGCGGCGTCCGGACGTGACCTGGCGCAGTTCTGGGAGAAGCACCGGATCCGGGCGCACGACAGCTGACCCGGTCCGTCATGCGCCGGGCCGGTGGCGAGGCGGGAGCGGGCGGGCAACTCCCCGGAAGGGACCTTGCCACGCCGGGCCGCCCCGCTCGTTCAGCCCGCGTCGCCCTTCAGTAGATCCGCGCACTTCTCCCCGATCATCATCGTGGTGATGCACGGGTTGACCGCCGGCAGGAACGGCATCACCGACGCGTCCGCCACCCGCAGCCCGCGCACGCCCTTGACCCGTAGCTGTGGGTCGAGAGCCGCGTCCGCGTCGTCGGGGGCGCCCATGCGTACGGTGCCCGCCGGGTGGTAGACGGTGTTGTGGGTCTTGCGGATGTAGTCGAGGAGCTCGTCGTCGGACCGCGTGTCCGGGCCCGGGGCCAGTTCCGTGCCGGCCCAATCGGCCATCGAGGGCTGGGAGATGATCTCGCGGGCGAGCCGCAGGCCCGTCGTCATCACCCGTACGTCGTGCTCGTCCGTGAAGTAGCGCGGGTCGACGCGCGGCTTGTCGCGGTAGTCGCGGGTGCGCAGCCGGACGGTGCCCATCGAGCGGGCGCGGGTGACGTTCGGGGTCAGACAGAAGGCGTTGTCGGAGGTGGGGTAGCCGTGCCGGTAGGTGTTCATGTCGAACGGCACCGAGCCGTAGTGGAACATGAGGTCCGGGCGGTCCAGGCCCGGCCGGGTGTCGGCGAAGATGCCGATCTCCCACCACTGCGTGGACGTGGTGACCATCGGGCGTTTCGCCTCCCACATGATCACGCCCTCCGGGTGGTCCTGCAGATGCGAGCCGACGGCGGGGAGATCGACGGCCATGGCCACACCGGTTTCGCGCAGATGCCCGGCCGGGCCGATGCCCGACAGCATAAGGAGCTTGGGGGAGTCGATCGCGCCGCAGGAGACGATCACCTCGCGCCGGGCGCCGACCCTCCCGGTGTGGATCAGATCCGGCGCCTGGTACTCGACCCCCGTGCAGCGCATGTCCGCGTCGAGCACCAGGCGTTTGGCCTGGATTCCGGTGCGCACCTCCAGGTTCGGCCGCTTGCCCAGAACGGGGTGGAGGTAGGAGACCGAGGCAGAGGAACGGGTGCCGTCCGGGCGGCAGTTGATCTGGAACCAGTGCGCGCCGCGCTTGACCGTCGTACCGGTGTTGAACGGCGTGACCGGGATGCCGGTCGCGGCGCACGCCTCCAGCAGGGCCGATCCGCACGGGTCGTTCGGCGGGACGGTGCGGATGGTCACCGGGCCGGTGCGGCCGTGGTGGTCACCGGGCGCGTCGTTGGTCTCCAGGCGCTGGTAGAGCGGGAAGCAGTCCGCGGCGCTCCATCCCGTGCAGCCCATGGCGCCCCACTCGTCGAGGTCCTCGGCCGGGGCCCAGAAGGCGATGCAGGAGTTGTGCGAGGAGCAGCCGCCGAGCACCTTGGCGCGGGCGTGCCGCATGAAGCTGTTGCCGTTCTCCTGCGGTTCCACCGGATAGTCCCAGTCGTAGCCGGATTCCAGCAGACCCATCCACCGGTCGAGGCGCAGGATGGCGTCGTCGCCGACGTCGGAGGGCCCGGCCTCCAGGACGCACACGGTGACGGACGGGTCCTCGGTCAGCCGTGCGGCCACCACCGCTCCGGCGGTGCCGCCGCCGACCACCACGTAGTCGAACTCCTCCACGTCAGCTCCTTCTCGTCGCACGATGCGCTGTCACGCGGTCTCACGCTCCGCCGTGGGCCGGTGGGGGCTCCGGCGGTTCCCCGATGGAGTGTTCGGCGAGAACGCCGGTCTTCCCGCGCTGGACGAACCAGTAGTAGGTGAAGCCGCCGACCGCGACGACGCCGACGAACAGGACGCCGCCCCACCGCAGGTACCAGTGCTGGGGCCCGGTGGCGTTGTAGACCTCGGCGCGCGGCCACAGCAGGTTGACCGTCATCGCGCAGCCCCAGAGCACGGCCAGGATGTTGACCGGCAGGCCGAGGCGCCCCAGCGAGAAGTGATCGGTCGCCGTCGTCCAGCCGCCGCGCAGCCGCTGTACCAGCATGGGGATCGTGACCAGCAGATACGCGACGTAGATCATGACGATGGCGATGCTGGTGACGACGGAGAAGATCTGCGGCTGGTTGATGTTGACGACCAGGATGGCGATCGCCACGAACCCGATCAGACAGGTGGCGAGCACCGGCGTCTGGAACCTCGGGCTGAGCCTGGCCAGCTTGGAGCCGGCCGGCAGGTTGTTGTCCCGGGCCATCGCGAAGGCCAGCCGCAGACCGGCGGTCTGCACCGACAACGCGCATACGGTGATGGCGATGGCGACGCACCACAGCACGGCCAGGCCGACCGTTTCGCCGAGCGCGGCCTTCACCACATACTGCAGACCGTCCACGGACAGCTGCTTGGCATGCAGATCCGGGGTGGCAAGGAGCGCGAAGAGCAGGATCAGGCCGCCGAGCGTGAAGGAGGCGACGAGCGCGCGCAGGATGGCGCGTGGAGCGTTGCGTGCCGGGTCGATGGACTCCTCACCGAGCGAGGAGGCGGTGTCGAAGCCGTACATCACATACGCCGAGGCGAGCGAGGCGGTCAGAAACGCGCCGAAGTAGCCGAGCGTCTGGCCCTGGCCGAAGCCCGAGGTCTGCACGATGGCGCTCGGTCCGCGGGTGATGTGGGCGGCGAGCAGCCCCACCAGCACCACCGCGGCGATCAGCTCGATGAAGACTCCCGCGGAGTTGATGGTGGCCATCAGCTTCACCCCGAAGGCGTTGACCAGGGTGGTGAAGACGATCAGGATCGTGCCGAGCAGCACGGCGTTGGCAGCCGCGTCGTACTTGCCCGTGCCGTCCCCGACGACCTGGAAGACACTGGAGATCTGAGGCAGCGTCAGCTGGTAGGCGAGCGCCACGGCGGCCAGTGACACCATGGTCGCGATCGTCATCATCCAGCCCGCCAGCCAGCCGACGTGCGGACCGCCGGTGTACTTGGACCAGTTGTAGACCGACCCCGCGACGGGGAAGCGCGCGGCGAGCTCGCAGAAGCACAGCGCCACCATCAGCTGGCCGAGGAAGACCATCGGCCAGGACCACCAGTAGCCGGGACCGGCGAAGCTGACGCCGAAGTAGAACAGCTGGAAGGTGCCGGTCAGGATCGAGATGTAGCTGATTCCCGCGGCGAAGGTGTGGAAGTTGCCGAGCGTGCGCTTGAGCCCGGGCTTGTAGCCCAGTTCGGTGAGGGCCGCGTCGTGGTCCGAGCCGTCGCTCGCGGCTGGTTCCGGTCGATCGGGCGGGACGTCCGGCATGACGGTTCTCCTGGTTCCGTACAGGAAAGGTGCGGGGCGGTGGGGTCACGCCCGCAGCGGCGGGGTCACTCGAACCACCGCTGCGGCCGGGGTGCCGTGTTGCGCCAGATGTGCTTGGCCTCCTGGTACTCCGCGAGTCCCGCCGGCCCCAGCTCCCGGCCGAAGCCGGACTGCTTCATGCCGCCCCATTCGGCCTGCGGCACGTACGGGTGGAAGTCGTTGATCCACACCGTCCCGGCGCGCAGCCGGGACGCCACCCGGTGGGCGCGCTCCGTGTCCTGCGTCCAGACCGCCCCGGCCAAGCCGTAGACGGTGTCGTTGGCGAGCGCGACCGCCTCGGCCTCGTCGCGGAACCGCTCGACGGTCAGCACCGGGCCGAACGACTCGTCACGCACCACCGACATGCCGGGCGCGCACTCGTCGAGCACGGTGGGCGGATAGTAGAAACCGTCGCGCAGTGCCGGGTCGTCGGGGCGGGCGCCTCCGCAGCGCAGGACGGCGCCCTCGGCCACTCCTGCGGCCACGTACGCCTCGACCTTGTCGCGGTGCGCGGCCGAGATCAGCGGTCCGGTACGGGCGTTCTCGTCGAAGGGGCCGCCGAGCCGGATCTGCCGCGCCCGGCGCACCACCTCGTCGACGAACGCGTCGTGCAGCTCGTCCTGGACCAGCAGTCGCGCGCCCGCCGAGCAGACCTGCCCGGAGTGCAGGAAGACCGCCATGAGGGCGTAGTCGACCGCGGTGTCGAACTCGGCGTCGGCGAAGACGATGTTCGGGTTCTTGCCGCCGAGCTCCAGGGCGATCTTCTTCACCGTGGGGGCGGCCGCCGCCATGATCCGGCGGCCGGTGACCAGGCCACCGGTGAAGGACACCAGGTCCACCCGCTCGTCGGAGCTGAGCGGCGCGCCCGCGGTGGCGCCGGCGCCCAGTACCAG
The DNA here is from genome assembly GCF_039532965.1 of Streptomyces mauvecolor. Lineage (NCBI taxonomy): Bacteria > Bacillati > Actinomycetota > Actinomycetes > Kitasatosporales > Streptomycetaceae > Streptomyces > Streptomyces mauvecolor. The sequence continues at coordinate 8,487 of NZ_BAAASQ010000029.1, read as the reverse complement.
ATTGGCGGCGCCGTCCGGCAGTCCTGCCTCGGTGAGCGTCCCCATCAGCAGGATCGCGGTGTGCGGGGTCAGTTCGCTGGGCTTGAGGACGAACGTGTTGCCCGCGCCGAGGGCCGGGGCCACCTTCCAGGCGGTCTGCAGCAGCGGATAGTTCCAGGGGGTGATCAGCGAACAGACGCCGACCGGCTCGTGCACGATCCTGCTGTCCGCGGCCGGGCTGCCGGTGTCGACGACGCGGTCGGTGCCGCCCGAGGCGACCAGGTTGCCGAAATAGCGGAAGCAGGCGGCGATGTCGTCCATGTCGTACTGGCTCTCCACCAGCCGCTTTCCCGTGTCCAGGGATTCGGCCCGGGCGTACGCCTCCTTGTCCCGCTCCAGCAGGTCGCCGACGCGCAGCAGCAGCCGGCCGCGTTCGGCGGCCGGGGTGTGCGGCCACGGCCCCCGGTCGAACGCCTCGCGGGCGGCCGCCACGGCCGCGGCCGCGTCCTTGGGCCCTGCCTCGTCGACGGCGGCGACCAGGGTGCCGTCCGCCGGACAGCGGATCTCGCGCACTCCGCCGTCGACCGCGGACTTCCACTGGCCAGCGATGAACAGCTCCGGCATGGCATCCCTCCGGGCTCGCATGAGGAAGCAAGGCGACCGGCGAATACGGTCCGTGACGAGCTCCGGGCCCAGCCTAAGTGGCCTGGATCACAGCGGCGACATAGGCGCCGCCAGTCGGCCCAGCCCGCGGATCAGTTCTGACAGCGGGCGAGGGTGCCGCTGTCCACGCTGGATTTGTCGCTGAATATCCAGCCTTCGGTGTGCGTGCCGTCGATACGGGCGTAGATCCACTTGTTGGCCTGGGCATTGGTGACGTAGCAGTCGTAGGAGACCTTGGTGCCCGGCTTGACCACGGTCACGTACGAGCACACCGAGTACGGCCCGGTGTAGAGGTGGGTGGTCTGGGTCGCGCGGCCGACGCCGGTGCTGCTGTCCGAGTGGGCCCAGCCGGGGCACGCCGTCGACACCGGAGTGGGCTCCTTCACCGTGGCACTGGGGGTTGTCTTCGGAGAGGCTGATGGCTTGCCGGTCGGCTTGTCACCTCCGGCACCGGGCGCCGACGTGGGACTTTTCTTCCGGCCTTCGTCCTTCTTCGAGGGAGAGGCGGACGGACTGTCCGTGTCGGACATCGCACCGTCGCCGGGGGTGCTCGCCGTGGGAAGTGCCGTGTTCGACCCGCCGCCCTCGTCGCCTTGTGTGTCCATCAGGGCGTAGGCGACTCCGCCGCAGGTCAGGACCGTGGCGGCCGCCACCGCGACGATGGTGCGGGTGCGGCGCCGGGCGTTGACCGTCGTGGCACGGGTCTCGGAGCTGCCGTGGTGACCGGCGGGTATGCCGGGCTGTGCGGCGCCCGTCGGGGGAGGTGCGGCATACGGGCCGGCCGACATGTAGGGACCGGCGTGCTGGGGTGCGGGCGGGGAGAGCGGCGCGGCGAGGGCGGGGCCGAAGCCCGGCGGTACGGGCTGGGGAGCCGCCGCGACGTCCGGGCTCGTGCCCGCTGCGACCGCCTCCAGCATCTCGCGAGCCTGCCCTGCGCCGGGCCGCTGCAGCGGGTCCTTGGCCATCAGCGCCTGCAGCACCGGGGTGAGCGGTCCTGCGCGCCGGGGCTCCGGCAGCGGGTCGCCGACGATCGCCGCCAGCGTGGACCACACCGACGTACGGCGGAAGGGCGAAGCGCCCTCCACTGCCGAGTACAGCGTCATGCCGAGCGCCCAGATGTCCGAGGCGGCACTCGGTACCTGGCCCTGCGCGCGCTCCGGTGGCAGGAAGTCGAGAGAGCCCACGATCTGACCGCTCTGGGTCAGCTTGGCCAGCGCCTCGTCGCCGGAGGTCTCCATGCTGGCGATGCCGAAGTCGGTGAGCACGACACGGCCGCCGCGCTCAAGCAGTACGTTGCCGGGCTTGACGTCCCGGTGGAGGACCCCGGCCCGGTGTGCCGCGTCGAGCGCGTCCATCAACTTGGCGCCGATCGCGGCCGCTTCGCGCGGATCCAGCGCGCCGCGCTCCGCCAGCACATCGTCGAGGGAGGGCCCGTCGACCAGCTCCATGACGATGACCGGCAGGCCCTGTTCCTCGACCACGTCGTGCACGGTGACCACACCGCTGTGCCGGATACGGGCGGCGGCCTGCGCCTCCCTCTGCATCCGGACCCTCAGCTCGGCCAGTTCGGCCGGGGAGGCGTCGGTGTAGGCGCGGAGGATCTTGACGGCGACCTCGCGGTTCAGCAACTGGTCCACCGCCCGGGCGACCACACCCATGCCACCGCGGCCGATCGTCGCGGTCACGCGGTATCGCCCGCCCAGAACCTCGCCGGCCAGATCGGCGCCGTTCGCCCCCGTCACCTGTCACATCCCGTTCGTCGCACTGTTCGAAATTCGCCATGCGGCGGGCACCAGGGTAGGGGTTCGCGTATGTGCGAGTGCGCACGGCCCGGCCTTCGGGGCGCAGGGTGCACCCCCGGCCGACAGGGCGGGCCCCTGCCGACTCGGCAGGGGCCCGCGGTGCAAACAGCAGAAGAGCGCCGGGACTTGCACTCAATGAGCAGCATCCCGGCTCGCCCGGGCTACCGTCGGCCATCGGCCCGACGGCGGGCCCGTCCCGTGTTCAGCGCAGATGCCGGGCGAAGAACCTGGCCGCGTCCTCGCCCGCGTAGTGCGGGACGCCGGTGTGCCCGCCCATGTTGGCGTGCAGCGACTTCTCCTTGGAGCCGAAGGCGTCGAACAGGTCCAGGGCCGCCTGCCGGTCGTTCCCTTCGTCGTCCCACTGCAGCAGGACGTGCAGCGGAATGTTGACCCGGCGGGCCTCCTCGAACATGGCGCGAGGGATGAGACTCCCGGCGAACAGACCGGCGGCCACGATGCGCGGCTCTACCGCCGCCAGCCGGATGCCGATGGAGATCACTCCTCCCGAATACCCGACGGGACCGCCGATCTCGGGCAGCGAAAGGAGGGCGTCCAGGGCTGACTGCCATTCCGGGACCGCCTTTTCGACGAGCGGCAGAATGAGGGCGTCGATGATCTCGTCACCGATCGGCTCGCCGGCCTCCATGGCCCGGCGCAGGTCTGCGCGGGCCTGCTCGGCAGCGGGCCACCGGGGCCGGTCACCGCACCCGGGGAGCTCGATGGTGGCCGTGGCGAAGCCGTCCGCCGCGGCGTGCCGAGCCCGCGCCACCAGTCGCGGGTACATCCTGCGCAGTCCGAGCGTGGGGTGACCGAGCAGGATCAGCGGGGCTGGTGCGGATGCGGACGCGGATCCGGGCGTCCACAGGATGCCGGGGATCTCGCCGAGGGTGAATTCGCGCTCGGCGACTCCGTCGTCGAGACGCTGTGCAGAAGTGAATTGCATGGTCGTGCCTTTCGGGAGGGCTCATAGCGGCGCTCCCGGACGACCTACCGCCCGACCGTGACTCCAGAGGAGAGCACCCATGTGAATACGTTCACGGGTACCACCTCCTCGTTCTCTCGCACGGCCTCCGGAAGGTTAACAATGCTCGCTGTGATGCGCCAACGGGTTTTTTGCGAGGGCTCGTCGGCGGCTTGTCGGCCGGACTGGACCGCACCACCGTCACCCGCCGCGCCGACCGCCCGGAACGGGCCGGACTGCTCCAGCGCCGGCCCGACCCGCCGACGGCCGCGCGACCCTGCTGGCCCTCACCGATGAAGGCCGGGCGGCCGTCTCGGCCACCGGGCGGCAACTGGCGGCCGCCGTCGAGGACTCGCTCGACGCCTGGCCCCGCGCCGACGCACAGGCCTTCGCCCGCCTTCTGCGCCGCTTCGTCGACGAGGGCCCCTTCGTCGCCGGCCAGAACCGGCGGTACGGAGATTGATGAGCGGCCCGGTCCCCGACCATGAGTCCCGACGCAGGTTCGCTGCCCCGGCGCCGGCCTGTTGGGCGCATTCGGGCGAAATCCGGCTGACCGGGAGCCGTCAGCCGCGTCCGCGCGACTGGGGCGCGCTATTCCTGTCCGGTGACCAAGCCCGCACCCCGTACAGCCGAAGCCGAGACTCCGCCGCCCACGACCAGAACCTCCACGCGTACGGGCAGGATCCGGCCCCGCACACGCTCCGCCCTCGCGATGTCCGCCGCCGCACTGCTCACCTGCTGCGTGGGAGCCTCGGCGGACGCCGCGCCGCCGCAGACGCCCGCGCCCGCACTGGACGCGAGCGTGTCGGACGTCCCGATCGCCAAGCTCGGCGACAGCTGGCATCCGGGCTGCCCGGTCCCGCCGTCCGGACTCCGGCTGATCCGGATGAACCACTGGGGCTTCGACGGCCAGGTCCACCAGGGCGAACTCGTCGCCGGCGAGCAGGCGGTGGACCCGCTCCTCCATGTTTTCGGGCGAGCCTTCGAGGCGCATTTCCCGATCCGGCAGATGCGAGTGATGGCCGAATTCGACGGCGACGACGTGGCGGCGATGGCCGCCGACAACACCTCCGCATTCAACTGCCGCTCCGTCACCGGGGATCCCACCGAAGTCTCTCAGCACTCCTACGGCGACGCCGTGGACATCAACACGCTGGAGAACCCGTACGTCGATGTGAACAACGTCGTATATCCGCCGGCCGGGGCCGTCTTCCTCGACCGGAACAGGGACGACCAGGGCATGATCCACCCGGGCGATGTGATCAGCACGGCGATGCGCGAGGTGGGCTGGCAGTGGGGCGGACGCTGGTCCCCGCCCGACTACCAGCACTTCTCGGCCAACGGCCGCGCAGCCACGGCCGGCCGGGCAGCAGGCGCGAGCGCCGATCGGGGCCGAGCGCACGCACCGTGGGGGCAGAACACCTCACGATGAGACACGACAGGGCGTGGCTGCCCTGGGGATTCAGCGACCACCGCGCGGTTCGAAACAGCCGTTCTCCATGAACCGGCCGTTGGCGGTGCCCTGGTGGTTGCTCGGCTGAGTGAACGCGGTGATGCAGGGGCCGTGTCGGACCCGGGGTGCGATGCGGGTGCCTTCCTGAGGTGGCGCAGACTTCGGGAGTCTGTCCGTATCGACACGGCCTTCGGCATCGTCGGCCGAGCCGTTCGGGATGACCATCGCGATGCGGGGGATCGGTCTCCGACGGCGAACTGTGTTGTCGGTGTCCGGGGTGCGCCGGCTCGACGAGCGGGACGTGTCCGGCGTCGCCAAGTGGGTGCTGCTGCGGCCCGGTTCCTGGCTTCCCGGCATGTGAGCCTCTCAATTCGCTACCGTGTGTGATGAAATACGGCATCCGATTACCCTACGTGGTCGCTGCTGTGCTGCTCCGTGCTGCGCCCGGCGTCCCGTGTTCCCACGAGGAGTCCCATGTTCCGCAAGGGGATCCGCCGCAGGGGGAGGTGGACGTTCGCGGCCTGTGCCGCGATCGTCGTCCTGTCCGCCACCGCGCCTGTCGCGCTCGACCCCCACCAGGCCGGCTGGCGTCCGTTGGGCGTCCGGACGGTCCAGGGTGGCGGTCCGGTGCCGGAAGTGGTCTGGCGGCACGGGCAGTTGGGACCGTGCGGCCACCAGGGCGGCGCCCGGCCCGCCGTTTTCGGACAGCCGCCGCATCTGCGCCTCACCTTCGACACGTTCGACTACCTCGAGCACGCGCCGTGTGCCGAGCGGGTCCCGCAGCCGCTCGTGGGCATCCTCCCCGTCTTCCGCGACCACGGCGCCACTGATGCCGCGCAGGACGCGAAGGGCGGCCACAGACGAGCCGACGAGCACGCCCGAGGTGACGCGGCGCATCAGGGGAAGGGCGGAGGGGAGCGGGGAAGCGCGGCGCCGGTCGGCGAAGACCCGTCCGTCCGGGACCCGGCCGCAGACCTCGCGAGCGGCTCGCGGTACCAGCGAGTCTTGCGGGCCCCGGGCGGCCGGACCGTGGCGGACCTGCCGGAGTCGGGCTCGGGCCGCGTGAAACGGACCGTCAGGAAGGCGGCCGGCGCACCCCACTCGACGAGTCCTGGGCGAGGCGCGGGCGTCAGCTCCGCCGGTGCGCCGCACAGATCCGGGGGAACTGCCGGGGCTCCGGCGCGGGACAGCCACGACGGCCACGACAGCCGCCCAGCCTCACAGAACGGCTACCCGAGCGCCCCGCCGAGGAACCTCGGCGACAGCCCGCGGAGCTGGCCGGCGCGGCCGGTGTACAGGGTGCCCATGGCTCCGGCGTACGGTCCCGGCCGCCCGCCCAGCTACCGCCCCTGGGTGGGACCGCCCCCGTCGTGGGGCCAGGCCACGGCCACGGCGAGGTCCTCGGCGACGGCGTGGAGCGGACCGGTCGCGCCGCGCTGAATCGCCTTCCGGCGCCCGGTCCCGAGCCGGACAGTCGCGGGGCCAGTCGGTGCAGGACGGCGTCGGTGTCGCCGAAAGGTTCACCTTCTCGCCCCAGCGGGGCGGCAGCGCGCCCAGGACCAGGCCGCCGACGACGCTCCCGACAGCCACGGCGCTCAGCAGGACCCCGCTCATCAGCGGGGCATAGTGCAGGATCGTCGCGCTGGTGGTGAGGAAGGCAGCGGCAGTCGGCCTGGCCCAGGGCGCCACCGGTTCGGCCAGGAATGCTGTCGGCATCGGCTCGGCGATGAAGCCGCAGAGAGGGCTTTGCCTGCCGGTCAGGCCGTGGCGAGGGACCCGGACACGACCGACTTCGACATCTCCCTCGACCGGCTGAACAGGGGCCCCTTGGCGGGGCGGGGCGCGGGCCCCCGGAGGCGTCGCACCGGCGCCCGCCCCCTCGCTGGGTGCGGGCGCCGGTGCAAATCGCTGGGCGCATTTAGTTCAGCTGTCCCACATCGGAACCGCGGCCCTGCGCAGGGACCTCCCCACCGGAATTCGACAGGGTTGCCGTCGGGATGGGGAAGCTTCCCGCCGGGCTGCGCCTGAGCTTTCCCGGGCCCCGGTTGGGCGGGTCAGCGCAGGCCGGCGAAGAGATCGTTCTCGGGTACGGCAGCTCCGGTGGGGTCCTGGACACGTACGAAGGTCTCCATGCCCATCAGCTCGCCGAACCTCTCCTTGCCCATCCTGAGGAAGAAGATGTTCTCGCCCTGACTGGCGTGCGCGGCCAGCGCGTCGAACTTCTGACCGCTGAATGCGGTGGTGTCCACCCACGTGGTGATCTCATCGTCGGGGAGGCCGATGTCGGCCAGCGCGGCTGCCTCGGCAGGATCCGGCTCCGGCATGTCCTCCTGGAACTCGCGCATGATCTCCCCGAATCGCTGCATCGCCGAGTGGGGCATCGTCGTCCAGTACACCTTCGGTGTCAGCGTGGTCATCTCCAGCGCCGCCATCGTGATGCGGTGGGCCTGGATGTGGTCGGGGTGGCCGTAGAAGCCGTTCTCGTCATAGGTGACGACCACATCGGGGCGGTAGTGCCGCATGAGTTCCGCGAGTCGGGCGGCGCCTTCCTCCACGGGGGTCTGCCAGAAGGATTCGGGGGCGTCGTTGCTCGGCCAGCCCGTCATCCCGGAGTCGGCATAGTCCAGCATCTCCAGATCGCTGATCTTCAGGGCGTCACAGCTCGCCTTGAGTTCTTGACGGCGCATCAGGGCGACGGCCGCCGGGTCGTGTCCGGGGTCGCCTGGCTTGGCACCTCCTGGTCCGTCACCGCAACCGCCGTCGGTACACGTCACGAGAACCGTACGGATGCCTTCCGCCGCGTACCGCGCGAGTACGCCTCCGGTTCCGGTGGCCTCGTCATCGGGGTGGGCGTGCACTGCCATGAGCGTCAAGGGCCGGTCAGTCATGAATAAGTCCTCCTGCGGAAGTGCCTCTTGGTTCGAGTGCGCGGCGGGGATGCCGCGATCCCGGGGCCCGGATTCCGTCGGGACGGGTGATCTTGTTCCCACCCGTGCGACGCCGGTCCCTCGGTCGATGCAACAGTGCCGGACGGACCGGCTGTTCCCGACACGGCCACGTGGCCTTCCCAGGTGTCGACGTACTCGAATGCGGTACGGGAACGCCCCCTGCATTTCTCAGCGCCACGCCGGACCCGGCTTCTTCTCCGACGCTGGCGCAACTTCGCGTTGCCCGGGGAGGGTCTGCTCAGGGGTGCGGGCTGAGAATGAAGGCTCCGCTGGATGGTCTGGGTCTGCCCTGGGCGTGGTTGGCCGTCGCTTCGCAGCAGGTCCAGCTCGACGATGCGCGCCTCGGACTGCGCTGCCCGGACGAGCCGATCGCCCCCCGTAGCCTACGGCGAGCTCGTCATCTGCTCCGTCGGCACCACCCTGCAACTGCCGCGTGGGCCGCTGGCGCCACGGACCGAGGGACAACTGCCGCCCGTGCTTGTGCGTGCGGACAACGTCTTGGGTCCTGTCCCAAGCTCAGCCCGAACATGCCGATCTCGTACGCCAGATGCACGCTGCGGGTCACCCTCGCCCCCCGTACCGCCGTCATGCTCAAGGTCGCAGCCTCGACCATCTACCATCTAGCTGTATTGACCCGCAGGGTTGTTGACGCGGGTGATGGGCGGGTGTCCGTCGAGTGCG
>NZ_BAAASQ010000028.1:0-98687 GCF_039532965.1 Streptomyces mauvecolor | reverse complement strand
GAACCTCCAGGAAGTCCCCGTCGTCGACGAGCTCCTCGATCACCTTGTGCATGTCATACGGACGGTTCCCGTCGGCGGGGACGAGGTCGAGGAGGGCCTCGGAGCGGCGGTCGGCCGGGTCGTCGCTCGGGTGGACCGGCGGGTTCTCCCGGTTGTTCGACGGCAGCATCGAGATCAGATACCGCNGGTGATCTCCTCACCCGTCACCGCCCGCACCACATCCGGACCCGTGATGAACATCTGCGAGGTCTCCCGCACCATGAACACGAAGTCCGTCAGGGCGGGGGAGTACGCGGCGCCGCCGGCGCACGGGCCCAGCATCACGCTGATCTGCGGGATCACCCCCGATGCCCTCGTGTTGCGCTGGAAGATCCCTCCATACCCCGCCAGCGCGCTGACACCCTCCTGGATACGCGCACCCGCACCGTCGTTCAGCGACACCAAAGGCGCCCCCGCCGCGATCGCCATGTCCATGATCTTGTGGATCTTCGTCGCATGCGCCTCACCCAGCGCGCCGCCGAAGATCCGGAAATCATGGGCATACACGAAGACCGTCCGGCCCTCCACCGTGCCCCAACCAGTCACCACACCATCGGTGTACGGCTTCTTCGCCTCCAGACCGAAACCGACCGCACGATGCCGGCGCAGCTGCTCCACCTCGTGAAACGAGTCCGCGTCCAGCAGCAGATCGATCCGCTCACGCGCAGTCAGCTTGCCCTTCGCATGCTGCGCCTCGGTCGCACGCTCACTCGGCCCACGACGGGCCTCCTCACGCAACGCAAGTAGCTCGGTGACCCGGTTGCGGGTCGCCGTCGGCTGCGGGGTGTTCATGTCGGATCCCTCTCGTCACGTACAGCACATAGGTCACGTACGGCGCACAGGTCACGTACCACGCTCATCAGCCCACCCGCCCGACGACGGCCATGCCGCCCCGGCCGGCGCCCTGTGCCGCCCAGCGCTTCTCGCTGGCGCCGTGGAGGATCTCCCGTTGCAGGTCCTGCAGTTCGGGCATCGGGTCGATGCCGAGCTCCTCGCGCAGGGCGGTGCGCAGCCGGGTGAAGGCTTCCAGGGCCTGGCCACGGCGGCCGGTCCGGTGCAGGACGAGCATCAGCTGGGCGTGGAATCCCTCGTGCAGGGGGTGGTTCTCGGTTAAGTAGCGGAGCTCGCCGAGGACTTGGCGATGGCGGCCGATGCGGATGTCCGCCTCGATACGGCCTTCGAGAGCGGTGAGCCGGAGCTCTTCGAGGCGCGAGACCTCCAGGGAGAGGCGCGGGCCGAGCGGGACGCCGTCCAGCGGTGCCGAGCCGCGCCACAGGGACAGACCGCGTTGGAAGGCCTGGGCCGCCTCGGTGTTGTCGCCCTCGCTGAGCGACTGGCAGCCCTCGTCGACGGCCTCCTCGAAGAGGTCGGCGTCCACGGTGCCGGTGCCCAGGTCGAGCCGGTAGCCGCCGCGCGAGGTGATCAGGACGTCCTTCGGATCGAGCCGCCCGTGCGAGAACCGTGAGGTCATCAGCGCACGCAGGTTCATGACGTACGTCTGGACCGCGGTGACCGCGCTACGCGGGGGCACCACTCCGAACCAGAGCTCGTCGATCAGGCTCGACATGGTCACCACGTGACCGACGGCGAGGGCCAGGGTGGCGAGCAGCTGCTGCTGCTTCGGCGCCGTCGGCCCCCAGCCCAGTTCTCCGTCCATTATCTGGACGTCACCGAGCACTCCGATATCCAAGACAACTCCCCCTGAGCTATTGATTGCTCTGTCTCGTCCATTTTCCGAACGTACCGATCGGTTTAGTTCCGGGTACCCCATCCCGCCTCCGACCTGCACGGACGGGGTGCAGGCTACCCAGATTTGGCAACGCCTGTCGCGGAAATCAGATGAGTGGAACCGAAATTATTGGAGGCCGCCCCGAGGCCGGGCACGTAAAAGCGCCCATCCTTCCCCATGAGATGACATCCATCGCGGTCCGTCGCCACTCCGAAATCGGCGTACGGAATCCTTCGACCGGTTCCCATCGCCTTGGCATAGGAATTCTTCAGGGTCAGGAAGCGGAGCAGCAGCGGGTGGCGGGCGGACGGCCGGGCCGCGTGCAGGCGGTCCAGCTCGTGCCGGGTGAGCAGGTGTTCCACGGACGGCAGCCGCAGCAGCGGCGGTTGCAGCGGTGCCACGTCCACGCCGACCCGGCCGCCGTCCATCAGGCCGACGGCGACCAGGCCTTCACAGTCGCCGACGCTGATGTCCAGCTCGTCACAGCCTCTTAAATAAGGGCGCCCGGTCACGGTGTAGGCGACCTCGAAGAGGGCGGGATCGGCGCCCAGCAGGGCGCCGGCGGTGGCTCTGAGCATCAGCCGGGACACGATGAAGCGGATGCGTCGCTCCGGCGTGGGCTGCCGGTCGGCCCGGGCGCGGTCCGCGCCGAGCAGCACCCGCAGGTCCTCCGCGTCGGGCCCGGCCCCGTGCGGCCACCAGTCCTCGGTCCGGCCCGCGACGACGACGCACCGGCTCTCCTCCAACTCCTTCCTGATCGTTGCCACTTCCAGGTCGTCCGGGCCCCGCGCCGCATAGAGCGCGGGTGTCGGCCCTTGTGTCAAGCCGTACTCCCGATCTCCAGGTCGATCCGTTCCCGGGACAGGTCGTAGGCCAGTGCCTCACGGTCACGGACGATCAATTCCTTGAGGACGAGCCCCACTTGGCCCCTCGGCAGCCGGGACGTCGCACAGCCCAGGCGCCGCAGCACCCTGGTGAGGGCCAGCAGCAGCCAGGCGCGCTCGGTGTCGTCGCCGGTGAGCCGCAGCCTGCCGAGTCCGCAGGCCGCCGCGGTGAGCAGGGCGAGCCGGTCGGCAACCGCGAGTGCCGCCGGGTCGGGGCGGCCGGGCGTGGAGCCACCGAGGTAGGAGCGGCGCCGTTCCAGGCCCCGCAGTTCCCGGTTGAGCGTCCGGATGAGCTCCCGGAAGCTTCGGCCGGCCGGGTCGCGCCCCTCCGGCAGACCGGAGAAGTCGCGGAACTCCCGGCCCAACAGGCGCAGTTCGCGGCCGCCGGATCCGTCCTGGAACTCGGCGAGGAGCTGGGGCAGCCGGGCTCCTGCCGGGCCGGCCGCCGCCATCAGGGCCTCGCCCTCGCGGGCGGCCGAGAAGTCGTAGGCGGACCGGGCGAGGCTGCCGTCCCGATCCCGCGCGTTCAGCGGAATCAGCTCTTCCGCGCTCTCTCGCAGCAGCCGCGGCACCAGGTGTCCGCAGACGGCGGACAGGGCCCGGCTCCCGGTTCCGGCGCGCAGGGCGTCGGTCGCGGCGCCGACCACGCAGTCGGCCAGCAGTACGTCGGCGAAGGCCCCGGTGAGCGCCCCGACCGCGGACAGGTCGTCCACGGGCGCGTAGTGCTCCTGGTAGGCGCGCACCGCGGTGCGCAGCCGGGTGTCGGCGGCAGCCACGAGCCAGCCGGGGAGCACGGTACGCATGAACGCCTCCGTCAGCTCCGGGTCGCAGCGGCAGTCCGCTTCGTGATCGGCTGCCGCGCAGCTCGGGACGGTGAGCCAGACCCGGGTGTCGGGCTCTGCGGCCGCCCCGTGGGACTGCCGTGTGCCGACCCGGGTGCCCGGATCCGCGCCGTCCGCGTACTGCCGTGTGACGGTCCGGGGGGCCATCGCGTCCCCGCCGTCTTCGTACGGCTGCCGGTCGCCGTCCGGACCGGGAACGGCCAGGACCAGTCGTCCGTTCTCCTTGAAGGAGGCGGCCAGTTGGGCGGCCGTCGGCGGGTGCGGGGCCGGGGGTGGCGGCCAGCCGCGCTCCACGGTGGGTGTCCCGTGGGAGCGGATGACCGCCCGCATCCGGTGGATGGTCTCGTCGCTGCGGTGCGGATCGCCCCGCAGGACGGGCGGGGAGCCCGCGCCGGTGCTGCCCTGGGGCAGCCCGGCGCCGTTGAACCGGCTCGCCCGCCGCTCGCTCACTGGGCGGTGCGCCGGCCGATGTACCCGACGGCGAGCAGGGCGCCCACCGCGAGGGCCGCCGCGGCGACCGACAGGGCGACCTTGGTGCCGCTGTCGCCGGGAGATGCCTGGAGTACGGAGCCGAGTACGGCGACTCCGACCACGGCGCCGGTCTGGCGGGCCGAGTTGAGGGCGCCCGACGCGATGCCCGCCTGCTCCTTGGGCACCGACGAGACAAGGGTGGTGACCAGGGACGGGATGGCGAAGGAGACGCCGAACCCGAAGATCAGCAGGCCGACCGCGGTCAGGGCGTACTGGCCCGCGCCGTCGCCGCCCACGAAGAGCAGCTGGATGATCGCGCCCACCGTCATCAGCGAGAAGCCGAGGATCGAGGGGATGCGCGGACCCTTCCTGGCGACCAGGCGCCCGGTGTAGATCGGGTTGAACGCGGTGGGCAGGGTCAGCGGCAGGAAGGCGAGGCCGGCGGCCATGGCGGTGTAGCCGAGGCCCTGCTGGAAGTGGAGCGACATGACGAACAGGACGCCGGAGAGGCCGAAGTTGACGAGCAGACCGTTGAGCAGGCCGACCGAGAAGGTGGCCTTGCGGAAGAGCTGGAGCGGCAGCATCGGGCCGCGCACTCCGGGCTCGCGGCGCTCCACCATGACGAAGCCGATCGCGGCGGCGACACCGACGGCCAGGGCGATGAGCACCGGCGCGGACGTCCAGCCCTCGGGCTCGCTCTGGATGACGCCGAACGTCAGGCCCGCCAGGGCGAGTACGGCGAACAGCTGGCCGGGCAGGTCGATCGCGCGGTCCGGGTTGCGGGGCGACTGGGGTGCGAAGGCGCGGGTGATCAGCACGCTGAGCAGGGCTACGGGCACGTTGATGACGAAGATGAAGCGCCATCCCAGCGTGTCCGTGAGGACGCCGCCGACGACCGGGCCCGCGGCGAGCGCGACACCGGTGATGGCAGCCCACGACCCGAGGGCGCGGGCCCGCTGGGCGGGGTCGGTGTAGGCGGTCGCGATGACGGCCATCGAGGCCGGGAGCAGGGCGGCGCCCGCGATGCCGAGGACACCGCGCATGCCGATCAGAACGCCCAGGTTCGGGGAGGCGGCGGTGAGTCCGGAGGCGATGAGGAAGGCCCAGGTGCCGGTGAGGAAGACCTTGCGGGCGCCGAAGCGGTCCGAGAGCGCACCCATGGTGAGCAGCAGCGCGGCGAAGGTGAGGGTGTATCCGTTGACCACCCACTGGAGCCCGGAGAGGCCGCCGCCGATATCATCGCGGATGGCGGGCAGTGCCACGTTCACCACGCTGGTGTCGAGCAGCACCATGAAGTAGCCGAGCGAAAGGCCCAGAAGCAGAAGCCCCTTGCGCCGGACGCCGGCCTCGGGCTTGACGCCCGCCGCAGCGCTCCCTCCTTGTGCGGCCGTCACCGTCGATGACTGCGAGGACATAGTTGTTCCCTTCTCAATTACTGATGCGGAAAAGCGAATTCGAGGCGGCCGGGGTCGAGAACCTGCGGCTGTTACAGCCTGGCGGGGACCCGGGCGAAAGAGAAACGGGAAATTCCGATTGCACCATCGGAAGCGCCGATGGATCGGGGGAGGCCGAGAGATGCAGCTCCGTCAGTTGAACACGTTCCGCACCGTTGCCGAAACCCTCAATATCACACGGGCGGCCGAGCGCCTGAATTATGCCCAGTCGAGTGTCACCGAGCAGATCCAGTCGCTCGAAGCGGATCTGGGGGTGGCGCTCTTCGACCGCTCCGGCCGCCGGATACGGCTCACCGACGCGGGCAATCGCCTGGTCGAATACGCCGAGCGCATGCTCCAGCTCGCCGAGGAGGCGAGGGCCGCGGTGTCCGGAATGGCGGACCCGGCCGGCGAACTCACCATCGGCGCACCGGAAACACTCTGCGTCTACCGATTGCCTTCTTTGCTGACGCGGTTCCGGGAAACCCATCCGAAGGTCCGGGTCGTGCTTCGCCCGGGCAATCGGTCGGAGTCCCGCGGCGGGGTGCGCGAGGGAACCCTGGATCTGTGCTTCACGTTCGGACCGCCGCCCACGGAGCCGGAGTTCGAGAGCATGGCGCTGGCTCCCGAGACCGTCGTCGTGGTGGCGCCCCCCGGGCACCCGCTGACCAGGATGAACGAAGTGACCACGGCCGAACTCGCCGGCGTGGATTTCCTGGTCACCGAACCCGGTTGCAGCTACCGCCGGATGTACGACGAGACGCTGGGCTCCGTGCGGGGACCCCGGCCGCACGTGGTGGCCGAGCTGACCAGCATCGGAGCCCTGCGCAGCTGCGTCGCCGAGGGGATGGGCTGCGCGCTGCTCCCGCAGATCGCGGTGGCGGCCGACCTGGCGCGGGGAGCCCTGGAGACGGTGCCCTGGATCAATGCCCGCCGGGAGACGGAGGTGCACGTCTCCTGGCGAGCGCAGGGAGCCGAGTCGCCGGGCCTTCGCCCGTTCCTGGACACCGCGCGCGAACTGCTCGGCACCCCGGCCCTGTAGCCGCCCGCCCCGGTGCGGCGAAGCCTGCCGCACCGGGGCGGCCTCAGCCCTCGTCCAGGCAGAGTTCGTCCTCGTCGAGGTGGACGAGCCGGCCACTGTAGCCGCCGGTCAGCGCGGCGAACCAGATCGCGGGGCGGGCGCCGACCGCGTCCCGGGCGAGCACCAGGGGCCCGTCGGCGGTCACCTCGACGTAGTCGCCCGCGGAGCGGATGCCGTACCCGGTGTCGCGGGCAACGCGTACCAGGTCGTCGAACTCGGGGATGTCCAGTACGTACAGCGTGGTCATCGGATGCTCACCTTCTCCTCGGCCGCAGCGGCCTGCTCGGCGTGGTCGCGGGCGAGTTCGCCCTTGCGGCGCCACATGTCCTCGACGGTGGGGCGCTCGCCCTTGGCGATGTCGCTCAGGGCCCGGAGCGTCAACTCGGCGTCGCGGGCGTCGACGTCGGCGAAGGGGCGCAGCGGGCGGGTGATCTCCAGCTGGATTCCGTTGGGGTCGTCGAAGTAGAGGGATTCCAGGAGCTCGTGGGCGAGCGGCGGGGTGACCCGTACGCCGTGCTCCTTGAGGCGGACGCGCCAGGCGGTCAGCTCCTCCTCCGTGTCGACGTGCAGCGCCAGGTGGCGCGAGCGGTGCATGAGGTCGCCCGGGTCCTCCTCCTCGGGGAGCCCGAAGTAGTAGAAGAAGGCCAGGTGGTTGCCCTTGCCGAGGGCGAAGAAGAAGTGCACGAAGTCGGGGAAGTCCTCGGTGACCCAGCCGGTCGCGGTGATGGCGTGGACCAGGGGCAGGCCGAGCACATCGCGGTAGAAGTGCAGGGTCTCCTCGGGCTTCCAGGTGACGTGCGCGAGGTGGTCGACGCCCTTGAGGCGCAGCGATCCGGTGTCGAGCGGCGCACCGGCCGCCGGGATCTGCGTCATGGCTTGTTCCTTTCGCTGTGGAGCGGGGGAAAGAGTGCGGGGTCGTTGGCCGGTCAAGCCGGGGCCGGGGCCTCGCTCGGCTGGGCCTTCGGCTGGGCGGGCACGCTCACCTCGGCGAGCGCCAGGACCCGCTCGCGCAGGGTGCGGCGGTCCACCTTGCCGACCGGGGTGAGCGGGAACTCCTCGACCAGGTAGAGGAGTTCAGGGGTCTTGAAGGCCGCTACACCGCGTGCCGCGAAGAAGGCGTGGACGGTTTCCAGCGTGGGCCGCGGCCCGCCCCCGGGGATCACGCAGATGCCGACGCGTTCGCCGAGCGCCGGGTCGGGCAGGGCCAGGGCCGCCGCGTCCGCGACGCCGGGCACCGCCCGCACCAGGTCCTCGACCTCGTCGATGGAGACCTTCTCGCCGCCCCGGTTGACCAGGTCCTTGAGCCGGCCCTCGACGACGAGGTTGCCGCTGGGGTGCCACCGCACGAGATCGCCCGTGCGGTACCAGCCGTCGGCGGTGAAGGCCCGCTGGTTGTGCTGCGGTGCGCGGTAGTAGCCGCGGGGCGTGTACGGGCCACGGGTGAGCAGTTCGCCGGTGGCGCCGTCGGGCACGGGCCGTCCGTCGGCGTCCACCACGAGGATCTCGTCGGCCTCGGAGATCGGCCGGCCCTGGGTCTCGCGAAGGACCTGCGCAGGGTCGTCCGGCCGCGTGTAGTTGAGCAGGCCCTCGGCCATTCCGTACACCTGCTGGAGGGTGCAGCCAAGACCCGGACCGAGATCGCGGGCGAGCTCTGCGGGCAGGACGGAGCCGCCGACCTGGACGAGTTCGAGGCTGGTCAGGTCGTACGTCCGGTCGCCCGCGTGTTCCAGCCAGCGGTGGGCCACGGCGGGCACCACCGAGGTGATGGTGACCCGCTCGCGGGCGATCTCGGCGAAGGCGGTCCTGGGGTGCGGCGAGGGCGACAGGACGGCCAGGCCGCCCACCGCGAGGGTGCCGAGCACGCCCGGGCAGCCGAGCGGGAAGTTGTGTGCGAGGGGAAGTGCGGCCAGATAGGTGGTTTCGGCGGTGAAGCCGCAGACCTCGCCGCTGCGGCGGAAGTTGTACTCGTAGTCGTTGTGCGTCCGGGCGATGATCTTGGGGAGTCCGGTGGTGCCGCCCGAGAGCAGGAACAGCGCCACCTCCCCGGCGTCCGGGGCCCGTTCGTCGAGGCGGCCGCGGCGCTCCTCGGCGTCGCCCTCGATGCGCAGGGCGTCCCGCAGATCGACGTGGCCGGGCTCGACGCGGTCGCCGACGACCAGGACGGGGACCGGCCGCGGCCGGGTCCCGGCGATCTTGGCGGCGAGCGTCTGGTGGTCGAAGTCTCGGCAGGTGTCGGGGACGGCGATGGCCGCGACGTCGGCGAGTTCGGCGAGGTACTCCAGCTCGTGCTCGCGATGCGGCATGAGGGCGAGGACCGGTGCCACGCCGATGCGCTGGCAGGCCAGGAACAGGGCCACGAACTCCCAGCAGTTGGGGAGCTGGACCAGCAGATTGTCGCCGTCGCGAAGGCCCAGCGACACGAGCCGCTCCGCCAGCGCGTCGGCGCGGACGGCCAGTTCGCGGTAGCCGATCCTGGTCGCGCCGTCCACCAGCGCCGTACGGGATCCGTAGCTGTCGCTCCAGCTCCACATCCAGTCGCCCAGCGGGCGGCCGCGCCAGTAGCCGGCCGCGGTGTAGCGCTCGGCCTCGTGCTCGGGCCACGGGACGGTCCCGGCGCGCTTCATCTTCTCCTCCTTCGCTCGATCGGGTGGATCCGTGCAGGGGGGCGGCCCGGCCCCGACCTCTTTCGGACGGGGCCGGGCCGCGGTCTCAGGCAGCGAGCTGCTCGGCGAGGAAGTCGGCGATGGCGGTCACGGTGGGCCGGTCCCACAGGAGCGTGGCCGGAAGCGCGAGCCGGAAGAGCTTCTCCAGGCGGCGCCGGATGACCAGGGTCATCACCGAGTCGAGGCCCATCTCCATGAGCGGGCGCCGCACGTCGAAGGAGTCGGGCGCCCACTTCATCTCGGCCGCGACCAGGCCGCGTACCGCGTCCACCAGGTGCGCGTGCAGCTCCTCGGGTTCGAGCGTCGCCCAGGCGGCCTCACCCTGGTCGGCGCCGGACTCGGCGACCTCCACGGCCAGTTCGTCGAGGAGCGCCGGGCGGACCGCGGACGGCTCCAGTTCGATGGTGCGGAGCACCGCGTAGTACGGGGCGTCGTAGCGGGAGGCGAACTCCCAGCTGCGGAACGCCTCGGCGGCGGAGATGTCGGCGGTGCCGCGGGCGGCGAGTTCGGCGTCGATGAGCTCCGAGGAGGTCGACATGCCGAGCCCGCGCCACGAGGTCCAGGCGTAGCTGACGGTAGTGGTGTCGCCGAGGGCGGCGCGGTGGGCGGCGAGCGCGTCCAGGAAGGCGTTGCCGGAGGCGTAGCTGGCCTGGCCGGGCAGGCCGAGGAGCAGCCCGCAGGAGGAGAACAGGGTGAAGAAGTCCAGGCTGCCGGGGGCGAACAGCTCGTGCAGGACCATCGCTCCGGCCACCTTGGGGCCCATGACCCGGTCGAGCGACTCCTCGTCGACGTTGACGGCCATCCGGTTGTCGAGGACACCGGCAGCGTGCACGACACCGCGGATGGGCGGCAGGTCGAGGGCCTGCGGGGAGAGCGCTCCTGCCACGGCCTCGGCGTCGGTGATGTCGACGGAGACGACGCGGACGCTGACGCCGAGCCCCTCCAGGGCGCGGACCGCCTCGATCTGGCGGCGGGTCGTCATGTCGGTCATCTCGTCCCAGGCGGACCGCGGCGGCAGACCGCGCCGGCCGGCCAGGACCAGGCGCCGGGCGCCGCGTCCGGCGAGCCAGGTGGCGACCTCCAGGCCGAGCACCCCGAGTCCGCCGGTGATCAGGTACGTGCCGTCGGGCCGGCATTCCAGAGCGGCCCGCACGGGCTCGCGCTCGACGGCCACCAGGCGGGCGGTCTCGATCGCGGCGCCGCGCACCGAGACGAGGTCCTCGCCGGGCTGGGCGCGTACGACGTCGACGAGGGCGGCCAGGGTCTCCGGGTCGGTGTCGTCGGACAGGTCGACGGTGCCGCCCCACAGTTCGGGGTGCTCGCCGCCGATGACCCGGCCGAGTCCCCACAGCGGGGCGTCGCCCAGGGCTTCCGTGGCGAGGGATTCGCGCACGCCCCGGGTGACGCACCACAGGCCGGGGTGCGCGTCGGGCCCTGCCGCGGCGAGCTGCTGCGCGGTGCGGGTGACCAGCCAGGCGGCGTCCACGGCGGCGCCGCTGACGCTGTCGGCGGCGCCGGCGCGCTCGGGCACCACGAGTACGGCGGTGGAGGAGGTGAGCGGCTCGGCGAGCGCGGTCAGGTCGTCCGGGGTGTCGATGGCCGTCCAGGGCAGGCCGGCGGCGGACAGCGCCTCGCCGATGCGCAGGCCGGTCTTGCGGTCGCCGACGATCACGGCGGCGGTCACCGCGGCTCGCTCGCGGGCGGGCTCGGCGGGCAGTTCGAGGGGCCGCCAGGTCATCTCGCTGACCAGGCGCCGGGGGCTGGCGGTGGCGCCGGGGTCGCCGTCCAGGACGCCGTAGCGCAGGCCGCTGAGGCGGGCCAGGAGGCGGCCGTCGGTGCCGGCGATGGAGACGTCGACGGTGTCCACGGCGGCCGCGCCCTCGACGGTCGAGACGTGCAGCAGCACCTCGGCGGGGCAGTCGCCCGAGACGACGGCCTCACGGATGTGGGCGGGCATCCGCAGGATCGGTTCGCCCGGGAAGACGACGGAGGCGATGGAGAGCGCCGCATCCAGCACCGAGCCCCAGGAGCCGGGCAGTTCGCCGTCCGGCTGGGCCGCGACGACGGCGAAGATCTCGCCCTCCGCGCGCCGCATCTCCTTGACCTCCCACGGGAATCCCATGGCGGCGACGCCGATGCCGGCGAGCCGGTCGATGGTGAACCTGTTGTCGAGCACTTCGGCGCACGTGGTACGCAACTGGTCGGCGTCCAGGGTGCGTTGGCCGACCGCGGTGCCGGGCGAGACGACGGCGGTGGTGTGGGTCAGCCAGGACGCGTCGGTGTCGTCGGCCGTGCCGTCGCCGATGATGCGCGAGGCGAGGCGGACCGTGCCCTCCTGGTGGACGACCTGGAGCTCGCGCGGGGTGGAGACGGCGACCGGCACCTTGAGGGTGACATCGGCGAGGCCGGGGCGCTCGCCTTCGTGGGCCGCGGCCGTGAAGAAGGTGTTGAGCAGCACCGTGGCCGGGATGATCTCGACGCCCTGGACGGGGTGGTCGCCCGGGTAGGGGCGGCACGACTCGTCGAGGTAGGTCTGCCACAGGCGGGCGGGAGTGCTGCCGTTGACGGCGGTCTGGCCGCCGAGCAGGGTGTGGCTGTCGACGTCGTGCTGGGTGCCGCCACCGACCGCGCCCGCCGACTCGTACCAGTAGCGCTGGTGCTGCCAGACGGTGTGCGGCAGATCGGCGAACCGGCCCGGGGTCGCCGCGTCCCAGTCGAGGGACACGCCGTGGCAGTGCAGGGCCGCGGCGTTGGCGAGCAGGATGTCCCGCTCGGGCTTGTTGCGGCGCAGGCTGTGCGCGACGACGGCGTCCTCGATGCCGAGGCCGTCCAGGATCTCGCCGATGGAGTGGGCGACGACGGGGTGGCCGGATATCTCGACGAAGGCGCGGAAGCCGTCCTCGGCGGCGGCGGTGACGGCCTGGGTGAAGCGGACCGGGTTGCGCAGGTTCCCGGCCCAGTAGATGCCGTCGCGCGGGGTGTCGCCGCGCGGGTCGGTGAGCATGGTGCTGTACACGGGCAGCGAGGGCTCGCCGATCGTCAAGTCGTGGGCAGCGGCGCTCAGTTCGGCGAGCAGCGGGTCCATGTGGGCGCTGTGGAAGGCGACGTCGGAGGCGACGCGGCGCACCACGAGCGGCTCCGCCTCCCAGGCCGCGGCGAGCTCCTCGACGGCGTCGGTGTCACCGGCGACGACGGTGGAGCCGGGCGAGGCGGAGATGGCCGCGGTCACATCGGTGCGGCCCTGGAGGCGGTAGGCGACCTCGTCGAAGGGGAGCGCGACCATGATCATGGCGCCCTTGCCGGCGACCCGGCTGAGCAGCGCCGAGCGGCGGCAGATGAGGCGGGCGCCGTCGGCCAGGGAGAGGATGCCGGAGACCACGGCGGCGGCGATCTCGCCCACGGAGTGGCCGATGACGGCGGCGGGCGCCAGGCCGCGCTCGCGCCAGACGGCGGCGAGGCCGACCTGCATGGCGAAGATCATCGGCTGGATCTTGTCGACGTCGCTCAGGTCGCCGTCGAGCAGCACCTGGCGCGGCGAGAAACCGATCTCGGCCAGGAAGACCGGGTCGATCTCGTCGAGGACCTTGGCGAACTCTGCCTCCTCGGCGAGGAGTTCGCGGCCCATGCCGGCCCACTGCGAGCCGTGGCCGGAGAACACCCAGACGGCGCCGCGGGACGCGGCGGACAGGACGGTGCCCGTCTCGATGCCGTCCTCGCTCTCCTCGTCGGCGAACGCCCTCAGGCGGGTGGCGAGCTGGGCGGTGTCGGACGCGGCGGCCACGGCCCGGCTCGCGGCGTGCCCGCGGTGCACGGCCAGGGTGCGGGCGATGTCGTCGAGCGGGGTCTCGGCGCCTTCGGAGTCCAGCCAGTCGGCGAGGGCCGCGGCCTGGGCGCGGGTGCCGGCCTCGGTCGCACCGGACAGCGGGAACAGCCGTACGGCGTCCTCGGCGGCCGGGGCCCCGGCGAGCGCCGTCCCCTCGACAGCGCAGTCGTCGGGCGCCTGCTCCAGGACGATGTGGCCGATGGTGCCGCCGTAGCCGTAGCCGGAGACACCGGCGCGGCGCGGGCGGCCCGTCACCGGCCAGGGCGTCGGCTCGGCGACGACCTTGAGGCGGGACGCCTCCCAGTCGATGGCCGGGTTGGGGGTGTGGAAGTTGGCCTGCGGCGGGATGTGCGCGTGGTGCAGCGCGAGCACGGCCTTGATCAGGCCCGCGACGCCGGCCCCGGCCTCCAGGTGGCCGATGTTGGGCTTCACCGAGCCGACCAGGACGGGCCGGTCGGCGGGGCGTCCGGCGCCGAACACCTCGGCCATGGCAGTGGTCTCGATGGGGTCGCCGGCCCGCGTTCCGGTGCCGTGCGCCTCGATGTAGTCGACGGTGAGCGGGTCGACTCCGGCGCTGCGGTAGGCCTGGCGCAGGAGGTGGGCCTGGGCCTCGGAGCTCGGCGCCATGATGCCGTTGGTGCGGCCGTCCTGGTTGACGGCGGTGCCCTTGATGACGGCGAGCACGCGGTCGCCGTCGCGGCGGGCGTCGGCGAGCCGCTTGAGCACCACGACACCGGCGCCCTCACCGCGTCCGTAGCCGTCGGCGGCCGCGTCGAAGGACTTGCTGCGCCCGTCCGGCGAGACGGCGCCCGCCGCGTCCAGGACCATGGTCAGGCCCGGGCCCGCCATGATGTTGACGCCACCGGCGAGCGCCACCGGCACGTCGCCGTCGCGCAGTGCCTGGACGGCGAGGTGGAAGGCGACCAGGGAGGCCGAGCACGCGGTGTCGACGGCGAGGCTGGAGCCGCGCAGGTCCAGGGTGTAGGAAACGCGGTTGGCGACGGCGCAGAACGCGGCGCCGATCCCGGTCCAGGCCTCGATGCGCGGGAGGTCCTCCAGCATGCGGCGGCCGTAGTCGTCGGAGCCGACGCCGATGAACACCCCGGCGTCGGTGCCGGCCAGGGACTGCGGGGCGATGCCCGCGTGCTCAAGAGCCTCCCAGGACACTTCGAGGACGATCCGCTGCTGCGGGTCCATGAGTTCGGCCTCGCGCGGGGTGATCCCGAAGAACTCCGCGTCGAACCCCTCGATGTCGTCGAGGAATCCGCCGTTGCGGGTGGTGCGGCGCAGGGCCGCGGCGTTCTGCGGCGAGGCGGCCTCGTAGGCGGCCCAGCGCTCCGGCGGCACCTCGGTGATCGCGTCCGTGCCGGCGGTGAGCAGCTTCCAGAACGACTCGGGTGAATCCACGCCGCCGGCGAATCGGCAGCCCATGCCGATGACGGCAATGGGCTCGGAACCGGACCGGATGTCGCGGGGACCTTCGATCGGGGTGTTCACGTGCTCCTCCATGGGGCAGCTTTCTGCGGTTGACGGGGGATGTGCCGTGCGGGTGGAAAGAAGTTGCGTGCGGGGGGAAGAGGGAAAGTCAGGGGGGTGGCCGGGTCAGCGGCCGGGGCCGGTGAGCGGCCAGCCGGAGACGGCGTCGATCCGTCCGGCGACCAGGGCGGTGTGCAGCAGGGAGTGCCGTCCCTCGGCGCGGCCGGCGGGCACCTCCAGCGCCCAGCCGTCCCTGCACGCGAGCACCACGGGGAGCCCGGTGGCGGTACGGATCCGGTCGGCGTGCTCCAAAGCGTGTGTGAGATCCGTGCTGTCAAGGGCCCGCAGATGCAGGGCGCAGGCACCCGCCTCGGCCGCCCCGAGAGCCCGCTCGACCAGGCGATCGTTCTCGTACGCGCCGGTCTCGGGGCAGCCGAGACCGGCGATCAGCGCGGCGCCCGCGGGCAGGGAGCCGAGGAACTTCCGCTCCAGGAGCGCGTGTTCGGCGGCCTCGGCCTCGCCGTAGTGGCCGATGTCGTCGAGGACGACCTCGACGACGGGGAAGCCGACGGCCTCGGCCCGGTCGGCCACCGCCGTGTCGAGGGCGCGCAGGACCACGCCGAGCGTGGTGTCGTCCAAGGAGACGCGCTCCAGGGCGGCGCGCCAGGCGTCGCTCTCACCGGCACCGACCGGGCGCCGCCAGTCGGCGAGCACCAGGGAGCTGCCGGCCACCGAGTACGCCTCGCAGGCGCGGATCTGGCGCTCGGCCCGGTCCGCGGCGACGACCACGAGCCGGTTGCGCAGGAGCGTGCCGCCGAGCCGCAGCGGCGCGCCGAGCGCATGCCCGCCGGGGACGGATGCCGCGGTGCGCGGCGCCTCGTGGGCGTAGGCCTCCTCGGCGGCGGCGATGCGTTCGGGGTGGCGGCGGCGCAGGCCGGCGAGGCCGATCGCGCTGGTCCTGGTCAGGAAGTGGAATCCGAAGCGGTCGGGGTCCCGGTCCATGCGCGAGCCGAACGTCTCCCACCAGCGCATACTCGGCAGCGCCCAGCGCTGGGTGCGCTCGGTCTCCGGGCGGCGGCGCGCCTCGTAGCGGTGGAGCGCGCCCTCGACGGGTTCTTCCGCGCCTCTTGACGCCAGTTCGGCGGCGAGCCCTATGGCGTCCTCCATCGCCATCTTGGTGCCCGAGCCCACGGAGAAGTGCGCGGTGTGCGCCGCGTCCCCCAGGAGGACGAGATTGCCGTGCGACCAGGACCGGTTGCTCACGTGCAGGAAGTTGGCCCACTTGCTGTTGTTCACCAGGAGCGGGTGTCCCTGGAGCTGTTCGGCGAAGACCTGCTCCATGAGCTCCTGGGCGTAGGTGTCGCTGACCCCGGGGGCGGCGGACCGCTCGGTCGAGGTTTCGAGTCCCGCCGCCCGCCAAGTGGTCTCGTCGGTCTCGACGATGAAGGTGTGCAGCCCCTCTCCGTACGGATAGGCGTGCGCGGCGAAGGCGCCGAACGCGGTCTGCACGAACGGGAAGGTGACCACCTCGAAGGGGGCCCGGGTGCCGAACCAGACGTACTTGCCCGCGCCGGGCCGGGCCAGCGTGCCGAAGCGGTCCGCAAGGGCGTTGCGGGTGGCCGAGTTGACCCCGTCGGCCGCCACCACCACATCGTGTGCGGAGGTGAGCTCCAGGGCGTCGGCCGGGTCCTCGAAGTGGAGCTCGGCCCCGGCCTCGGCGGCCTGCTCCTGGAGGATGGCGAGCAGCGTCTTGCGGGCGATGGCGGTGAATCCGTACCCGCCGTAGCGCAACGACCGTCCGCCGTACCGCAGTTCCATGTCGGTCCAGGCGACGCTGGCCTCGACGATCCGGCGGTGCGTGTCGGGGTCGGCCCGCTCGAAGGCGGACATCGTACGGTCCGAGAAGACGACCCCGAATCCGAAGGTGGCGTCCGGCGCGTTGCGCTCGTGGACGGTGACCTGCCGGGCGGTTCCCCGCAGCATCAGCAGCCTGGCGAGGAACAGCCCTCCGGGCCCTCCCCCGACGACAGCGGCATCCAGCACGGCCAGCACCCTCTTTCCCTGCTCGGCGGCATCTGCCCGGGGTGTTCTCCGGGCGACGTGAGGGAGCTTCGCCCGACCCGCTCAAGCCGTCTTCAAGCCGTCTTCAAGCCGTCTTCAAAGTGCTTTCAAGGTGGGTTCAAGCCGGCCCCTCCCGGCCGTGGCGGGCCGGCGCGCGCCTCGGTGACCAGCGGGAATGGCCGATCGGGAACGGTTCGTTCCGCGATTGTCAGAGGTGTCCTGTTGTATGGGGGCATGGAGCACACGAGCAACGCGGAACTGCGCACCGAGGCCGACGCGGTCCTCGCCCGTCTGGTCGGGGACGCCACCGGCACCGCGCGGCTGCGCGAGGACCAGTGGCGGGCGATCGAGGCGCTGGTCGCCGACAAGCGGCGGGCGCTCGTCGTGCAGCGCACGGGCTGGGGCAAGTCCGCGGTGTACTTCGTGGCGACCGCGCTGCTGCGGGCCCAGGGCGCGGGCCCCACCGTGATCGTCTCCCCGCTGCTCGCCCTGATGCGCAACCAGGTCGAGGCCGCGGCCCGGGCGGGCATCACCGCCCGGACGATCAACTCGGCCAATCCCGAGGAGTGGGACACCATCCAGGAGGAGGTCGCGGCGGGTGCGGTGGACGTGCTGCTGGTGTCGCCGGAGCGCCTGAACAACCCGGATTTCCGGGACAACGTGCTGCCGAAGCTGTCCGCGGCCACGGGCCTGCTCGTGGTGGACGAGGCGCACTGCATCTCCGACTGGGGCCACGACTTCCGGCCCGACTACCGCCGACTGCGCACCATGCTGGCCGAACTGCCGCCCGGCGTCCCGGTGCTGGCCACCACCGCCACCGCGAACGCCCGGGTGACGGCGGACGTGGCCGAGCAGCTCGGCACCGGAGGCGGCTCGGACGCGCTGGTGCTGCGCGGCCCCCTGGACCGCGAGAGCCTCAGCCTCAACGTGGTGACGCTGCCGGACGCGGCCCACCGGCTCGGCTGGCTCGCCGACCACCTCGACGAGCTGCCGGGCTCGGGGATCATCTACACGCTGACCGTCGCGGCGGCCGAGGAGATCACCACGTATCTGCGGCGGCGCGGGCACACGGTCGCCTCGTACACCGGCAAGACGGAGAACGCGGACCGCCAGCAGGCCGAGGACGATCTGCTCGCCAACCGGGTCAAGGCCCTGGTCGCCACCTCGGCGCTCGGCATGGGCTTCGACAAGCCGGACCTGGGATTCGTGGTCCACCTGGGCTCGCCCTCCTCCCCCATCGCCTACTACCAGCAGGTCGGCCGCGCGGGCCGCGGCGTGGCCCACGCGGAGGTGCTGCTGCTCCCGGGCCGCGAGGACGAGGCGATCTGGAAGTACTTCGCGTCGGTGGCCTTCCCGCCCGAGGAGCAGGTGCGGCGCACCCTCGACGTCCTCGCGCAGGCCGGCCGCCCGCTGTCGCTGCCCGCCCTGGAACCCCTGGTGGAGCTGCGCCGCACACGCCTGGAGACGATGCTCAAGGTGCTCGACGTGGACGGCGCGGTGCACCGGGTCAAGGGCGGCTGGACGAGCACGGGCGAGCCCTGGGTGTACGACACCGAGCGGTACGCGTGGGTCGCCCGGCAGCGCTCCGCCGAGCAGCAGGCGATGCGCGACTACGCGTCGACGACGGGCTGCCGCATGGAGTTCCTGCGCCGCCAGCTCGACGACGAGCAGGCGGCGCCGTGCGGGCGGTGCGACAACTGCGCGGGCGCCCGCTTCACCGCGGACGTGTCCGGCACGGCCCTGGACGAGGCGCGCGGCGAGCTGACCCGGCCCGGCGTGGAGGTGGAGCCCCGCAAGATGTGGCCCACGGGTCTCGCCGCGATCGGCATCGACCTGAAGGGCCGCATTCCGGCGGGCGAACTGGCCTTCTCCGGAAGGGCGTTGGGGCGGCTTTCGGACATCGGCTGGGGCAACCGGCTGCGCCCGATGCTCGCGCCGGGCGCTCCGGACGGGCCGGTACCGGACGATGTGGTGCAGGCGGTGGTGAGCGTGCTCACCGACTGGGCGAAGGGCCCGGGCGGCTGGGCCTCGGGCCGTCCCGACGCACCGCAGCGGCCGGCCGGAGTGGTGACGGTGCCCTCGCGCACCCGGCCCGCGCTCGTCGGGTCGCTGGGCGCGCGGATCTCCGAGATCGGCCGGATGCCCCTGCTCGGCTCCCTCGAGTACGCCGAGGGCCCGGCGGGCGAGCGGATCGCCCAGTCCAACAGCGCCCAGCGGGTGCGCGCGCTGCACCACGCCTTCGTCGTGCCGGACGCGCTGGCGGCCGCGCTCGCCGAGGCCCAGGGCCCGGTGCTGCTGATCGACGACGCGTCCGACACGGGCTGGACGCTGGCGGTGGCGGCCCGGCTGCTGCGCCGCTCCGGAGCCGAGGGGGTGTTCCCGCTGGTCCTCGCGGTCCAGTCGTGACGGCAGGGGTGACCGGGGGTGCCGCTGGGCAGGGATATGAGTGCCATACCCGTCGATTCAGGTCAGCGGCGTCAATTGCTCGTTGCCGCCTGACCTCGCGGCGGCAAGAATTGGAGCCACCCCCGCACGGTCCCCCTGTGGTCCGGAAGGGCTGTGCCGTGGTGCGCCCTCACCCGACCCTGCCCGCACTGTGGGCGCGTATCCGGAAGGGAGGACCGTGACCTTCGGATTCGCTCCGTCCGCAGCCTCGGCAGCAGCGTCCACCCCGATGTCGGCCGACTCCGCGAACCGCTTCGGCCGGATCCTGGAGCCCGCCGAGTGGGCCGCCGCCGGAATTCCTCTGCTGCGCAATCCCCGTGAGGTCGTCAGCGGGCTGCACGCCCGGCACCGGCCGACGCCCACGACCGCCGTCGTCGCGGTCCTCGACCACGAGGAACGGCTCGCGGCCAGCGCGTCGTTCACCCGCCGTGCGGCTCCGGCCGACGGCTGGGAGTTCCGCAACGCGCTGCTCGCGCATCTGCGCCGGGTGATCCCGCACGATCTGCGCCGCCGGGCCCCGGTGCGCACCGCTGTGCTGCTCTACTGCCGCGACGGCGACGAGCGCTGGACGGAGGAGGACGGCGCCTGGATGTGGGGCCTGCGCGACGCTTGCACCCTGCACGGGCTGCGCTGCGGCGCGTACATCACGCTGACGCGCGGCGGCTGGCAGGTGCTCGGCGAGGGCCGCGGCGGCCGCCGCCCGAGCTCCATATCCGGGCCGGGCTCGCTGGCCGACGCCGAGAACGAGCTGGCCGCGCCGCTGCCGCTGCGTTCCGGAACCGGCGCGGTGGAGATGCTGCGGCGCACCGCCGCACGCTGAACGGCCCCGGCACGGCCGCGAGCACCGGCATGACCCGCTCGCGGGTCCGGCCGCCGCCCCGCCGGACGGATCCGGCCGGGGGCATGGCGGCACGGCCTCCGGTCCTCGGGCTCCGGAGCATTCGCCCCGGATTCCCGACTCGGGCCCGCGGCGCCCGGACGATCGCGCGCGAAGGCCGGAGCGCCTGAGCGCGAGCTCAGACTCCGGCGCCCAGCGCCGCGTTGATCCGCTGCGGGTCGCCGCACACGATGAGCAGCGCCTCGGCACGGGCCAGGGCGAGCGGCAGCGCGCGGGCGGCGGCGTCATCGGCCGAGTCGGCATTGACGGCGACGACGACCACGGGCCGGGCCGAGGCCCGTTCCACGGCGGCCGCACCGGCGTAGAAGACGTCGTCGCGGGCGTCGTGCTGAGCCCAGTAGGCGTCCTCGCCGAAGGACAGCTCGTGCGCCGCCCACGGGTGCGCCTCACCGGTGGTGAGGACCAGGATGTCGCCCGGCGCGCGGCCGGTGTCGAGCAGCAGGTCCACCGCTTCGCCCGCGGCGTCGAGCGCGCCGTCGGCCGGAGCCGGGATCAGCTGGATCTGCGGACCGGCAGGGCTCGGTGGCCGAGTCGGCGGGGTCTGCGCGGCGGCGCTGTGCGACCGCTGCGCGGGGGGCGTGGGCCGGGCCGGGCCGGGGCCCGGACGTCCGGGACGCGGTGCGGCCGCGGGACGCGGACCGGGTACGGGGCGAGGGGTCTGCGCGGTGCGGCCGGCGGCCGGGGTGGCGCGGGGACCCTGGGCACTCTCGTGAATCTGAGGCTCCTCGGGGCTGAGAGGCATGAGTTGATGTCTATCAAATGCCGGTGAAGGCGTCACCGGCGGGTGGGCACAAAGGTGCGATCGGGGCGGAGTCTCCCCGCAAGTGGGCGGGAAAGTCCAGGGATTTCGGGATGCGGACCCGGACTGTCCCCCCGTCCGCGAAGCGGACCGGAAGACTCCGGGAACGCGGTCGCACCGTACGGAATACGGACCGAAAACCTCCGGAAATCGTCCGGAATCCGGGGCACTCCGGGTCAGAAGTCGAAGCCGAGCTGTCCCCCGCTTTCGAGTGCGGCCGCCTCAGCGGACAGCCGCGTCTTCTTGAGGTGCCGCCACTGGGGCAGCGCGTCCAGGTACGACCAGGACAGCCGGTGGTAGGGCGTCGGCCCGAGCTCCTCGAGCGCCGCCTTGTGCACGGGCGAGGGGTAGCCGGCGTTGTCGGCGAAGCCGAATCCGGCGTACTGCCCCTGGACACCCGCGAGTTGGGCCATCATCGCGTCCCTGCGCACCTTGGCGATCACCGAGGCGGCCGAGACCGCGATGCAGGACTGGTCGCCCTTGATCACCGTACGGACCTGCCAGGGCAGGCCGAGGTAGTCGTGCTTCCCGTCCAGGATCACCGCGTCCGGCCGCACCGGCAGCGCCTCCAGGGCGCGCACCGCGGCGAGCCGCAGGGCCGCGGTCATGCCCAGCTCGTCGATCTCCTCGGGCGAGGCGTCGCCGAGCGCGTAGGCGGTGACCCAGCCTTCGAGGACCGCGGCGAGCTCGGTGCGGCGCTTGGGGGTGATCAGCTTGGAGTCGGTGAGCCCGGCGGGCGGGCGGCGCAGCCCGGTGATGGCGGCGCACACCGTGACGGGACCGGCCCACGCCCCGCGTCCGACTTCGTCGACACCGGCGACGATCTTGGCCCCGGTCGTGGCGCGAATCGAGCGCTCGACGGTGTGGGTGGGTGGTTCGTACGGCATGTCGCTTGCAAGGTTACGCCGCCGGGGGCCGCCCGCGACACCCAGGTCCGCGCCGACCGCCCGAAGGCGTCGGTCAGCCCCGGTGGGGACGCAGCAGCGGCACCATGACCTGGTCGATCATCGCGGCGATGTCCTCGTCGCTCCATTCGCTTCCGCACACCTTCTGCCGGTACATCATCAGCCCCGGGATCACATCGAAGACGAGCTCGCCGGTGGCGTCGGGGCGCACGTCCCCCCGCTCGATCCCACGGCGCACCACCTCGCGGAAGAGCCGGTTGGCGGGCTCGATCACCCGCTGCAGGATCAGCTCGTGGAACCGGCCCGCCGAGGTGCTGTCGCATTCGTAAAGGACCGAACGCAGTGCGTAGCCGGACCGCGAGTACATCGTCCCGCGGACTCTGCGGCACAGCTGGTAGAGGTCCTCGCGTACGGAGCCGTGGTCCGGCGCGTCGTCGAGGCCGGGGAAGCCGGACCGCAGCGCGTCCGCGACCAGCTCCACCTTGGAGGCCCAGCGGCGGTAGACCGCGGCCTTCCCGGTCTGCGCCCGGGCGGCCACCCCCTCCATGGTGAGGCCGCTCCAGCCGACCGTACTGAGCTGCTCAAGAGCGGCATCCAGGATCGCCCGCTCCAGGACGGGGCCCCGGCGGCGCAGGGAGACGGGCTGCGCCCCGGCGTCGGTCCAGCGCGAAGTAGCCATCTTCTTCTCTCCGTTGGGGATGCTCCGCGGGGACGGATATCCCCTGTTGGGGACGGGTGTTCCACCGTTGGGGACGGGGTGTCGAAGCGTACGCGGGCAGCGGCGCCCCGCCTTTCATGGTGACCTCGCGTCACCGGATGTTCCAGACGCCGCCCGGCCTCACCGGCGCCCGGACCGGCCCCGGGACACGAGCGATCCGGGCCCAACTCCCAAGGAAGGGGCTTGTGTTCATTCCCGGCCACTCACTATCGTCGGCCATTAGTGAACGGAAGCGTTCACTACAGTTTTCAGGGGGACCCCAGTGACGCCCGATCGAATAAGCACGGTCAAGACCACAGAAGCCCGCCCCGGCCCCAAGGACCGGCCGGCCCGGCCCGGCATAGCCCTGACCGTCATCGCGGCATGCCAGCTGATGGTGGTGCTCGACGCCACCATCGTGAACATCGCTCTGCCCCACATCCAGACCGCCCTCGGCTTCTCCACCAGCGACCTCACCTGGGTCATCAACGCCTACGCGCTCACGTTCGGCGGGCTGCTGCTGCTCGGCGGCCGGGCCGGTGACCTGCTCGGCCGACGCCGGATGTTCATCACCGGAATCCTGGCCTTCACGCTCGCCTCGCTGCTCGGCGGTTTCGCCCAGGAGCCCTGGCAGTTGCTCGCGGCGCGCGCCCTTCAAGGCATCGGCGGCGCCATCGCCTCACCGACCTCGCTCGCGCTGATCGCGACGACGTTCCCCGAAGGCCCCGAACGCAACCGCGCGTTCGGCGTGTTCGCCGCCGTCTCGGCCGGTGGCGGCGCCATCGGTCTGCTCGCGGGCGGCATGCTCACCGACTGGCTGAACTGGCGCTGGGTGCTGTTCGTCAACGTACCCATCGGTGTCTTCATCGCCTTCCTCGCGCCCCGCTTCATCAAGGAGTCGGAGCGCCATCCGGGCCGCTTCGACCTCACGGGCGCACTCACGTCCACGCTGGGCATGGCGGCGCTGGTCTACGGATTCATCCGGGCGTCCACGGACGGCTGGAGCGACTCGCTCACCCTGGGCTCGTTCGGAGCGGCCGTGCTGCTGCTCTTCGCGTTCATCGCGGTGGAGCGCCGCTCGGCCCAGCCCATCACGCCCCTGCGGATGTTCGCCGACCGCAACCGTTCCGGTACGTACGTGATGATGCTCAGCCTGGCCGCCGCGATGTTCGGCATGTTCTTCTTCATCGTGCTCTTCGTGCAGAACGTGCTGCACTACAGCCCGATCAAGGCGGGCCTGGCCTTCCTTCCGGTGACGGTCGCGATCGTCACGGGCGCCGGGATCTCCTCCAGCCTTCTGCCGAAGCTCGGTCCCAAACCCTTCATGGTGACCGGAACCACGCTCACCGGCCTCGGCATGGCCTGGCTGACCCAGATCGACCCGGACAGCTCGTACGCGGGCGGAATCCTCGGCCCGATGCTGATGTTCGGCTTCGGCATGGGGCTCAACTTCGTCACCCTGACCCTGACCGCCGTCTCCGGTGTCGCGGACAAGGAATCGGGCGCCGCCTCGGGCCTGTTGAACACCACCCAGCAGGTCGGCGGCGCGCTCGGCCTGTCCATCCTGACCACCGTGTTCGGCACCGCGAGCCGCCACGAGGCCACCGCCCAGGTCAACGACTTCCTGGCGAACGGCTCACCCGAGCAGAAGGCCGCGTTCCTCAAGTCCCGTCAGCTGCCCGCCCCTTGGAGCGACGCGGTCCTCGCCCACGGCATCGGCATCGCGTTCATCGCGGCCGTCGCGCTGGTCGCCCTGGCGATCCTGACCGCCGTCTTCGTCATCCAGGTCCGCAGGAGCGACCTGGAGGCCCTGAGCGGCAAGAACGCCGGCGCCGCGCTCTGACCACGAAAGAGCCGCCCCGTCCGCAGCGCGCGGGCGGGGCGGCTCTCCATGGGACAGGCACGTCAGGCAGCCGGCACCCAGTCCGGCAGCTGCTCGGTGTGCTCCAGCCACTCGGCGGGCGGCGCCCCGGCCGGGGCGGCCGCGACCACCCCGCCCACGATCGCGCAGGTCGTGTCGACGTCGCCGCCCACCTGCGCGGTCGTCCAGAACGCCGACGCGTAGTCGCCGAGCCCGCGCGCCGCCGACCAGAGGGCGAACGGCACGGTGTCGTGTGCGCTGGTGCGCCGTCCCGAGCCGAGCACCGCGGCCACCGTCGCCGCGTCGTCGTAGTCGAGCATGTCCCGCGCCCGCCGCAGCCCGGCGCCGACCGCGCTGCGCGGCACGAGCGCGATCACCGCGTCGAGCAGCTCACCCGGCCCGGGAGGACCTGCGGGGGCGGCGACCAGGGCCGCGGCCGCCGCGACGGCCATGGCGCCGACGACGGCCTCGCGGTGCTGGTGAGTGGTGTACGAGGAAATCTCGGCCTGGTGGGTGGCCTGCTCGGGATCGTCCGCGTACCAGGCGCCGAGCGGCGCGATCCGCATGGCGGAGCCGTTGCCCCAGGAGCCCTGGCCCTTGAACAGCGCGGAGGACAGCTCGCGCCAGTCCCCGCCCTCCCGGACCAGGCGGAGCATCCGGTTGACGGCGGGACCGTAGCCCCGGTCGAAGTCGTGGTGGTGCGCGAAGGACTGCGCGAGCGCGTCCTGGTCGATGCGGTCGTGCGAGGCGAGCACGGCGAGGACCGAGCAGGCCATCTCGGTGTCGTCGGTCCACTGCCAGGGGCCTTCGGGCAGTTCCCGGCGCTTGAGGCGGGGATAGTTGACGGGGACGAAGAACTGGGAGCCCAGTGCGTCGCCGACGGACAGCCCGCGCAGGCTGCCCAGCGCGCGTACGAAACGCGGGTCGAGTGATTCGGTGGAGGAGTCAGCGGTCATCTCAGGGCCACTCTATCCGGTGATCCCGTACGGTTCCGGGGCACGCCACCGCTGGAACGGCCGGTCGAGCGAGTACCGCCCGTCGGCGCCGAGCAGCAGCGTCCTGGTCTCGGCGTTCCCCGGATTGGACAGCGACTCGAAGTCGGCCACGCTCCAGTGGAACCAGCGCATGCAGAACAGCCTCATGGTGAGCCCGTGTGTCACGAGCAGCACGTTGGGCGGATGGTCGGGCGCCTCGAAGCTCCGATAGAGGCTCTCCAGGAACGCCCCCACCCGGTCGTAGACGTCGGCCCCGGACTCGCCCTGCGCGAACCGGTAGAAGAAGTGCCCGTACGCGTCCCGGTACGCCTTCTGCAGCTTGACGTCGTCGCGGTCCTGCCAGTTCCCCCAGTCCTGCTCGCGCAGCCGGGGCTCCTCCCGGATCCGTACCTGGTCCGGGTCGAGACCGAACGCCCGGAACGTCTCGTGGGTGCGCCGGTAGGGCGAGACGTAGACGCTGACCCTCTCGTTCCCGAACATCGCGCGCAGCCGCTTCCCCGTCGCCTCGGCCTGGCGCAGCCCGGCCTCGGTGAGCCTCAGCGCGTGGTCGGGCTCGCGCTCGTACACGGTGTCGTCGGCGTTGCCCTCCGACTCGCCGTGCCGGACGAGGACGATGCGTCGCGGTCTTGCCATGCCCAAACCCTAGATCGCCCGCGCGGCGATCGAGCACTTGTCCGGCCTCCATCCGGCGTACGCGCTCCGGGAGCCGCCTCAGACCGTCCAGTCCGCGTCGAGCCGGACCACATCGCCGGTGAGGGCCGCGACATCGGTCTCGGTCTGCGCCCGCAGCGAGAGCCGCTCCACCCGGTCGGCCCGGTACTTGCCGTGTTCGGCTGCCGACTGCCACATGGAGAGCACCAGGAACTCATGGCCGGGCGCCTCGGCGAACACCCCGCGCAGCATGCCCGGAGAGCCGGCCATCGCCGGGTTCCAGACCTTCTCCTGCATCAGCGCGAAGTGCTCGACCCGCTCTTCGTGCACCCGGCAGTGCGCGACGCGCACCACGTCCGCGTCGGTGAAGCGGGGCTCGAAGCCGGTCTTCACATCGAAGCGGTGGTCGAAGAGCTTCACCTCGATGTCCTTGTACGTGCCGGACTGCGCGGCGGCGAGCCGGTCGTGCGCCCGCGCCATGAAGGAGTCGTAGAACGCGCGGCTCTCCCAGAAGCCGAAGACATGGGCCACTTCCGGCCGCCTCCGGCTCCAGCCGCCGCCCTGCCCCCGGAAACCGGGCTCGCCCAGCAACCCCGCCCATTTCCGCTGCCCCCGCTCGAAACCGCGGCGGTCCACCACGGTGCAGCGAATCCACTTGACCAGCACCGCGCCATCGTACGGCGCACCACCATGCCCCGGTCAGGCTCCGGCGGAGTACTTCCGCGGGAATATGACGCGCGCCCCGAATCCCAGTCCACCGCCGAACACAGGGCCGACATCACCGGCCATTCAACCCACCTCCCAATGCGCCCAGTTGTGCGAGTTCTTCACGCTCCATCACGATATCGAAGACCTCTGACAACACCCCTCCGAGCTCGTCGGCGGGCACCTGGATCCGCTCCTCGGTGCCATCCGTACGAACGGTGGTGAGCTCGTCCCGGACCAGCGCCCGGCGCACTCCGGGCGCCGTCCGCTGCGCCACGACCTGGCCCACGAAACGGGATTGGGGGTGTGAGGAGCTGTAGTGGTTCATGACCGTGAAGTCGGCCGGGTAGAGCGTGTGCGGGGCGAAGGCGTAGAGGTCGAGCCACCCCTCGGGCCGCAGCGAGCGCAGGACGTGGGTGCCGTCGTCCTCGATTCCGACGCCGAAGGTCCACCCGCCCTGCTCCACGACCGCGCCGTCCCGCAGCGGCACCGGCTCCAGCGGCCCCTGGCCCCCGAACCCCGTGTCGCACAGCCAGGGTCGACCTTCGACGGTGACCGCGAGCAGCGCGTGGGTGACCGGCGGAAGCCACGTCCCCCGGGTCCGGTTGCGGGCCCCGCGCCCGCCGAACTCGAAGCCCAGGCGCTCGATGACGGCGGCGAACAGCGAGTTCTGCTCGTAGCAGTAGCCTCCGCGAGCCTGCCCGACGAGCTTGCCGACGAGGCTCTTCGCCTCCAGCGGGACGGGCCGCCCGAGGGCCACGTCCAGGTTCTCGAAGGGGATCGCCGCCACGTGTGCCCGGTGCAGGTCCCGCAAGGTCCGGAGCGTGGGCGACGCATCGCCGTCGTAGCCGATCCGCTCGAAGTAGGCGTCCAGATCGACGTCCTGGCCGTTCCACATCATGATCCCCCCGGAAACCCGAGGACCCCCGTGGCCCCCGCCGCGCACAATGATCACCGCCCGAACGCCGCGCACCAACACCATTCTTCGAACGGCTTCGCAACGGCGGGCGTGACAGCATGAGAGGCGCGCGGGGGCGGCAGGTCAGGCACGGGGAGGGGTTTGAATGAGCAGCATCAGCAAAGGGCTCGGCACGGTCGAGGTGGCACTGCGATGGGACCCTGCCCCGCTCGGCTCGCCCGCCCACGACCTGGATGTGGTCGCGCTGGTCTATCCGGCGGCCGCCCCGTACGGACCACCGGACTACTGGGTGTACTTCGACAGCCGCTCCCCCGACGGCACGATCAGCCTGAACCGCGACAGCCGCACCGGCCAGGGCCTCGGTTACGACGAGGTCATGACCCTGGACCTCGGCCGCATGCCGACGGAGCACGCCCGCGTGGTGGTCGGCGTGATCATCCAACAGGGGGCGGGGCGCCTCGTCTTCGGCGATGTGGCGAACCCCGGCATCCGTATCCGGGACGGCTACACGGAGCTGTCGAACCACGGCTTCGCGCAGGTGGCGGGCTCCCGGGCGGCGACGGTCGCGGAGTTCACCCGCGCCGATTCCGGCGCGTGGGTATTCCGCGAGGACATCCGCGGCTTCGCCCTTGACCCGGACGCGTTCATCGCCGCCATGGGGACGGCCTGACCCGTGGGCACGACCGAGGGGACCGGCGATTGCCGGTCCCCTCAGTGCACTTCTTCTCAGCTGAACCTGCGCACTACGTCGGGCTGTCCGCCCCACGCGGTGCGCCCGTGATCAGCTGCAGCCGCTGGTCGAGCCGCAGCCCTCGCAGATGTAGCAGGAGCCGGCCCGCTGCATCTTCGTACCGCAGGAGAAGCACAGCGGGGCGTCCGCGCTGACGCCGAGCTGCATCTCGACGAGCTCGGCCGAGTTGTGCGCGACCTTGGGGGCCTCGACCGCGACCGGCTTCGGTGCGGCGACGGCCTTCAGGGTCTCCGTCTGGCGCGGGGCCGACTGGGCCAGGCTCTCGACGTCCAGCTCCTCGTCCTCCAGGGTCGGCTCGTACGAGCCGGTGTCCAGGTGACGCTGGCGCTCCTCGGCGGAGTGGATGCCGAGGGCGGAGCGGGTCTCGAACGGCAGGAAGTCGAGCGCCAGGCGGCGGAAGATGTAGTCGACGATCGACTGCGCCATCCGCACGTCCGGGTCGTCCGTCATGCCGGCCGGCTCGAAGCGCATGTTGGTGAACTTCGAGACGTAGGTCTCCAGCGGCACGCCGTACTGGAGGCCGACCGAGACGGCGATGGAGAAGGCGTCCATCATGCCCGCGAGGGTCGAGCCCTGCTTGGACATCTTCAGGAAGACCTCGCCGAGACCGTCGTCCGGGTAGGAGTTGGCCGTCATGTAGCCCTCGGCGCCACCGACCGTGAAGGAGGTGGTGATCCCCGGGCGGCCCTTGGGAAGGCGCTTGCGGACCGGGCGGTACTCGACGACCTTCTCGACCGCGGTACGGATGGTCTCCTCGGCCTTGGCGGTGACCGCCTCCTTCTCCTTCTCCTTGGTCTTGGCGGAGAGGGGCTGGCCGACCTTGCAGTTGTCGCGGTAGATGGCGAGCGCCTTGACGCCCATCTTCCACGCCTCGAAGTAGACCTCTTCCACGTCCTCGACGGTCGCCGTCTCCGGCAGGTTGACCGTCTTGGAGAGCGCGCCCGAGATCCACGGCTGGATGGCCGCCATCATGCGGACGTGGCCCATCGCGGAGATGGAACGCTCACCCATGGCGCAGTCGAAGACCTCGTAGTGCTCGGTCTTCAGGCCCGGGGCGTCGATGACGTTCCCGTTCTCGGCGATGTGGGCGACGATCGCCTCGATCGCCTCCTCCTGGTAGCCGAGGCGGCGCAGCGCCTGCGGCACCGTGCCGTTGACGATCTGCATCGAGCCGCCGCCGACCAGCTTCTTGAACTTGACCAGGGCGAGGTCGGGCTCGAGGCCGGTGGTGTCGCACGACATGGCGAGACCGATGGTGCCGGTGGGCGCGATGACCGAGGCCTGCGCGTTGCGGAAACCGTTCTTCGCGCCGAGCCGGATCACGTCCTGCCAGGCCTCGGTGGCCGCGGCCCAGATCGGGTTGTCCAGGTCGTCCACGTGCACGGCCGTCGCGTTGGCGTCGGCGTGCTGCTTCATGACGCGCTGGTGCGGCTCGGCGTTGCGGGCGTAGCCGTCGTACGCGCCGACGACCGCGGCGAGCTCGGCGGAGCGCTTGTACGAGGTGCCGGTCATCAGGGAGGTGATGGCGCCGGCCAGCGCGCGGCCGCCGTCGGAGTCGTACGCGTGGCCCGTCGCCATCAGCAGGGCGCCGAGGTTGGCGTAGCCGATGCCGAGCTGGCGGTAGGCGCGGGTGTTCTCGCCGATCTTCTGGGTCGGGAAGTCCGCGAAGCAGATGGAGATGTCCATGGCCGTGATGACGAGCTCGACGACCTTGGCGAAGCGCTCGACCTCGAAGGACTGGTTGCCCTTGCCGTCGTCCTTGAGGAACTTCATCAGGTTCAGGGACGCGAGGTTGCAGGACGTGTTGTCCAGGTGCATGTACTCGCTGCACGGGTTCGAGCCGTTGATGCGGCCGGACTCGGGGCAGGTGTGCCAGTGGTTGATGGTGTCGTCGTACTGGATGCCCGGGTCGGCGCAGGCCCAGGCGGCCTCGGCCATCTTGCGGAAGAGCGACTTGGCGTCGACCTCTTCGATGACGTCACCGGTCATGCGGGCCCGCAGGCCGAACTTGCCGCCGGTCTCGACGGCCTTCATGAACTCGTCGTTCACCCGGACCGAGTTGTTGGCGTTCTGGTACTGGACGGACGTGATGTCGTCGCCGCCCAGGTCCATGTCGAAGCCCGCGTCGCGCAGCGCGCGGATCTTCTCCTCTTCCTTCACCTTGGTCTCGATGAAGTTCTCGATGTCGGGGTGGTCGACGTCGAGAATGACCATCTTCGCCGCGCGGCGGGTCGCGCCGCCGGACTTGATGGTTCCGGCCGAGGCGTCGGCGCCGCGCATGAAGGAGACCGGGCCGGACGCGTTGCCGCCGGAGGAGAGGAGCTCCTTGGAGGAGCGGATGCGGGAGAGGTTCAGGCCGGCACCGGAGCCGCCCTTGAAGATCATGCCCTCTTCCTTGTACCAGTCGAGGATCGACTCCATGGAGTCGTCGACGGCCAGGATGAAGCAGGCCGAGACCTGCTGCGGCTGGGGCGTGCCGACGTTGAACCACACCGGCGAGTTGAAGCTGAAGATCTGGTGCAGGAGTGCGTACGCCAGCTCGTGCTCGAAGATCTCGGCGTCGGCGGGCGAGGCGAAGTAGCCGTAGTCCTCGCCGGCCTTCGTGTAGGTCTTCACGATCCGGTCGATGAGCTGCTTGAGACCGGTCTCGCGCTGCGGGGTGCCGACGGCCCCGCGGAAGTACTTGCTGGTGACGATGTTGACCGCGTTCACCGACCAGAAGTCGGGGAACTCGACGCCACGCTGCTCGAAGTTGACCGAGCCGTCGCGCCAGTTGGTCATGACGACGTCACGGCGCTCCCAGGCCACCTCGTCGTACGGATGCACGCCGGGGGTGGTGTGGATGCGCTCGATGCGCAGCCCCTTGGTGGCCTTGGATCCCTTGGCTCGGGAGCCTCGTGCCGGGCCGCTCGCCGTCTCTGTCATTGCCGCCTCCCATACGCGGGCAAAAACGCCCAAAAGTGCCTGAATGTTCCCAAGGCACGGTGTTTGTCTGTTGCCACGGGCGCAGCGCAAGCTCACCCCTGGCAGGTCCTGGATTGCCGCCGATCGGCGACCTCGGGCCCGGTCCGGGCCCCTCGGTCAGTCGGCAGCGGTGGCGGGCACGGGGACCTCGGGGGTCACTCCGGCCCCGCACTCGTCTGATTGGTCTGCGGGAGGACGCCGCTCGCGGAGTTCCACGATGGCGGCCTCGAAGTCTTCGAGCGTGTCGAAAGCCCGGTATACGGACGCGAAGCGCAGGTACGCGACGAGGTCGAGCTCCTGCAGGGGGCCGAGTATGGCAAGCCCCACGTCGTGGGTGGTCAGCTCGGCGCTGCCGGTGGCGCGCACCGCCTCTTCGACCCGCTGGCCGAGCTTGGCGAGGGCGTCCTCGGTGACGGGCCGTCCCTGGCATGCCTTGCGGACGCCGGAGATGACCTTGGTGCGACTGAAGGGCTCGGTCACGCCGGAACGCTTGATGACCATCAGCGAGGCCGTCTCCACCGTCGTGAAGCGACGGGAGCAGTCGGGGCACTGGCGGCGCCGGCGGATCGACGTGCCGTCGTCGGTCGTACGACTGTCGACGACACGGCTGTCGGGGTGCCTGCAGAAGGGGCAGTGCATGGTTCCCAACCCTCCTTCACAGCACGACTGAATAGCCTCAGCAGGCTCGGAAACCTCCCGCGAAGCGACCACAAGCATAGGCGATGGCCAGGGTCTTGAAGGACCATGGACCACAACTTCTGGGTGGCTGCACCAATCCAACCACTAGATCTAGGGTTTCTCCGGTTATCCGGCCCTACCGCGTGTCGCGAAACCCCAGCTGAGGCCCGGCGGTTTCCGGCCGCCCAAGAGGTTACGGGAAGCGCGTCGCAGCACTGGATCGCGGGGTGCCGGATGACAGACTGTGCGCCGGCACGCCGTCGTCCTGAGCGACACGCGGCCGCCACCGGAACGGTCCCCGAGGGAGTGGTCGCCAAGCGTCCGACCCCGGCGGTGAAGGGTACCGTAATGGACCGAATTGCCGTTCGACGGGCCCCCAATCGGGACTCGCACATACACCCACCCGCAGGGCTGCGTAGCGCGTTCTGCGATTTTTCACTCGAACGTGTGTTTGGCGCAACCTTTCGAAAGCAACTACCGTTGTCCAGCTAGGGAGACCATTTCGAGAGGGGCCGACGTGACCACCACCGCAGACAGTGCCACCATCACTGCCCAGGACCGCTCCCAGACCCGACTTGAGCCGGTGCATGCCATGAATGACGCAGTCACGAACCAGGGGGCGGACGCCGGGCGTGCCCGCTCGCTGCCCGGCCGACCTCCAGGGATCAGGGCGGACAGC
Organism: Streptomyces mauvecolor; assembly: GCF_039532965.1. Taxonomy (NCBI): domain Bacteria; kingdom Bacillati; phylum Actinomycetota; class Actinomycetes; order Kitasatosporales; family Streptomycetaceae; genus Streptomyces; species Streptomyces mauvecolor. The sequence goes on along the minus strand of NZ_BAAASQ010000028.1, from coordinate 66,238 downwards.
TCGGGGCTCACCGACCGGCAGCGGCGGGTCATCGAAGTCATCCGGGACTCCGTGCAGCGGCGTGGCTACCCGCCGTCGATGCGGGAGATCGGCCAGGCCGTCGGCCTCTCCAGCACCTCGTCCGTCGCCCACCAGCTGATGGCCCTGGAGCGCAAGGGCTTCCTGCGCCGCGACCCGCACCGGCCCCGCGCGTACGAGGTCCGGGGCTCCGACCAGCCGAGCAGCCAGCCCACCGACACCGCCGGCAAGCCCGCCGCCTCCTACGTGCCGCTGGTGGGCCGGATCGCCGCCGGTGGCCCGATCCTCGCCGAGGAGTCGGTCGAGGACGTCTTCCCTCTCCCCCGCCAGCTCGTCGGCGACGGCGAACTGTTCGTCCTGAAGGTCGTCGGCGACTCGATGATCGAAGCCGCGATCTGTGACGGCGACTGGGTCACGGTGCGCCGCCAGCCCGTCGCCGAGAACGGCGACATCGTCGCCGCGATGCTGGACGGCGAGGCCACCGTCAAGCGCTTCAAGCGCGAGGACAACCACATCTGGCTGCTCCCGCACAACGCCGCCTACCAGCCGATTCCCGGCGACGACGCGACCATTCTGGGCAAGGTCGTGGCGGTGCTCCGGCGGGTCTGACCCCTCCGCCGGCTCTGACCGGGCCCCGGGACCCCCTGCGCCGGTCCCGGGGCCCTGCTGTGTCCGCAGCGCAAAAGGAAGCGCAAAAGGAGGTGCTCCCGCCCGCGTGCTGCGGACGGGAGCACGCGGGCGGGAGCAGCACCCGTCCTACTTGCCGTCGGCCTTGGCCGCCGCGTCGATGGCCGCGAGCGAGCGACGCGCCTGGTTACGGTCCGTGGTGTACCAGAAGTCGGGCAGTGAGGCCCGCAGATAACTGCCGTAGCGGGCATTGGCCAGCCGCGGATCGAGCACCGCGACCACGCCCCGGTCACCCGTCGCCCGTACGAGCCGGCCCGCGCCCTGGGCCATCAGAAGCGCGGCATGCGTGGCTGCCACAGCCATGAAGCCGTTGCCGCCGCCCTCCTCCACCGCCTTCTGGCGGGCGCTCATCAGCGGGTCGTCGGGGCGCGGGAACGGGATCCGGTCCATGACCACCAGCTGACAGCTCGGGCCGGGCACATCCACGCCCTGCCACAGGGACAGCGTGCCGAACAAGCAGGTCTTCGGGTCGGCCGCGAACGACTTGATCAGCTCGCCCAGCGTCTCCTCGCCCTGGAGCAGGATCGGATTCTCCAGGCGCCCGCGCAGCTCCTCGGCGGCGGCCTGGGCGGCCCGCATCGAGGAGAACAGGCCGAGCGTGCGGCCCCCGGCCGCCTCCACCAGCTCCGCCAGCTCGTCCATCATGTCCCCGCGCGAACCCTCCCGGCCCGGGGTGGCCAGGTGCTTGGCGACGTAGAGGATGCCCTGCTTGGGGTAGTCGAAGGGCGAGCCGACATCGAGGCCCTTCCACTGCGGGACGTCCTCGCCGCCGGTGCCCTCCGGGGAGAGGCCGAGCGAGGCACCCACCCCGTTGAAGTCCCCGCCCAGCTTGAGCGTCGCGGAGGTCAGGACCACCGAGCGGTCCGCGAAGAGCTTCTCCCTGAGCAGGCCCGACACCGAGAGCGGGGCGACCCGCAGCGAGGCGCCGAAGCGGTCATGGCGCTCGTACCAGACGACGTCCCACTCGGAGCCGTTGGTGATGCGCTCCGCCACGCCGTGCACCGTCTCCAGCATGGCGACGGCCTGCTTGCGCACGGCGTCCTCGTCCTGGACGGACTTGTCGCGGGTGGAGCCGAGCGCCGAGATCACCTCGCGGGCGGCGTCGCGCAGCGCCATCAGCGCATACCCGAGGTCCTCCGGGACCTCCTCCAGGCGGCCCGGCAGCGCCAGCTCCATCACCCGCTCGAAGCCCTCGGAGGCGGTCTGCAGCTGGTCGGCCACCTTCTCGTTGACCAGCTTGGCGCTGCGCCGCACGGCCCGGTTGACCTGGCCGGGGGTGAGCTCGCCGGTCGCGACGCCGGTGACCCGGGAGACCAGCTCATGGGCCTCGTCGACGATCAGCACCTCGTGCTGCGGGAGCACCGGGGCGCCCTCGATCGCGTCGATGGCGAGCAGGGCGTGGTTGGTGACGACGACGTCGGAGAGCTTGGCGCGCTCCCGGGCCATCTCCGCGAAGCACTCCGCCCCATAGGCGCACTTGGTGGCGCCCAGACACTCGCGGGAGGAGACGGAGACCTGTCCCCACGCCTTGTCCGAGACGCCCGGCGTCAGGTCGTCACGGTCGCCGGTCTCGGTCTCGTCCGCCCAGTCCCGCATCCTCAGCAGGTCCTGGCCCAGCTTGCTGGTGGGCGCGGCCGACTCGAACTGGTCGAAGAGCCCCTCGTCCTCGTCCTGCGGCGCGCCCTCATGGAGGCGGTGCAGACACAGGTAATTGGAGCGGCCCTTCAGCATCGCGAACTGCGGACGGCGCCGCAGCAGCGGGTGCAGCGCGTCCACGGTGCGCGGCAGGTCGCGCTCCACGAGCTGGCGCTGGAGCGCCAGGGTGGCCGTGGCGATCACGACGCGCTCCCCGTGCGCGAGGGCCGGCACCAGGTAGCCGAGGGACTTTCCGGTGCCCGTCCCGGCCTGGACCAGCAGGTGGGAGCTGTCGTCGACGGCATCGGCGACAGCCGTGGCCATGGTGACCTGGCCAGGCCGCTCCACGCCGCCGACGGCGGTGACGGCGGCGTGCAGGAGCTCGGGGAGTGAAGGCTTTGTCATAGCCAGACCACCCTACGGCTCGCCACTGACAATCCGATCACTCAGCCGCTGCGAGAGGGTTCGCCACGGTGCCGTGCACGGTGGCGTGCGGCCGCTCGGGGCGGTCCCGGTAGCCGTCCGTGTGCAGCCGGTTCCGGTTGAGGCAGAGCCGGTCGATCCGGGGCGTCAGCAGGTCGAACGTCTCGTGGCGGTCCTTCTCGTGCGGGAAACGCGCCTGGTGGCGCAGGATCTCGTCGCGCACCAGGGCCCAGAAGTCGGCCTCGGGGACGTCCAGTTGGGCCTCGCAGAGCGGGGCGAGGAACCGGAAGACGCCCACGAAGAGCCCCGAATGAATGAATTGCGTGAGGAACGAGGGCGCCTCCGTAAGGAGGACGTTCCGCACGTCCTCGGGCATCGAGTCGTGCTCGGGAAGGTGCTCGGCGCTCACATTGATGTCGTCGACGAAGTCCTTGATCGCCAGGCGTACGGGCACGTCCTGGTCGTCGAAGACGACGATGGCGTTCTCCCCGTGCGGCGAGAAGACGGTTCCGTAGCGGTAGAGGAAGTGCAGCAGCGGCGGCAGCAGGGCACTGAACAGCCGGCGCAGCCACACCTGGGGCGCGAGCCCCGAGCGGGCGACGAGTTCGGCCGTGAAGGCGCGTCCGTCGGGGTCGGTGTGGAGCAGCGCGGCCAGGGTGCGGGCCCGTTCGCCCGCCGCGAGCCGTTGCGGCAGGGGCTCGCGCCAGATCGCCCCGAGCAGCTCCTTGTACTGGTAGGGGACTTCGGCGATGCGGTCGTACAGCGGGTGCTCCACGGCGACCGAGGCGACCTCGCCCAGCAGGATCACCCGGCATTCGTCCCGCAGGAAGGCATCCCGCTCGCACAGGCCCTGCACCCAGGCGGTGACGGCGGGCGCGGCCACGGTGCGCTCGGTCGGCAGGCCCCGCCAGACCAGGGTGTTGAGGATCGACAGCGGCAGTTTCACCGTGTGGCGTTCGGGCCGCGACAGGTTCAGGAAGGTGCGGATGGACTGCTGCGGCAGCCGTACGTCGCCGTCGGTGGGCAGCGGCACGATGGCGTTGTCGGCGACGGCCGGGGCGAAGAGCGGAAGGATCATCTCCGTCCACTGCCAGGGGTGGACGGGCAGGTAGAGGTAGGCCGCCGGGTCGAGGCCGCGGGACCGGAGGGCTGCGGCGAACGCCTCACGGACGGGGGCGTCGAGCTCACGGTCGTAGAGCCGGTCCGGCGTGGCCACCGGCTCGACGCCCCGGTAGCGCGCGAGGTCCGTGCGGACCGCGATCCAGGGCAGCCTGGCCTCCGTGCGGGCTTCCGGGCTCCAGCGCGCCGCGTCGTCGGCGGAGAACCCGAGCCGGCCCTTGTTCAGCACCAGCCAGGGATGGCCGGTCTGGTGGCCCTCCAGCTCGGCGTAGCCCAGGTCGGCGAGCTGGGCCGCGGGCAGCGCGGTGGAGTGCAGGCGGGCGTCCGCGGCCAGGGTGGCGGTGAGTTCCCGTACGAGGTGTCCGAAGGTGGCCCCGTCGACGCCGAGGGTCCGGCGGGCGAGCCCGAGGAAGCGGATGGGATCGCCGAAGGCCTCGACGGACGGGAGCGGATGCCCTGGGGTGCTCCGGTCGTCCGGCTCCCCCGCGCTCGGGACGCCCTGCTCGGTGCGGCGGACGGAGTCGGGGTCCACCTGCCAGCCGCCGTACGCACCGCGCCGGGCCAGGAAGGTCAAGGTGCTGCCGTCGTCCAGCGAGAACCCGTACTGACCTGTGCTTTTTCCGTCCGGCCCGGCATTGTCAGTGGTGGGTTCTACCGTTGGTTGCACGATCTCCTCGTAGGCGAAGGCACCGATCATCTTCGCCAGGAGGAGGCGTCCCGCACGGTCCCAGGCCTCGCGGTTCAGCTCGGGAGGGGCCAGCAGCCCGGGCGGGGCTTCGGGGTCGAGGAGGCCGCGGGATTCATCGGGGGAAGGAGGGTTCGGCATGGGGACTCCTCGGGATCGAACCGATTCGGGGCTAGAGGTGTATGCGGAGCGGCGGGGCGTTCACAGCAGGTTCCTGAGCGCGCGGTCGCGGACCATCAGGGCGGCTCGCTTGTCGGGCAGGTCGACCTCCGCGTGGAAGCGGAAGCCGGCGCTGAGGAACGCGGAGACGGACGGGGTGTTGCGCAGATCGGGTTCGGCGATCACACGCGGGCAGTGCGGACGGTTGTCGATGACCAGGTCCGCGACGGCCCTGAGCAGAGTGGTCCCGACGCCCCGGCCTCGGTCGGCGACGCCGCCGATGAGCAGATGGAGACCGGTGTCGTGCGGGCGGGCCGGATAGTGGCGGGCCAGCGGGTCCAGGTCGGCGCGGTAGATCTCCCAGTAGCTCATGGGCGTTCCGCCGAGGACGCCCACACAGGGCACGCTGCGGCCGTCGCCGTCGAGCTGGTTGCGCAGATGGTCGGCGGTGACGGACGCGGGTCCCTCCAGGTCCCAGAAGGCCGCCACGGCGGGGTCGTTCATCCACTGGGCGAGGAGGGCGAGGTCGCGTTCGAGACGTACGGGTACGAGCTGGAACACGCCGAGGGAGGTCGTGACCGGCGCCCAGTCGCCGGGGGAATCGAGCAGGTCCTCGACGACGGGGTAAGCCGACCGGGCAGCGCTGCCTGACGGCGGTAGCAGGTCGCTGCCGGGCCACTGCCGGGCCACGTCGCCGGTGAGAGGTTCCGCCCTCCCGATCCCCGGGTCCCAGGGGGCGGAAGCGATGCCCGGCCCGCGGAGCCCGGCCCCGACGGGCCCACCGGCCCCGGGCCGCTCCGCGCCCGGACCGTCCGGCCGGGCAGCGCTGTCGCCGAACAGGGCGGTCAGTTCGCCGGGCAGCTCCAGGTCCAGGGTGTCGTCGGCCGCCGCTCCCGGGTGGGGGGCCGGGTCGGCGTCGGCGTCGGTGCTCGCATCGGTGGGAGGCACGGCGACGTTCCTCTCGCAGTTCGTACGGGTCAAGTGCCGTTGGTGTGAAGGGGGTTGGTGATGGTGACGTAGACGGACTGGGTGTCGACCGGGCCCACGAGTTCGTCGAGGCCGTGCAGCCGGGTCAGCAGGTTGGCCTTGCAGCGCAGCGTCGCGCTGTCCAGCAACTGGGCGGGCAGGGGCGAGCCGAGGCCGGTGGCCTTGGTGAGGAACTGGCGCAGGGCGGCGAGCAGGACGCGTTCGTCGGCGAGGTGCTGGGCGCCGAAGGCTCCGATGAGGCCGAGGACGTTGTTGATGCCGAGGTAGTAGGCGAAGCGCTCGTCGGTCACGGCGTCGGGGACGAAGGTGTCGCTGGTGGCGCCGATGCCGGGCAGCCGCCGCTCCAGGGCGGCGCGGTGCGACTCGCGGAAGTAGTAGCCCTGGTTGTCGCGGTAACGGCCGCCCACGGGCCAGCCGTCGGGGTCGAGCAGGACCAGCGTGTTCTGCTGGTGGGCCTCCAGGGCGATGCCTGCCGTGCCGTCCAGCCAGAGCAGCGGGCGTACGACCTGGTCGAGGTAGCGCAGGAACCACTCGGCACAGACGGCCGCGGTGGGCCTGCCGGTGCGGGCGGCGAGCCGGCCCACCAGGGCGGCGAGGCGCGAGTGCATCCCGGCACGGCCCGGCATGGGGCGCGGGGCGGTGAGTGCGGCGATGCAGACGGCATCGTCGCCGGGCGCGAACGGGTTGTGGCGGACCATGACGTCGAGGCCCGGCAGGGGTTCGCCGTCCGGGGTGTCGACGGCGAGCCAGGCGGGGTCGCGGACGATGTCGAAGCAGGGGTGGGCGGACTGCCACTCCTCGCCGAGACCCGCCCGCAGCAGGCGGTGGACCTCCACGCCCCGGTGGAGTTCCTTGCGGAGGTTCTCACGGCGGGAGTTGGTGATGCGTACGCCGAGCGACAGCTTGAGCATGGCGTCGGCGCCGGGGCGGTGGACGGTGCGGACGGAGGACGTGGGGTGCCAGTCGCCGCCGTGCGGGCCGAGGTCGTGCAGGAGCCCGGCATCGAGCAGCGCGGCGACGGCCGGGCGCTGGGCGACGTCGCGGGCCTGCCAGGGGTGCAGGGGCAACGGCACGGTGCCGGGCGGGAGTTGGAGGCCGCCCGCGATCCGGTGCGCCAGCTGGGCGGCGTCGATGGTGCGGCCGCCCTCGGTCCAGGCCGAGTCGGCGGCGAGGACGGAGGGGTCGACGGCCATCCAGTGCAGAGGAAAGGAGCCGTACAGCTCGGGTGAGTAGCGGCGTACTTCCGTCTCGGAGAGGCCCTCGCGGCTCTTCGGGGTGGGGTGCAGCGGATGGCCCAGGAGGAGGGACTGTTCGGCGGTGAGGAAGAGATCGGCCGTGTCGCGGGGGCCGGGGCTGGTGCGTCGGTCGGCGATGAAGTCCGCGGTGCGGCGCACGGAGTCGGCGACGCGGCCCACCAGGTCGGCGCCTTCGCTCCGGCCCGCCTCGCGGCCGAGCAGGGCGGCGACCGTGACGGCGTCGGCGGGCGGGGCGCCGGCGGAGCCGCCTTCCAGGGTGGGCCTGGCGAACCGGTGCCAGCCGGTGGCCGACCAGTACGGCACGGGCACGAGCAGGGCGGTGCCGCTGGCCGGGAGCGGGATGCGCAGGACCGGACCGTCGGGCGCGGCCAGGTCGTTCTCCCGTACCCAGCAGCGCAGCAGGTTCTCGACAGCGGCCGCCTCGGCGGCGGCCTCGGGGTCGACGGCGTCGAGCGGGTCCGGATCGTTGCGGGCGGTCAGTCGTTCGCCGTGGATCCCGGCCTTCTGGCGCGGCACCGTCGTCGGCTCGGCCACCAGCGGGCCGCGGTGGGCGGTGACAGGGCCGTCGGCCTCAGGCGCATCAGGTGCGGGAGTGGGATTCACGGAGGTCTTCCTTGGGAGCTCGTGGGGTGGTCCGGGATCAGTGGGACGGTCCGGTCTCGGCCCGGTGGTGCACGCCTGCCCCCGGGTCGGTGCGCGGGTGCGGGGAGCGTGCGGCGGCTGCCAGTGCGTCGGCGAGCCGGTCGAGGACGGCGACGGCCTGTTCGTCGGTGAGGGTGAGCGGGGGCAGCAGCCGTACGACGCCGGAGTGGCGGCCGCCGAGCTCGACGATGAGCCCGCGCCGCAGGCACTCCTGCTGCACGGCGGCGGCCAGGGCGGGCGCGGGCGGCGGCGGGTTGCCGGAGCTGAGGTCCTCGCGCTCCGGGTCGACGAGCTCGACGCCGATCATCAGGCCCCGGCCGCGTACGTCGCCGATGCAGGGGTGGTCGGCGGCGAGGCCCTGCAACTGGCCGAGCATGCGGGCGCCGAGGACGGCCGCGCGGTCGGCGAGTCGGTTCTCGCGGACGTACGCGAGGGTGGCCGCACCGGCCGCCATGGCGAGCTGGTTGCCGCGGAACGTACCGGCGTGCGCGCCCGGCTCCCACGCGTCGAGGCCGTCCCGGTACACGATCACGGCGAGCGGCAGCGAGCCGCCGATGGCCTTGGAGAGCACCATCACGTCGGGCACCACCCCGCTGTGCTCGACGGCCCAGAACGTGCCGGTGCGGCCGACGCCCGTCTGCACCTCGTCGGCGATCAGCGGGATGGAGCGGCTCGCGGTGATCTCGCGCATCCGGCGCATCCAGGCGTCGGGCGCCGGGATCACGCCGCCCTCTCCCTGCACCGGTTCGAGGATCATCCCTGCCGGGGCGGGGATGCCGCCCTTGGGATCGTCGAGGAGGTTCTCCGTCCAGCGGGCGGCGGTCTCGGCCCCGCGTTCGCCGCCGATTCCGTACGGGCAGCGGTAGTTCTGCGGGTAGGGCAGGCGGGTCACCCCGGCGTCCCGGGCGCCGCCGGAGACGGCGAGGGCGCCTGCGGTCATGCCGTGGTAGGCGCCGGTGAAGGCGAGCATTCCGGTGCGTCCGGTGGCGGTGCGCACCAGCTTCAGGGCCGCCTCGACCGCGTCCGTGCCGGCCGGTCCGCAGAACTGGATCCGTCCGTGCTCGGCGAGTTGGCGCGGCAGGGTGGCGAACAGCTCGGTGGTGAAGGCGTCCTTGACCGGCGTCGCGAGGTCCAGGATGTGCAGCGGCGCCCCCGAGTCGAGGACCTTGCGGATCGCTTCGAGCACGACGGGGTGGTTGTGCCCGAGCGCCAGTGTGCCCGCCCCCGAGAGGCAGTCCAGATAGCGCCGCCCGTCCGCGCCCTCGATCGTCAGGCCGCGCGCCCGCACGGGCACGATGGGCAGCGAGCGGGCGTAGGTGCGGGCCGCCGACTCCCTCAGGGACTGTCGTCGCAGGATGCCCTCATGAGTGCTGAGCAGCGCCGTAGGAGCTGGTTCGGTCACGGCCACGACTGCTGGTCCTCCCGCTGTGACGGTTCCGTATCGCGTCCGTTGCGCGGCGCGTACTCCCACGCTGAACGCTGTCCTGATGTCCCCCGTACGTACCAACGACGCCGGCACCGCGGGAGCACGGCCTGACCGGAACTTCCTTGCCTCCAGGCAAGGTTCGCCTTACCGGCGTGGCCGTACGGTCCTGGCGGACGGGAACCGCGGCCCTGCCGCGTACCGTCCCCCTCGGCACCGGCATAGTGGGGGCCGCACTCGGGCACCGGCTCGCGGTGCTGCTGTTCACGCGTTTGTTCACGAGTTCAGAAGACGAAGAAGACGAAGACGCTTTGATGACGAAGTTCCAGGGGGAATCCGACATGCGACCCATACGCCCGTCCAGCGCCGAGCGCACGGGGAGGAGGGCTCGTCGCGGGGTCTCCCCCGTACTGGCCGCGCTCGGCCTCACGGCCGCTCTGGCGCTGACCGCCACCGCCTGCGGCCCCGGCGATTCCAGCGCCGACAGCAAGCCGACGGCATCGGCCACAGGCGACGCCGACAAGCTCCAGATCCCGGACGACGTCAAGAACCAGCTCAAGAAGCACGGCATCGACCTGGACAAGTGGAAGAACGGCGAGTGGAGGAACTGGGACAAGGCCACGTGGCTGCGTGAGGCCAAGGACTACGTCAACCCGATCATCCAGGACCTGTGGGACCCGGACCGGATGCGCAAGGCGGACAAGCCCCCGGAGAAGGCCGTCCCCAATGACATCTCGGGCGACAAGGGCGTCACGGACCCGACGCCGGCGCCCGTGAAGGCCGCCGCGGTGAAGGCTCCGTACCACCAGAGCCTGCCGGAGCTGGGCAAGCTGTTCTTCGACAGCCCCGAGGGTTCGATGGTGTGCTCCGCGACCGTGGTGAAGGACCCGGCGCACCCCGGCAAGTCCAACATGGTGTGGACCGCGGGCCACTGCGTGCACGCGGGCGCCAAGGGCGGCTGGTACCGCAACATCGCCTTCGTCCCCTCGTACAACAACTCCAACCTGCCGACGGCCCAGCTGCAGAAGGCCACCAAGGCGCAGATCGCTCCGTACGGCGTCTACTGGGCCGACTGGGCGCAGACGTCGCAGCAGTGGATCGAGGGCGGCGGCCCGACCGGTGGCACCGGCGCCCCGTACGACTTCGCGGTGCTGCATGTGACGCCGGAGAAGGGCTCGAACGGCAAGTCCCTGGAGGAGACCGTCGGCGGCGCGCTTCCGGTGGACTTCGACGCACCGGCCGTGCCGAAGATCAGCGCCATGACGGCCAACGGCTACCCGGCCGCGCCTCCTTACGACGGCCAGAAGCTGTACCAGTGCAAGGACAAGCCGGGCCGGCTGTCTCTTGAGGCGAACCTGCCGACGATGTACCGCATCGGCTGCACCATGACCGGCGGCTCCTCCGGCGGCGGCTGGATCGCCACGGGCTCGGACGGCAAGCCGTCGCTCATCTCCAACACCTCCATCGGCCCGGTCACGGCGGGCTGGCTGGCCGGGCCCCGGCTCGGCAAGGAGGCCAAGGGTGTCTACGACTCGGTGAGCACCAAGTACGCGGGCCGGTAAGCGCTTTGCGGGGGTCCTGTGAACGCCGGGGCCCCCGTTCGTACCCCCCGTGCCCAGCAGGCATAGTAGGGGGCTGCACGGTGGGCGGAGGTGCACAGGTCCGCCCACCGGAATGACAAGTACATGGCAATACCTGCTCTCGAACGGGCAGGCTCATCAGGGGGAATCGTTTTCATGCGATCCATACGTCCGTTGCTGGCCGCTTCCGGCCTCGCCGCGGCTCTCGCACTGACCGCCACCGCGTGCGGCCCGGGCGGCAGTGACGCGGACAGCAAGCCGTCGGCCTCCGGCTCCGCCCAGGCCAAGGGCGACTCCGCCGGTCCCGCCGACCTGGCCGACACCCTCAAGAAGCACGGGGTCGACCTCGACAAGTGGAAGAACGGCGGCTGGAAGAACTGGGACAAGGACAAGTGGCTCCGTGACGCCAAGGACTTCGTCAACCCGGTGATCGACGGCTTGTGGAAGCCGGACCGGATGAAGTCCGCCAAGGACCCGCAGAAGACCATGGCGGCCGGTGACGTCAACGGCGGTACGGGCATCTCGGACCCGGAGCCCGCGCCGGTCAAGGCCGTCCAGGAGAAGCTGCCTTACCACAACTTCGCCGCGCCGGTCGGCAAGGTGTTCTTCGACTCCCCCGAGGGCCCCATGGTCTGCTCGGGCACCGTCGTGAAGGACCCGGCCCACCCCGGCAGGTCCAACATGGTGTGGACCGCGGGACACTGCGTCCACCAGGGCGGCTCCGGCGGCTGGTACCGCAACATCGCCTTCGTCCCCTCGTACAACGACAAGGGCAAGTCGGAGGCGGCGCTGAACAACGCGCAGCCTCAGGAGATCGCGCCCTACGGCGTGTACTGGGCCGACTGGGTCTCGACCTCCGGCGAGTGGATCAAGGACGGCGGCCCGACCGGCGGCACCGGCGCCCCGTACGACTACGCGGTGCTTCATGTGAAGCCGGAGAAGGGCAGCAAGTCCCTCGAGGAGACGGTCGGCAACGCGCTGACGGTCAACTTCTCCGCCCCGCAGGCCAAGTCCGTCGCCACGATGGGTGCCTGGGGCTACCCGGCGGCGCCGCCGTACGACGGTCTGCAGATGTTCAAGTGCCTCGACCGTCCCGGCCAGCTCTCGATCAGCCCCGGCACGCCCCCGATGTACCGCATCGGCTGCACCATGACGGGCGGCTCCTCCGGCGGCGGCTGGTTCATGAACGGCCCCGACGGCAAGGCTCAGCTGGTCTCCAACACCTCGATCGGCCCGGTCACTTCGGGCTGGCTGGCCGGCCCGCAGCTCGGCGCCGGCGCGAAGGCCCTCTTCGACTCGATGAGCGCGAAGTACGGCGGCCAGTGACCCCGGAACACCGCGGCGCCTGAGCACCGGATACGACGTGAGACCCGTCCCCTCCTTCGAGGGGGCGGGCCTCACGTCTTTCAGTCTCGTGAACTACCGCCTGCCGAGCGGCAGTTCGCGGTCCGTACGCTCAGTGCGCGGCCGGCACATACGGAGCCAGCTCGGCTGCGAGCACCTCGTGCACCCGGGCCTTGAGCACGGTGCCCTCCGCGACGTGCTCCTCGGAGATCACCTCGCCCTCGGCGTGCGCCCGGGCGACCAGCTGGCCGTGCGTGTAGGGCACCAGCGCCTCGATCTCGATCGAGGGGCGCGGCAGTTCGGTGTCGATGAGCGCGAGCAGCTCCTCAATGCCTTCGCCGGTGCGGGCCGAGACCGCGATGGAGTGCCGCTCGATCCGCAGCAGCCGCTGCAGCACGAGCGGGTCCGCCGCGTCCGCCTTGTTGATCACCACGATCTCGGGCACGTCGACCGCGCCCACCTCGCGGATGACCTCGCGCACGGCGGCAAGCTGCTCCTCCGGCGCGGGGTGCGACCCGTCCACCACGTGCAGGATGAGATCGGAGTCGCCGACCTCCTCCATGGTGGAGCGGAACGCCTCGACGAGGTGGTGCGGCAGATGCCGGACGAACCCGACGGTGTCGGCCAGCGTGTACAACCGCCCGGTGGGTGTCTCGGCCCGGCGCACGGTCGGGTCGAGGGTGGCGAACAGCGAGTTCTCCACCAGCACGCCCGCGCCCGTGAGGCGGTTGAGCAGCGAGGACTTTCCGGCGTTGGTGTAACCCGCGATGGCGACCGAAGGCACCTTGTTGCGGCGCCGCTCCTGGCGCTTGATCTCGCGGCCGGTCTTCATCTCCGCGATCTCACGGCGCATCTTCGCCATCTTCTCGCGGATCCGCCGCCGGTCCGTCTCGATCTTGGTCTCACCGGGACCACGGGTGGCCATGCCGCCGCCACCGCTGGACCCGCCGCCGCCCATCTGACGCGACAGCGACTGACCCCAGCCGCGCAGGCGCGGCAGCATGTACTGCATCTGCGCCAGCGAGACCTGGGCCTTGCCCTCACGGGACTTGGCGTGCTGGGCGAAGATGTCGAGAATCAGCGCGGTCCGGTCGACCACCTTGACCTTGACGACGTCTTCGAGGTGGATCAGCTGGCCCGGGCTGAGCTCACCGTCGCAGACCACCGTGTCCGCGCCGGTCTCCAGGACGATGTCCCGCAGCTCCTGCGCCTTGCCGGAGCCGATGTAGGTGGCCGGGTCGGGCTTGTCACGGCGCTGGTAGACGCCGTCGAGCACCAGGGCGCCCGCCGTCTCGGCGAGGGCCGCGAGCTCCGCGAGCGAGTTCTCCGCGTCCTGCAGCGTCCCCGTGGTCCATACGCCGACCAGCACCACGCGCTCCAGGCGCAGCTGCCGGTACTCGACCTCGGTGACGTCCTCGAGCTCGGTGGAGAGGCCCGCCACGCGCCGCAGCGCGGCACGCTCGGAGCGGTCCAGCTGGTCGCCGTCCCGCGCTCCGTCGATCTCGTGGCTCCAGGCGACGTCCTCTTCCATCAGGGCATCGGCCCGAAGGCTCTCGGTGCGGTGCGTGTCCGCGAAGCTCTGCTCGTCCTGGGAAGGGGATGAAGAGGAGGTCATTGGATCCTTTACGTCGTTGGAATTCCGGACCGGACTCCCCGAGGGAATTCCGGCTGTGTCGGTCACAACGCGTAATGGGTCCGAATGATTCCCGCACGGAATCCGGCCCTGGCAGCGCCGCCGACGTGAACGATGGTCGCACGGTGCCTCCAGGGCCGTCACCCCGGTTTTCCGGCCCTGGGCCTGCCCCGGCCGGCCTGGGCCCCGGTGGCCGGTCAGGCGTGCTTCGTCGGTTTCTGGGTGTGCCAGTCCGGGTGGCCGGGCATCGGCGGCGTCTTCTCCCCGTACAGCCACGCGTTGAAGAAGCCGGACAGGTCACGCCCCGCGATCCGGGAGGCCAGGGCGGAGAAGTCGGCGGTCGTGGCGGTGGAGTCCCGGTGGTCCCGCACCCAGCGTCGCTCCAGGCGGTCGAAGGCCCGCGGACCGATCTCCTCGCGGAGGGCGTACAGGACGAGGGCGCTGCCGTCGTAGACGATCGGCCGGAAGATCCCGATCTTCTGCCCGGGGGCGGAGGCCCTGGGTGCGGCGGGCGGCCCGCCGGCGGCGCGCCAGCCGTCGGACAGCGCGTAGGCGGCCTTCATCCGCTGCTCCATGGACCGCTTCTTGCCCACTTCGTCGGCGTACCTCGCCTCGTACCACGTGGCGTGCCCCTCGTTCAGCCAGAGGTCCGCCCAGCCTCGGGGCGAGACGCTGTCGCCGAACCAGTGGTGCGCCAGCTCGTGCACCATGACCGAGTCCACGTACCAGTCGGTGAACTCCGGCCGCACGAACAACGACCGCTCGAACAGGGTCAGGGTCTGCGTCTCCAGCTCGAAACCGGTGTCGGCGCTGGCGATCAGCACTCCGTACGTCTCGAACGGGTACCGCCCGACCTGCCGCTCCATCCACGCGATGTGCCCGGGCGTCCTCTTCAGCCAGGGCTCCAGCGCGGCCTTGTCGGCGGCCGGGACCACGTCGCGGATGGGGAGCCCGTGCGGCCCCTCCCGGTGCAGCACCGCTGAGTGCCCGATGGACACCTGGGCCAGCTCGGTCGCCATGGGGTGCCTGCTGCGGTAGGTGGAGACGATGCTGGCGCCGCGGCGCTCCCGCTCGGTCGGCAGCCCGTTGGCGACCACCGTCACATCTGCCGGGGCGGCCACGTGGAAGGTGAAGAACGCCTTGTCGGAGGGGTGGTCGTTGCAGGGGAACACGCGGTGGGCGGCATCGGCCTGGTTGGCCATCACCAGGCCGTCGGTGGTACGCACCCAGCCGCCGTCGAGCGCCGCCTTCGGGTCGCTGGTGTGCCGCACGGTGATCCGCACGGGCTCGCCGGCGTGGACAGGGCTCTGCGGAGTGACCACCAGGTCCTCGTCGGCGGTGGCGAACTCCGCCGGCTGCCCGTTGACCTCGACCGTGTGCACCGTGCCCCGGGCGAAGTCGAGATTGATCCGGTCCAGATTGTCGGTGGCCGTGGCATCGATGGTGGTGACGGCCTCCATCGGCTTGCTGTTATCACCCAGATAGGTGAACCCGATGTCGTACGAGAGCACGTCGTACCCGGGGTTTCCCAGATGCGGGAACAGGGGATCCCCGATCCCCAGCGGCACCGGGGCGGGCAGGGCCGCGGCGACCACGGATGCCGCGGCCGCGGCAAGCAGCACGGCACGCAGTCGGCGGGAACGGGGGCGGCGGGGGGTGAGCGGCATGCCCTACGGCTACCAGCGTGATCGGCTCCGGGTCAGCCGACTCGCATGAGGGCCACTCGAACGAGGGTGTGTTGCTCACCCCGCGGCGGCCGGATGCTGCGCCCGGCTCACGTCGTACACCCCCGCGACGTCGCGCATGGCCCGCATCAGGGCGGGCAGCCCTGCGGCGTCCGGGAGTTGGAGCGTGTAGGTGTGGCGGACCCGCTGTTCGCTGGGGGGTTCCACCGTGGCCGAGACGATGGCCGCGTCGGCAGTGGCGATGGCTTCCGTGAGGTCGGCGAGCAGCCGGGGCCGGCCGAAGGCCTCGGCGACCAGGGTGACCCTGCACTCCGCGGCGTCCCCCCAGCGCACCTCCACCGGTGCGCGCCCCACGGCCTTCATCCGGGCGACGGCCGGACACTCCTGACGGTGCACGGTCACCGCCGCCCCGCGTACCGAGAACCCGGTGACCACATCGGGCGGCACGGGGGTGCAGCAGCCGGCGAGACGTACCGTCACATCGGGCAGGTCGGTCACCGCGTTGGCGGCAGCCCGCCGGTCGGCCGGGACGTTGACCTGCGGCCGGGGCGCCGCGGCCGGCACCTTGACGCCCTCCGGGTTGACCGCCAGCCAGCCGCTGATCGCGATCCGCGCGGCCGGGGTCCTGGCGTGGTCGAGCCAGTCGGAGGCGGGGCCGGAGGTGGCGTCCTGGGCCAGCAGGGGCTGCACGGTGTCGCCGTCGTTCAGGACCGTACTGAGCGTCGCCAGGCGGCCGTTGACGCGTGCGCCGATGCAGCTGTGGGCGTCGTCGCCGTACTGCGCGTACGCGGCGTCCACGCAGCTCGCGCCGGCCGGCAGGACCAGGGTGTGGCCGTCGGCGCAGAAGACCGTGATCTCGCTGTCCCCTGCCAGTTCCTCGCGCAGGGAGGACCAGAAGGTGTCGGGGTCGGGGGCGTTCTGCTGCCAGTCGAGGAGCCGGGAGAGCCAGCCGGGCCTGGTGGGGTCCTCGCGTTCGTCGCCCGCCTGCTGCGCACCGTCGCCGGGGCCGCCCGCATAGGGGTTGCCGAGGGCCACGACGCCGGCCTCGGCGACCTTGTGCATCTGGTGCGTACGGATGAGAACTTCGGCGACCTCGCCGCCCGGGCCGACGACCGCCGTGTGCAGCGACTGGTACAGGTTGAACTTGGGCGAGGCGATGAAGTCCTTGAACTCGGAGACGACCGGCGTGAAACAGGTGTGCAGTTCACCCAGGACCGCGTAGCAGTCGGCGTCCTCGGCGACCAGCACGAGCAGCCGGCCGAAGTCGCTTCCGCGCAGTTCGCCGCGCTTGAGCTGCACCCGGTGCACGGAGACGAAGTGGCGCGGCCGGATGAGGACTTCGGCGCTGATCCCGGCCTCGCGCAGCACCCCGCGCACGCCGTCGGCGATGCCGGTGAGCGGGTCGACGGTGCCGGAGTTGGCCGCGATGAGGATCCGGGTGCGCTCGTACTCCTCGGGGTGCAGGATCGCGAAGACCAGGTCCTCCAGTTCGGACTTGAGGGCCTGCACACCGAGGCGTTCGGCCAGCGGGATCAGAACGTCCCTGGTGACCTTGGCGATCCGGGCCTGTTTCTCGGGCCGCATCACGCCGAGGGTGCGCATGTTGTGCAGCCGGTCGGCGAGTTTGATCGACATCACGCGTACGTCGTCGCCGGTGGCGACCAGCATCTTGCGGAAGGTCTCCGGTTCGGCCGCGGCTCCGTAGTCGACCTTTTCCAGTTTGGTGACGCCGTCCACCAGATAGGTGACTTCCTCGCCGAATTCCGCTCGCACCTGATCGAGCGTCACTTCGGTGTCCTCGACGGTGTCGTGGAGGAGGGACGCGGTCAAGGTGGTGGTCTCGGCGCCCAGTTCGGCGAGGATCAGCGTCACGGCGAGCGGATGCGTGATGTAGGGCTCGCCACTCTTGCGGAACTGGCCGCGGTGGGACGTTTCGGCGAGGACGTACGCCCGGTGCAGCACGGCCAGATCGGCGTCGGGATGATGGGCCCGGTGCGCGTCGGCCACATGGCCGATGGCGTCGGGCAGCCGGTCCCGGGAGACCGGACCGAGCAGTGCCGCGCGGCCGAGCCGACGGAGGTCGATCCGGGGGCGGCCGCGTCGGCGGCTCTGAGCACCAGGATTTGTGGCCTCTGCACTCATGGGGCACCTCCGGCAGCATCGACCGGTGGTGGAGGGACCGGCGTGCCCCTCCGGACCGGTGCTTGATGCTACCGACCCCACCACGTGGCGCAGTCCCGCTCTCGCTCAGCGTGAAACGGATCACCCATTCGAGCGAAGGTTCAGGACACAGCTGTTTCGAGCCCGGACCGGGCCGATCATGGTCGGCGAACTTCTCCGGAGAGTGGCTCAGACGGCCAGCAGCGAGGGGTCGATGACGCCCTCGGCGACGATCACGGCGGGCCCGGTCATCTCGATCTCACCGTCCGGGTGCTCGGTGATGACCAGGGTGCCGCCGGGAAGGTCGACGGTGTACGTCGCCGGGGTGCCGGTGACCGCCGGGTCCACCCCGTCCCTGCGTGCGGCGGCGACGGCGACCGCGCAGGCGCCGGTGCCGCAGGAGCGGGTCTCGCCCGCGCCCCGCTCGTGCACCCGCATCGCGACGTGCGCGGGGCCGCGGTCCACGACGAACTCGATGTTCACACCGTCCGGGTAGACCTCCGCCGGGCTGAACGGGGGCACCGAGCGCAGCTCTCCCGCGTGCTCCAGGTCGGCCACGAACGCGACCGCGTGCGGGTTGCCCATGTTCACGTTGCGCGCGGGCCAGCTGCGGCCGTCCACACTGACCGTGACTCCGGCCTCGGGGAGCAGGGCGCGCCCCATGGAGACGGTGATCTCACCGCCCTTGGAGATGTGCACCTTCTTGATCCCGCCGCGGGTGGCGACGGCCAGGTCGCCCTCCTCGACGAGCCCCGCGCGCTCCAGGTAGCCGGCGAAGACGCGCACTCCGTTGCCGCACATCTCGGCGATCGAGCCGTCGCCGTTGCGGTAGTCCATGAACCATTCGGCCTCGCCGGCCATGGCCTTCGCCTCGGGGTGGGCCGCGCTGCGCACCACGTGGAGCAGGCCGTCGCCGCCGATTCCGGCCCGGCGGTCGCAGAGCCTGGCGACGGCGGACGCGGGCAGGTCGAGGGCGTTGTCCGGGTCGGGGACGATCACGAAGTCGTTCTCGGTCCCGTGGCCCTTGAGGAAGGCGATCGGCGAAGTGTTCACGCGCCAATCGTACGGGGACGCACCGACAGCGGGCCGGGACGGTGGTCCTGAACTGCGGTTCCTGATCCGGGACGGGCTCAGCGGAGCCGGGCCACGCGCCAGACCGCGAGCGCGACGAGCAGACCGGCGACACCCACGTACAGGGCGAGGACCCGCCAGTCCGGGCGCTCCCTGGAGCCCCGGGTGGGCAGCCCCGGCCAGGTGTGGCCGACGCGGCGCGCGGCCATCATGCCCCAGCCCGCGGCACAGCAGCTGATGAGGAGTCCGAGCATGGCCACGACCGGGCCGCCGTCGCCGAACTCGAAGGCCAGGGGGAAGGCGAACATGAGCGAGCCGAGCGCCGCGAGCATCACGATGGGGGCGAGCTGCCAGATCCTCAACCGGCGCTGGGGGCGCAGTTCGACCTCGACCTCACCGCCGTCGGAGACCGCTCCCACGGAGCCGTCCTCCGGCCCGTCGGGGCTCAGCCCCGAGGCGCCGAGCACCGCGGAACCCAGCGCGGACGAAGTCGCTTCCGCGGCGCGCACGGTGTCGTCCGCGCCTTCGGCGGATTCCGCTTGCGCGCAGTTCGGTGCCGCTGAACCGTGGTCCGTCGAGCCCTGGCGCGCGGTGTCGTCCCGCGATCCTTGCTCTCTGTCTCGAGGGCCGGCCTCCATCGCCACGCGCCCTCCCAACTCGGACTCCACTGGTCGATCGACGATTGATGATGGCACGCGCAAGAGTGGCGCAATGACCGGCGGAGCGTCCCGATGCCATCACGTGATCAGGCTGTAACCGCTCGTTCGACCAACGCCAGCGCCTGGTGCGGGAGTTCCCCACGGTGATCCATGGCGCCGCTCAACCAGTGGACGCGCCGGTCGCGTCGAAACCAGGAGTCCTGGCGGCGTGCGAAGCGCTTGGTGGCGCGCACGGTCTCGGCGCGCGCCTCGTCCTCGGTGCACTCGCCGGCGAACGCCGCGAGAACCTGCTGGTAGCCGAGCGCCCGTGAGGCGGTGCGCCCCTCACGCAGTCCGCTTTCCTCCAGGGCGCGCACTTCGTCGATCAGCCCCGCCTCCCACATCCGGTCGACGCGCAGGGTGATCCGCTCGTCGAGCTCGGGGCGGCCGACGTCGACGCCGATCTGCACGGTGTCGTACACCGACTCATGGGTGGGGAGATTGGCCGTGAACGGCCGGCCGGTGATCTCGATCACTTCGAGGGCGCGGACGATCCGGCGGCCGTTGCTGGGCAGGATCACGCGGGCCGCCTCGGGGTCGGCGGCCGCGAGGCGGACGTGCAGGGCGCCGGGGCCCTGCGCCTCCAGCTCGCTCTCCAGGCGGGCCCGCACCTCGGGGTCGGTGCCCGGGAAGTCGAGCACGTCGATCGCTCCGCGCACATAGAGTCCGGATCCGCCGACGAGGACGGGGGTGCGCCCCTCGGCGAGCAGCCGGTCGATCTCGGCCCGGGCGAGCTTTTGGTACGTGGCGACGTTGGCCGGTTCCGTCACGTCCCAGATGTCCAGAAGGTGGTGCGGGATTCCGCCGCGCTCGTCGAGCGTCAGCTTGGCGGTACCGATGTCCATCCCCCGGTAGAGCTGCATGGAGTCGGCGTTGACGACCTCGCCGCCCAGTTGCTGGGCGAGGAAGACGCCCAGATCGGACTTTCCGGCCGCTGTCGGGCCGACGACGGCGATGACCCGCGGTGCGGGAGCTGCACTTCTCACGGTCACAGTCTCGCAAACCTCCTCGGCCCTCCTCGAACGAGCTACGTGACGGGGCGCGGCTGGGTTCGTTGCCTGTTGCGAGGTTCCGAGCGCCGGTTTGTTGACCGGTGCCGCCGGGCGACGCAATGAGGCGCTCCGCTTGGCGCGGGATTTCGCCCACACGAGTACGCTATGGAGTAGATATGGGCGTTTTTTCAAGGTTTCGCCGTAAGGCCGATGTGGCTGTCGCGGAGTCGACCGAGGAAGTGAAGGCCGCCACGCCGACGGCGGAGCCGGAGGCCGAGGGTGACACCGGTACCTCGGCGGACCGCCCGGCCGCCGAGGCTTCCGAGGTGTCCGAGGCCGCGGAGGAGACAGAGGCGGCGGAGTCCGCGGAGTCCGGTGCCGCGGAGGGGGTCGAGATCCCCAAGCAGCAGTCGGCTGAGGAAGCGGCGGACAGCGAGGCCGGCGAAAGCGCCCGCAAGTAGTCCCCGAGGGAAGGTGCCCCATGGGTTTCCTGGACACTTTGAAAGCCAAGCTGGCCCCGGCCAAGGACAAGGTCTCGGACCTCGCGCAGCAGCACGGGGACAAGATCGACCACGGCCTGGACAAGGCCGCCAAGCTGGTCGACGAAAAGACCAAGGGCAAGTACAGCGACAAGATCCAGTCGGGTACGGGAAAGGCCAAGGAAGCCCTGGACCGCATCTCCCACAAGGACGGTGGCGGCACGCCGCCCGCGTCCACTTCCTGAACCACGCGCGCCGGAGGGCCGTGGAGCAGCCCTTGGGTTCTAGGAGTCGTTGCAACACCCCAGTTCAAGGGGTGCGATGGATTTCGAGATCCGTAGGGTCCGGACGGCTCAGGGGCCTGTGAAGCTGAGCCGGGAGCGGGCGGCATACTCCCGGCTCATGCAGCAGGGCTTCAGCAACGCCGAGGCATGCCGGGTCGTCGGCGTCAGTGATCGCACGGGCCGAAAGTGGCTCAACGGCCGCAGCGCTTACGGACGGCAGAAGGCGGCACCACCGATACGTGCGGTGGGGCCGCCTTCCGGCACGTCCAGGTACCTGCGCGAGGACGAGCGGATCCACATCGCCGACCGGCTGCGGGAGAAGGCCACCGTGCGGGCGATCGCCGCCGAACCGGGCCGCAGCCCGTCCACGGTCAGCCGGGAGATCCGCCGCAACCACACCATGGGCCTCCGCGGCCGGTGGCACTACCGCCCGCACGCCGCCCAGGCCCGTGCCGATGCCCGCCGACCCCGCCCTAAGCCCCGCAAGATCGACGAGAACCCCGAGCTGCGGGAGGCTGTCCAGGCAATGCTGGACGAGAAGTGGAGCCCGGAGCAGATATGCCAGGCTCTGCGGCGGAGGTTCCCCGACCGGCCGGAGATGCACGTGGTCCACGAGACCGTCTACCAAGCGCTCTACGTCCAAGGGCGGGGACAGCTGCGACGTGAACTCGCCGGCGCCCTGCGCAGCGGCCGTGCCCGCCGCAGGCCCCAGCGGCAGGCCGGCTTCCGTCAGCCGCGCTTCACCACACCCATGGTGATGATCAGCGAACGGCCTGCCGAAGTCGGGGACCGGGCGGTGCCCGGCCACTGGGAGGGCGATCTGATCATCGGCAAGGACGGGAAGTCCGCGATCGGGACCCTGGTCGAACGTGCCACGCGCTACGTGATGCTCCTACACCTGCCGGGCGACCACGGAGCCCAGGCCGTCCTCGACGCACTGACAGCCACCGTCCAGACCCTGCCCGCGCACCTCACGCGGTCCCTGACCTGGGACCAGGGCAGCGAGATGGCCCGGCATGCCGAGTTCACCCTCGCCACCGACATCCCGGTCTACTTCTGCGACCCAGCCAGCCCCTGGCAGCGCGGCTCGAACGAGAACACAAACGGCCTGCTGCGACAGTACTTTCCCAAAGGCACCGACCTGTCGGCCCACACCCCAGAGCGCCTGACCGCCGTCGCCGAACAGCTCAACCGACGCCCACGCAAAACGCTCGGCTGGGAAACCCCAGCCGAGCGCCTGCACAAACTGCTCACGGCCTAGACAACCAACCACGTGTTGCAACGACCGCTAGAAACCGCCCACTGCTCCACGGCCCTCCGCCGTGCCTCTTCCGGACTCCGGGTTCTTTGAACTCCGGGTTTCAGGAGAGCTCCGTGTTCCAGGAGATCTCCGGGTTTCAGGAGATCTCCGGGTTTCAGGAGATCTCCAGGTTTCAGGACCAGACGCCGACGAAGTAGCCGACTCCGTAAGGCGCGTCCTCGTAGAGGAGCCGCCCGGCAAGACCGGCGTCGCTGCCCGCGCCGGCGAGCACCTGCCAGGGCGCGCGTCCGGCCACCTTCAGCTCGTACGCCAGCCGGTCGTCCAGGCCCATCAGGGTGGCCGTGTCGGCGGCGCCGAGGGCGGCGGACGCGACCTCGTCGAAGCTCGCGGCGCGCTCGTCCAGGTAGCCGGGCGCCTTGAGGGTGCGGCAGGCGCTGCCATCGCCCATGACGAGCAGGGCGACCCGGGCGGCCCTGGCGGCGAGGTCCTCTCCCGTGCCGACGCAGGCTCCCGGTTCCAGCTGCTCGGCGACGGCGAGCCCCTCGACGGGGACGTCCGCCCAGCCGGCCCGCTCCAGGAGCCAGGCGCCGACCGTGAGCGACAACGGGAGCTGCTGTCCCCCGGGTTCGCCCGGCCCGAGGCGAACGGAGACGTCCACGCCGTACCCGGCGAACGAGCCGGCCGCCCCCTGCCGGAAGGTGCCTCCGTGCTCCGCCGAACCGACGACGACCAGGAGGTCGGGCCGGGACGCGGCGAGCACGCCGACGGCGTCGGCGCAGGCGTCGCGGGCCGCGTCCAGTTCCGGCGCGGCGCCGGAGGCGACCTCGGGCACCAGGAGGGGCGGGCAGGGGCAGACAGCGGCGGCTACGAGCATGATCCGCAGCCTAGCCCCGTTCCGGAGGCCCGGCCCTGCCGCCCGGATCCGGGCGGCAGGGACCGTGCGGGCTCAGAGGACCGAGCAGCCGCCCGTGGGCTCCGGCAGCGGTGCCGGGGCGCCGATCGACGGCAGGCCGAGCATCACACCGGCCGGCTTCTCGGCGGGCGCCGCGTTGCGCTTCTCCCAGGCGTCGCCGGCGCGGGTGCGGCGCACCGAGGTCGTCGGGCCCTCGGCGAGCAGGTGGTGCGGGGCCGCGTAGGTGATCTCGACGGTCACCACGTCGCCCGGGCGCACGTCCTGGTCCGGCTTGGTGAAGTGGACCAGGCGGTTGTCGGGGGCGCGGCCGGACAGACGCTGGGTGGAGCCGTCCTTGCGGCCCTCGCCCTCGGCGACCATGACCTCCAGAACGCGGCCGACCTGCTTCTTGTTCTCCTCCCAGGAGATCTCCTCCTGGAGGGCGGACAGGCGCATGTAGCGGTCCTGGACGACATCCTTGGGGATCTGTCCGTCCATGGTCGCCGCCGGAGTTCCGGGGCGCTTGGAGTACTGGAAAGTGAACGCGTTCGCGAAGCGGGCCTCGCGGACCGTGTGCATGGTCTGCTCGAAGTCCTCCTCGGTCTCGCCGGGGAAGCCCACGATGATGTCGGTGGAGATGGCGGCGTGCGGAATGGCGGCGCGCACCTTCTCGATGATCCCGAGGAAACGCTCCTGCCGGTACGAGCGGCGCATCGCCTTGAGCACCGTGTCCGAGCCGGACTGCAGCGGCATGTGGAGCTGCGGCATCACGTTCGGGGTCTCGGCCATGGCGGCGATCACGTCGTCCGTGAAGTCACGCGGGTGTGGCGAGGTGAAGCGGACCCGCTCCAGGCCCTCGATGTTCCCGCAGGCCCGCAGCAGCTTGCTGAAGGCCTCGCGGTCGCCGATGTCCGAACCGTAGGCGTTGACGTTCTGCCCGAGCAGCGTGATCTCGGAGACGCCCTCGCCGACCAGCGCCTCGATCTCGGCCAGGATGTCGCCGGGGCGGCGGTCCTTCTCCTTGCCGCGCAGCGCCGGGACGATGCAGAAGGTGCACGTGTTGTTGCAGCCCACCGAGATGGACACCCAGGCCGCGTACGCGGACTCGCGGCGGGTCGGCAGCGTGGACGGGAACGCCTCCAGGGATTCGGCGATCTCGACCTGCGCCTCCTCCTGGATGCGGGCGCGCTCCAGGAGCACCGGCAGCTTGCCGATGTTGTGCGTCCCGAAGACGACATCGACCCAGGGGGCCCGCTGCACGATGGTGTCGCGGTCCTTCTGGGCGAGGCAGCCACCCACGGCGATCTGCATGCCGGGCCGCTTCGTCTTCATCGGGGCGAGCCTGCCGAGATTGCCGTACAGCTTGTTGTCGGCGTTCTCCCGCACCGCGCAGGTGTTGAAGACGACGACATCGGCATCACCGTCGGCGCCCTCGGGCGCGCGGACATAACCGGCCCCCTCAAGGAGGCCGGACAGCCGCTCGGAGTCGTGGACGTTCATCTGGCACCCGTAGGTGCGCACCTCGTAGGTCTTCGCACTCATCTCGTACACCAGGGTACGGGGCCCGCCACCCCCTGGTCCTCGCGGGCGATGAACTGGCAGGATCCAGCCATGCTCCCCGCTCTGTCCCGGCCCGGCCGACGCCGCGTCCTGCAAGGGTCCGCGGCCGCCGTCGTGGCCGTCGGGCTGCTCCTGTGGTGGCTGGTGCCGTTCGGCAGCCGGTCGCCCGCGGGAAACATCGACTTCAGTACGGGCGTACGCACCGGGGTCTACCAGCGTTACGGCGAGCTGCTCCAGCAGGCGCTGACCACTGATCTGCCGGACGTCCACGTCAATCTCCGCACGAGCCAGGGGTCGCAGCAGAACCTCCAGCGCCTGGCCGACGGCATCTCCGACTTCACCATCGCCACGGCGGACTCCGTCGACAAGTTCCGCAAGGACCACAGGCCCGGCGCGGACCGGCTGCGCGGGTGTGCGCGGCTGTACGACGACTACGTGCAGCTGGTGGTGCCCCAGGACTCGCCCGTGCGCTCGGTCGCGGATCTGCGCGGCAAGCGGGTCGCCGTCGGACAGGACGGTTCCGGGGTCCGGCTGCTCGCCGACCGGCTCCTGCCGGCTGCCGGGCTGAACCCGCAGAAGGACATCACGCCCATCCCCGCGGGCATCGACACCATGCCCGACCTGCTGCGGAACAAGCAGATCGACGCGTTCTTCTGGTCCGGGGGGCTGCCGACCAACGCCGTCCTCAAGCTGTCCGAGGCGTACCCGATCCGCCTGGTCCCGCTCGCCGACCTGGTGTCGGCCCTGCACAAGGCGGACGGCAGCACCGGCTACTACCGGGCGGCGACCATGCCGGCCGACGCCTACCCGAAGGCACAGCGGGGTGTTCCGGTGCCGACGATCGCCGTGGCGAACCTGCTGGTCACCACGGACCGCACGAACGCGGCACTGACCGAGGGCTTCACCCGCACGGTGATAAACAGCCGCGACCGCATCGGCCGTGAGGTCCACGCGGCGCAGCTGGTGGATCTTCGGACGGCGATCTATACGGATCCGCTGCCGTTGCACGACGGGGCGCGCGACTACTACCGGTCGGTCAAGCCCTGACGGCTGACAGCGGTCAGAATCCGACCGCTGAACTTTGAAAACCGAAAGCCGAAGGCCGAAGGCCGAAAGCCAGAAGCTGTCAGCCGTCAGCCGTCAGGCCCCCGGTTGCGTCCGCGGCACGGTGACCGTCACGCGCAGGCCGTGCGGGGTGTGGTGGGCGTAGGCGATGGTTCCGCCGCCGGCCGCGAGCAGGGCGCGGGAGATGGAGAGGCCGAGGCCGGAGCCCTTGACGTTCTGGTGGCGGCCCGCCCGCCAGAAGCGGTCGCCGATGCGGCTCAGTTCCTCGTCGGTGAGGCCCGGGCCCCGGTCGGTCACCGTCACGGTGGCCCGAGGGCCGTCGACGGCGACGGTGACCAGCACGTCCTCGCCCTCGGGGGTGAACTTCAGCGCGTTGTCGATCACGGCGTCCAGCGCGCTGGACAGCGCCACCGGGTCCGCCCAGCCTGTGGTGGCGGCCGAGCCGTCCGCGATCAGCCGTACGCCCTGGTCCTCGGCGAGCGGCCGCCACGCGGCGACCCGCTCCGCCACGAGCGCCCCCACGTCGGTGAGCTGGAGGTCGGCCGCGGCATGCTCGGCCAGCGCCAGACCCAGGAGGTCGTCGAGCACCTGGGCGAGGCGCTTGCCCTCGGTGCGTACCGAGGCGATCTCCTCGTTCCCTTCGGGGAGTTCGAGCGCGAGGAGCTCGATGCGCAGCAGCAGGGCGGACAGCGGGTTGCGCAGTTGGTGCGAGGCGTCGGCGACGAAGGCGCGCTGCTGCTCGAGCACCTCTTCGACGTTGTCGGCCATCTCGTTGAACGAGTGGGCCAGCCTTCTGAGTTCCGGGGGCCCGCCGGCAGCGGCGACGCGTGATTTCATGCGGCCGGTCGCGATGTCGTGGGTGACGGCGTCCAGGACGCGTACGGGCCTGAGCACCCAGCCGGTCAGCCGGAAAGCGGCGCCGACCGCCAGCAGCATGGCCGCCAGTTCGCCGGCCGCGATGAGGAGCCAGCCGTGCAGGGTGCTCGAACGCATGCTGCCGGTGGGCGAGTCGGTGACCACGACCGCGATCACGTCGCCCTCGCGGACGACCGGTGAGGCCACCACGAGGCGGCCGCGCTGCCACGGCCACACCTGGGCCGGGTCGTGGCTGCGGCGGCCTGCGAGCGCCTCGTGGAAGGCCATGTAGCCCTCGCCCTTGGCGGGCACGGTCCAGCCCGTGGGGGCGCTGGCCATGGCGGTGCCGTTGCGGAAGAAGACGCCCGCCCTGATCCCGTACAGGGTCGAATAGCGGGTGAGTTCCTCCTCCAGGGTGGTCAGCCGTTCCGCGCTGTTGGTGTCGTTGCCGTCGGTGGCCGTGACGAACTGGGCAAGGGCCGCGAAGCGCGCGGTGTCGTCGATGCGGTCGACGACCACCCGCTGCTGCTGGGCGTGGGCCACGCTCAGCGCGAGCGGGAAGCCGAACGCGACCAGGACGAGCGCGAGCAGGAAGATGAGCAGCGGGAGAAGTCGGGTGCGCACCGGGCTTCTCGGGTCTCAGAGGGCGGCCGGCGCGACGAGCCGGTAGCCGACGCCGCGCACGGTCTCGATCAGTGCCGGCATGCGCAGCTTGGAGCGCAGGGAGGCGACGTGCACTTCGAGGGTGCGGCCGGTCCCTTCCCAACTGGTGCGCCACACCTCGCTGATGATCTGTTCCCGGCGGAAGACGACGCCCGGACGCTGGGCCAGGAGCGCGAGCAGGTCGAACTCCTTGCGGGTCAGCTGCACGCTCTCGCCGTCGACGCTGACCCGGCGGGTGGGAAGCTCGATCTGTACGCGGCCGAGGCTCAGCTCGGCCTCGGCCGATTCGGGCCGCGCACCCGGCGGCGGGCGCCGGATGACCGCGTGGATACGGGCGATGAGTTCGCCGGTGTCGTACGGCTTGACCACGTAGTCGTCGGCGCCCAGGTTCAGCCCGTGGATGCGCGAGCGTACGTCGGCGCGTGCCGTCACCATGATCACCGGGATGGAGGTGCGCTTGCGGATCTTGCCGCAGACCTCGTAGCCGTCCTGGTCGGGCAGCCCGAGGTCGAGCAGGACCACCCCGAAGGGTGGTTTGGCACAGCGGTCGTCAGGAAGAAGCGCCTGCAGCGCCTCTTCACCGTTGCGCGCGTGCTTCACCTCGAAACCGTGCTTGGACAGCACGGCGGACAGGGCGGCGGCGACGTGGTCGTCGTCCTCGACGAGCAGCAGTCTCATGGCCCCCCTCCCTGGATGTGCCCCGGCCCTTCGGGCCTTCGGCATGCGATGTTCATCGGCCGCATCACGGCATGTACCCCCGAATCCACGCCCATGGTCGCCACTCTGGTCAAGGGGGCGCCCGCCCCTGCGCACCATCCGTTACGGAGCCGGTATTGGGCCGGGGTGCACGCTCACCCAGAGTGCTTCCACGCAACCGGATCGTTATGCTCAAGTTCCGCTCAGATGTAATGACGCTGGTCACAACTCACCACTACGTTCCTCCCCAACCGAGGAGGACGGAGCAAGAAGCCGATGAGCGGAGTATCAGTGGCCAAGGGGACCGAGGACGCCGTACCCGCGTCGGGTGACCTGGTCGTGCTGAGCAACGTCAACAAGCACTTCGGCGCGCTGCATGTGCTCCAGGACATCGACCTGACCATCGCCCGTGGCGAGGTCGTCGTCGTCATCGGGCCCTCAGGGTCCGGGAAGTCCACGCTGTGCCGCACCATCAACCGCCTGGAGACGATCGATTCCGGGGCGATCTCGATCGACGGCAGGCCGCTGCCCCAGGAGGGCAGGGAGCTGGCGCGGCTGCGTGCCGATGTCGGCATGGTCTTCCAGTCGTTCAACCTCTTCGCGCACAAGACGGTGCTCGAGAACGTCATGCTGGGCCAGGTGAAGGTCCGCAAGGCCGACAAGCAGGCCGCCGAGCAGAAGGCCCGCGCCCTGCTCGACCGGGTCGGCGTGGGCACCCAGGCCGACAAGTACCCGGCGCAGCTCTCGGGCGGTCAGCAGCAACGCGTCGCGATCGCACGGGCGTTGGCGATGGACCCGAAGGTGATGCTCTTCGACGAGCCCACGTCGGCGCTCGACCCCGAGATGATCAACGAGGTCCTCGAAGTCATGCAGCAGCTGGCGCGGGACGGGATGACGATGGTCGTCGTCACCCACGAGATGGGCTTCGCCCGCTCCGCCGCGAACCGGGTCGTCTTCATGGCCGACGGCAGGATCGTCGAAGAGGCCACGCCGGACCAGTTCTTCAGCAACCCGCGCAGCGACCGGGCCAAGGACTTCCTGTCGAAGATCCTGCACCACTGACGAGAGCTGTCCGACAATCAACTGGCCTGTCCCGCCCGATGGTTGGCATCGGGCGGACACTTGTCGGCCGACCGATGACGACCAACGACCAACGACGCAAGGAATGTTCGCCATGATGCTCCGCAAGTCCGCCGCCGTCGCGGCGATCGCCGCGCTCGCCCTGACCGCGACCGCCTGTGGCGGCAAGTCCGGCTCCGCCGGTGACAAGCAGTCCGCCCAGCCGGGCTCCAGCGGCGCGCCGCAGCTCCCGACGTACACCGTCGCCTCGAATGTCACCCTTGACTCGCCGACCTTCAAGGCGGCAAAGGCGCGCGGCAAGCTGGTCATCGGTTCCAAGGCCGACCAGCCCTACCTCGGCTTCGAGGACCAGTCGACCAAGGAGCGCTCCGGCTTCGACGTCGAGATCGCCAAGATGGTCGCCGCCGACCTGGGCTTCAAGCCCGACCAGATCGAGTGGAAGACCGTCGACTCCGGTGTCCGCGAGACCGCGATCTCCAAGGGCCAGGTCGACTACTACGTCGGCACCTACACGATCAACGACAAGCGCAAGAAGCAGGTGGGCTTCGCGGGTCCGTACTACAAGGCCGGCGCCGACCTGCTCGTCCGCAAGGACGACACCTCGATCAACGGCAAGGACTCCGTCAAGGGCAAGAAGGTCTGCTCGATCGTCGGCTCCACGCCGCTCCAGGAGATCAAGAAGCCCGAGTACGGCGCGTCCGTCGTCGAGCTGTCGAAGTACTCGGACTGCGTGCAGCAGCTCCTGTCCAAGCAGGTCGACGCCGTCACCACCGATGACGCGATCCTCAAGGGCTACGCCGCCAAGAACTCCGGCAAGCTCCGCGTCGTCGGCAAGCCGTTCACCGAGGAGCCGTACGGCATCGGCATGAACAAGGACGACAAGACGCTGCGCGACTTCATCAACGCCTCGATCGAGAAGCACGAGCAGGACGGCACCTACAAGAAGATCTACGACGCCACGCTCGGCCTGTCCGGCTCCAACTACCAGGCCCCGCCGGCCGTCGTCCGCTACTGATCGACGCCGCTGACGCGCCCCGTACTTCGTACGGGGCGCCACGCCCCCGCACCGCCCGATCCCCCAGCCGCTGCCCGCCGACGCGGAGACCTCATGAACGTACTGCTCGACCATTTCGCGGAGTTCCGCGACGGCTTCATAGGCACTGTGGAGATCACCGCCGTCAGTTCGGTCATCGCCCTGGTCCTCGGACTGCTGCTCGCCGGTTTCCGGGTCTCCCCCGTGCCGCCGCTGCGCTTCTTCGGCACCGCCTGGGTGACGCTGCTGCGCAACACCCCGCTGACGCTGCTCTTCCTGGTCTTCTTCTTCGTCGTGCCGGAGATCTTCTTCCCCGGCATGAGCCCGTTCCTGCTCGGTTCGCTCGCGCTCGGCTTCTATACGGCGTCGTTCGTCTGCGAGGCCGTGAGGTCCGGCATCAGCACGGTGCCGCTGGGGCAGGCCGAGGCGGCCCGTTCGATCGGCATGAGCTTCACGCAGACGCTGCGCATGATCGTGCTGCCGCAGGCCACCCGAACGGTCATCCCGCCGCTGAGCTCGATCTTCATCGCGCTCACCAAGAACTCGGCGATCGCCGGCGCCTTCAGCGTCACCGAACTGTTCGGCTGGCAGAAGCTGCTGAGCGAGGACGGGTACGACATCGTTCCCGTCTTCATCTGGGTCGCGCTCGGCTATCTGATCGTCACCTTCGCGATGAGTGGTCTCTTCCGCCTTCTTGAGCGCCGCATGGAGGTCGCCCGATGAGTGCCAGCGTTCTCTACGACGCCCCCGGCCCCAAGGCCGTCGTACGCAACCGGATCTACGCCGTCGTCGGCTCCCTCGCGCTGATCGCGCTGATCGCCCTCGCGATCGTCCGTCTCGCGGACAAGGGCAACCTCGACTACGCGATGTGGGACATCTTCAACTACGCGGGCATCCGGCAGAACATCGCCGACGCGGTGCTCGCCACCCTCAAGGCGTTCGGCCTCGCCGCCGTCGGCTCGCTGGTGCTCGGTGTGGTGCTGGCGGTGGCCCGGCTCTCCGACCACAAGCCGGTCCGCTGGGCGGCCACCGCCTTCATCGAGCTGTTCCGTTCCATCCCGCTGCTCATCACGATCTACGCGGTCTGGGTCGGCTTCCTCACCGACTACTCGATGTGGGCGCTGGCCCTGGGCCTGTCGATCTACAACGGCTGTGTGCAGGCGGAGGTGCTCCGCGCGGGCGTCAACTCCGTGCCCAAGGGGCAGCGCGAGGCGGCGTACGCGCTGGGCATGAGCAAATCGCAGGTCATGATGAGCGTGCTCATGCCGCAGGCCGTCCGGGCGATGCTGCCGACGATCATCAGCCAGCTCGTCGTCACCCTCAAGGACACGTCGCTCGGCTTCATCATCCTGTACCCGGAGCTGCTCCAGACGGCGCGTCTGATCGCGAGCAACACCCAGGTCAACGGCCAGTACCCGTACGTCTCGACCATTGTGGTCATCGGCTCCATCTATGTGGCGATGTGTCTGCTGCTCTCGGCGCTCGCGACCTGGATCGAGAAGCGCGGGCGCCGGGCGAAGACCGGCATCACCATGGGGGCGGCCGCAGCCCCGATCACGGCCGCCGGACCGGGCGCGGTTCTCGCCGCCGAAGGGACCGATGGTTCCGACGTGGCTCCTGCTACGACGAACTGACGGCGCAGGAGGCGGTGACGTTCGCGTCGCTGCCTCCGTCACTTGACGCAAGCACGCGCAGTGGGTTGCATACGTTCTGTGATCGTGCACCGGGTTCCCCGCGCCACCTGCAAGCCGTCCCGACCCGCCTCGGGAGCCGCGCCGTGGACCCGGTGATCGTCGTCGGCGCCGGTCCGGTGGGACTGGCGCTGGCCCTCTCGCTGGCGGCCCAGGGCGTGCCGTCCGTCGTCCTCGACGAGGGCCCGGGCAAGGACGAGCCCCGCCCGGTCCGCACGGCCGTACTGCGCCCGGACATCGCCTCGTTCGTGACGGGCCTCGGCTGTACGACGGTGCGCGACGAGGGTGCGCGCTGGGTGGCCTGGCGGTCCATGAGGCGCGGTCAGCTGGTGCGCCGCGTCGGGTTCGGCGAGTCCCCTGCCGAAGTCCCCTCGCCGGTGCACATCCCGCAGCACGCCCTGACCCGAGGGCTGCGCGACGCCGTTGCCGCGTCCGGTCTCGTACGGGTCGTCCCGGACAGCCGCCTGGACACGCTGGAACAGGACGCGGAGGGCGTCTCCGTCCACACCTCGGGCCCCGGCGGGACTTGGTGGCGCGGCAGCTACGCGGTGGGCTGCGACGGCGCCCGCTCCACCGTCCGCAAGCTCCTCGACATCCGTTTCGCCGGACGTACGGCGGTGGAGCGCCAGGCGGTTGTGGCCCTGCGTACCGAACTCCCGTGGCCGGGCGAGGCGTTGCTGCACCGGCTGCCGCCCTGGCGGGCCAGTGGCGACGAGGTGACGGCCCGCCCCCTCCAGGACGGCGTCTGGCGGCTCGACTGGCTGCTTCCGCCGCGCGCCGAACTGGTCACGCCCGACGCCCTGTTGGGCCGCGTCCGGGACACCCTCGCAGGCTGGTGCGGTTCGACACCGCCGTACGAACTCCTCGACACCGGCGTCCACACCGTGCATCACCGCCTGGCCCGGCGCTGGCGGGTGCGCCGCGCGTTCCTCTCGGGGGACGCGGCGCATCTGCTGGGCGCGCTCGGCACGCAGGCCCTGGACGAGGGTCTGCGGGACGCCCAGAACCTCGCCTGGAAGCTGGCCCGGGCCTGGCATCACGGGGCGTCGGAGGTGCTCCTGGACAGCTATCAGACGGAACGGCGCTCGGCGGTGGCGGCCCGGCTGCGCACGGCCGACCAGTCGTTGCCCATTCTGCGCGGCGGTGCGGGGCTGCGCGGCTGGATCCCGGGGACCGCCCGCGGCCACGACGCCCTGGTGGCCGACGGCCATGTGGGTCGGGGACCGCTCGGCGCGCCCCCCGCGTACCCGCACTCCCCCCTCACACCTCCGTACACCGAGTCGCACATCCCGGTGGGCACGGGGCTGGGCGCACCGGCCGCCGATATCTGCGTCACGGCCCCCGACGGCGCGACCGTGTCCCTGCGGGACCGGCTCGGCAAGGGCAGGCTCCTGGTCGTGCTTGTCGCCCCGGGCACCGGCGTCTGGGACCGGCGCCACTGGCTCACGGCCGGGGTCATGCCCCGCCTGGCCGCCGCGGTGTCGGCGCTGCCGCTGGACGCAGAACTCCTGGTCGCCGAGGACTACCCCGGCGCTCCCGCCCACGCCGTCCTCCTCGTACGCCCCGACGGGCACCTGGCCGCCGCGTTCAACGGGGTGCAGCCCGCGCAGTTGTACGCCGCGGCGGAGGCGGTGCGGGGGGAGGCCGGGGGAGGCGAGCCGGGTGTGGGGGCTGGGAGTTCGGGTGCCGGGGGTGCGGATGCGGGGGTCGCGGGGGCGGGGGCTGCGGCGGGGGTTGCGGGGGGCCGAGGGGCGGACGGCTGACATCAAGTGATGTCTGTCAGCTGTTGTCCGACGTTGGCTGCCTGAAATCCGTCGGCCGAAATCTGTCAGCCGTGATCCGTCGGCCATCCGTGATCCGTCGGCTGGCGGCTGACGCCGGGTGTCCGCGCGTCGTCGGCGACCTACCGGCCGCCGTCCGTGAACCGCCAGCCGTGATCCGCCATCTGAACACCGATTGACCGACGCAGGCGCACATGGTCTACTCCGGAACGTGACCGACACCAATGTGCGCCTGTGGCGGAGGGTCCATATGGACCTCGTCCGCTATGCGGGCTGCGTGTGTCGTCCGTCCTGCTGATTCGCCTTTCCCTTTGCGCCGTACCGCCGCGCCCTTGAGGCGCGGTCTGCCGTACGCGCGCCTTCGCGAACTCTCTCAGGACGGTCCCCCGTGTCTCTCTCAGTAAGCACATCTGTCACTGCCTCCGTGCCCGCTCCCGCCTCCTCGCCCGGATCCGGCTCCGCGCCGACCGAGGCGGACCTGCTCGACTTCGCCCTCCGTACCGCCGCGGACTCCGCGCTGGTCGCCTCGCTGCCCCTCGACGCCGAGGGGCGCACCTGGATTCGGCTCGACGGGCCGGGCGGCAGCGAGGCCTGGCTCATCGGCTGGCCGCCCGGCACGGGTACGGGCTGGCACGATCACGGCGGTTCCCACGGCGCCTTCGCCACCGCGGCCGGCGCGCTGCGTGAGGACTCGCTGGCAGCCCGCCTGCCCACCGAGGGCTGGAGGACCCTGGAACTCGCCGAAGACATCGACCGTTCAAGGCAGTTGAGGCCGGGAAGTGGCCGGGCCTTCGGGCCGCATCATGTGCACGAGGTACGGAACGAGTCCGGGGCCGAGCATGCGATCTCGGTGCATGCCTACTATCCGCCGCTGCCTCTGATCCGGCGTTACAGCCGGTCGGGCGCGGTGCTCCGTATCGAGCAGGTCGAGCGTCCGGAGGACTGGCAGTGAGCGCGGAACGTACGCGACCGGTGGGGATCGACGACCTCCTCGACCAGGCCAGGGCCGGTCTGGACCGGGTGACGGCCGAGGAGGCCTTCGCCGAGGCCACCGGCGGGGCGCTCCTGGTGGACATCCGGTATGCGGCGCTTCGTGACAGGGACGGACTGATTCCTGGCGCCCTGGTGGTCGAGCGCAACGAGCTGGAGTGGCGGCTCGATCCGCAGGGCAGCCATCGCGCCGCCGAGGCGACCGGCCACGATCTGCGGGTGGTGGTGATCTGCAATGAGGGGTACGCGTCGTCCCTCGCGGCAGTGTCGCTGCGGCAGCTGGGACTGCACCGGGCGACCGATCTGGTCGGCGGCTTCCAGGCGTGGCGCACGGCGGGGCTGCCGGTCACGGCCCCCGCCGGCTGACCGGCTGCTCACATCTCGTACAGGTCGTCCGCGTTTTCGCCCTCCTGCTCCAGTGCCTGGCGGACCACTCTGAGGGCCATGCCCTCCGGGTAGCCCTTGCGGGCGAGCATGCCGGCGAGGCGGCGGATCCGGCGGTCGCGGTCGAGGCCGCGGGTGGAGCGGAGTTTGCGCGCCACGAGTTCGCGCGCGGTCTCCTCCTCCTGGTCGGAGTCGAGCTGGCCGACGGCCTCGTCGATGACCGTGGAGTCCACGCCCTTGGTGCGCAGTTCGCGTGCCAGCGCGCGGCGGGCGAGCCCGCGCCCGTGGTGGCGGGACTCCACCCATGCGTCGGCGAACGCCGCGTCGTTGATCAGTCCGACTTCCTCGAAGCGGGAGAGGACCTCTTCGGAGACCTCGTCGGGGATCTCCCGCTTCTTGAGGGCGTCGGCGAGCTGTTTGCGGGTCCGGGGCGTCCCGGTGAGCAGGCGCAGGCAGATGGCCCGCGCCCGCTCAGCCGGGTCCTGCGGCGGCGGCTCCTTCTCGGCCCTCGACGAGTCGGTGCCGTCGCCCGCTCCATTGGGGCCGCCCCGCCGGGAGCGGGCCCGCTCGGGGCCCCGCTCCTCGGGGTCGGCCCATTCGGTCCTGCGGGTCACCGCTAGCTCTTGGCAGCGGCGGCCTTGGCCGTCTTGGCCTTGGTGGCCGGGGCCGGAACCGCGGCTGCGTCAGCCGCCGGGGCGGTCTCGGCGGCGTCCTTGCCGGGCTCGGCCGTCGGCTCCTCCGGACGGACACCGACGCCCAGCTTCTCCTTGATCTTCTTCTCGATCTCGTTGGCGAGGTCGGGGTTGTCCTTCAGGAAGTTGCGGGCGTTCTCCTTGCCCTGGCCCAGCTGGTCGCCCTCGTACGTGTACCAGGCGCCCGCCTTGCGGACGAAGCCGTGCTCGACGCCCATGTCGATCAGGCCGCCCTCGCGGCTGATGCCCTGGCCGTACAGGATGTCGAACTCGGCCTGCTTGAAGGGCGGCGCGACCTTGTTCTTGACGACCTTGACGCGGGTGCGGTTGCCGACCGCGTCCGTGCCGTCCTTGAGCGTCTCGATCCGGCGGATGTCGAGACGTACCGAGGCGTAGAACTTCAGCGCGCGGCCACCGGTCGTGGTCTCCGGCGAGCCGAACATCACTCCGATCTTCTCGCGGAGCTGGTTGATGAAGATCGCGGTGGTCTTCGACTGGTTGAGCGCGCTGGTGATCTTCCGGAGTGCCTGGCTCATCAGGCGGGCCTGCAGACCCACGTGCGAGTCACCCATCTCGCCCTCGATTTCCGCGCGCGGCACCAGGGCCGCCACGGAGTCGATGACGATCAGGTCGAGCGCGCCGGAGCGGACCAGCATGTCGACGATCTCCAGCGCCTGCTCGCCGTTGTCCGGCTGCGACAGGATCAGGTTGTCGATGTCGACGCCGAGCTTCTTCGCGTACTCGGGGTCGAGGGCGTGCTCGGCGTCCACGAAGGCCACCGCGCCGCCGGCCTTCTGGGCGTTGGCCACCGCGTGCAGCGTCAGGGTCGTCTTGCCGGAGGACTCCGGGCCGTACACCTCCACCACACGGCCGCGCGGCAGGCCGCCGACGCCGAGCGCCACGTCGAGCGCGGTCGACCCGGTGGGGATGACCTCGATGGGCTCATTCGGCCGCTCGCCCAGGCGCATCACCGCGCCCTTGCCGAATTGCCGTTCAATCTGTGCGAGTGCGGCGTCGAGCGCCTTCTCGCGGTCAGTTCCTGCCATGGGTTCCACCCGATTTGCTTGAGTCGATCGCTTCACGTCAAAGACGCTAACCCCTGCCACTGACAATGGGCCCCGACGTCCTTCCAGCCTGTGGATAACTCCACCGGAAACGCGGTGGAACCCGTGCAAACACAGGGCCGGACTCCCATGAGAATGGATGTTCGATTTTGCTGTCAAGCGCACCACACGCGGCGGAGCGCTTCGTTCCCGCCCGCCCGACAATCACGGCAAATAGGAAATTCCAGCCTACGGCGTCGTCTCGGGCACCACCGCGGAGCCCTGGCCGCGCGGCTGGTGCCTGCCGTGCACGCGCGGGTCGTCCGTCACGTCGTACCGCTTCACGTAGGCGCCGAGGAACGCCTGCAGGGTCGCGACCGCCGGGATGGCGATGAGGGCGCCGACCGCGCCCATGAGAGCGGTGCCCGCGATCACCGAGCCGAAGGCGACGGCGGGATGGATGTCCACGGTCCTCGCGGTGAGCTTGGGCTGCAGCATGTAGTTCTCGAACTGCTGGTAGATCACCACGAATCCGAGCACCCACACCGCGTACCAGGGGTCCACGGTGAAGGCGATCAGCATGGGGAGAGCGCCCGCCAGGTAGGTGCCGATGGTGGGGATGAACTGGGAGACCAGGCCCACCCAGACCGCCAGCGCCGGGGCGTACGGAACGCCGAGGATCTGCAGCAGGATGTAGTGCGCGATGCCGGAGATGAGCGCCATGAGGCCGCGCGAGTAGAGGTAGCCGCCGGTCTTGTCGACCGCGATCTCCCAGGCCCGCAGCACCTCCGCCTGCCGGGCCGGCGGCAGCACGGAGCAGATCGCCCGGCGCAGCCGTGGCCCGTCGGCGGCGAAGTAGAACGAGAACAGGAAGATCGTCAGCAGCCGGAAGAGGCCGCCGAGTACGGTCGCGGAGACGTCGAGCACGCCGGTCGCGCTGTTCTGGACGTACTTCTGCAGCCAGTCGGAGTGCAGCAGGCTGTCGCGCACCTCGACCCGCGAGAGCTCCGTGTGGAACGTGTGGTTGACCCAGTTGATCACCGAGTCGAGGTACTTGGGGAACTGCTCGACCATGTCGACGATCTGCCCCGCCAGCATCGAGCCGAGCAGCACGACGAAGCCGATCGTCGCGATCGTCAGGGCGAGGAACACCAGGAACGTGGCCATGCCCCGGCGCATTCCGCGGGCAGCCATCCGGCCGACGGCCGGCTCCATGGCGAGCGCGATGAAGAACGCGATCAGGATGTTGATCAGCAGACCGATGAGCTGGTGGAAGGCCCAGCTGCCCAGCTGGAAACAGGCGTACAGGGCGAGCACGAGCACCACGGCACGCGGCAGCCAGCGGGGCATGCGTGCGGCGGCGAGCCCCAGAGGGCTCGCCGGGGGTTCGCCGGAGGCGGGCGATTCGCCGCGCGGGACGCCCGCGGGGCCGGCTTCGCGGTCGCCCGCCCGGTCTGCTGCGCGGTCGTCGGTGTTGATCTCATCAGTCGGTGCCACGGAGCAAGTGTCGCCCACTTGTCCGACAGCGAGCCGCCGAACCTGTTCCGGCCGCCCGGCGGGGCCGCCCCGTCATCCGGAACCTCGCCCTTCACTCGAAGGCGGCCACCCCGTGCACCCCCGGAGGGACCGCCGTCACCGCCTGTCCGCGGGCACGTCCATGGCGGCACAGACCGCCCGCCAGACGTCCTTCGCCTCCCAGCCCGCGTCGAGGGCCTCGTGCACGGTGCGCCCGCCCAGTTCCGTCATCACATGGTCACGCGCGAAGGAGTCCGCGTACCCGGCGCCGAAGTGGTCGGCCATCCGCTCCCAGAAAATCGTCAACCGCATGACTCAAGTATCCCGCCCCTGAGAGTGCAGCCCCGGCGGTCGGGCTTGCCCGCGGCTCTGTGGGCCCTACCGTCTGAAACATGGCTGGTTCCGGAGCATCCCCCCACTCCCCCGACTCACCACTGGCGCGCGCCGCGCACTTCATCTGGCTGACAGCCAGGGTGCTCGAACAGCGCCGGTTCGCCTACCACTTCCTCGGCAAGGACGCCGACGCCGTCGAGGCGGCACTCTCCGCCTATCAGGGTGACGACGGCGGCTACGGCCATGCCCTCGAACCCGATCTGCGCGGTCCCGTCAGCCAGCCCCTGCACACCGCGCACGCGCTGCGGATCCTGGACTCGGTCGGCCGGCTCGGCGGGCAGCGCGTGGAGCGGATGTGCCGCTATCTGACGGACATCTCCACCAAGGACGGCGCCCTGCCCGCGCTGCACCCCTCGCAGCGCGGCTATCCGGCGGCGCCGTTCGTCCCGATCGTCGACGACCCGCCCAGCGCCCTGCTGACCACCGGCCCCGTGGTGGGGCTGCTGCACCGCAACCAGGTGTGGCACGCGTGGCTCTTCCGGGCGACCGACTTCTGCTGGGCCACGGTCGACTCGCTGGAGACGTCGCATCCGTACGAGGTCGAGGCGGCGGTCGCCTTCCTGGACGGCGCCCCCGACCGTTCCCGGGCCGAGGCGGCCGCGGACCGGCTCGGCCGGCTCGTCCGGGAGCAGGGCCTCGCGGTGCTCGACCCGGCGCGGATCGCCGACTACCCGGTTTCCGAGGGATACGCCCCGGGCGAGCGTCACTTTCCGCACCACTACGCGGCCGTGCCCGAGTCGCTGGCCCGCCGGTGGTTCACCGACGAGGAGATGCAGCGCTCGCTCGATCACCTGGAGGCCGAGCAGCAGGAGGACGGCGGCTGGCCGATCCACTGGCGGGCGTGGGCGCCCGGCACGGCCCTGGAGTGCCGCCCCATGGTGACGATCGAGGCGCTGCGCACACTGCGCGCCCACGGCCGCACGATCGGGTGACCCTGGCGGCCGCCCGTCCGTACGGACGGGCGGCGTCTCCGGCAGGGCCGGGCGGACGAGGCGGCCGCCGGGACGCCTCGGCGTACCGGCCGCCCCGCCCCGGCACCTGCCGCTCAGCCGCCCAGGGCCCGTACACCCGCCGTGACGAGTACGGCGGCGCCGACGATCACCAGGAACGGGGCGCGCAGCACCAGCGCGACGGCCGCCGCCGCGAGCCCGGCCGCCCGGGCGTCGAGCAGCACCTGGTGGCCGGTGCCGAAGGTCTGCTGGGCGGTGAGCGCGGCCAGCAGTGCCACCGGCAGCAGCGCGGCAAGGCGCTTGACCAGCGGTCGCTCCAGGGCGCCTGCCGGGACCAGCAGCCCGAGGAGCTTGACGAGGTAGCAGCCGACGGCGGTGGCCGCGATGGCGATCCAGACGTTCAACGCGCTTGTCCCTTCGCGGAGTTCCCGATTCCTTCGGATGCACCCGGGGCGGCGGCGTGGGTGCGAGCCCCCGCGTCCGCCCCTGTCTCCCCCGGTGTGCTCCGCCCCTTCAGGAAGAGCACGACGGGCGCGGCCAGGGCTGCGACCAGGACGGGCGCGCCCGCGGGCAGCACCGGCAGCATGGCCAGGACGAGGACGACGGCGAGGGCGGCCGTGATGCGCTCGGTGGAGCTCTTGAGCATCGGCGCGAGGAGCGCGAGGAAGACGGCCGGGCTGGCGGCGTCGAGCCCCCAGGCGTCGGTGTCGCCCAGGGCTTGCGCGCCGAGCGCTCCGGCGAGCGTGGTCAGGTTCCACAGCACGTAGAGGGTGAGGCCGGTGACGGTGAAGCCGATCCGCGCGGCCCGCCGGGTGGGCTGGGCGAGGGTGACCGCGGTGGTCTCGTCGATCACCCACTGGGCGGCCAGGGGGCGCAACGCCCTCGGCAGTGCCAGAAGTTGGGACAGGCGCAGCCCGTAGAAGGCGTTGCGGGTGCCGAGGAAGAAGGCGCCGGCCGCCGCGGTGAACGGGTTTCCGCCGGCCGCGAGCGCGCCGACGAGCGCGAACTGCGAGGCTCCGGTGAAGACGAGCAGGCTGAGCGCGCACGTCTGCAGGAGGCCGAGTCCCGATCCGGCCGAGGTCACTCCGAAGGCGAAGCCGGAGAGCCCGACGGCCACGCCGACGCCCAGGGCGTCGCGGACGACGGCCGCATCGGGTTTGCCCCCGGTCTCGGGGCGTATCTCTGGGGGTGCTGTCTGTTCTGCTGCCACGCCGTGGACGTTAGAAGAAGGCGGCGCTTCGGTTCTTGTACGTTCTTGCACGACCGGCGTTCTTGCACGACCGGCGGTCTCGCACGCCCGGCGTTCTTGTCGGCTGACGGTCTCGCGCACCTGCCTTCACGCACGCTCACGCCTGCCTTCACGCACGCTCACGCCTGCTTTCACGCCCGCCCGCGCCGCCTACGTTCCTGCGCGCTCGCGGCGATATGCGCCGGGCGTGACGCCGACGATCCGGGTGAAGTGGCGATTGAGGTGCGGCTGGTCGGTGAAGCCCACGGCGACGGCGGCCTCGGCGGGCGGGGTTCCGCCGTCCAGGAGACGGGCTGCCCGGCGTACGCGCTCGCCCGTCAGCCAGGCGTGGGGCGGCAGGCCGTACTCCGCCTTGAAGGCGCGCAGCAGCGCGAACGTGCTGGTGTCGAGCTCCTTGGCCAGCTGCTCCAGGGACGGCGGGGCCGCGAGCCGCTCCACCAGCAGGAATCTCGCCGCGGCCGCGGCGCGCGCGCCCGCCGAGCGGGCCGTCCGCTCGGGCAGGGCGTGGCCGTGGCGGCGAAGGAGCCGGGCGACGGCGATGCGGAACACGCTGTCGGCTGCGAGTGCGTTGCCCTGCTCAGCCGCCCGGTGCACGTCCTGGATGAGCAGTGCGGTGTCCGGGTCCTCGACGATGGTCTCGGCGAATCCGGCGGTGCCGCGCAGCGTGGTGGTTTCCGCGGCGATGTCGGCGACGAGCTGCGCCGAGGGGTAGAGCGTGGCGTACGTCCAGCCCTCGGGGACTCCGGCGTGGGCGGCGTGCGGGACTTCGGGGTTGATCATGACGACGGTGCCGGGGTGGGCCGGGATCGTCCCGCCGGGCATGATCACGTTCTCGATGCCGCTGCGTACGGCTCCGAAGACGAACCCCTCGTGAGCGTGGCGCGGGAAGGAGTGGCTCACATAGCGGGCCCGGAGCAGATCGAGGCCGGGCAGCTCGGAGTACTGCCAGTGCCGCGCCCATTCCTCGACCCCGTCCACAGCTTCATTCTCGCAGGTCCGGGCCGTTGTCAGTGGGTGGGTGCACGATGGGGACCATGGCAAGGACAGCGCTGGACTCCTTCTCGCCCGCGACGCGCGGCTGGTTCACGGGGGCCTTCACCGCGCCCACCGCGGCGCAGGAGGGCGCCTGGCGGGCGATCGCGGAGGGTTCGGACGTCCTGGTCGTCGCCCCGACCGGGTCCGGCAAGACCCTCGCCGCGTTCCTCGCCGCGCTCGACCGGCTGGCGGCCTCGCCTGTGCCCGCCGAGCCGAAGAAGCGCTGCCGGGTGCTGTACGTGTCTCCGCTCAAGGCCCTCGCGGTCGATGTGGAGCGCAATCTGCGCTCGCCGCTGACCGGGATCCGCCAGGAGTCGGTGCGGCTCGGGCTGCCCGAGCCGGAGGTGCGGGTCGGCATCCGGTCCGGGGACACCCCGCCCGCCGAGCGCCGGGCTCTCACCACCCGGCCGCCGGACATCCTGATCACCACGCCCGAGTCGCTGTTCCTGATGCTCACGTCCGCCGCGCGCGAGGCGCTCGCGGGCATCGAGACGGTGATCCTGGACGAGGTGCACGCGGTCGCGGGCACCAAGCGGGGTGCCCATCTGGCGCTGTCCCTTGAGCGGTTGGACGAGCTGCTCCCGAAGCCGGCCCGCCGGATCGGCCTGTCGGCGACGGTACGACCGGTGGACGAGGTGGCGCGCTATCTGTCCCCGCAGCGCAAGGTCGAGATCGTCCAGCCGCCCTCCGCCAAGGAGTTCGACCTGTCGGTGGTCGTGCCGGTGGAGGACCTGGGCGAGCTGGCCGGCTCCCCGGCGGCCGAGGCCCAGGAGGGGGCCGAGAAGCCGTCGATCTGGCCCCATGTCGAGGAGCGCATCGTCGACCTGGTTCAGGCACACCGCTCGACCATCGTGTTCGCCAACTCCCGCCGCCTTGCGGAGCGGTTGTGCAACCGGCTCAACGAGATCGCGTACGAGCGTGCCATGGGCGCGCCGCTTCCCGAGGCTCATTCCCCGGCGGATCTGATGGGAGGTTCGGGCGCCGCGGCGGGCGCCCCCGCGCTGCTCGCCAAGGCGCACCACGGCTCGGTTTCCAAGGAGCAGCGGGCGCTCGTGGAGGAGGACCTGAAGGCGGGCCGTCTTCCGGCGGTGGTGGCCACGTCCAGTCTTGAACTGGGCATCGACATGGGCGCGGTGGATCTGGTCGTCCAGGTCGAGTCGCCGCCGTCGGTGGCGTCCGGACTGCAGCGGGTGGGTCGGGCGGGCCACCAGGTGGGCGCGGTCTCCACGGGGGTGGTCTTCCCCAAGTACCGCGGCGACCTGGTCCAGTCGGCGGTGGTCACCGAGCGGATGCGCACGGGGGCGATCGAGTCGCTGCGCATTCCGTCCAATCCGCTGGATGTGCTGGCCCAGCAGCTGGTCGCGATGACCGCGCTCGACACGTGGCAGGTGGACGACCTGATGGCGCTGGTGCGCCGGGCCGCTCCCTTTGCCGCGCTTCCCGAGTCGGCGTTCACGGCGGTTCTCGACATGCTGGCGGGCCGCTATCCGTCCGACGCCTTCGCGGAGCTGCGGCCGCGGGTGGTGTGGGACCGGGTGGCG
Organism: Streptomyces mauvecolor; assembly: GCF_039532965.1. NCBI lineage: Bacteria > Bacillati > Actinomycetota > Actinomycetes > Kitasatosporales > Streptomycetaceae > Streptomyces > Streptomyces mauvecolor. Next base: position 22,909 of record NZ_BAAASQ010000028.1, on the reverse strand, counting down.
GGCACGGTCACCGGCCGCCCCGGCGCGCAGCGGCTCGCGGTCACCTCGGGCGGCACCATTCCCGACCGCGGCCTGTTCGGCGTCTTCCTGGCCGGGGCCGACCCGAAGAAGGGCGGCGGCCGGGTCGGCGAGCTCGACGAGGAGATGGTGTACGAGTCACGGGTGGGCGATGTGTTCACCCTGGGCACCACCTCCTGGCGGATCGAGGACATCACGCGCGACCGGGTCCTGGTCTCGCCCGCGCCCGGGGTGCCCGGCCGGCTGCCGTTCTGGAAGGGCGACCAGCTGGGCCGCCCGCTCGAACTGGGCCGCGCGCTCGGCGCGTTCCTGCGCGAGGTCGGCTCGCTCACCCCCGACGACGCCCGGCTGCGCCTGCTGAGCGCGGGTCTCGACGCCTGGGCCGCGGACAATGTGATCGGCTATCTCGACGAGCAGCGCCGCGCCTGCGGTCACGTCCCGGACGACCGGACGATCCTGGTCGAGCGTTTCCGGGACGAGCTCGGAGACTGGCGCGTGGTCATCCACTCCCCCTTCGGCGCCCAGGTGCACGCCCCCTGGGCGCTCGCGCTCGGCGCCCGGCTTGCCGAGCGGTACGGCATGGACGCCCAGGTCATGCATGCCGACGACGGCATCGTGCTGCGGCTGCCCGACGCCGACCTGATGGGTCTGGACCTCCTCGACCAGGACCCGGCGCACCTCGACTCGACGTACGACAGCGAACAGGCCCCCGTGGGGGCGGCGGACACGGTGTTCGACAAGGGCGAGATCGAGCAGATCGTCACCGACCAGGTGGGCAGTTCCGCGCTGTTCGCCTCCCGGTTCCGCGAGTGTGCCGCCCGCGCCCTGCTGCTGCCCCGGCGCAGCCCGGGCAAGCGCACCCCGCTGTGGCAGCAGCGCCAGCGGGCGGCTCAACTGCTCCAGGTGGCAAGCGAGTTCGGGTCGTTCCCGATCGTCCTCGAAGCGGTCCGCGAATGCCTCCAGGACGTTTTCGACGTCCCCGGCCTGACCGAGCTGATGGGGGATCTGGAAGCCCGCAGGGTGCGTCTGGTCGAGGTCACCACACCGGAGCCGTCCCCGTTCGCCCGCTCCCTCCTGTTCGGCTATGTCGCGCAGTTCCTGTACGAGGGCGACTCCCCGCTCGCCGAACGGCGGGCCGCCGCGCTCTCCCTCGACTCGCGCCTGCTTGCCGAGCTGCTCGGCCAGGCCGAGCTGCGCGAGCTGCTGGACGCCGAGGTCCTGACGGAGCTGGAGCAGGAGCTCCAGTGGCTCACCGAGGACCGCCGCATCAAGGACGCCGAGGGCGTCGCCGACCTGCTGCGGGTCCTCGGGCCGCTCACCGACGCCGAGCTGGCGGCCCGGGGCGCCGAGCCCGGCTGGGCCCCGGAACTGGGCGCCGCGCGCCGCGCCATCCGGGTCCGCGTCTCCGGCACCGATCACTGGGCGGCGATCGAGGACGCGGGGCGGCTGCGGGACGCGCTGGGCACCGCGCTGCCGGTCGGTGTCCCCGAGGCCTTCACCGAGCCGGTGAAGGACCCCCTCGGCGACCTGCTGTCCCGGTACGCGCGCACGCACGGCCCGTTCACCTCGGCCACCGCCGCGGCCCGGTTCGGCCTCGGCACGGCGGTCACGGACGGCGCGCTGCAACGCCTCGCGGCTTCGGGCCGGGTCGTCCAGGGCGAGTTCCATCCGGCGGGCATCGGCCAGGAGTGGTGCGACGCGACGATCCTGCGCAGGCTGCGGCGCCGCTCCCTGGCCGCGCTGCGCCAGGAGCTGGAGCCGGTGCCGCCCGCCGCGCTCGCCACCTTCCTCCCCCAGTGGCAGCATCTGGGCAGCAACGGCCTGCGGGGCATCGACGGGCTGGCCCGCGCCGTGGAGCAGTTGCAGGGCGCCGCCGTCCCGGCCTCCGCCCTGGAGAAGCTGATCCTGCCGTCCCGGGTCTCCGACTACAGCCCGGGCCTCCTCGACGAGCTCACCACGACCGGCGAGGTCGTCTGGGCCGGGGCGGGCGCACTGCCCGGCAAGGACGGCTGGATCTCCCTGTACGTGGCCGACGCGGCCCCGCTGCTCCTGCCGCCCCCGCATCCGCTCGAACTGACCGCGCTCCACGAGTCGGTGCTCACCGCGCTGGCCCCCGGCTACGGCCTGTTCTTCCGCCAGCTCGCCGACCAGGTCCGCGCCACCACCCACCCGGAGGCGACCGATCCCCAACTCGCCGACACGGTATGGGACTTGGCCTGGTCCGGGCGGCTCACCAACGACACGCTCGCGCCGCTGCGTTCCCTGCTCGGCTCCGGGCGCACCGCGGGTTCCACCGCCCACCGCGCCAAGCGGCCCGTCCCGCGCGGCCGTTACGGCACCCTGACCGCCGCGGCCCGTCCTGCCTCGCGCACCGGGCCGCCGACGGTCTCGGGCCGCTGGTCGCTGCTCCCGCCCCGCGAGCCCGATCCGACCCATCGCGCCCACGCCCTGGCCCGCACCCTCCTGGACCGGCACGGCGTGGTCACCCGGGGCGCGGTGCAGGCCGAGGGCGTCGAGGGCGGTTTCTCGGCGACGTACCGGATCCTGGCGGCGTTCGAGGACAGCGGGCAGGCCCGGCGCGGCTATGTGGTCGAGGGGCTCGGCGCGGCCCAGTTCGCGATGGACGGCGCGGTGGACCGGCTGCGGGCGGCCGCGACCGCCCGGGACCGGGGCGCCGACGCGCACACCGCCCCGCAGGCCGTCGTCCTGGCGGCTGCCGACCCGGCCAATGCGTACGGTGCGGCGCTGCCGTGGCCCGAGCCGCCGGGCGGGGCCGGCCACAAGCCGGGCCGCAAGGCGGGCTCCATGGTCGTGCTGGTCGACGGCGAGCTCGTGCTGTATCTGGAGCGCGGCGGCAAGTCCCTGCTCGCCTGGGCGACCGGGCCGGACGATCCGGCGCTGACCGCGGCCTGCGGGGCCCTGGCGCGGGCGGCGCGGGCGGGCCGGCTCGGCACGATCACCGTGGAGCGGGCCAACGGCGACCCCGCCCTCACGTCCTCGCTGGCCCGCGCCCTCGAGACGGCGGGCTTCGTTCCGACCCCGAGGGGGCTGCGCCTGAGACCCTGACGCGCCTGCGAGCGAAGGCACGGCAGCCGTCCTGCCCGCACCGCCCGGGCGAGGCCAACCGTCCCCGACCCCGGCAGAATGGACTCATGCCCGAAGGTGACACCGTCTACCAGGCCGCGCGGCGGCTGCACGCGGCACTGGCCGGGCAGGTCCTGACCCGGTCCGATCTGCGGGTGCCGCGGTTCGCCACGGCGGATCTCACCGGGCGGGCCGTCCTCGATGTGACCCCGCGCGGCAAGCATCTGCTGACCCGGATCGAGGGTGGGCTCACCCTGCACTCCCACCTGCGGATGGACGGGTCCTGGCGGATCTACGAGCCCGGCGAGCGCTGGGGCGGCGGGCCCGCTCACCAGATCCGGGCGATCCTCGGGAACGCCGGGCACACGGCCGTCGGCTACCGGCTGCCCGTGCTCGAACTGCTCCGCACCCGGGACGAGTCCAAGGCGGTCGGCCACCTGGGTCCCGATCTCCTCGGCCCCGGCTGGGACGCCGATTCGGCTCTGCGCAACCTCCTCCAGGACCCGGCCCGCACCATCGGCGACGCCCTGCTCGACCAGCGCAACCTCGCCGGGGTGGGCAACGTGTACAAGTCGGAGATCTGCTTCGCGATCCGGGCCGTCCCCTGGCTGCCGATCGGCGAACTCCCCTCCCCCGAGCGTCTCGTGGCCGTCGCGAAGCAGCTCCTGGAAGCCAACAAGGACCGCCCGGTCCGCCAGGCATACGTCTACGGCCGGGCCGGCCGGCCGTGCCCGCGCTGCCGGACCCCCATCCGCACCGCCACCCAGCGCGACCCCTCGGGCCGCGAGCGGCCCACCTACTGGTGCCCCAAGTGCCAGCCCTCGCCCGCCCTTTGACGTCCCGTCCATGACCTCTCCCGGATATTGACGGCCTGTCAGATCCAGTCGTACCGTCCCGGCATGCCCCTCACGGCGTACGACCTCAGCGACCGCACGGCCTTCGTCACCGGCGCAGCGAGCGGGATCGGCCGCGCCAGTGCCCTCCTCCTCGCGGAGGCCGGTGCCGCGGTGCACTGCGCGGACCGCGACGAGATGGGCCTGGCCGAGACCCGGGCGCTGATCGCCAAGGCGGGCGGCACCGCCCATGTCCACCCGCTGGACGTCTCGGACCGCGCGCAGGTGAAGGCGGCCCTGGAAGCCGCAGGACCCGTCCACGTCGTGGCGGCGATCGCGGGCATCATGCACACCAGCTCGGTCCTGGAGACCGAGGACGCCGACCTCGACCGGGTGCTGTCCGTCAACTTCCGGGGCGTGCTCCACGCCTGCCAGGAGGCGGCCCGCACGATGATCGCGCGCGGCATCCGGGGCTCCATCGTCACCATGGCCTCGGGCGCCGTGGACTCCTCACGGCCCGGCCTGTTCTGCTACAGCGTCTCGAAGGTCGCGGTCGTCCAGCTCACCAGGACGCTCGCCGCGGAGCTCGGCCCGCACGGAATTCGTGTGAACGCCATCGCCCCCGGCTGGGTCCGCACCGCCATGACGGGCCGGCACGCCGCCGAGCAGCAGGAGCAGATCGAGTCGATGATGCTGCGGCTCTCCCCGCTCGCCCGGCTCGGCGAGCCCGAGGACATCGCGCACGCGGTACTGCATCTCGCCGCGGACGCCTCGGGATTCACGACGGGTCAGATCCTCCGTCCCAACGGGGGCGTCTCGATGCCCTGGTAGAGCCCGACCGCGCGCTCGGCCCAGGTGTCACATGGACCGGCAGCAGGCTCAGCCCCCAGCCGCCCGCGACCATCGCGCCCTCGACGAACCCCGTCCGACCGGGCACCAGCACCATGCGCAGCACGGCCCACCACCACAGCGCCGCAACGACCAGCGCGGGCACCCAACGCACCGCCACCGCCATGGGCCGCCTCCTCGGGCCGACGCTAGACCGTCGGACATCCCGTGGGGAGGGCGCACGGGCGCAGGCCGGGCGCGCTCCCGGTCCCCCGCGGTTCACCGCGTACGACCGGGTCCGTTCATCGTGTATCCGTGCGCGGCGGCGCATGGTGGCGTGCGGCGGTTCAGACGGTCTCCGCCTGGAACATCCACGCGTGCTTCTCGAGGTCGGCCGTGAGCCCGATGAGGATGTCCTGGCTGATCGGGTCCGGGTCGGCGGTCGCCTCGATGCGCTCGCGCATCCGGCCGATCACGATGCCGAGCGCGTCGACCAGGACCTTCACGGCCTCGGCGTCCTTGATCCAGCCGTCCGGAACGGTGTCGATCGCGCTCGACTTCGCCACCGTGGCGGAGCGCCCGTCCGGGCTGACGCCGACGGCGGAGGCCCGCTCGGCCACCGTGTCCGAGTGCAGCCGCGCGGTGTCGACGACCTCGTCGAGCTGGAGGTGCACGGACCGGAACCGCGGGCCGACCACGTTCCAGTGCACCTGCTTGGACACCAGCGAGAGGTCCACGAGATCCACCAGCGCGCCCTGCAGCGCGTCGCCGACCACCTTGAGGTCGGCGTCGGACAGCGGGCTCTTGATGTAGGACATGCATTTCCTCCACTCCGGACGGAACGTCCGCGCCGGCTCGAGAGGAACGCTCGTACGGGCCATGCGGACGTTTGCGCGATCTCCTACCACCCTGCCACAGAAGCCCTAAAACGGTCACGGCGGAAAAGGGCTGAGCCCCGGCTGGTCACCTGGTGACCGACCGGGGCTCAGTACAAGCCTGGGCGCGAGCCTGACTATCAGGCCGCGACGACGTCCACCGCTTCCGCGGGCGCCTTGATCGTCACCCGCTCCGTCGGCACACCAGTCACCGACGTCACGGAGATCGAATTGAGCATCGGACGTACCGGCGCACGCACCGGCACCGGGTCACTCGCTGCCGCAGAGGCAGCGAGCTCGGCGAGTGCCAGCTCGTCGCTCACTTCCCGCATGAGCTCGGACATCCGTACGTCAAGCGCGTCGCAGATCGCGGAGAGCAGCTCGGAGGAAGCCTCCTTCTGCCCCCGCTCCACCTCGGAGAGATAGCCGAGTGAGACTCGGGCGGACGAGGAGACTTCGCGCAGAGTACGGCCCTGGCGCTGGCGCTGCCGACGCAGCACGTCACCCAGCAGGCGACGGAGCAGAATCATCGGTGGCTCCCTCCTCGGACCGCGTAGCCGCATCCTTCACGCCCCACCGTACCGCCTCGCGCCGCGGCCGTGCGGGGAGCGATGTCGTGTTCACTCAGGGCTGCAAACATCAAATCCCCCCGTTCTGTTCCGTATCCTGTGCCCGCCCATCCTTGCGGAGTTCACTGGAGAGCAGTTCGAGCACGCTGCGTACACTCTCCATACGAATTTCCGCCCGGTCGCCGTTCAACCGCAATGCGACGGTTTTCTTGGCTCCCGCCGGACCAACGGCCGAAACGTATACCGTCCCGACCGGTTGGCCGTCCTGTGGTTCGGGGCCGGCGACGCCCGTGGTCGCGATCCCCCAGCTCGACCCGAGCACCTCGCGCACCCCCGCCGCCATCTGCAGCGCGACGTCGGGATCGACCGCTCCGCGCTCGGCCAGAAGGGTCCCGTCCACCCCCAGGACGTCCCGCTTCAGCTCGGTCGCGTACGCCGTCACCGAACCGCGGAAAACGCGCGAGGCACCGGGCACCGACGTCAGCTCGGCGGCCACCAGCCCGCCCGTCAGCGACTCCGCCACCGCAAGCGTCTGGTCACGCTCCGTGAGCAGGTGCAGAACCCGGGCCGCCTCGCTCACAACGCGGATCCCCCCGCGGCGCGCTGCGCGGCAAGTCCCTTGCGCCTCAGCACAATCGCCTGACGCACATAGTCGAGCCCCGTGACGACCGTGAGCACCACCGCGACGGCCATCACCCAGAAGCGCAGGGTGGCCAGCGGACCCGTCAGCGCGAGCACATACATTCCGGTCGCGGTGCCCTGGGCGAGGGTTTTGAGCTTTCCACCGCGGCTGGCCGGAATCACTCCGTGCCTGATGACCCAGAAACGCATGAGCGTGATCCCGAGTTCCCGGAACAGGATGACTCCGGTGACCCACCACGGCAGATCACCGAGCAGCGAGAGGCCGATCAGCCCGGCTCCCATGATCGCCTTGTCGGCGATCGGGTCGGCGATCTTCCCGAAGTCGGTGACCAGGTTGTACGTGCGTGCCAGGTGCCCGTCGAAGATGTCAGTGATCATGGCGACGGCGAAGGCCACCCAGGCCCAGGCCCGCATCGCCGGGTCGTACCCGCCGTCCGCGAACAGCAGCATGACGAAGCCCGGCACGAGCACGAGCCGGATCATCGTGAGGATGTTGGCGATGTTCCAGAGGCTGGCCTGGTTGACGGCCGCAGCGCCCAGCTTGCCGCCGGGCGCCGGCGTCCGGCCGGTACCGCCCGCCGCCGATGCCGGGACTCCGGTCATCTGCCCGCCTCCTCAACCCCGTCAAGCAGTTCGACCACCAGGTCGACACCTTCGGTACCGACCACCTTGGCCTCGACGATACGGCCGGGCGCAAGGCCGGCGCTCTCGGTGAAGATCACCTGTCCGTCGGTCTCGGGCGCCTGGTGCTCGGCGCGGCCGACCGCCCCGTCCTCGTCGTCGACGGTCTCGACCAGGACGCGCACGGTGTCGCCGATGCGCTCCTCGGCGCGCTGCGCGGTGAGCTCCTCGGCGAGCCTCGACAGGTGCGCGAGCCGCTCGGCGATGGTGTCCGCATCCAGCTTGCCCTCGTAGCCGACCGCTTCGGTGCCCTCCTCGTCGGAGTAGCCGAAGACGCCGATGGCGTCGAGGCGGGCGGCCGTGAGGAAGCGTTCCAGCTCCTTGAAGTCCTCCTCGGTCTCACCGGGGAAGCCGACGATGAAGTTGGACCGCACACCGGCCGTCGGCGCCTTGGCGCGGATCGTGTCGAGCAGTTCGAGGAACCGCTCGGTGTCGCCGAAGCGCCGCATCGCGCGCAGCACGCCGGGCGCCGAGTGCTGGAAGGAGAGGTCGAAGTACGGCACGACGTTCTCGGTCGACGTCAGTACGTCGATGAGGCCCGGCCGCATCTCGGCGGGCTGGAGGTAGCTGACCCGTACCCGCTCGATGCCGTCGACCGCGGCGAGCTCCGGGAGCAGCGTTTCGAGCAGCCGGATGTCGCCGAGGTCCTTGCCGTACGAGGTGTTGTTCTCGGAGACCAGCATGACCTCCTTGACACCCTGCTCGGCCAGCCAGCGGGTCTCGCCGAGCACGTCGCTGGGGCGGCGGGAGATGAACGAGCCGCGGAAGGACGGGATGGCGCAGAACGAGCAGCGACGGTCGCAGCCGGAGGCCAGCTTCACCGAGGCGACCGGGCTGGTGTCGAGGCGGCGCCGCAGCGGTGCGCGCGGCCCGGAGGCGGGCGCGAGACCGTCGGGGAGGTCCTCGGGGGCGGTGTCCTGGGCGTGCCCGGGCAGCGCCACGTCGGGGGCCGCCTGCCGCTCGGCCGGGCTGATCGGCAGCAGCTTGCGCCGGTCGCGCGGGGTGTGCGAGGCGTGGATGCCGCCGTTGAGGATGGTCTGGAGGCGGTCGGAGATGTCGGCGTAGTCGTCGAAGCCGAGCACGCCGTCGGCCTCGGGCAGCGCCTCGGCGAGGTCCTTGCCGTACCGCTCGGCCATGCAGCCGACGGCGACGACGGCCTGGGTCCTGCCGTGATCCTTGAGATCGTTGGCTTCGAGGAGGGCGTCGACGGAGTCCTTCTTGGCGGCTTCGACGAATCCGCAGGTGTTGACGACGGCGACGTCAGCGTCCGATGCGTCCTCGACGAGCTCCCAGCCGTCCGCTGCCAAGCGGCCTGCGAGCTCCTCCGAGTCCACCTCGTTACGGGCGCAGCCAAGAGTGACAAGGGCGACGGTGCGGCGTTCGGGCATGGACTCAAGACTACTTTGTCCTGGCCCACGCCCCCGCCGCGAGGGTCGTGGGCCCGGGCGTCAGCCGGCCTGGGGGTCGCCCTTGGTGTAGCTCAGGCGCTCGACCTGGCCGTCCTCGAACTTGCTGTCGATCTTCTTGCCGTTGACGTAGAGCTCGATCGCCCCGGCGTTGCCGAGGACGAGGTCGACCTGCTGGCCGTCCTGGAACGTCTGGGCTTCGCCCTTCTGGAGCAGGCCGTCGAAGAGCATCTTGCCGTTGTGGTCCTTGGCCGAGATCCAGCTCTTGTCGTTGGTCGCGGTGACCTTGACGGTGACCTTGTCGCCCGGAACCGCGGCGATGGCACTGTCGGACGGGGTCGGGGGGGGCTTGGCGGCGGGGGGCTTGGGCGGGAGGGCGCTGGCCGACGGCAGCTTCTGCTGCGCGGGGCCCTCGGCGACGGAGGTGCCGCCCTTGCCCTTGTCGCCGCCGCTGAACATGGTGAAGCCGACGAAGCCGACGACCACGACGATCGCGGCGACCATGGCGGCGGTCCAGTTGGGCCGGCGCGGCTCGGGCCGGATCCGCTCCGCCTCGAACAGGGGGGCTGCGGGAGTGGGCGCGGGACGGCCGCCGTGAGCGGCGTCGTACCGCGCGACCAGCGGGGCGGGGTCCAGGTGGACGGCCTGGGCGAACGTGCGGATGTGGCCGCGCGCGTACACGTCCCCGCCGCACCGGGAGAAGTCGTCCTGCTCGATCGCGTGCACGATGGGGATGCGCACCCGCGTGGTGGAACTGACCTCGTCGACTGTCAGTCCGGCGGCGATACGGGCCTGCTGAAGTGCGCGGCCGATCGAAGGCCCGTCGTCTTCGATCGGAGGCCGGTCGTCTTCGGGAGAGTTGCCGATGGACACGGGGGCGCCTTTCGAGCGTGAGCCACCTGCTGGGTGTTCAGTCTAGGGGGGGTACGAAAGAGTGGGGCAACCGGGAGAGCGGAGTTTGTACGCCATCGGTATGGCCACGCCCCTGACTGCGGAACACTGACCACACTTGCTTCCCCGTCCCCCTCAACTTGACGTACGGCCAAGGGAAACGGTTGCTCGGCCATCCCGTACGAGTGCTGTTTGGGCCGGTCGGCTGTCAGCCGACAGGTGGTGTCCGCTGATAGCCCATCCATCTACCCCAATTCGCCCCCCGGCAAACTCAGGGGGCCTCGCCCCGGATCACCGCCAGCACGCCGTCGAGTTCGTCCGGCTTGACCAGAACGTCCCGCGCCTTGGAGCCCTCGCTGGGCCCGACGATGTTGCGCGACTCCATCAGGTCCATCAGCCGGCCCGCCTTGGCGAAGCCGACGCGGAGCTTGCGCTGGAGCATCGACGTCGAGCCGAACTGGGTGGAGACCACGAGTTCGGCCGCCTGGCAGAGCAGGTCCAGGTCGTCGCCGATCTCCTCGTCGATCTCCTTCTTCTGCTTGGTGCCGACGGTGACGTCGTCCCGGAAGACCGGGGCCATCTGGTCCTTGCAGTGCTGGACGACGGCCGCGATCTCGCCCTCGGTGACGAAGGCGCCCTGCAGCCGGGTCGGCTTGTTCGCGCCCATCGGCAGGAACAGGCCGTCGCCCTTGCCGATCAGCTTCTCGGCGCCCGGCTGGTCGAGGATGACCCGGCTGTCGGCGAGCGAGGAGGTCGCGAACGCGAGCCGCGAGGGCACGTTCGCCTTGATCAGGCCGGTGACGACGTCGACCGAGGGCCGCTGGGTGGCGAGCACGAGGTGGATGCCGGCGGCGCGGGCCAGCTGGGTGATGCGGACGATCGCGTCCTCCACGTCGCGCGGCGCGACCATCATCAGGTCGGCGAGCTCGTCGACGATCACCAGGAGGTACGGATACGGCGTCAGCTCGCGCTCGCTGCCCTCGGGCAGCTTCACCTTGCCGTTGCGGATCGCCTCGTTGAAGTCGTCGATGTGGCGGAAACCGAACGCCGCGAGGTCGTCGTAGCGCAGGTCCATCTCGCGCACGACCCACTGGAGCGCCTCGGCGGCCCGCTTGGGGTTGGTGATGATCGGCGTGATGAGGTGCGGAATGCCCTCGTACGCCGTCAGCTCCACGCGCTTGGGGTCGACGAGCACCATGCGCACGTCCTCGGGCGTGGCCCGCACCATCACCGAGGTGATGAGGCAGTTGATGCAGGAGGACTTTCCGGAACCGGTGGCTCCGGCGACCAGGACGTGCGGCATCTTGGCGAGGTTGGCCATGACGTAGCCGCCCTCGACGTCCTTGCCGAGCGCCACCAGCATCGGATGGTCGTCCTCGGCCGCGTCCGCGAGGCGCAGCACATCGCCGAGGTTGACCATCTCGCGGTCGGTGTTGGGGATTTCGATGCCGACGGCCGATTTCCCCGGAATCGGCGAGATGATCCGCACGTCGGGGCTGGCGACGGCGTACGCGATGTTCTTGGCGAGGGCGGTGATCCGCTCGACCTTCACGGCCGGCCCGAGCTCGACCTCGTACCGCGTGACCGTCGGGCCGCGGGTGAACCCGGTGACGGTGGCGTCGACCTTGAACTCCATGAAGACGTTCTGCAGCGAGGCGACGACGGCGTCGTTGGCGGCGCTGCGGGTCTTGCCGGGGCCGCCCTTCTCCAGGAGGTCCAGGGAAGGCAGCGCGTAGGTGATGTCCCCGGCGAGCTGGAGCTGCTCGGCGCGCGGGGGCAGCGGCTCGGTGGCCGAGGGTGCGGACTTCGTGAGGTCCGGTACGACGGGCAGGGCGCCCGGCGTGGCCTTCGGCGCGCTGGGCTCGGCCGGGACCTCGGGCTCGGCGGGCCGGGCGACCGGAAGCCCGGTGGCCTGCTCGCGCTCCCGCTCGACGGAGACGCCCTGCGTGAGGTCGGCGACGACGGGCGAGGGAGGAAGGCCGTTCAGCACGGCGCCGTCCAGCGCAGCGGCCGCGGCGGCGGCCACGTCGACCGGGTCGAGGCCGTTCTCGAACGACGGTTGCACCGAGGCACGCCGGGGCTTGCGGCGTCGCGAGAGCGCCTCCTCCTCGGCCCGCTCGGGGACCTGCTCGACGGGGGCGGCGGAGCGTCGCCGGGTGCGCGGCGCGGGCCCGACCTCGCGCCACTCGTCGTCGTACGGCTCCTCGTCGCCCTCCTCGTCCGGGAGCGGTTCGACGACGCCGAGCTTGACGCCGAGGAGCCGCAGCCGCTGCGGGATGGCGTTGACCGGGGTCGCGGTGACCACGAGCAGTCCGAAGACGGTGAGCAGCACGAGCATCGGCACGGCGAGCACGTCGCCGAGCGTGAATTCGAGCGGCTTGGACGAGGCCCAGCCGATCAGGCCGCCCGCGTCCTGCATGGCGTCGGTGCCGTCGTTGCGGCCGGGTGAGCCGCACGCGATGTGGACCTGGCCGAGCACGCCGAGGACGAGCGCGGACAGGCCGATGACGATGCGCCCGTTGGCCTCGGGCTTCTCGGGGTAGAGGATGAGCCGGATCGCGATGGCGCCGAGCAGCAGCGGCACCACGACGTCGAGCCGGCCGAACGCGCCGGTCACCAGCATCTGTACGAGGTCGCCGACGGGGCCGCGCAGGTTCGACCAGGTGCCGGCGGCGACGATCAGCGCGAGGCCGAGGAGCAGCAGCGCGACGCCGTCCTTGCGGTGGGCCGGGTCGAGCCCCTTGGCGCCGCGTCCTATGCCGCGGAACATCGCGCCGACGCCGTGGGCCGCGCCGAGCCAGACGGCGCGCACGAGCTTGTACACGCCGCCCGTCGGGGAGGGCGCCGCTTTGGGGGCGGGCCTGGGTGCCGCCGCCTTCTTCGCGGGCGCCTTCTTGGCGGCGGTCTTCTTCGCGGGCGCCTGGGGGGCCGCGGCTTTCTTCGCGGGCGCAGCCTTCTTCGCCGGGGTACGGCCGGTGCGCTTCGCGGTGCCCGCCGTGCCCTGGGAACCCTTGCCGGACGTACGTGAGGCCATGGGCTTGAGGTTACCTGGGTCGGCGGCGGTGGACACGTGTGCCTACGGCTTCACCCGTCCGTGTCGCATGCCTCAAAGGAATCTGACGTCACGCCAGTTGGACGCGGCGTCAGATTCCTTGGCCGTCAGTTCTGCGAAGGGAGCGTGGGCGCGCCGCCGGTGCCGGGCTCAAGGGCGTCCAACGCCCGCCGCAGACCGGTGAGCTTGCGTTCCAGGTGAGCGGCCGTGGCGACCGCCGCGGCGTCGGCGGAGTCGTCGTCGAGCTGCTTGGAGAGCGCCTCGGCCTGCTCCTCAACTGCCGCGAGCCGCGCGGACAGTTCGGCGAGCAGACCCGCCGACTCCTTGGCCGCGCCGCCGTGGGTGCCGCCTTCCAACTGGAGCCGCAGCAGGGCCGCCTGCTCACGCAGCTGGCAGTTCTTCATGTACAGCTCGACGAACACCGACACCTTGGCGCGCAGCACCCAGGGGTCGAACGGCTTCGAGATGTAGTCCACCGCACCCGCCGCGTAGCCGCGGAAGGTGTGGTGGGGGCCGTGGTTGATGGCCGTGAGGAAGATGATCGGGATGTCGCGCGTCCGCTCACGCCTCTTGATGTGCGCGGCGGTTTCGAACCCGTCCATTCCGGGCATTTGGACGTCCAGCAGAATGACCGCGAAATCGTCCGTAAGCAGCGCTTTGAGCGCTTCCTCCCCTGACGATGCCCGCACCAGTGTCTGATCGAGCGCAGAGAGGATGGCCTCCAGCGCCAGCAGATTCTCCGGCCGGTCATCGACCAGGAGGATCTTGGCCTTCTGCACCATGGCCCGTCCTCCTCGCCCCGGCAGTGCACCGGGCGCCGCCCCAGGGGACGACTCCCTTGCGTCGCCCGTCCTTGTGCCGGTCATGGTAGCCGCACCCCGCCTGTCGCCACACCCTGTCACCGCGATGTCACTGTGCACGTAGCAGAAACGCAGTGGGAGACCAGAAGGTTCCCCGAATACCGCCGCCTCACACGCCTTCGGCCACAGTCAGTCAGCAGCGCCCGGTCATTCGTACAGCAGACGATCACTTCCCTCGCATCCACTGCTCCATGACGGAGAGCAGATGGTCCGGATCGACCGGCTTCGTCACATAGTCGGAGGCGCCGGACTCGATGGCCTTCTCGCGGTCGCCCTTCATCGCCTTCGCGGTGAGCGCGACGATCGGCAGACCGGCGAACTGCGGCATCCGGCGAATCGCCGAGGTCGTCGCATAGCCGTCCATCTCGGGCATCATGATGTCCATCAGGACGACCGCGGTGTCCTCGTGCTGTTCGAGGACCTCGATGCCCTCCCGCCCGTTCTCCGCGTACAGCACCGAAAGCCCGTGCTGCTCAAGGACGCTGGTGAGCGCGAAGACATTGCGTACGTCGTCGTCGACGATCAGGACCTTCTCGCCGGCGAACTGGAACGTCCGCGCGGGGGCCCGCTCCGGCTCGGCCGCCTCCCAGCTCTCCCCGGTGGCGACGGACTGCCCGGGCATCGCGGCCTCCTTCTGCCCCTCCGCGCCGAGCACCTTGCGGCGCCGCCGGAAGAGACCGGCCGTGCCCGGCTGGGAGGCACCCTGCCCGGTCTGCGCCCCGCCGTTGTGCTGCGCGAGCTCGGGGCGGGCGGCCTCGATGGCGAGGCCGGCCGCGCCTTCCATGCCGCCGGGGGCGAGCTGCGGATAGCCCTGCGGGGGCAACTCGCTCAGGTGCAGCGGGAGGTAGAGCGTAAAGGTGGAGCCGCGGCCCGGCTCGCTCGCCGCGTGGATCTCGCCGCCGAGCAGCCGCGCGATCTCACGGCTGATGGAGAGGCCGAGGCCGGTGCCGCCGTACTTGCGGCTGGTCGTGCCGTCCGCCTGCTTGAACGCTTCGAAGATGACCCGCATCTTGCCGGCCGCGATCCCGATGCCGGTGTCGGTGACCGAGAACGCGATCAGGTCGGCGTCGGCGTCGCGCAGCGAGCCCGCCTCCAGGAGCTGCTCGCGGATGGCGTGCGGGACGTCGGAGCCGGCCGGGCGGATGACGAGCTCGACGGCGCCGCTGTCGGTGAACTTCACCGCGTTGGACAGCAGGTTGCGCAGCACCTGCAGCAGCCGCTGCTCGTCGGTGTGGAGCGTCGCGGGCAGCTCGGGCGAGACCCGTACCGAGAAGTCGAGGCCCTTCTCCGCGGTGAGCGGGCGGAACGTCGCCTCCACGTAGTCGACCAGCTGGACGAGCGCGATCCGGGTCGGCGAGACGTCCATCTTGCCCGCCTCGACCTTGGAGAGGTCGAGGATGTCGTTGATCAGCTGGAGCAGATCGGAACCCGCCCCGTGGATCGTCTCGGCGAACTCGACCTGCTTCGGCGAGAGGTTGCCCTCCGCGTTGTCCGCGAGCAACTTGGCCAGGATGAGCAGCGAGTTGAGCGGCGTACGCAGCTCGTGCGACATGTTCGCGAGGAACTCGGACTTGTAGCGCATGGAGACGGCGAGCTGTTCGGCGCGCTCCTCCAGGACCTGCCGGGCCTCCTCGATCTCGGTGTTCTTCACCTCGATGTCGCGGTTCTGCTGGGCGAGCAGCTCGGCCTTCTCCTCCAGCTCCGCGTTGGAGGCCTGAAGAGCCCGCTGCCGGTTCTCCAACTCGGCCGACCGCTCTCGCAGTTGCTCGGTGAGCTCCTGCGACTGCTTGAGCAGCACCTCGGTCTTGGAGTTGACCGAGATCGTGTTGACGCTGGTCGCGATCATCTCGGCGATCTGGTTGAGGAAGTCCTTCTGGATGTGCGTGAACGGCTGGAACGAGGCCAGCTCGATCACCCCGAGCACCTTCCCCTCGAACAGCACCGGCAGCACGATCACATGCGCGGGCGGTGCCTCGCCGAGCCCGGAGGAGATCTTGAGGTAGCCCGGCGGCACGTTCTCCACCAGGATCGTCCGCTTCTCCTCGGCGGCCGTGCCGATCAGCGTCTCACCGGGCCGGAAGGAGGTCGGCATGGAGCCGGCCGAGTACCCGTAACTCCCGCGCATCCGCAGCTCGTACGAGCCGTCGCCCTCCGCGCTGACTTCCGGGGCGCCGCCCGTGGGCATCGCCAGGAAGAACGCGCCGTGCTGCGCGGAGACGACCGGCGTCAGCTCGGTCATGATCAGCGAGGCCACGTCGTCGAGGTCGCGGCGGCCCTGCATCAGGCCGGAGATGCGGGCCAGGTTGCCCTTGAGCCAGTCCTGCTCCTTGTTGGCGACGGTGGTGTCGCGCAGGTTGGCGATCATGGTGTTGATGTTGTCCTGGAGGGCCTGGATCTCGCCCGCCGCGTCCACGTCGATCTTCAGGTTGAGGTCGCCGCGGGTCACCGCGGTCGCCACGGCCGCGATCGCGCGGACCTGCCGGGTCAGGTTCCCGGCCATCTCGTTCACCGATTCGGTCAGATCGCGCCAGGTCCCGTCGACGTCGCGCACCCGGGCGTGACCGCCCAACTGGCCCTCGGTGCCCACCTCGCGGGCCACCCGGGTGACCTCCTGGCCGAACGAGGACAGCTGGTCGACCATCGTGTTGATGGTGTTCTTCAGCTCCTGGATCTCGCCGCGCGCATCGATGTCGATCTTCTTGGTGAGATCGCCCTGTGCGATGGCCGTGGTGACGGTGGCGATCTGCCGCACCTGTCCGGTGAGGTTGTCGGCCATGGAGTTCACCGATTCGGTGAGGTCCTTCCACGTACCGGAGACGCCGGGCACCCGGGCCTGCCCGCCCAGGATGCCGTCCGTGCCCACCTCGCGGGCCACCTTGGTGACCTGCTCGGCGAACGAGGAAAGGGTCGTCACCATCGTGTTGACGGTGTCGGCGAGTTCGGCGACCTCGCCGCGCGCCTCGACCGTCACCTTCTTGGTGAGGTCTCCATTGGCGACCGCCGCCGAGACCCGGGAGATGTTGCGCACCTGGGTCGTCAGGTTCGCAGCCATCAGGTTGACGTTGTCGCTGAGGTCCTTCCAGATGCCGGTGACCCCGCGCACCCGGGCCTGACCGCCCAGGATGCCCTCCGTACCCACCTCACGGGCCACGCGCGTGACCTCGTCGGCGAAGTTGGACAGCTGGTCGACCATCGTGTTGACGGTCGTCACCAGCTCCAGGATCTCGCCCTTGGAGTCGACCGTGATCTTCTTGGAGAGGTCGCCCTCGGCGACCGCCGTCGTCACCTCGGCGATGTTGCGCACCTGTGAAGTCAGGTTGTTGGCCATGAAGTTGACGGACTGGGTGAGGTCCTTCCAGGTGCCGGACACGCCCTGCACCTCGGCCTGACCGCCCAGAATGCCCTCGGTGCCCACCTCGCGGGCCACCCGGGTGACCTGCTCGGCGAAGTTGGACAGCTGGTCGACCATCGTGTTGAGGGTGTTCTTCAGCTCCAGGATCTCGCCGCGGGCGTCCACGTCGATCTTCTGCGACAGGTCACCCCGGGCGACCGCCGTGGCGACCTGGGCGATGTTGCGCACCTGGGCCGTGAGGTTGCCGGCCATGCCGTTCACGGAGTCGGTCAGGTCGCGCCACACCCCGGCGACGCCGGGCACCTGGGCCTGGCCGCCGAGCCGGCCGTCGGTGCCGACCTCGCGGGCGACACGGGTGACCTGCTCGGCGAAGGCGGAGAGCTGGTCGACCATCGTGTTGATGGTGTTCTTCAGCTCCAGCATCTCGCCGCGGGCATCCACGTCGATCTTCTGCGACAGGTCACCCCGGGCGACCGCCGTGGTCACCTGGGCGATCTGACGGACCTGTGAAGTCAGGTTTCCCGCCATGAAGTTGACGGAGTCGGTGAGTTCCTTCCAGGTGCCCGAGACGCCGTCGACGCGCGCCTGGCCGCCGAGCCGGCCCTCGGTGCCCACGTCCCGCGCCATCCGCGTGACCTGGTCGGCGAACGACGACAGCTGCGCCACCATCGTGTTGACGGTGTTCTTCAACTCCAGCATCTCGCCCGCGACATCGACGGTGACCTTCTGCGACAGGTCGCCGTTGGCGACCGCCGTCGTCACCTGCGATGTCCCGCACCTGCCCGGTGAGGTTGCGGAACGCGGTGTTGACGGAATCCGTCAGGTCCTTCCACGTCCCGGCAGCACCGGGTACTTCCGCCTGACCGCCGAGCCGGCCCTCGATGCCGACCTCGCGCGCGACTCGCGTCACCTCGGAGCCGAACGACTGGAGCTGGTCCACCATCGTGTTGACGGTGTTCTTCAGCTCCAGCATCTCGCCGGCCACATCCACGGTGACCTTGCGCGACAGATCGCCCTTGGCGACAGCGGTGGTGACGAGAGCAATGTCACGCACCTGTGCCGTCAGCCGGTACGCCATCGTGTTGACCGAATCCGTCAGATCCTTCCAGGAACCGGACATACCGCGCACCTGGGCCTGACCGCCGAGCTTGCCCTCCGTGCCGACCTCGAGGGCGACCCGCGTCACCTCATCGGTGAAGGCGGACAGCTGGTCGACCAGGTTGTTGACGGTCCGCCCGACCTTGAGGAACTCCCCGCGCAACGGCCGCTCCGCACCGTCACTGCCGTGCGACCGCAGGTCCATCCGCTGTTCCAGATCACCCTCGGCCACCGCCGAGAGCACCCGCCCGACCTCCGAGACCGGCCTCGCGAGATCGTCCACCAGCGCGTTGGAAGCGTCGATCGCGGCCGCCCAGGAGCCCTCACAGGCCCCGTTCTCCAGCCGCTCGGTCAGCTTTCCCTCGCGCCCGACCATCCTGCGCACCCGGGCGATCTCGCCGGTCAGATGCAGATTTCGGTCCGCGACCTCGTTGAAGACGGCCGCGATCTCCGTCATCACCCCGTCGCCGGACACCGTCAGGCGTTTGCGGAAATTCCCGTCCCGCATCGACGCGAGGGCCGCGAGCAGCCGCTGCAGCGCCGCCGTGTCCACCTCGGTCGTACCGTTGCTCCCTCGCTTATGGCTCCGGGCCTGTTGAGTCCGGGACTGATCGTCTTTCGCGCGCGTGCTTACGCCCCGCGCTGCTGCGCCAGACTCCACCGTGTCCCTCCCGCAAGGGTTGACCGCACTGCCCGGGCTGTCTCCGGAAGCATGCCCAGTGTTTCACCATGGCCGAACCAGGCCATAACAGTTCGGCAGCTTCGCATATCCGTCCCCGCCCACGGAGGGCGGAAACACTGGTGACCGGCATCCGCTCGGACAGCGAAGGTAAGTAACCTGGCTTCCGGCTGTCCAACCGCCCCGGTCCGCCCGGCATGGGGGCGGTTCGTACCCTTCTGCTCGGTAAAGCTTGGGGGAGGGCGGCACAAAGGACGACCACGGGACACCGGAGGGGGCGGGCCGACATGGGACTGTTGATTCCCGGAGAGCACGTTCCGGAGCCCCGGCAAGGAAATCCGGGCGACGAGACGCGTACGAGGAGTTCTGTGATCACCGCGCGGGCGGCAGCCAGCTTCGACCCTGTCGGGCGGTCGGTCGCGACCGCCCGCGCCTTCGTCCGGGACACCCTCCAGGGGTGGGGCTACGCGGATGTCGTGGACGACGCCGTGGTCCTGACCAGCGAGCTCGTCACCAACGCGGTCGTCCACGCCGGCACCAAGGCGGACGTCCTGTGCCTGCGCTCCGACGACGGCGTACGCGTCGAAGTGGCCGACCGCTACCCCGAACGTGAGGTTCCGCTCCTCGGCTCCCCCGCCGACGTCGCCGGACCCGACCGCGAGAACGGCCGCGGCCTGCTGCTCTGCGCCGCCCTCGCCTCCCGCTGGGGGGTCGAGTACACGCCAACCAGAAAAAATGTCTGGTTCCAGCTCGACCTCCCCAACCGCCCCGTGGGCACCCGCTCCGCCGGCCCGGCCCTGCCGACCGCCCTGCTCCCCGTCACCGACGGCAGAGTCCGGGTAGCTGTCGTCCAGATCGACCGCACCGGCGCCGTCCGCGCCTGGAACGAGGACGCCGAGGAACTCTTCGGCTACCCCGCCGAGCAGGTCACCGGCAAGGCGCTCACCGACTTCGCGGCCTGGCCGCACACCCCCGGCACCTCGACCGGAATCGTCGAAGCCCTCCAACTCTCGCGCTGGGAAGGCACCTACGGGATAAGGGGCGCCGACGGCCGCGTCGTTCCGGTGTACGCCTCCCACCTCAGGGTCCGCGACACCGAGGGCGAGCCGTCCACGGTCTGCCTTCTCGTGCGCGACGACGAGCGCGCGGTCCTGCAGACCCCGGTCCGCCAGCCCGCGACCGACCCGGTCGCCCTGGGCGAGAGCCGCAACGTCGACCCGTTCGAGGTCTTCATCGGCTCCCCCGCCCCCGACGACCTCGACGGCCTGCTCCAGCGCACCGTGGAGCGCGCCCGCGACATGCTGGACGGCGACTCCGCCTTCCTGCTGCTCGCCACCGACGACGAGACCGAGCTGGAAGTACGGGCCACCACCGGCCTCCCCTCGGCCCGCCAGCGCTTCGCCCGGGTCCCCGTCGAGGCCGGCACCGGACGGTACGGCTCGGCCCGGATGCCCGCCGTCCACGAGGACCTCGCGGCCGTTCCCGGCGCCGTACCGCTGCTCGAAAGCACCGGCATGCGCTCGGTCGTCACCGTTCCGCTCAAGGTCGAGGGCCGCCTCACCGGCTCGCTCGGCGTCGCCGCCGAATCCCCCGGCCGCTATTCCAACGAGGAGGCCCTGCGTCTCCAGTTCGCCGCCGACCGCATCGCGCTCGCCGTCGAATCGGCCCGCCTGGGCGAGCTGGAACGGCTGCGCAGAGGCTCGCTGAGCTTCCTCGTCGAGGCCTCCGACCTCCTGGCCGGCACCCTGGACCGCGACCAGACACTGGCCCTCATGGCCCAGATGACCGTCCCCACCCTGGCCACCTGGTGCGCCGTCTACACGATCGCCGACCAGGCCTCGGACCCGTACCTCTCCTACGTGCTCCACGAGGACGAGGAACGCATCGACGGCCTCAAGGCCCTCCTCTCCAGGATCAACCCGCCGGAGCCGGTGCCCACCCCCGGCGCCCGCGTGTGGTCCGCCCCCGGGGAAGCCGCCCACCAGGCCGCCCTCCGCGTCTCGATGCGCGACCTCGGCCGCTCCGGCAGCCCCCACACGGGCGGCGGCCTCGGCACCACGCTGTCGACGGCGGCCACGGTCGGCGGCGAGACCGTCGTACTGCCGCTCGTCGCCCGCAACCGCGTCATCGGCATGCTGACACTCGGCAAACCGTCGGACGACCACTTCCGTCAGGAGATCCTCGAACTCGCCGAGGACCTCTCGCGCCGGGCCGCGCTCGCCCTCGACAACGCGCGCCTGTACTCCGAGCGCATGGCCATCAGCCGCTCCCTCCAGCGCTCCCTGCTGCCGCCCGGCCTGCCGCAGATCCCGGGCGTCGAGGTCGAAGTGATCTACCGCGCGGCCGGCGAGGGCAACGAGGTCGGCGGCGACTTCTACGACCTCTTCCCCATCCGGGACGGCGCGTACGGCTTCGCCATCGGCGACGTCTGCGGTACGGGCCCGGAGGCCGCCGCGGTCACCGGCCTCGCCCGGCACGCCCTGCGTCTGCTCGCCCGCGAGGGCTTCGGCGGCCCCGCGGTCCTGGAGCGCCTGAACGCGGCGATCCTCGACGAGGGAGCCCGCAGCCGTTTCCTGACGCTCCTCTATGGCGAGTTGTGGCCCCAGGAGGACGGCAGCGCCATCCTGAAGATCGTCTGCGCCGGCCACCCGCTCCCCCTGCGCCTGCGCCAGGACGGCTCGGTCGAACCGGCCGCGGACCCGCAGCCCCTGCTCGGCGTGATGGAGGACCTGGAGCTGTACGAGCAGACGATCACCCTCGACCCGGGCGACGTCCTGCTCTGCGTGACGGACGGCATCACCGAGCGCCGCGAGGGCACCCGCATGCTCGGCGACGACGGCCTCACCGACGTCCTCGCCTCGTGTACAGGTCTGACGGCGGGCGCGGTCGCTGCCCGCGTACTCCGAGCCGTCGAGCGCTTCGCCGCCGAACCGGCCTCCGACGACATGGCGATCCTGTCCATGCGCATCCCGGAGCAGGCCAAGCGATAACCGCGAGGGGGTACGCGAAAGGCCCCGCCCAATGGGCGGGGCCTTTCGGATTGTTGAGCCCCCATGCGGAATCGAACCGCAGACCTTCTCCTTACCATGGAGACGCTCTACCGACTGAGCTATAGGGGCCGGTTGTTGTTTCGGGGTTTCCCCCTCACCAACGAGATAAAGCATACCCCGAATCAGACGGTGTTCCGAACCACGGTCACCGGTTCCGGCTATGCGGGTTGCAGCAGACCGCCGAGCGCGTTGCAGACGGACACCAACCGCCGCAATTCCGCCTCGGTAAGCCCGTCGAGCGAAGGCAACGCGAGCGTCTCGTCGGCAGCCCGCTCGGTCTCACCAAGCATCCACCCGTCCCGCCGGAACTCCCGCATCCGGTGTACGGGAATGGGCACGGGCACCTCACACTCGACCCCGCGCCGCCGCAGCAGCCGTGCGAACGCATCCCGGTCGGGCCGCCCGTTGCCGGGCACGCGCACGACGTACCGCTGATAGCGATGCCCCTCGGCCGGCGTGGGCGTCTCCACGCCGGCGAGCCGCCGCCCCAAGTACCCGGCGCGCTCCCGCCGTTGAGCCACGTCCCCGCCGAGACCCTCGCGGTCCTCCTCCTCAAGGAGCAACACTCCGTTCTTGGCGGCCAGTTGAGCAAACCGCGGCACATCGGCCGGATGCCCGAAACGGTGGACGAGTACGACAGCGGCGGTCCTGGAAGTGATGACCCGGCCGACGGCGTCCGGGGCCAGGCAGTAGGTCAGCGGATCGATGTCGGCGAACACCGGCACGGCCCCGGTGGCGACGACGGCCCTGGCCAGCTCGCCGGTGTCGTAGGCCGGCACGATCACCTCGTCACCGGTCGTGACACCGGCAGACTTGAGCGCTCCTGTCATCCTCATGACAGCGGATCGTCCTCTTGCCACATGAACGCCAGGTAAGCGGGCACAAAAAAACGCTGGCCCCCGAACCGAAGTTCAGGGACCAGCGTTGAATATTTGTTCGGCGGCGTCCTACTCTCCCACAGGGTCCCCCCTGCAGTACCATCGGCGCTGAA
>NZ_BAAASQ010000027.1:0-83139 GCF_039532965.1 Streptomyces mauvecolor | reverse complement strand
TCAATCCGCCGGCATCACCAAACCGCCATGGATCGCAGTGAAACAGCACCAAACGCTCAGTGAGAGCCCGCGTCCGTACCCCGTCCGGATCGGACACGGGCTCCGGGAGTTCACACCCGGTGGGCCGAGACCGCCTCGCGGTAGACCTCCAGAGTCCGCTCGGCCACCTTGTCCCACGAGAAGTGCTCCACCGCCCGCGCCCTGCCCGCGGCACCGAGTGCGGCGGCCCGGCCCCGGTCCTCGATCAGGTCGTTGACGGCTTCGGCGAGGCCCGCAGCGAACTTGTCAGGATCGACCGGCTCGCCCGTGGCGTCGTCCCGCGCCTCGAACGCGACGAGCAGCCCGGTCACCCCGTCGTCGACGACCTCGGGGATCCCGCCGACCGCGGAAGCCACGACCGGGGTGCCGCAGGCCATCGCCTCCAGGTTCACGATGCCCATCGGCTCGTACACCGAGGGGCACACGAACACCGTTGCGTGGGTGAGGAGTTGACGCACCGAGTCCTGGTCCAGCATCCCGTCGATGCGGAAGACCCCGTCGCGTACCGTGCGCAGTTCCTCGACGAGTTCCGCGACCTCGGCGGCGATCTCGGGCGTGTCGGGCTGTCCGCAGCACAGCACCAGCTGGACGTCCGAGCGCAGGCCGAACGCGGCCCGCAGCAGGTGCGGCAGCCCCTTCTGGCGGGTGACGCGGCCGACGAACAGCACTATGGGCAGGTCCGGGTCGATGCCGTACCGCTCCAGTGCGTCCGGGCGCGGGTCGGGCCGGTAGGCCTCGGGGTCGATGCCGTTGTGGATGACGTGCACCCGCTCGGGGTCGACGTCGGGGTAGACGCGCAGGATGTCGTCGCGCATCGCCGCCGACACGGCGATCAGAGCCGAGGCGGACTGTGCGGCCGTGCGTTCCATCCAGCACGACAGGGCGTATCCGCCGCCGAGTTGCTCGGCCTTCCAGGGCCGCAGCGGCTCCAGGCTGTGCAGCGTCATGATGTGCGGCACGCCGTGCAGCAGGCTTGCGAGGTTCCCGGCCATGTTCGCGTACCAGGTGTGGCTGTGCACGACGTCCGTTCCGGCGCAGTCGGCGGCCATCGCCGCGTCCGCCCCGAGGAATCCCAGCGCGGCGTCCGCCGCGGCGAGGCGAGCCGGTGGCTCGTATGCGTCAACGCCCGGTTCCGTTCTGGCCGTTCCCAGACAGCGCACTTGTACGTCGGCGAGCCGGCGCAGCCCCCGCGTCAGCTCGGCCACGTGAACGCCGGCTCCGCCGTAGACCTCGGGCGGGTATTCACGGGTGAGTAGATCGATGCGCATTCCCTCTCCTTTCGTCGTACGACCCACGAGGCGGTTCAGCAGCAGCCTCCCGTTATCGAGTTTGGCGTCGCCATGCCAGCGCGACCGACGGCAGGCGATATCAGAGAGGGGCCCGATGTGAACACCATAGCCCCGCTGAGAATTACCCCTATCGAGAACATTGCGACGATGATCAGCCACAATCCCTTCGACCCCATTGAAATATCCCCCACTTGGACAACTCAATTTGACTAGACGAGTCAATCAGGCGTGACCTTTTCAGTCAAGTATAGGTTGGGCAATACGTGATCTTGGTCGTTACGGAGGATAGAATTCCGAATCTGCCCCGGCGCTGGAGCACGAAAGCAGCCAAACTGCGCCCTGTAGACCTCAAAAAACGTGACGCGGACGCTTGCAGGCGCCTGACTTGCGGGTAGCATCACCTGTAATGATCTGAGTCAAGCACCGTTGCTCAAGGAGTCGCCGTGGATCACTCTGAGCCTTCTTCTCCCGTCGGCCTCGGGCAGCGCATCCGGGAGCTCCGGGTCCGGCGCGGACTCAAACAGCAGGACCTCGCGTCCGAAGAGATCTCCACCAGCTACGTGTCGCTGATCGAGTCCGGCAAGCGGGCGCCGTCCGACACGGTGCTCGGCACGCTGGCGGACAAGCTGGGCTGCTCCGCCGAATATCTGCGCACCGGCCGCGACCAGCACGAGATGGAGGAGGCCAGGCTCAAGCTGGCCTTCGGTGACATGGCCCTGCGCAATGGCGCCGACGGCGAGGCGCTGCAGACCTTCAGCGAGCTGCTCGGCGGCTCGCTGCCGCTGGATGCCGCCATGAAGCGACGCGCCCGCATGGGCCAGGCATCCGCGCTCGAGAAGCTCGGGCGCCTGGAGGCCGCGATCCCCCTCCTTGAGGAGATCTTCGCCGACCGCGCGCTGGCGGCTGGCTCGGACGAGTGGTGCCGTACCGCGGTGGCGCTGTGCCGCTGCTACCGCAACATGGGCGACATCACGGTCAGCATCGAGATCGGTGAGCGGGCCATGAGCAAGCTGGACTCATTGGGGCTGGATGTGACAGTCGATCACGTCCAGCTCGGCTCGACCCTCATGGGCTCCTATCGGCATCGAGGCGACCACACCCGCGCGCATTTGCTCGCTCAGCGCCTCATCCCCATCGCCGAGAAGCAAGGTGCGCGGGCCGCGCGGGGCGCGGTGTACTGGAACGCGGGCCTGGTCGCCCAGTCGCGCGGACAGCTCACCGAGGCCCTCGCCCTGATCGAGCGGGCGCTGGCGATGATGGCCGAGGACGACAACATCCGGCATGTCGCCATGCTCAAGATGAACTACGGGTGGTTGCTGCTGCAGACCGAGTCCGGGGACCTCGGCCGAGCCAAAGACCTCCTGGAGGGGGCGCAGCAGTCGCTCGCGGAGACCGGCAATGCCGACGAGCTCGCGCGCTGCGAACTCCATCTGGCCGAGGCCGATACCGCGCTGGGCAACTGGACCGAGGCGACCGCACACGCGGAACGCGCTCTCGGCCTCCTCGGCAGCGAACCCCGCGTCCTCGCGGTCGCCGCCCGTACCGCCCTCGCCCAGTTGCACTTCCTGCGGCGGGAGAATGACCTCGGCAAGCAAGTACTCGAAGCCGCCACGCGTCAGTTGCGGCACTTCCCCGCCTCGTACGAGACCGCGGCGTACTGGCGCCGGATCGGCGACCTCTGGAAGGACGAGGGCCACGCCAAGCAGGCCCTCGCAGCCTACGACGCGGCCCTGTCGGCGACTGGCTTCCAGCCCACGCCCAACCTGCGCGACGTCCTCAGCGAGCAGGCGTCGCGCTAGCCGCCGACCCCGTCACCACACCCAGCACCCGGTCGCGCAGCGCCTCCATCGCGGCCGGGGTCTCGGCCTCCACGTGGATGCGTACCAAGGGGACCGTGCGGGCGGCCCGTACGTTGAACCAGGAGCCGTCGCCGAACTCCCCGGTGACGCCGTCGAGGTGGTCGAGTTCGGCCTCGGTGGCCGCGAAGTGCGCGGTGACGCGGTGCAGGGCCGCCACGGGGTCCTCGACCCGGATGCCGATCTCGCCGGAGCCCGGGTAGCGGTCGTGGCCGGCGGCCAGTTCCGAGAGCCTGCGGCCCGAGTGGCCGAGCTCCGCGACCAGGTGCAGGGCCGTGAGCATGGCCGAGTCCGCGCACCAGAAGTCGCGGAAGTAGGCGCGGCCCGAGTGCGAGCCGCCGAAGGCCGCGCCCTGTTCGGCCATGAGGGAGCGGATGGCCGCGCGCCCGACCCGGCAGCGCAGCGGGATGCCGCCGGCCGCCTCGACCGCCTCGATGGCGGAGCGCGAGGTGACGAGGTCGTGGACCACGGCGGCGCCGGGCCGCCGGGCGAGTTCGCGCGCCGCGACGAGCCCGATGACCGCGGCGGGCGGGACGGCCGCGCCCCGCTCGTCCACGGCGCGGCAGCGGTCCGCACCCGCGTCGAAGGCGAGCCCCAGGTCCGCTCCCGTACGCCGCACCCACTCCCCCAGGTCCCGGCTTTCCTGCCGTGACCGCTCGTCGGTGCCCGGGAACCGTACGGGCACGAGCTCCACCGCCGGGTGCAGCACCCGGGGTGCGGTGAGCGCGGCCATGCCGTGGGCCGCGTCGACCACCACCTTCAGCGGCCGGATGCCGGTGAGGTCGACCAGGGAGCGCAGATGCCGCGCGTATTCGTCGAGGACCGGCGCGGCGACCGTGGAGCCGGGCTCGTCCGCCATCGGCGGGCGGGGCCCCGTGAGCCGCTCCCTGATCGCTTCGAGCCCCGTGCCCTCGGCGACCGTCACCGCGCCGGCCCGGCACAGCCGGATGCCGTGGGGCGCGCCGGGGCCGTGGCCCGAAGTGACCAGAGCGCCGGGCACCTCAAGCTTCCCCGACAGATAGGTCAGGCAGTCGGCCGGTCCGGGGCCGGCGTCGAGGACGTCCGCACCCTGGTCGAGCACCCCTTGGGCGAAGGCGTCCGCGAGCGCCGGCGAGGAGCCGCGCAGGTCGTGCGCCACCGCGACCACGGGCGCCCCGGTGAGCAGGGCGAAGGCGGCGCCGGTCCGATAGGCGCCGCCCAGGTCCAGCTCGTCGGGGACCCGGCCGCGGATGCCGTACGTCCCGACGATCCGCTCGGCCGTGCCGCGTACCTCACTCATCGTCGCTCTCCTGGGGGTTCGGGCGGAGCCAGAAGGTGGCCAGCGGGGGCAGGGTGAGGGCGGCGCTCCGGGCGCGGCCGTGCCAGGGCACCGGCTCGGGCGCGATGACGCCGGGGTTCACCACGCCGCTGCCGCCGTAGCGTTCGGCGTCGCTGTTGAGGACCTCCGTCCACGCGGCGGCGTCGGGAAGGCCGATGCGGTAGCCGGTGCGGACCACCGGGGAGAAGTTGCAGACGACGACCAGGGGGCGGCCTTCGGCGTCGTACCGCACGAAGGACAGGACGTTGTCCTCGGACCGGGATCCGTCGATCCAGGAGAAGCCCGACGGGTCGCAGTCGAGCTCCCACAGGGCGGGGGTCGCGGTGTAGACCTGGTTCAGATCACTGACCAGGGAGCGGATGCCGCGGTGGCCGGCATGGCCGGGCCAGTCCTCGTCGAGGACCCACCACTGCGGCCCGCGATCGTGGTCGAATTCCTCACCCTGCGCGAACTCCTGGCCCATGAAAAGGAGTTGCTTTCCCGGATGGGCCCACATGTAACCGAGAGTGGCGCGGAGATTCGCGCGCTGCTGCCACCAGTCCCCCGGCATCTTCGCGACCAGCGATCGCTTGCCGTGCACCACCTCGTCGTGTGAGAGGGGCAGCACAAACGCCTCGCTGTAGGCGTACACCATCGAGAAGGTCAACTCGTCGTGGTGATACGCGCGGTGGACCGGGTCGCGGGCGACATAGCCGAGCGAATCGTGCATCCAGCCCATGTTCCACTTGAGGTCGAAACCGAGCCCGCCGAATCCGTCCTGGCCGACCTCGTAGGTGGGCCGGGTCACGCCCGGCCAGGACGTCGACTCCTCGGCGATGGTGAGGGCGCCCGGGGCGCGGCGGCGCACAGTATCGGTCATTTCCTGGAGGAAGGCGACGGCGGCCAGGTTTTCCCGTCCGCCGTGCTCATTGGGGCTCCAGCCGCCCTCCTCCCGGGAATAGTCCAGGTAGAGCATCGAGGCGACCGCGTCCACGCGTATCGCGTCGACATGGAATTCGGTGCACCAGTAGACGGCGTTGGCGACAAGGAAGTTGCGTACCTCGCGTCGGCCGTAGTCGAATTCCAGGGTGCCCCAGTCCGGATGATGGGCACGCCGGGTGTCGGCGGGTTCGTAAAGGGGTTCGCCGTCGAATCGGGAAAGGGCGAACTCGTCCTTCGGGAAGTGGGCCGGCACCCAGTCCGCGATGACCCCGATCCCGGCGCCGTGCAGCGCGTCCACGAGGTAGCGGAAGTCGTCGGGGGTGCCCAGGCGCGCGGTCGGGGCGAAGTAGCCGGTCACCTGGTAGCCCCAGGAGCCGCCGAAGGGATGTTCCATCACCGGCATGAGCTCCACATGCGTGAACCCCAGGCCGGCGACGTATTTCGGCAATTCCTCGGCAAGCTGACGGTAGGTCAGACCAGGTCGCCATGACGGAATGTGGACCTCGTAGACCGACAGGGGACGCTGCCGGCAGTCCTCGCCGCCCCGCTGGGCCATCCACTCGGCGTCGCCCCAGACGTACGCGGACGCGTGGACGACGGAGGCGGTCGCGGGCGGGCACTCGGCGGCGCGGGCCAGCGGGTCGGCCTTCTGGAGCATGCGGCCGTCACGGGTGTGAATCTCGTACTTGTAGCGGGTGCCGGGCCCGGCGTCCGGCACGAACAGCTCCCATACGCCGCTGGAGCCGAGCGAGCGCATGGGGTGCGCGACGCCGTTCCAGCCGTTGAAGTCGCCGATGACACGCACCCCTTGGGCGTTGGGAGCCCACACCGCGAAGGCGGTGCCGGTGACGCCTTCAAGGGTGCGGACCCGGGCGCCGAGCGCCTGCCACAGCTCCCAGTGCCGACCCTCCGTGATGAGGTGCAGGTCGAGGTCGCCGAGGGTGGGCAGGAAGCGGTAGCCGTCCTCGTGGCTCTCCTCGCGCTCGCCGTAGGTGACGTGGAGCCGGTAGGAGGGCACCGCGGCGCCCGGAAGGAGGCCGGTGAACAACCCGTCGCGCTGGTGGGTGAGTTCGACCCGGGCCCCGTCCGCGGTGACCGCCGTCACGCTGCGGGCGAGCGGGCGCAGCGCCCTGACCGCGACACCGTCCGCGACCGGGTGCGCGCCGAGCACGCCGTGCGGGTCGTGGTGCGCCCCCGCGAGCAGCCGGTCGAGCTCGGCGTCGGCCATGTGGGTCGTCAAGTGCCGGGTCTGGAGCACGGGTTGGGGTCCTTTCAGGGATGTCCGGTGGGTCAGCGGGAGCCCGTGAGCCGGTGGATCGCGGCCAGCGGAACGGGCAGCAGGGCCGGGCGGTGCCGCGCCTCGTAGACCGCCTCGTACACCGCCTTGTCCGCCTCGAAGGCGCGCAGCGGCACGGGCCGGCAGTAGGGGTCGGCGCCGCCCGCGTCGCGGTAGCCGTCGCAGAAGGCACGGCGGTTGCGGACGGCCCAGGCGTACGCCCGCCGGGTACGCCGCAGCCGGGGGCCGGGGCCCTCCTCGGCGGACCGTTCGTGCACGTCGGCGAGGGCGGTGCGGGCGGCGTAGTCGAAGGAGCGCAGCATGGAGGCGACGTCGCGCANGTCGAAGGAGCGCAGCATGGAGGCGACGTCGCGCAGCGCGGACTGCGGCCGGGTCCGTTCGGCGGCGGGGGTGGCGGGCTGGCCCTCGAAGTCGATGATCCGCCAGCCGTCTGCGGTGCGCAGCGCCTGCCCCAGGTGCAGGTCGCCGTGCGTGCGTTGGGCCAGCATCGGGCAGCCGCGTGCGGCCATGGCCGCGTAGTCCTCGTACAGGGCGCCGAGCGCGGTGCGGTAGCGGGCGAGCGCAGGCACCTCGTCGACGGCTTCGGCCAGGCGGCGTTTCATGTGCGCGGCATCGTCGGCCACCGCGCCCGGCCCGAGCAGATGGCGCGGGAACGCCTCGGCGAGCGCGGTGTGGACCTCGGCGACCGCCTGGCCGAGGGTGCGGGCGTGTGCGGTGAAGCCGCCGGTCGCGGGGATGGTGCGGCAGCTGCCCTCGATGCAGTCGGCGGCGTGCCGCACCGCGCTCTCCCACCCGTCGGCCTCGGCGGGCAGGAAGTCTTCGAGAAGGCCGAGCACCAGGCCCTCGCCGCCCGGCGCGTCGGTGTGCAGCGCGCCGTGGAGGCGGGGCGTGCGGGTGCAGCGCTGTTCGGTGAGGGCGCGCAGGGCGTCGATCTCGGCGTGCGGGCCCGGCTCCGGCCGCCGGTACAGCTTGAGCAGCAGCCGGTCGCCGTACGCCACTGTGCTGTTGCTCTGCTCGGCGGTCAGCGCCCGGGGTACGAGGCCGACGGGCAGGGGCAGTGCGGAGGTGCGGACGAGGCGCGGCCCGCCGGTGCCGTCGCGCAGGGCCAGGGTGCGCAGGAGCACCCCGAGCAGCGCCGGGTCCTCGACGGCCTCGTACAGGGTCCAGCCGCACCAGGGCCCGTCCGGCACCTCGGCGATGGCGGACGGGGCGAGGCGCGCGGGGAGGTCCGGGCGCAGCCCGAGCAGGAGCTGGTAGAGCCGCTCGGGGCCACCGCCGTGGCGGGCCCGGAGCACGGCGTGGACCAGCGCCGGGGCCTGTTCGCGTACGACGGTGACGGCGACCGGGGTGAGTTCGACGAGGGGCCCGCCGCCGCCCGCGAACCAGCGGCGGGTGACCAGCCACGGTTCGAGGGCGGGCAGCAGCGGGGCCAGGATGCCCGGCTCGGTGGCGGTGACGCTCATGGCGTCGGCCCGTCGGCGAGCGGGGTCAGCAGATGCGCGGGGGTATCCGACGGCTCCAGGCGTACGTAGGTGTGTGGGTGCCAGGTGTGGAGCTCGCCGGTGAGTTCGTCGCGCACCTTCAGGGAGCCGTCCTCGGGCAGGCCGAGTGCGGCGAGGTCGAAGGAGACGGTGGCCTCGCTCGCGTGGTGCGGGTCGAGGTTGACGACCGCGAGGACGGTGTCGCTGGTGCCGTCCGGGAGCCTCAACTGCTTGGAATAGGCCAGGACTTGATCGTGGTCGGTGGGGTGGAAGCGCAGGTTCTTGAGCTCCTGGAGGGCGGGGTGGGTGCGGCGCAGCTCGTTGAGGCGGGTGATCAGCGGCGCGATGGTGCGGCCCTCTGCCTCGGCGGCTGCCCAGTCGCGGGGCCGCAGCTCGTACTTCTCGGAGCGGGCGTAGTCCTCGGTGCCCGCCGCGAGCGCCTCGCCCTCGCACAGCTCGTAGCCCGCGTACATGCCCCAGGTCGGCGCGAGGGTCGCGGCGAGCACCGCGCGCGCCTCGAAGGCGGGCCTGCCGCCGTTCTGGAGGTAGGCATGCAGGATGTCGGGGGTGTTGACGAACAGGTTGGGCCGAAGGAAGTCGGCACTGTCCTGGGCGAGTTCGGCGCCGTACTCGGTGAGCTCCTCCTTGGTGTTCTTCCAGGTGAAGTAGGTGTACGACTGCTGGAAGCCGGCCTGGGCGAGGGCGTGCACCATGGCCCGGCGGGTGAACGCCTCGGCGAGGAAGACCACGTCGGGGTCGGTCGTACGGACCGCTGCGATGACGCGCTCCCAGAAGGCGACCGGTTTGGTGTGCGGGTTGTCGACGCGGAAGATGCGGACGCCCTGGGCGGTCCAGTGCCGCAGGATCCGTACGGTCTCGGCGACAAGGCCCTCGAAGTCGGTGTCGAAGTCGAGGGGGTGGATGTCCTCGTACTTCTTCGGCGGGTTCTCGGCGGAGGCGATGGTGCCGTCCGCGCGGTGGGTGAACCACTCGGGGTGCTCGGTGAGCCAGGGGTGGTCGGGCGAGCACTGGAGCGCGAAGTCCAGTGCCACCTCCAGACCCAACTCCTGTGCCCTGAGGACGAATTGACGGAAGTCGTCGAGGGTGCCGAGCGCCGGGTGGACGGCGTCGTGGCCGCCGTCGGCGGAGCCGATCGCCCAGGGCGAGCCCACGTCGTCGGGGCCCGCGGTGAGCGCGTTGTCCGGGCCCTTGCGGTGGCTGCGTCCGATGGGGTGGACGGGCGGCAGGTACACCACGTCGAAGCCCATCGCGGCGACGGCCGGAAGGCGCTCGGCGGCGGTCCTGAACGTGCCACTGACGGGCGGCCTCCCCGGGGTGAGCACTGCCCCCTCGGAGCGCGGGAACAGCTCGTACCAGGAGCCGACGAGGGCGCGCCGGCGCTCGACGAGGAGGTGCAGCGGCCGGGAGGCGGTGACCAGTTCACGCAGCGGACGGGCGTCCAGCGCGGCGATCACCTTCGGGTCGGTGGTCGCGGCGAGCCGACGGGGGGTGGGGCTCGCTTCGTCGCGCAGCGCCCCCGCTGCCGCTGTCACCGCCTCCCGGCGGTCCGGGTCCGGGATCGCGAGGGCGGCCCGCTCGTGCAGCAGGGCCCCCTCGGCGAGCATCAGCTCCACATCGACCCCGGCGGGAATCTTCAGCTGTGCGTCGCGGCGCCAGGTGCCGACGGGGTCGGCCCAGGCCTCCACGGTGTAGGTCCAGAGTCCGGCGGCGTCCAGGACGACGGTGGCCTCCCAGCGGTCGGCGTCGGCGTCGACGAGTGCCATCGGCGTCCAGGGTCCCGGCCGTCCCGCCGGGTCGCGGAGCACGACGTTGGCGCCGACGAGGCCGCTGCCCTCGCGGAAGACGGTGGCGCCGATGGTGACGCTCTCACCGGTCACCGCCTTGGCGGGCACCTCGCCACCCCGCACCTGCGGCGTGACGTCGAGGACCGGGATGCGGGCGCCCCGGGGCGCGGTCGGCATCGCGGCACGTGCGGAGGTCATGGAGGTCATCGCGCGCTCCTCACGGCGGCCCCGCGCACCGGGCGCTCCCGGTTCGCGAGCAGGTCGATGATGGTGCGGGCGAACAGGTGGCAGTGGGCGCCGGTCCGCGCGGTGACCAGGTCGTCGTGGACGACGACGTCCTGGTCGACGTACTCGCCGCCCATGTTGCGCAGGTCGCCGAGCAGGTTGTTGTGGACGACCGCGCGCCGCCCGCGCACCAGGGAGGGGACGGGGGCCGCGAGCCACATGCCGTGGCAGATGATGCCCTTGACGATCGCCGGGTCGTTGAACGCCCGGCGCAGGAACGTGGACGCGGGCGGCAGCCGGTCGGGGTCCTCGGTGTAGCGCAGCCGGTCGGAGACCATGCCGGAGGGCACGATCACGGCGGAGAACTCCTTGAGCGCGAACTCGTCGATGTCCTCGAAGGAGCGGGACACCTCGAACGGCATCCGGTGCTCGTGCCCGGTGAAGGTCATCGAGTCCTGGCCCCACAGCCGGGTCAGGAAGTGCACCTCGGCGCCCTCTTCGGGGAAGCGGTGCTGGTAGTAGAGGATCTCCGGTTCGTAGAAGTCGCTCTCCATCAGGACGGCGATCTTGTGGCCGGTGAGTCGCACGGCTACTCCTCCCTCCCTGCGCCGGTGACCAGGTCGATGAGAAACGGCCCCGGGGTGCCGAGCGCCTCGGCGACGGCGGCACCTGCCTGGCCGGGCTTGTCGACGCGTACGGCCGGTACGCCCAGGGACTTGGCCAGCGCGGTGAAGTCGATGGCGGGCCGGCTCAGGTCGAAGATCTCGGGGTGGTCGTGGGCGGGAACGCCGACCGAGCGCCAGTACTGCTCGATGTTGTCCTCGAGCAGCTTGTAGCTGCCGTTGTTGCAGATGACGAACTTGGCGCCGATGTTGTACCGGGCCGCGGTCCACAGCGCCTGGACGGTGTACATCGACCCGCCGTCGCCGGTGAATCCGACGACCACCTTGTCCGGGTGGGCGAGTTGGGCGCCGATCGCACCCGGGATGCCGACGCCGAGGGAGCCGCCGCGGGTCTGGAACCAGTGGCCGGGCCGGGTGGGCGGCAGATGGCGGAAGAGGTCGGGCGATGCGGTCAGCGCCTCGTCGAAGAGGATCGCGTCCTCGGGGAGCCGGCGGGCCAGCTCCTGCGCGAAGGCCGTGGTGGGCAGCGCCAACGGGTCGAGCGCCGCCTCGTTCTTCTGCTGGTTCGCGGCGAGTTCGTAGGACCGCTCGGCGGCCCGGCGCCGCAGCCACTCCTCGGCCCGCCGCCGGTTCACCGGGCTCATCCGGGTCTCCAGCGCGTCGGCGAGCGCGGCCAGGGTGCGCTTCGGGTCGGCGACGAGACCCAGGTTCACGGGGAAGTTCTTGGCGATGGCGTCGGTGTCCAGGTCGATGTGCACGACCGGGGCACCGGGCGCGAAAACACCGTCGAGTGCGGGATAGACCTCGGGCAGCGCATACGTTCCGACGATGAGGACGGCGTCGGCCGCGGCCGTGACCCGGCGGCTGTTCTCGCCGAACATGTGCCCCAACTGCCCCGCGTACGCCGGATGTTCGACCGAGAGGTTGACCTCCGACCAGTCGGCGCCCCACACCTCGGCGCCCCAGGTCTGGGCGAGGCGGCCGAGCTCCTGCTGGGCGCCGGAGAAGTGCACCCCGTCCCCGGCGACGACGATCGGGCGCTCGGCGCCGGCGAGCAGCGAGGCCGCCCGGCCGAGCGCCTCGGGGTCGGGGCTGCTCGCTGTGTCGAGGTAGGTGACCGGCACGGCCTCCTCCGTGGTGGGCCGGTCCATGACATCGGCGGGCAGGACCACGAGCACCGGTCCGTACGGAGGTGTGGCAGCCACCTTGAAGGCGCGGCGCAGGGTGCGCAGGGTGGACTCGGGGTCCACCACGCGGGTGGCCCACTTGGTGACCGGCTCGGCCATGGCCACCAGGTCGGCGGCCATCTGCGCTTCCATGTTGTCGTAGCGCAGACCGGCCTCGCCGGCGATCACCACGAGCGGGGCGTGGCCCCGTTTGGCCTGGTAGAGCATTCCTATGCCGTTGCCGAGGCCCACTCCGGTGTGGAGCTGGACGACGGTGGGGCGGCGGGTGGCCCGCGCGTAGCCGTCCGCCATGCCGACGGCGACGGCCTCCTGCAGTGCGAGGACGTACTCCAGTGAGGGGAAGTGGCGCAGTTCGTCGAGGAATCCCTGCTCGACCGTGCCGGGGTTGCCGAACATGTACCGGACCCCGTCGGCCTGCAGCTGTTCGAGCATCGCGACCCGCGCGGGCCTGCTGACCATGGTGTGCTCACCTCTCGTGCGGAACGGGAACTGCCGTGCTGTTCGGGTCAGTTGGTGAGGAACCCCCACTGGCGCAGGCCCTGCTCCAGGACCTCGACGACCTTCTGGCCGGTGAGGTAGGAGTCGGGGGTGGACCGCCCGGTGATGAACGGGTAGTCGACGATGACCGAGGTCTCCTTGCCGAAGTTGCCGTGGTAGGCGCCGCCGGGGGCGGTGGCGTCGCGCAGGATGTACTCCAGCGGGTACGGCGGCGGCCCGATCACGAAGTCGGTGCCCATGAAGCCGGTGCCGTCCTTGTAGTCGTACTCGATGCAGTGCCCGGTGACGTGCTTGCCCCGGATGATGCTGGTGCGGTCCTCCTGGTCGCGGGCGAAGGCGAGGGCCGCGACGCCGTAGCACTCGGCCGCGATCGGCAGGTCGAGGCCGTGGAAGGCGAGGATCAGGTCGTGCACCCGCCAGTTGTTGGCGAGGTCGACGATGGGACCACTGCCGCCGACGATGAGCAGGGCGTCGTACCGTCCCGCGATCTGCTCGCGGACCTGCTCCAGGCGGGTGTTGTACGCCTCCCAGTCGCGCAGGAAGTACGGCTTGCTGCGGTAGGGGCGGTCGGGCAGCCAGGACGACAGGTCCAGCGGGTCGTCGAGCCGGTCCGAGGTGTCGATCGCCTTGACCTTGGCGGCCATCTCGGGGGTGGTGACCGAGCGGCCGAGCGGCGGGTCGATGTAGTCGGGGTCCATGCTCGGCGGCAGGGCCGGGGCCCGCTTGCCGGTCGGGGTCGCGAAGCTGACGTGATAGCCGGCCTTGTCGAACGTCTCCAGGGGGCCGATCAACTCCTCGCCCCAGTAGCCGTATTCGGACAGGACGACGAGGATGCGCTTGCTCACGGGAGTTCCTCTCCTTGGGGGGTTCCACGTGGTGCCGGGGTCCTGTCTAGGTCCGCCCGCTCGGCCGGTACCAGCCCTCGACGCCCCGGCGCGCAGACATCCACAAGTGGGCGGGCGGACTACGGCATGTCGTGCTCAGGCCCAGGCCACAGGGGGTGCGATGCCCCAACACCCGGCGCTGTGGCCCGAGTTGCCGCAGCCCGGACGACGACTTCACGCAGTGCGTACCGGCCACGAACCGGGCCGTGCGCGGCGGTCGCGGGCTGTGCCGGAATCGGTGGGCGGCACCGCGCCCCGGATGCCGCGCCGAGTCCTGCCGCGGGCCCCGGGCCCGCGCACTGAAGGGAGTCAGCCATGACGGCCGAAAAGACCGCGCCCGGCACGGGCATCGCCGCGTTCGTCCAGCACTGGTTCGACATTCTCAGCAGCCACGAGCCCGTCGAGGAACTCCTCGCCCACATCGTCGACGACGGCCTGGAGATGGTGTTCCCCGAGCGCACCCTGCGCAGCCACGCCGACTTCCGCGAGTGGTACGAGGTGGTCGGCGAGGCCTTCACCGACCAGAGCCATGTGGTCGAGCGCCTCGACGTCTCCGAGGACAGCACCGGCGTCGACATCTCGCTGACCGTCGTGTGGACGGCCAAGCAGACCTCCGACGGCTCCGTCAGCTCGTTCCGCATCGGCCAGACCTGGCGCCTGGTCCGCGAGGCCGGCACCGGCCGGCCGCTCATCTCCGGCTACCGCGTCGGCGACCTCAACCCGGCCTGACCGCGCCCACCCCGATCCAGGAGGTTCCATGTCGCCCCGTTCCACGGGCAATTCAGCGCCTCGCGCCTTCGACTTCATCGTGGTCGGCGCCGGGTCGGCCGGCTGCGCCGTGGCGAGCCGGCTCAGCGAGGACGAGAACACGGCCGTGCTCGTCCTGGAGGCGGGCGGCTGGGACGAGCGCCCCGAGATACACCGCTCGGACGCGGCCGCGGTGCTCGCGCTGCTCACCTCCGAGTGGAGCCCCGAGATCGACTGGGGGTACGCCACCGAGCCCGAACCCGCCATGGACGGCCGCCGGATCCCGGTCGCCCGGGGCAAGGTGGCCGGCGGCTGCAGCTCGGTGAACGCGCTGATGTGGGTGCGCGGCAGCCGCTACGACTACGACCGCTGGGCGGCGCTCGGCAACGCCGGCTGGTCCTACGACGACGTCCTGCCGTACTTCCGGCGCTCCGAGGACTACTCGGGAGGCGGCTCGGACCTGCGCGGCAGCGGCGGCCCGGTACGGGTGCGCGACCTCGACGACCCGACCCCGCTCGCCGGGGCGTTCGTCGCGGGAGCTGCCGAACTCGGGTACAAATCAAGCGAGTCGGACTACAACGCCGGGCGGCAGGACGGCTTCGGCTTCCTGTACCAGACGACCCGGGACGACACCGGGGCGCGTTCCTCCACGGCGGACGGCTATCTGCGTCCCGCCCTCGACCGGCCCAACCTGACCGTCGAGGTGCGGGCCCGGGCCACCCGGCTGATCCTGGACGGCACCCGGGTCACGGGCGTCGAGTACGAGCAGGACGGGCGGCTGCACAGGGCCGTCGCCGAGCAGGAGGTCGTGGTCTCGGCAGGAGCCTTCGAATCCCCGAAGCTGCTCATGCTGTCGGGGATCGGCCCGGCCGCGCATCTGCGCTCGCACGGCATCGACTGCGTACAGAATCTGCCCGGGGTCGGCGGCAACCTCCAGGACCACCTGTTCGTGCCGGTCTGCTACCAGTCGCTCCAGGAGCACCCCGAGGGCGCGCTGCTCTCCGAGGCCGGGCTCTTCACCCACACCAAGGACGCGGGTCCCGGTGAGCCGCCCGACCTCCAGTTCACGTTCGGGCCCGTCAAGTTCCTGGCGCCCGACGCTCCGGCCGCACATCACGAGGGCCCCGGCTTCACGTTCGCACCGATCTCGCTGCTTCCGCAGAGCCGCGGCCGGCTCCGGCTGCGCAGCGCCGACCCGTCGGCCAACGCGGTCGTGCGCGCCAACTACCTTGCGTCTGCTGCCGATACGGATGTGCTGGTGCACGGCATTCTGCTGGCCAGGGAGCTCGCGCACACCTCCGCTTTCGTCCCGTTCCGCGGCGCGGAGCTGGGCCCGGGCGAGCACGTGAGGGACCCGCGCGAACTGCGCGGCTACGTCGCCGCCCATGCGACCACCCTGTGGCACCCGGTCGGCACCTGCCGCATGGGCACCGGGCCCGACGCGGTCACCGACGCCGAATTGCGGGTGCACGGCATCGACGGCCTTCGGGTCGCCGACGCGTCCGTCATGCCGACGATCGTCGCCGGGAACACCAACGCACCGAGCGTGATGATCGGCGAGAAGGCGGCCGATCTCATCAAGAAGTCCTTCCTTCACCCGTCACTCCGGACCGAGGGGAATCCCCATGCCCACGTCTGACCACCTCCGGCTGTACGAGCGGTTCCTCACCGCGCTCAACACCGAGGACTACGCCGAGATCGCCCGCGTGATCGGCGCCGACTTCGAGGACCACCACCCGGGCTTCGACATCAAGGGCCTTGAGTCGTACCTCGACGCCCTGCGCGGTGCCCACCGCACGCTCGCCATCAAGGGCGAGCTCCTGGAGACCATCGAGTCGGGCGACAAGCTGATCACCCGGGTGCGCCTGACCGGCGCCCACCAGGACACCGTACTCGGCTTCCCCGCGACCGGCCGCAAGGTGGAGTGGACCACCACCGAGATCTGGCGGATCCAGGACGACCGCCTCGTGGAGCGCTGGGCGGAGGACGATCTGCTCGGCCTGCGCGGCCAGTTGTCGCCCGACGAGGAGAACGTCGCCGTCGTGCAGAAGGTCAGCGACGCCGTCAACGAGCGCCGCTACGACGACCTCGACGACCTGTTCGGCCCCACGTTCAAGGACAACAACCCGGCGTGGGACGTGCAGAGCCTGGACGAGCTCAAGGGCATCATCAAGGCCGCCCACGACGCCCTCGACTTCAAGGTCACCCTCGACGCCCTGTATGCCGCCGCGCCCGACAAGGTGATCATGCACATCACCTTCCACGGCAAGCACATCGCGCCGTTCTTCGGCATGGAGGCCAGCGGCAAGGAGGTGTCGTGGACCAGCCTGGAGGTCTACCGCCTGGAGAACTTCAAGGTGGTGGAGCGCTGGGTGCAGGCCGACACCGCCGGCCTGATGCGCCAGCTCGACGTGCCGCTCCCGTAAGTACGCGCCGACCCAGGAGGGATCACCCATGAACACGCGAGAGATCGTCGACACGTACTACCGGCTCGCCAACTCCGGTGAGTGGGACGCCTGGTGCGACCTGTTCGCCGTCGACCAGACGATGGACGAGCAGCTTGCCGGACACGTCGAGGGACGTGAGACGCTCAGGGAGATGATGAAGGGCTTCCCCGAGATGTACGCGTCGTTCTCCAACACCCCGGTGCACATCGTGGTGGACGGGGAACAGGCCGCGGTGGTCTCGCACATCTCCGCCGTCACCACCGGCGGCGACACCGTCGAGGCGGAGGTCTGCAACTACTTCCGGATCTCGTCCGGCCTGATCCAGTACATGTCCAACTTCCACGACAGCGTGCCGTTCGCGGCCGTCACGGGAGCGTGACGCCCGTGTCCGCACCCGCCGACGTGAACGTCCGCTGGGCCCATGTGGGCCTCAACTGCCGTGACCAGAAGGTCACGGAGGAGTTCTACAGCCGCTGGTTCGGCTTCAGCCGGGCCCGCGTGGTCGAGGCCGACGGCAGCCGCGTGGTGTTCCTGCGCAGCGGCCCGGTCTACCTGGAGCTCTTCCCCACCGACGCGGCGCCCGCCTTCGACACCGTCGACGACGGGCCCGACAACCCGGGCGCGGCCCGGCACCTGGCCTTCCAGGTCGACGACGTCGACGCGTTCCTCGCCGCGGCGGACGGCGAGCTGAAGGTCACCCTCGGCCCGCTCGCCTTCGACGAATTCATCCCCGGCTGGAAGACCGTCTGGGTCTCCGACCCCGACGGCCTGGTCATCGAGGTGAGCCAGGGCTACACCGACCAGTCCGCCGAGGAACTGCGGACGTACGCGTGAATCCGCACGATCGCTCGGGGCACGGCCGGTCACTCGACCGGCCGTGCCCCCATGGGCACCATCCGACATCCCACGGAGTGAAACCGCATGACCCCTGTCACCGAGCAGACCGTCCTCATCACCGGTGCGACCGACGGCCTCGGCCGGGCTCTCGCCCATGAACTGGCCGCTCAGGGCCACTCGTTGATCCTGCACGGCCGCAATGCCCGCAAGGGCCAGGAGCTTCTCGCGGAGCTCCGCGAGAAGACCGGCAACGCGAACCTCTCCTACGAGCTCGCCGACTTCTCCTCGCTCAAGGACATCGGCGCCCTCGCCGACCGGATCCTCGACCGGCACGACCGGCTCGACGTCCTGGTGAACAACGCCGGCATCGGCGTGGAACTGGCCCGCCAGGAAAGCCAGGACGGCCTCGAACTCACCTTCCAGGTCGACTACTTGGCGGCCTACATGCTCAGCTGCCGCCTCGCCCCGCTCCTCGTACGCTCCGCGCCGGCCCGCGTCATCAACGTCAGCTCGGCCGGGCAGGCCCCGATCGACTTCGGCGACGTCATGCTGGAGCGCCGCTGGGACGGGGTGCAGGCGTACTGCCAGGCGAAGCTGGCCCAGATCAGCCTGACGGTGGACCTCGCCGAGCAGCTGGCCGGGACGGGTGTCACGGTCAACGCGCTGCACCCGGCCTCGTACATGCCGACCAAGATGGTGGTGCATCTGTTCACCCCGCAGAGCACGGTCGCGGAGGGGATGCGCAATGTGGCGCGGCTCGTCACGGACCCCGCGCTGGCGGAGGTCACCGGCGAGTACTTCGACCGCGACCGCCGCTCGCGGGCCGGCGCCCAGGCCTACGACCCGGCGGCCCGGGCCCGCCTGCGCGAACTGAGCGAGTCCCTGACGGGGGTGGCGCTGCCCGCGCTGACCTGACTGTCCTTCCCCAAGGGATGTGCCCCGCTCCGGATCCCGGGGCGGGGCACATCACGTCGTACGCGGGGGTCAGGCCGTGACCGACAAGGCGTGGTGGAAGACGTTCCTCGGGTCCCAGGTCTTCTTGACCTTCTGGAGGCGGGGGTAGTTGCCCTTCCAGTACAGGGTCTGCCAGGGCACGCCCGAGGTGTTCCAGGCCGGGTCGGTGAGGTCGACGTCCGGGTAGTTGATGTAACTGCCGTCGGCGGGGCCGTCGGGCAGCGGCACCCCGCCGGTGTCGGCGTACATGTCGCGGTACAGGTTGCGCATCCAGGCGATGTGCCGGGCGTCCTGGCCGGGGTCGCTCCAGTACGTCGTGAAGTTGGCCTTCAGCATGGAGTCGCGCTGGGCAAGCGCGGTGGCGCTCGGCGCGACGGCGTTGACCTGGCCGCCGTAGGTGTAGAGCAGGATGCCCGCGTGGCCGTCGTAGGTCTTGTCGGAGAGGTTGCGCCAGAGCACGGCGAGCTGTGCGTCCGACCAGCTCTCGCGCAGATAGGCGCCCTTGAACTTGCCCCGGTTGAACACACCGGTGTCGTACGGGTCCTTGAGGGTGGCCTTCAGCCACGGCCAGCTGGAGGTGGCCGTGGTGTGCGGCGCGGTCACGCCCTCGGCGACCGCGGCGATGTAACTTCCCATCAGATCCGCGGAGTTGGGGAGCGAGCCGTCGATCTGGGCGCTGAGCACGAGGGCGCCCTGGACGTAGTTGTTCAGGATGAACACGCTGTTGAGGCTGTCGTACGGGGTGCCGACGGTGTTGTTCGCGTGGTGCCAGTTGTTGTGGTTGCGCACCAGGCGGTCGAAGTCGGCCTCGGTGAGGTCGGCCCACTTCCAGCTCGCGGTGGCCTTGAGCAGGGTGGCCGGCGGCTTGGGGAGCAGGCTCGCGGGGGTGGAGCCGGTGGCGTTCGGCGAGCGGAACCAGTACCGGGTCACGATGCCGAAGTTCCCGCCGCCGCCCCCTGTGTGGGCCCACCACAGCTCGCGGTTGGGATCGGTGGTGTCCCGGGTCGCGACCACACAGCGCGCGATGCCCAGGGCGTCGACATACACCACCTCCACCGCGTACAGGTGGTCCACGACCGCACCGTACTGGCGGCACATGGCTCCGTATCCACCACCGCTGACATGGCCGCCGACGCCGACGGTGGGGCAGGTGCCGCCGGGGATGGTGACGCCCCACTCCAGGTAGAGGGTGCGGTAGACATGGCCGAGCATGGCGCCCGCCTCCACGGCGAAGGCGCGGCGCGCCGAGTCGTAGGTGATGGCGTTCATCTCGGACATGTCGACGAGTATCCGGACGTCGGGGTCGTCGACGAGGCCGTCGAGGCAGTGCCCGCCGCCGCGGACGGCGATTCTCTTGCCGCCGCTCACCGCCTCCTGCACGGCCTGCACCACTTGGTCGGTGGAGTGCACGAGGCGTACGGAATCGGGCTTGGCGGCGAATCTGGCGTTGTAGCCGCGGGCCGTGAGGTCCAGATAGCGGGGGTCGTCGGGGGTGACGGTGAGGGCGGCGACGGTCGTGCTCGTCGTGTCCGCGGTGCCGGTCGCGGAGCGGGCGGGGCCGGCCGCGGTGATGCCGAGCACGGCGGCGCCGCCGACTCCGGAGGCGGTGCCGAGGAATCCCCGGCGGGTCACTCCAGCCATGGTGGTCTCCTTCAACAGGTTCAACAGGCGGGTGGGGCGGGTGAAACGGGAGCTGCCGCTCCCCGAAGCAGAGGCCTCGGGGAGCGGCAGCGGGGGGAGCGGGGGTTGCTCAGTAGACGTCGTGGCCACTGACCGTGGTCTCCGGCACGTCCTCGCGGACGTCCCAGTGCTCCACGATGCGGCCGTCGTCGATGCGGAACACGTCCACGACGACCATCCCGCGGTGGCCCGGCTGCGGACGGAAGTGGGAGTGCGTGAAGACCAGCCCGTCGTCACCGACGACCCGGCGGATCTCGAACCGGGCCTCGGGCAGCTGCTTGCGGAAGCCCTCGATGAACTCGACGAGCGGCCCCCGGCCGTCGGGCAGGTTCGGGTTGTGCTGGATCAGCCGCTCGGCCAGGTACTCGTCGGCCCGGTCGGTCTGCCCCTCGTTCCAGATGTTCTCGATGTAGTCGCGCACGAGCTGCACGTGGTGGTTGGACACGGTGTCTCCTTGTTGTTTCTGCCTGTTACGAGGTGTGGTTCGGGTGGGCCCTCACGAGCTGGGGACCGGGGTGGTGGCGGGCTGCTCGGCCACCGTGACCTTGCGCGCCGACGAGGCGTGCGCGAGGGCGGCGACGGCGAGGATGACGAGGGCGACGGCCGGGATGGGGCCCGCGCCCATGCCGGGCAGCAGGGCGCTGCCGATGAAGCTGCCCAGGCTCATGCCGAGGTAGAGGGCGGCGGCGTTCATGGCCAGGATGAGTCCGGGCTGGGTGGGCAGCAGGTCCACGAGGCGGGCCTGCTGGGGTGCCTGGTACATCTGGCTGAAGAAGGCCCAGATCGCGAAGACCACGAGGCCGGGCTCGGAGTGCGGGGCCACCAGGAGCAGCACGAATCCGGCGGCGAGGCCGGCGACCGCGATGGTGATGGTGCGCGAGCCGCCGAGCTTCTCGGCGATCCTGGGCGACGAGGCGTTGCCGAGGACTCCGATGACGCCGAACGCGAGCAGGGTGACCGAGATCAGCCCGGAGGAGGCGCCGAAGCGGTCCTTGAGATAGGCGCCCGCGATGCCGTAGACCGTGAACTGGGCCGCCATGAACAGCAGCGTCGTCGAGACGGTCGAGAGCGCGGCGGGGGTGCGCAGGGTGTCGCGGTAAGCCTTGATCGTGGGCGGCTCGCCGGACGGGATCTCCGGCACGTACACCGCGACGAGCAGACACCCGAGTGCCGACAGTGCGGCCACTCCGAGCATCGCCGGGCGCCAGCCGAGACTGCCGCCGAGGAACGAGGCGAGCGGCACGCCGAGCACCGCGGCCGCCGTCATCCCGGCGAACACGGTGGCAAGCGCGCGCTGCCTGCGCTCGGGCGGGACGATCAGGGAGCCCGCCGCGGAGGCGCCCGGCCCGAAGACGGCCGCGCCCATCGCGCCGACGACCCGGGTCACGGCGAGGAAGCCGTAGTTGGGGGCGAGCGCGCCGAGGGCCGCGCCCACGGTCAGCAGGCCGATGCCGAGCAGGAGCACCCGCTTGCGGTTCCAGCGGCGCAGCAGAATCGGGGCGGCCGGGGCGAACAGCGCGAATGTGAGCGCGAAGACGGTGACCAGGAAGCCCACACGAGCCGGCGCGACGTGCAGGTCGTCTCCGATGGGGCCG
This sequence comes from Streptomyces mauvecolor, assembly GCF_039532965.1. NCBI lineage: Bacteria > Bacillati > Actinomycetota > Actinomycetes > Kitasatosporales > Streptomycetaceae > Streptomyces > Streptomyces mauvecolor. The sequence goes on along the minus strand of NZ_BAAASQ010000027.1, from coordinate 61,456 downwards.
TTGAGACCGACCACTGCAAGTGAGATCGTCCCCAGACTGAAATAGCCCAGCGACAACGCGAGCAGGGCCGGTGTCGAACTGCGGGACGGCATCACGCCACCTCCTTTTCCATGCCGGAAAACTTGAGTACGCAGGAACGTTAGGGGCCGGGGGCTTTCGGTTTCGCGCTCGGCGGGGACCCCCCGGAGCACTCTGCGAGGTCCCTGGCCGTACTACGTCAACTGGACGTCGGACGAGGGACGTTGGGCCTTGTGGAAGATCAGCGGAACGGAACGTCCGCCGCTGGTCAGCCAGTGCTCGATGCCGTTCACGGCGACCAGCAGAGCGGCCGCGGAGCCGAGCGTGGCGAGTCCGGGAAGCCAGGGCGCCACGCCGCCGAGCGCGAGCAGGGCGAGGCCTCCCGCGAACCGGGTGAGGGAGGCGGCACCGAACATGCGCCGCCGGGTGTAGCAGAAGGTGAGTGTGAAGAGCGCGGCGCCGACGGGAAGCAGCGCGGCGGCGAGCCGGTGGGGCACATGGGTGGGCTCGACAACCATGCGGTCCGCCCCGACCGAAACAAGCAGTAACCCCAGAACCAGCACCAGATGGCCATAGCTGAGCACATCGCGTACGACGATGGACGGGGTGGGGTGGGTGCGCAGGGCGTGGGCGATGGCGGAGGCGACGAGGTGGAAGTAGAGCCACCACAGGGCGCACCCGGTCAGAAAGGCGAGGGAGACGGAGAGCAGTTCGAGCAGCCCGAGCCGCCGCCCGGCCACCCAGGCGCCCACGGACACGACGTTCTCACCGAGCGCGATGATGATGAAGAGCCCGAACCGCTCGGGCAGATGGTTGACCCCGAAGGCCAACTGCCGTAAATGCCCGCTGAGGATCAGTGGAGCGAGTAACTCCGCGACCACGGCGACGGCCCACCCGATGGTGCGCAGCCCGGAAGGCAGCACAGCGGTGGCGAACAGAACAAGAGCGAAGGCGAGCCCGGCCCGATAGGGGTGAATGGTGTAGACAGCGCACTCGCGCCGGATGGCCTCCCCGATGAGCAGGCGCAGCGCGAGATAGCACCCGGCGTAGAGCAGCGCCTCGTAGCGTGTCTCCAGGGCGTGCGGGGCGGCGACGCTCATGCCGTACGTGGCGAGCCCGGCGAGCAGCAGGAACACCCGCTGCATGGTCGTCTCGCGCACGGCGTTCATCGCCATGACGACATCGACCCAGGCCCACCAGAGCGGCACCAGGACCAGCAGGCAACTGCCCAGCGTGGCCCAGTCGGGCCGCTGCGCGAGGACGTGCGCGATCTGGCTCACCCCGAAGGCGAGCACCAGATCGTAGAAGAGCTCCGTCCAGGTGGCCCGGTCCCGCACATCGACGAACCCGGGCTCCGCGGACCGTACTTGACCAGCGAGATAGACCACCGCCGCACCTACTCCCCTCGACCGACGGGAATGCTGGTTGCAGCGTCAAATGTGTCTGTACCTGTATGCGTGCCCCGCGGCCAGGGGTGGCACGGGAGCACATTGCGGTAAGTCGCGGAGGGGGCTGTCCCATCTCGGGGGACATGGCCGGCGTTACGAGGTGACCCGCGCCGGCAGGCACGTGTCCTGCGTGTTGCCCCGGCTGGTCGCCGGGGCGACACGGTCGATAGCGCTTCTACAGGCCGAGCAGGCCGAGCACGGCGTGGAGTAGTCCGCCGAGCAGATCTCCCAAACCTCCCATGACAATGTCCTTTCTGTGGAGGATGTCGGGTTCCAGCTGCTCCGACGCTACCCATACCCGCCGAGTGGCGCTCCACGGGTCACCCATTCGGGGACACCGGCCCCCAGCCCGGGCCTCCCGCTACGAGCCCCCGCCGGGCAGCTCCCCCATCGTCGGGTACGACTCCTGCGCCCCCCTCCGGGTCACCGCCGCCGCCCCCACCCGCGCCGCGAACGCCGCCGCCACCGTCAGGTCCTCGCCCGTTCCCAGCCGCCAGGCCAGCGCCGCCGTGAACGCATCGCCCGCGCCCGTCGTGTCGACCGGGGCGACCTCCGGGCTCGGGACCCGTACGCATCCGTCCGAGGAGGCGACGAGGGCGCCGTCCGCGCCCAGGGTGACGACCACCGAGCGCGGCCCGAGGGCCAGCAGTGCCCGCGCCCAGTCCTGAGGGCCCTCCCCCGCCGACTCCCCCAGCATGAACCGCGCTTCGTGTTCGTTGACGATCAACGGGTCGCAGGCCGCCAGGACTTCAGGAGGGAGGGGGGCGGGCGGTGACGGGTTCAGGACCAGGCGCGCGTCCGGGGCCAGGCAGCGGGCCACCTCCGTCACCGTCTCCAGCGGGATCTCCAGCTGTACGGAGACGACCGGGGCCAGGGCGAACAGGGTCCGGGCGGCGCGGATGTCGTCGGGGGTCAGGCGGGCGTTGGCGCCCGGGGACACGACGATGCTGTTGTCGCCCGACGGGTCGACGGTGATCAGGGCGACTCCGGTGGACGCCTTGTCCACCAGCACGCCCACCGTGTCGACCCCGGCCGCGCGCAGCGACGTCAGCAGCAGCCGTCCGTACTCGTCGTCGCCCACCTTGGCCAGCAGGGCCGTTCGGGCCCCCAGGCGCGCGGCGGCCACCGCCTGGTTCGCGCCCTTGCCCCCGGGGTGGACGGCGAGGTCCGAGCCGAGCACCGTCTCACCGGGGGCGGGCCTGCGCTCCACCCCGATCACCAGATCGGCGTTCGCCGACCCCACCACCAGCAAACCGTAGTCCTGCATGAAATCGTTCCTCGTCAATGCTGATTGATCGTCAGATGGCGGTGCCGGAACACGCGTTCACGAGACGAAGTCCGCCACGTTCTTCTTCGTCACCACCTTCACCGGCACCTTCACCGCGCTCTCCGGCTTCTCGCCCCGGGCCGCCCTGACCGCGTTCCGTACGGCCGTCCTGCCGAGTTCCGCCGGCTGCTGGGCCACCGAGGCGTACAGCGTGCCCGCCTCAACCGCCTTGATTCCGTCGGGAGTTCCGTCGAATCCGACGACCGCGACCGAGCTGCCCGCCTTCGCGCCAAGGGCCTTCACCGCGCCCAGCGCCATCTCGTCGTTCTCGGCGAACGCCCCGGTGATGTCGGGGTGGGACTGGAGGAGGTTGGTCATGACGTCCAGGGCCTTGGTGCGGTCGAAGTCGGCGGGCTGGCGGGCGGCGACCTCGATGCCCGGGTACGCCTTGAGGCCTTCGGCGAAGCCCGCGCCGCGCTCCCGGCTCGCGGAGGTGCCCGCGGTGCCCTGGAGGATCGCGATCTTCCCCTTGCCGCCGAGCTTCTCGGCGAGGGTCTGCGCGGCGAGCCTGCCGCCCGCCACGTTGTCGGAGGCGACCAGTGTCGCGGTCTCGGCCTTGTTGACGCCGCGGTCGGCGGCGACCACCGGGATGTCCGCCTGGTTGGCGCCGCGTACGGAGGGGCCGACCGCGTCCGAGTCCACCGGGTTGACGATGATCGACTTCATGCCGGAGCTGGTGAAGTTCTGTATCTGGTTGGCCTGTTGGGACGCGTCGTTCTGCGCATCGGTGACCGTGAGGTCGATGCCCTCCGCCTTCGCCTCGGCCTGTGCGCCCGCCTTCATCTGCACGAAGAACGGGTTGTTGAGGGTGGACAGGGACATGCCCACTTTGGTGGTGCCTGCGGACGACCCCGGGTTCAGGAGGTACCCCGCGCCCACGACGGCCGCCAGGCATACCGCGGCGACCGCGAGTTTCACCGCGCCGGGCCCCTTTCTTCCGGACCCGGCCGCGCCGGAAGGGGCGCCGGGCGTCGCGCCCGCCTTGCGGCGCAGAGTGTCGAGGAGCACCGCAAGGGCGATGACGACGCCGATGACGACCTGCTGCCAGAACGCCGACACGGACAGGAGGTTGAGCCCATTGCGCAGCACCGCGAGGATCAGCGCGCCGATCAGGGTGCCCGACGCCTTGCCGACGCCGCCCGACAGGCTGGCCCCGCCGATGACGACCGCGGCGATCGCGTCGAGCTCGTAGCCCTGGGCCGCCTGCGGCTGCGCGGAGACGAGCCGGGAGGCGAGGACGATGCCCGCGACGGCGGCGAACAGACCGGACAGCGCGTAGATGACGAGCTTCTGCCGCTTCACGCGCAGGCCCGAGAGCCGCGCCGCCTCCTCGTTGCCTCCGATCGCGTACATCGAGCGGCCGATGTACGTACGGGAGAGGACGAGTGCCGTGATCAGTCCGGCCGCGATCATCACCAGAACCGGGACCGGCAGCCAGCCGCCGAGTGTGTCGCCGAGGACCGAGACCGAGTCGGGGAAGGCGATCGGGCTGCCCTGGGAGATCACCAGCGAGAGGCCCCGGCCGACCGACAGCATGGCCAGCGTGGCGATGAACGGCGGGAGTTTGCCGTACGAGACGAGCACGCCGTTGACAAGACCGCAGGCGGTGCCGGTGGCGACGGCCATCAGGACGGCGAGCCACACGGGCACGCCCTCGGACGTCGCCGACCAGGCGAGGACAGTCGCCGACAGCGCGGCCACCGAGCCGACCGACAGGTCGATGCCCGCCGAGACGATGACGAAGGTGACGCCGAACGCGAGGATCGCGGTGACCGCGGCCTGCACGCCGACGTTCAGGAGATTCTGCGTGGTGAGGAAGTCGCCGGAGAGCAGCGCCATCGCCGCGAGCAGGACCACCAGGGCGCTGAGCGCGCCGTTGTCGAGCAGCAGGCGGCGCAGGATCGCGGCCCCGCCCGCGCCGCTGCGGTTGTCGAGCGTGTCAGTGGCCACGGGAGCCCTCCATGTCTTCCTGGTCCTGCTGTGCGTTCGGTGCGGCGACGGCCAGGGCCATCACGGCGTCCTGGGTCGCTCGATGTGCGGGGAGTTCGCCGGCGATGCGGCCCTGGTTCATGACGAGGACCCGGTCGCTCATGCCGAGCACCTCGGGCAGATCGCTGGAGATCATCAGGACCGCGTGCCCGGAGGCCGTGAGTTCGTTGATGAGCTGGTAGATCTCGACCTTGGCGCCCACGTCGATGCCCCGGGTCGGTTCGTCGAGGATCAGCACCAAGGCGCCCGCGAGGAGCCACTTGCCGATGACGACCTTCTGCTGGTTGCCGCCGGACAGGGTGCGCACCTGCTGGTCGAGCCCGGCCATGCGCACCCCGAGCTGCCCGGCGATGCGGGCGGCGGCCCTGCGCTGGCCCTTGAGGTCGACGAGCCCGGCGCGGCTGGCCGAGCGCAGCGTGACTAGGCCGAGGTTCTCCTGCACGGAGGCGTCGAGCACCAGGCCCTGCCCCTTGCGGTCCTCGGGCACGAGCCCGACCCCGGCGCCCATCGCGGCGTTCACATCGCCCCGGGCGAGCCGTTCGCCGCGTACTTCGACGGTGCCCGCGTCGTACGGGTCGGCGCCGAACACCGCGCGGACCACCTCGGTGCGCCCGGCGCCGACGAGGCCTGCGAGGCCGACGACCTCCCCGGCCCGCACCTCGAAACTGACGTCGTGGAAGACGCCGTGCCGGGTCAGGCCGCTGACCTGGAGCAACGGCGGCCCCGGGGCGGGCCGTTGGCGCGGGTACTGCTGCTCGATGCTGCGGCCCACCATCAGCCGTACCAGCTCGTCCTCGGGAGTCGAGGCGGGCACCTGGCCGATGCTGCGGCCGTCGCGCAGCACGGTGACCCGGTCGCCGAGTGCCGCGATCTCTTCGAGGTGGTGGGTGATGAAGACGATGCCCACGCCGTCGTCGCGCAGGGTGCGCACGATCCGGAAGAGCTTGTCCACCTCTTCCGAGGTGAGCACGGCCGTCGGCTCGTCCATGATCAGCACGCGGGCGTCCAGGCTGAGCGCCTTGGCGATCTCCACCATCTGGAGCCGGGCGATGCCGAGTTCGCGCACTTTGGTACGGGGCGGGACGTCCACGCCGACCCGCTTGAGGAGCTTTGCGGCGGCGGCTTCCATCGTCCGGCGGTCGATCATCCCCAAGCGCCGTGGCTGGCGGCCGAGGAAGATGTTCTCGGCGACGCTCAGCTCGGGCACCAGGTTGAACTCCTGGTAGATGGTGGCGATGCCGAGGCGTTCGGCGTCCTGCGCGCTGTGGATGCGCGCCTCGAGGCCTTCGGCGAGGATGCGTCCGCCGTCGGGGCGGTGGGCGCCGGAGAGCATTTTGACGAGGGTGCTCTTGCCGGCCCCGTTCTCTCCGAGCAGCACGTGCACCTCGCCGCGCCGCAGATCGAAGTCGACCCCGTCGAGGGCGACGACACCGGGAAAGGCTTTCCGGACTCCCTCGATGCGCAGCAACTCGCCTGTATCCACGGCCAGTTGATCCTCTGCTGAGCTCACGGCTCGCTCCTCGGGTTCGGGGCGCTCTCGCCGCAGGAGCGGCGTACGACGAGCGAGGCGGGGAGGGTGACGGACCGCGGGGTCCGGCCCTCGATGAGGTCGGCGAGCGCGCGGACGGCGGCCCGGCCGAGCTCGCCGGTCGGCTGGGCGATCGCGGTGACGGGCGGGTCGGTGTGCACGAACCACGGGATGTCGTCGAAGGCGGCGAGCGCGATGTCGTCGCCGATGCGCAGCCCGCGGGCGCGCAGCGCGTCGAGCGCGCCGAGCGTCATCAGGTTGTCGGCGGCGAAGACGGCGTCGGGCGGCTCGGGCAGGGCCAGGAACCGTTCGGTGGCCCGGCGCCCGCTGGCCGCCTGGAAGTCGCCCTGGCCGACGTACTCGCCGGGGAGCGAGATGCCGTGTTCGCCGAGTGCCGCGCGGAAGGCCTCGACGCGCTCGCTGCCGGTGGTGGTGGCGGCGGGGCCCGCGATGATGGCGAGCCTGCGGCGGCCGAGGCGGTGCAGATGGCCGACCAGGTCGCGGATGGCGGCGCGGCCGTCGGCGCGCACCACGGGCACGTCGATGCCGGGGATCCAGCGGTCGACGAAGACCATGGGGGTGCCGCCGCGCGCGGTCTCCAGCATGAGCGGGGAGCCGCCGTCGGTGGGCGACACGAGCAGCCCGTCGATGCGGCGGTCCAGGAGGGTGCGGACGTGGTGGTCCTGGAGTTCGGGACGCTCGTCGGCGTTGCCGATGATCACGCTGTAGCCGAGCGCCCGGGCCGCCTCCTCGACGGAGCGGGCCAGCTCGGTGAAGTACGGGTTCAGTACGTCGCTGATGACCAGGCCGAGCGTGCGCGTCTGGTCGGTGCGCAGCGAGCGGGCCACGGCGTTCGGCCGGTAGCCGAGCGTCTCGACGGCCGCGAGGACCCGGGCGCGGGCCGCCTCGCTGACCGACGGATGACTGTTGAGCACCCGCGACACCGTGGCGACGGACACCCCCGCCTCGGCCGCGACGTCCTTGATGCCCGCCATCACCGGACCACCTCCTCGTGGAACCTCGACTCCCGATCCCGGGACCGCAGCCGGTCGTGGAATCGATTACACGCAGCCCATGGAATCGATTACACGGCAGCCCGGCAAGACCTGAACGGGGTAGCGAGACCGGATCGTGACAGGGAATCCGGCGAGCACTCGCAGCGGGTTGCATAAACATTCGCATTGATGCATACTCTTCCCATGTCCAAGGTTCTCACCTCCCTGCCCGCCGGCGAGCGCGTCGGCATCGCCTTCTCCGGCGGACTCGACACCTCCGTCGCGGTCGCGTGGATGCGCGACAAGGGCGCCGTCCCGTGCACCTACACCGCCGACATCGGCCAGTACGACGAGCCCGACATCGCGTCGGTGCCCGGCCGCGCGAAGGCCTACGGTGCCGAGATCGCACGCCTGGTCGACTGCCGTGCGGCGCTGGTCGAGGAGGGCCTGGCCGCGCTCGCCTGCGGCGCGTTCCACATCCGCTCGGGCGGCCGCGCCTACTTCAACACCACCCCGCTGGGCCGCGCCGTCACCGGCACGCTCCTGGTGCGGGCGATGCTGGAGGACAACGTCCAGATCTGGGGCGACGGCTCGACCTTCAAGGGCAACGACATCGAGCGGTTCTACCGGTACGGCCTGCTCGCCAACCCGCACCTGCGGATCTACAAGCCCTGGCTGGACGCGGACTTCGTGACCGAGCTCGGCGGCCGCAAGGAAATGTCGGAGTGGCTGCTCGCCCACGACCTGCCCTACCGGGACAGCACGGAGAAGGCGTACTCCACCGACGCCAACATCTGGGGCGCCACCCACGAGGCCAAGACCCTTGAGCACCTCGACACGGGTGTCGAGACCGTCGAGCCGATCATGGGCGTGCGGTTCTGGGACCCGTCGGTCGAGATCCTCACCGAGGACGTCACGATCGGCTTCGCCCAGGGCCGCCCGGTGACGATCAACGGCAAGGAGTTCGCCTCCCCGGTCGACCTGGTGATGGAGGCGAACGCGATCGGCGGCCGCCACGGCATGGGCATGTCCGACCAGATCGAGAACCGGATCATCGAGGCCAAGAGCCGGGGCATCTACGAGGCCCCGGGCATGGCGCTGCTGCACGCGGCGTACGAGCGCCTCGTGAACGCGATCCACAACGAGGACACCCTCGCCCAGTACTACAACGAGGGCCGCCGCCTCGGCCGGCTCATGTACGAGGGCCGCTGGCTGGACCCGCAGGCGCTGATGGTCCGCGAGTCGCTCCAGCGCTGGGTCGGCTCGGCCGTCACCGGCGAGGTGACGCTGCGGCTGCGGCGCGGCGAGGACTACTCGATCCTCAACACCACGGGTCCCGCGTTCAGTTACCACCCGGACAAGCTCTCGATGGAGCGCACCGAGGACTCCGCGTTCGGTCCCGTGGACCGGATCGGTCAGCTCACGATGCGCAACCTCGACATCGCCGACTCGCGCGCCCGCCTTGAGCAGTACGCCGGTCTCGGCATCGTCGGCACCGCGCACCCGGAGCTGATCGGCGCCGCCCAGGCGGCGGCGACCGGCCTCATCGGCGCGATGCCGGAGGGCGGAGCGGAGGTCATCGCCTCGCGCGGCCAGGTGTCGGGCGACGACGAGCTCCTGGACCGCGCGGCGATGGAGTTCGGCACGGACTAGCGCTCCGCGGAAAGCGGGGTTCTTCGTCCGCGCCATACCTCTCGGTCCGCTCCTCTCGGGGAGCGGACCGACGTGTTTCATTCGTCGAGCAGCAGCCGTCGTGCGGTGAGTGCGAGCCGGGCTCTCAACAGGCCGGCGGGATCGGTGAGTTCGATGCCCAGGGTCTTCCCGATCAGCTCCAGCCGGCGGGCGACGCTGCTGTGGTGCAGATGGAGCAGGTCGGCGGCCCTGCGCAGGGAGCCGGTGGCGCAGTACGCGTCCAGCGTCTCCAGATCCTCCGGGTTGCCGTTGCCGGCGAGGCGTGTGATCGCGGCCACGTCGGCGTTGTCGCGCGAGACGTCCCGCGGGATCTCGGCGAGGAGGGCGAGCGCCCCCAACTCCTCGTAACCGACGACGGGTTGGCGCTCGCTGGTGAAGCGCAGTGCGGTACGCGCCTCGCACCACGAGCGGCCGGGACTCTCTGCGGCGCCGACTCCCGCGCGTACGCCGGCCGGAAGCCGGGCCACGTCGACGCTCGCGGCCAGGATGACGCCCACGTCGCCGAGCGGTGCCGCCTTCACCGGGCGCGCGGGGCACAGCAGCCCGCCGATCTTGTCGAGCGGAAGGTGCGAGCGTACGGCGACGACACGGACCGGCACCTCGGCGGCGAAGCCGAGCAGCCGCAGGGCCCGGGCGCGGGCCGCCTCGTCGCTGTCCGAGCTGACGACCAACTCGACGAGAGCGGGGTCGGCCATGGTGGTGCGGGCCGGGCCGTAGCGTTCGACGGCCGCCGCGACGGCGATGGAGAGCCGTTCGAGCACCATGTCGTCGAGCGGCCCCGGCACACCGGGCCGCTCCAGCCACACCGTGCCGATCTCCTCCTCGTCGAGGGTGATCGGTGCACTGCTGGACGGCGTTGGTGGCGGGGCGGTCGCCCCCGTACCGTCGGGCGCGAAGCGGACCGCCCGCCCGGTGCCGTGCAGCCGGATCCCGGCCACGCATTCGGCCAGGCCCGCCGAGGCCCGGGCGAGCGCCGGAAGATCGACGCGTCGGCGCATCAGCGTGTCGTAGAACATGACGACGCGGATGGCGCCCTCCGCCGCGGAATCCACCTGCGACAGCCGTATGACCAGTGCCTCCATGACACCTCCCCGACAGGAGGGTAAGCGCCGAACGGCGCGCGATGAGGACCCGATGCCCGACGCCCGGCGGATGCTCCCGGCGGCGGGCCGGACCGAGGATGGTCCGCATGGAACACACACTGGATCCCGAACTCGAAGCATTCATCTCGCTGTTCCCCCGCGCCGACCTGACCGACCCGGTCAAGGAGCGGGTGAACTTCGCCGCGCTGGCCGCCTCGGTGCCGGCGCCGGACACCTCGAACCTGGACGTCGAGGACGTCATGGTGCCCGCCGACCCCCAGGTGCCGGTACGGATCTACCGTCCGCGCGAGGCGCAGGGCACCCTGATCTGGCTGCACGGCGGCGGATTCGTGATGGGCGACGTGGAGACCGAACACCCGTGGGCCGCCCGCATCGCGGAGGCCTCCGGCGCGGTGGTGATCTCGGTGGGCTACCGCCTGGCCCCCGAGAACCCGTTCCCGGCCGCGCCGGACGACGCCTATGCCGTACTGACCTGGGCGGCCGGACACGCGGCCGAACTCGGCATCGACCCGGAGCGGATCGCGGTGGGCGGCCACAGCGCCGGCGGGGGCCTCGCGGCCGCGATCGCACTGCGGGCGCGTGACGAGCAGGGCCCGCGCATCCGCTTCCAGCTGCTCAACCAGCCCGGCCTCGACGACCGCCAACAGACTTGGTCAGCAACGGAGTTCACCGACACGCCCTGGATGAACCGCGACAAGATCACCGCATCGTGGCGCCACTACCTGGGCTCCACACCGGCCTCCCCGTACGCAGCCCCGGCCCGCGCCACCGACCTGACCGGCCTGCCTCCCGCGTACGTCGCGACAGCGGAGTACTGCCCGAACCGCGACGAGGACATCGCCTACGCGCTGCGCCTGCTGCAGTCGGGGGTGTCGGTCGAACTGCACCAGTGGCCCGGCACGTTCCACGGCTCGCAGGCGGTTCTTCCGGCGGAGGTGTCACAGCGTCAGTTGGCGGAGCTGGCCGCGGTGTTGCGCCGGGCGCTGACGAAGTGACCGCGCCAACCGCATGGGGAGCCCACCCTGCCGGCCGGGGGCGCGGGGGCGGGCCCGCCTACTGCGGCTGGTTGCCGTGTTTTCGCTGCGGCAGCTCCGCGTGTTTGGTCCGCAGCATGCGCAGGGAGCGGATCAGTACCTCGCGGGTGGCGGCCGGGTCGATGACGTCATCGACGAGGCCGCGCTCCGCCGCGTAGTACGGGTGCATCAGCTCGGCCTTGTACTCCTTCACCATCCGCTGGCGCATCACCTCGGGGTCGTCCGCCTCGGCGATCTGGCGGCGGAAGATGACGTTGGCCGCGCCCTCGGCGCCCATCACCGCGATCTCGTTGGTCGGCCAGGCGTAGGAGAGGTCGGTGCCGACCGAGCGGGAGTCCATGACGATGTAGGCGCCGCCGTAGGCCTTGCGCAGGATGAGCTGGACGCGCGGGACGGTGGCGTTGCAGTAGGCGTACAGGAGTTTGGCACCGTGCCGGATGATCCCGCCGTGCTCCTGGTCGACGCCCGGCAGGAAGCCGGGGACGTCCAGGAAGGTGAGGAGCGGGATGTTGAAGGCGTCACACATCTGCACGAAGCGGGCAGCCTTTTCTGACGCGTGGATGTCCAGCACACCTGCCGACGCCTGGGGCTGGTTGGCCACGATGCCGACGCACTGCCCGTCCATCCGGGCGAGCGCGACGATCACGTTGGGCGCCCACCGCTCGTGGACCTCCATGTACTCGCCGTCGTCCACGACCTCGGCGAGCACCTCCCGCATGTCGTACGCGCGGGAGCCGTCGGAGGGGACCAGGTCGAGGAGCGCCTCACAGCGGCGGTCCGCCGGGTCGTCGGCCACTGCCTTCGGGGGCATCTCGCGGTTGTTGGCCGGGAGCAGGGAGAGCAGGTAGCGGACCTCTTCCAGGCAGGTCTCCTCGTCGTCGTAGGCGAAGTGGGCCACTCCGGAGACCTCGGCGTGCACATCGGCTCCGCCGAGGCCGTTCTGGGAGACCTTCTCGCCGGTGACGGCCTGGACCACGTCCGGTCCGGTGATGAACATCTGCGCGGTGTCGCGGACCATGAAGACGAAGTCGGTGAGGGCCGGGCTGTAGGCGGCGCCGCCCGCGCACGGGCCGAGCATCACGCTGATCTGCGGGATGACGCCGGACGCCCGGGTGTTGCGGACGAAGATGCCGCCGTATCCGGCGAGCGCGGTGACACCCTCCTGGATCCTGGCTCCCGCACCGTCGTTGAGCGACACGAGCGGGGCACCCGCCGCGAGGGCCATGTCCATGATCTTGTGGATCTTCTGAGCGTGCGCCTCACCGAGCGCGCCGCCGAAGATCCGGAAGTCGTGTGCGTAGACGAACACGGGACGGCCGAACACGGTGCCCCATCCGGTGATCACGCCGTCGGTGTAGGGCTTCTTGTTCTCCAGGCCGAAGCCGGTGGCCCGGTGCCGGCGCAACGGCTCCACCTCATGGAACGAGCCCTCGTCGAGCAGCAGGGCGATCCGCTCGCGTGCCGTCAGCTTGCCCTTGGCGTGCTGGGCCTCGGTGGCTCCGGCGCTCGGGCCGGCCTCGGCCTGTTCGCGGATTCCGTGCAGTTCGCTCACCCGCGCGCGGGTGTTCTCCGCCGTCGGCACCTGTGCTCCTTCAGCCGTGGAAGTGGTTGGTGAGGGACAGCCCGGAGCCCGAGTCCCGGATCGTGACGAGGTCCCCGTCGCGCAGTTCGACCCCGTCCTTGTGCGAGCTGATGCAGGACCCGAGCAGGAGGTACACGACCATCCCGGGGTGGAAGACCCCGCTGCGGCGGAACAGGAGCCGCTCCATCAGGCGGCGGGAGTAGAGGAGGGCCTGGGTTCCCAGTTCCCCTTTCCGCTCCCACAGCAGGGAGCCGTCCCGCTCGACCGTCGCGCCGACGGCGCTGGAGGCGGGGAGGTCTTCGAGTATCACCTCGGGGGACAGGACGGAGGGGTGCAGTTTCGAGAGGTTTGCCAAGTTGCGATGGGCGTGCCGCAGCCCAGCGTCCGAGAAGTCGTTGGCCAGGGTGTGCCCGAGGTAGACCGCCTCACCGCGCTCGTTCACGCAGTAGATCGCGCAGTACTCGACCTCGATTCCGCCGCCCACCACCAGAGACGTACCGACCAAGGGCTCGCCATCCGTGATCAGCAGTTCACCAGGGCCTTTGTGGTAGAAATCCAGCTTTCCCTTTTCCACCTTGGTGTCGTTCACCGAGGTGTGCGTGTATCCGAAGCTGTAGACGGCGGACATGCCGGGCGACGCCGGAAGGAATGGCACGCCCTCCAACTGCCGTGTTCCACAAGGGACTTCATTACGATCACCGACCTGGCCGGCCAGGAAATCCGTCCACGTGGAACCACTGTTGGCGAAGGCCACGGCGAGTTCGTACGTTCCGGAAAGGGGCTGTGCGCCGGACGGTCCGGCGGCCGGGGTCCGGCTCGCGCCGGACAGGGTCAGCACGCTCCGGGCACCCTCGCCGGGAGCGTCCACCGAGTTGGTCATGACGACTCACTACCTCCGTCTTGGGTGGCCTCGCGGTGGGGAGCCAGCCGGTGAAGCCGACTCCCCATAGCTCGACCGAGGGGCGGGCTCGGTCGGATCACTTCTTCTCGAACACCTTGAACAGGTTGCCGCCGACCCGGAGTTCGCGCAGTTCGACGAGGGAGTCGGGGCCGTCAGCGGCGCCTTCGAGGCTGCGCACGTCGACGACGAGCAGTCCGCCCTGGTGCAGGGGACGCTGCAGTTCCGCGAGCGGCACCGCGGGCGCGTGCCCGTCGTGCTCGGCGACCACGAGGTCGTAGCCGACGCGCTTGTTGTAGTGCAGGACCCCTGCGGTCTCGACCGGGAGGTCCAGTCCCGCCAGGTCGGACCTGACGCGCGTCCGCCGGTTCTTGTGGTCGTTGGCCCACTGCAGCACGTACGGCGTCAGGGCCTGCGAGTCCGTGACGACGTCCACGCGGCCGGCGGCGAGCGCGGACACGAGGCGCAGCGAACTCGGCTGCACGACAAGGGCCTTGCGGCCGTTGCCCGTCACGTCCCGGACGGCCTCGCCGAACTCGGCGGTGTCGCCGTCGGCCCCGAGCAGCGCGGTCACGTTCTTCGCGTAGACCTTCAGCCAGTCCTGGTCGACCCTGGCCCAGTCGGAGATCCGCAAGACCTCTTCGACGGTGAGGCGGTACTCGCCGAGCAGGAACGCCTTGAAGGGCTGGTACGACAGGATCCGGTCGTGGTCCCCGACGATGGAGTAGTCGCCGACCCAGCTGTTGATGAAGGACCGGGTACCGACGATGCCGCCCAGGCCGATGTAGTCGCTGTTCCAGCCGACCATGGCGTCCCGGCCGACCCAGGCGTAGTCCCGCAGTGTGATGCTCGGCTGGGTCGTCATGGAAACGGTGCGCGACCCGATCGAGGGCCTGCCGTACGCGCCGTGGTCCTGGCGCAGGAGCAGGCTCCCCGGGGACAGCCAGGCGCCGTCGCCGATGGTGATGTCACCGCCGGCGTTGATGCCGCTGCTCTTACCGAACCGGACGTAGCGGCCGATGTTGATCCGGGGTATCTGGTGGCCTTCGAAGGCGTACTGGTGGTCGGCGTGCGGGGCGCTGAAGTAGGCGCCTCCCTCGAAGTGGGTCGGCAGGATCCAGTGCTGGCCGGCGCCTTCCTTGACGAGCAGCGGGTCCCCTGAAGTGTCGACCGAGAAATGCCCGTCCGGGAGGTTCAGTTCTGCACCCAGGTTCTCCAAGGATTCCTTGACGAGACGTCCGAACTCCAGCTGCTGCTGTTCGTTGCCTATTTTCGACGACTGCTTCCGCAGTTCTTTGAGGGTTGCCGCGTACCGGACGACGGGATATGGCTTCGAAGTGGCCGGCGGGGCCAGCCTCCCCGGAAGTTCCTCCGCGCTGACCCGTTCCACGGTCGTATTCGGGTCGAAGTAGTCGGACTTGTTCACTTGGCCTCCCCGTGACTGACTGCGAATAACTCTTCAGGATCGTTCTGCCAAAAACCGAATGCTGCCTACATCAGGCTCTTCTGAAGAGCGGGGAAACTCAAGATATTCCGTTCTAAGTTTTCGCTAGGTCTCCCTCGTTGAACGTCAAGTGGTCCCAACGAGGCGGAGTTGTGTGACACAGCTCTCAAAAACAGGAGGGGAGTCGACTCAACCCTCTTCGGAGAGTGCCACACGACAGAATCCCATGGCACGGGTGGAGATCACCCGTGCCACGGGATGTCCGGGTTCACGTTTCGATGGGGCCGTGCGGCGGCTCAGGCGCCGAGCAGACACGGCTCCTGGCGGAGAATTCGGGCCAGTTGGTCCTGCATGCCTGGTCCCGGCTCGACGCCGAGTTCCTCCGAGAGCCGACGCCGGACCCGGTGGTAGACATCTATGGCGTCGGCCTGGCGCCCCGAGCGGTAGAGCGCGAGCATCAACTGCTCACTGAACCGTTCCCGCAGGGGGTAGCGCGAGGTCAGGTTCTCCAGTTCCGGGACCAGTTGCTGATGCAGTCCCATCGAGAACTGCGCGTTGATCAGCATGCCCTGCGCCATAAGACGGGTCTCGTCCAGATGGGCGGCGGCGGTCCGGCAGGTGACGCCGTGGCCGACGTCGGACAGCGCCTGGCCCCGCCACATGCCGAGCGCCCGGGTGAGTACGGCGACCGCCCGCTCGGCGTCGTCCTCGGCGCGCACCGCCATGTCCTTGACGGTGCGCGCGAAGCGGACGGAGTCCACGTGCTCGGGATCGATGTCCAGCAGATAGCCGGCATGGGTGGTGCGGATGAGTTCCCTGGCCTGCGGCGCCCGCGACTGCTCCACCAGAGTGCGCCGCAGCCGTGCGATATGGCCCTGAAGGGTGTTGTACGCCGTGCGGGGCGGCCGGTCGCCCCACAGTTCGGCAAGGAGCACCGAAGGCGAGACCGCCTCGCGCGGGCTCAGCGCGAGGGTGGCCAGAACAGCCCGTAGTTTCGTCCCGGGTATTTCTGTGTCCACCTTGGTTAATGTGACCCGGAGAGATCCGAGGATCTCTACCTCCATGCCGTCCCCCGCCCACATGTCAATTTCACCTCGCAAGTGTGAAGCTCTTGTGCAGTTCTCGACTCATGGTCGACGGCCGCGGTCCTGACACCTCGGATTCATCGCGCGAGGACTCACTACATGCGCGCCCGAGAGGGTGTCAGCGTGTGGCTGCCGACTTGTTCCGCAAAAAAGAGAAGCCCATTCTGTTTCACTCAGAAGAGTAGGTTGAGAGAGTCGTTGGATGATGCACACGATTCAGGTCGAGTCTATCCATAGGCATCCCACGGAGGTCCATAGCGATCTGCCGAGTGGTTAAGCGACTTCCATCATTCAAGCCACGGTCGCGCGTTGGGGGGCGCATTTCCCCTCCGGTACGCCGTGCGCGAGGACCAGCTTGAGGAGAAGCACGACGGGGAGCCAGCTCAGACCGTCCGGGCCGGGCAGCAGCGGCGAGAGCATCGCGCCGACCGCGACGGTGGCCAGGGCGATCGGCCGCTGCAGCCGCTCGGGTGCGGCCCCGACGGCGACGGCTCCGGCGAGCGCGAGGCCGTACCAGAGCACTCCCCACCACCAACTGCCGCCAGGGAAGAGGAAGCCGACGAGGATTGGCTGGATGTGGAGCCCGGTGAATCCCACCGGGTGGTGTACAAAGCGGATGCTCCGCGGCGTGTCCGCGGGCAGCGGCGAGTGGTAGAAGCTCTTGGCGGTGTCGAGTCCGTTGGCGACCACTCCGCCAACCAGGTCCCACACCAGCGAGAGACCGAGCAGCCACTGCCACCAGGCCCAGCCCGCATGGCGGTTGGCCACGGTCACGGCCAGCGCGCCGAGAGTCGCGGTCGCGTGGGCCAGGAGTTTCTCGGTGGATGTGGCGCCGGTGCCGAACAGCCAGTCACGCCTGTTCGCTTCCATGGCTCCTCCGTCGCTTGGCTCTTCGGGGGCGTACCGCGGGTCTCGCTCGCAAGGGGGTGGCGGCCGGCCGCTCCGGGGGACGAGCAGCCGGCCGCGGTTCTCAGGGCCGGTCGCGTGCCGGCGGGGCGGCGAGGAACGCGGCGAAGGCATCCAGCACCGCCTCGACGTCGAGCTCGGGGTCGAGGATGCGGTGGATGAGCAGCCCATCGACCATCGCCACGAGCAGCGTCGCGGTGCCGGGGGGTGCGTCGGGGAGGTGTTCGGACAGCCAGCCGGACAGCTCGGCGCGTGCCGCCGCGAGGCTTTCGCGCATGACGTCGCCGAGCGCGGGCTCGCGCTGCGCGCCCGCGATGAGTTCGATGGTCAGCCGTGACATCCGGCTGTCGGAAGGCTCGGCCAGCAGCTGTCTCAAGAGGTCGAGGGCCTCCTTCACGCCTCCGCTGCCGAGCAGATCGGTGGTGATCGCGCCGAAGACCAGCCCGCAGGCCCGCTCGGCGATGGCCACCTTCAGCTGGGGAAGTCCGCCCAGATAGTAGTGGATCAACCCGAGGTTCGCCCCGGCCCGTTCGGCGGTGGAGCGCGTCGTCACGGCCGGCCAGCCGCCCTCGATGAGGAGGGCGAGACCGGCGTCGACCAGCTGCTCCCGGCGGCGCAGTCCGCGAGGTGAAATTAGTCGGTCGACTTGATTAGTCATACGACTAATATAGCCTCGGCGTACGGATCTGTCATCGGGCCCGTGCACCACTCCGGGCCTTCCTCGCACTGGGGGAAACACATGCTCACCCGACTGGCGTCCCTCGCGTTAGAGCGGCGCCGCCTTGTCCTCACCCTCGCCGTCCTGGGCTTCGTCCTCATCACCGCGCTCTGCGCTCCGGTGATGGGGATGCTGTCGGCGGGCGGCTACGACGACCCGAAGTCCGAATCGACCCTGGCCGCAACGTCGTTGCGGGAGCGCTTCAACGCCGGCGATCCGAACTTCATCCTGCTGGCAACACCCGACCGGTCCGTCGACGACCCTGCCGCCGTCGAAGCCGGCCGCGCCCTCACCGCGAAGCTCAAGGGTGAGGACGGCGTCGCCTCCGTCACGTCGTACTGGGGCGAGGGGACCTCGCCCGACCTGCGCTCCAAGGACGGCCGCTCCGCGCTGGTGCTCGCCCGCCTCAGCGGCGACGAGAGCGCCGTCGAGAAGGCCGCCAAGCGCATCGCTCCCCAAGTCACCGGCGCGCAGGGCGCGTTGCGCGTGACGTCGGGCGGCGCCGCCGAGTTCAACCGGCAGGCCAACGACCGCGTCGGCGTCGACCTCACCAAGGCCGAGGGCATCGCGGTGCCCATCACGTTGGTACTGCTCGTCGTGGTGTTCGGCTCCGGCATCGCGGCCCTGCTCCCGCTCGCCGTCGCCGGGGTGTCCGTGGTCGGCTCGCTCGCAGTGCTGAGGGTGATCGCCGGGTTCACCCCGGTGTCGGTGTTCGCGACCAACCTGACCACCGCCCTCGGGCTCGGACTCGCCATCGACTACTCACTGTTCATCGTCAGCCGCTACCGCCAGGAACGAGCCCTGGGCCGGGAGACCGCGGCGGCGCTGCGCACCTCGCTCGTCACCTCGGGCCGCACCGTCCTGTTCTCCTCCCTCACCGTGCTGCTCTCGCTGTGCGCACTCCTCGTCTTCCCGCTCTACTACCTGCGGTCCTTCGCGTACGCGGGCATCGGCGTGGTCGTGTTCGCCATGATCGGCTCGCTGGTCGTGCTGCCCGCGCTGCTGGCCGCGATCGGGCCGCGGATCGACCGGTTCGACCCGCTGGCCAAGGTGCGCGGGCGGCGGGCCGAGCGGGCCGCGGCCAACCCCGGGCACGGGGTGTGGCACCGCCTCGCGACGGCGGTGATGAAGCGCCCGTGGCCGGTGCTCGTCGTGGTCGTGCTCGGCCTCGCCGTGCTCGTCCTGCCGTTCGCCAAGGCGTCGTTCGGGCTGCCCGACGACCGGGCGCTGCCCAAGGACATGGCGGCGGCCAAGGTCGGCTCGGCCATCCGGGACGACTTCCCTGCCCTGGCCGGCCAGGGGGTTCAGGTCACCCTCACCGGCGGCAGGCCGGACACCTCCCAACTCGGCTCGTACGCCGAGAAGTTGTCCGAGGTTCCCGGTGTCGCTCGGGTCGACACGGCCACCGGCAGCTACCAGGCCGGACGGCGGTCGGCGCCCGCCGTGCCGGGAGCCGAGGCGATGTTCACCAAGGACGGCGACGCCTGGCTGTCGCTGACCAGCAACGCCGAGGCCTACTCCCGCTCGGGCCAGGACATGGTCACCGACGTCCGGGCCATCACGCCTCCCG
Source organism: Streptomyces mauvecolor (assembly GCF_039532965.1). Lineage (NCBI taxonomy): Bacteria > Bacillati > Actinomycetota > Actinomycetes > Kitasatosporales > Streptomycetaceae > Streptomyces > Streptomyces mauvecolor. The sequence continues at coordinate 42,119 of NZ_BAAASQ010000027.1, read as the reverse complement.
CGGGTGCCACGGCCCGGACGGCCGGACCGGCCGCCGCGTACAGCGACACCCTGGACAGCCTCTGGTCCGCGCTGCCGTACGCGGCACTGATCATCGCCGTGACCACCTTCGTCCTGCTCTTCCTGTTCACCGGCAGCGTCCTGATCCCCGTCAAGGCGATCGTGCTGAACCTGCTCAGCCTGACGGCCACGTTCGGCGCGATGGTGTACGTCTTCCAGGACGGCCATCTCAAGTGGCTGGTGGGCGACTTCACCAACACCGGGCAGATCGACGTGACCATGCCGATCCTCATGTTCTGCGTCATCTTCGGCCTGTCGATGGACTACGAGGTCTTCCTGCTGTCCCGGATCCGCGAAGAGTACGACCGCACCGGCGACAACCGGACCGCGGTCGCGGCGGGTCTGGAGAGCACCGGCAGTCTCATCAGCGCCGCCGCGGGGCTGATGGCGATCTTCTTCATCGCCCTGATCAGCGTCGGCTTCACCCCGGTCAAGGTGCTCGGACTCGGCACCGCCCTCGCGATCGTGACGGACGCCGTGATCATCCGTGGTCTGCTCGTGCCCGCGTTCATGCGTCTGGCAGGACGGGCCAACTGGTGGGCACCCGGTCCGCTCCAGCGTCTGTACGAACGCCTGGGATTCAGGCACGACGAACCCCCGGCACCCGAGGAAGCGGCACTGCAACCGGCCGCCCGCTGAGCCGGACACAGGGAATTTACGGTCCGCCGTCCGGTGCCGCGACAAGGCGCCGGACGGCGGACCGGCCGTTTTCCGGCAGGGGCACAGCGAAATTTCAGTGCCCTGTCAGGAACTCCTGCGAGAGTCTTCGGCAGAACGCTTTCGAGTGCCTTTCGAGAGCCGTGCAACGGCGTCCGCCAAAGACAGGGAGTGAGTGTGAGCAGTACGGAATTACCCTCTCCAGTGCCGCGGCGCCTGAATGGGACGGCACTCAAGTCGGAGCCCCTGCGCACCTATTGCTCCTATGTGAACGGCGAGTCCCTCGCGAGTGACGACTGGGTTTATGTCGTAGACTCGGAGTCGCTCATCGACGACGCATTCTCCAGCCTGCGTCTCAAGCGCGATCTCGAACGCGGAAAAGTGGCGCCCATAGATCTCCCGGACACCGTGGTCGCCCGGGTCGCCAAAGCCGACCGGGAAACCGTCGACGCGGCCCTCGCCGCGGCCCGGGAAAGTTTCCCCGCCTGGAGCGCGCTGCCGCCCGATCTGCGTATCGACAAGTTCGCGGCCCTGCTCCACCGGCGCATCGTGGACATGGCGGACGACATCGCCGACGTGCTCGTCACCGAGGGGCATCCGCTCGCGCTGGCCCGCTGGCAGGTCTCCGGCATGCTGGAGGTCTTCGGGGCCGAATCGGTGAGCTTCTACCGGTCGTTGATGCACCAGGAGTTCCGGCGCGACGAGCGGCGCCTCCAGGTGCGGCGCCGGCCGGACGGAGTGGTCTGCCTCAACCCGCCGCAGAACGCGCCGCTCTCCAGCGCTCTACTCGGCGTCACCTCGATCATGGCGGGCAACACCTTGGTGGTCCGGGCGCCGCGCAGCGGCCCGCTCGGCGCCATGTTCGTGCTCCAGGACGTCGTGGCGCCCGTGCTCAGGGAGATCGGTGCTCCGCCCGGCGTGCTCAATGTCGTCTGCGGGGACCCTGCTCCGATGCTCTCGGCCTGGCTGGAGAGTCCGCACGTCGACGACGTCATCTACTTCGGGAGCAGCGAGAACGGGCTGAAGTTCGAGCAGCGCTGTGTGGCCCGGGGCAAGAAGCCCATTCTCGAACTGGCCGGGAACGACGCGGTGACCATCTGGAAGGACGCCGACGTCGAGCTCGCCGCCGAGGCGCTGCTCGAGAGCTTCTACGGCTCCGGCCAGTTGTGCATGATCCCCAATCAGGTCCTCGTGCACCCCGAGGCCGCCCCCGGCCTGCTCGACGCACTCGTCCGCCGGGTCGCGCAGGTGCGCCCGGGGCGCCCGAGCGACCCCGATGTCCTGCTCACTCCCGTACTGCGCAACGAGAAGTTCTTCAGTTGTCTTGAAGACTCCCTGGCCAAGGGCGCGGAGCTGGTGTGCGGGGGTCACGCCGTTCAGGTGGACGGGGAGCGCGCGCCGGACGGGATCTTCCTGGAGCCGACCGTGGTGCTCGTGCGCGGCCTGTCAGGTGCCCGTGAGATCGATGCCGTACGCCACGAGACCTTCTTCCCGTTGCTTCCGGTCGTCGTCGCCGAGCCGGCCACCGACGACGTACTCCTGGACCGCTTCATCGAGTTCGTCGACTCCAACGAGTACGGCCTGCGCAATTCGCTGTGGGCCAGGGATCCCGAGGTGGTCGACCGCTTCGTCGGCTCCGTCACCGGTGGTGGGCTGCTGAAGGTGAACGACTCGCACATCGGCTTCCTGCCGTATCTGCCCACGCACGGCGGCACGGGCCTGACCGGCGGGGTGTTCGGCGAAGCCAACTATCCGATCCTGCGGACCTCCCACATCCAGGGCGTCAGCATCAGCTCCGGTTCCCGGCCGTCCGAGGCTGTCTTCGGGGCCTGGCGCAATCTCTCCGGACAAGGGGCGTGAGGCACCGATGACTCTTCACGACGACCGGATCCACAGCCGAGTCGGGGGGACGACGGCAGCGCACCCGGCCGCGGACCGCGACGCGCTCGTCGGCCTGTACCGCAGGCGGCTGAGCAAGGGCCGGGCCACCCTTGGGGAACTGTTCGGCGGCCATGTCGAGGTGGCCTCGGAGGGAGCCTGGGTGACCACCGTCACCGGGCAGCGGCTCCTCAACTGTGGCGGCTACGGCGTCTTCCTGATGGGGGCTCGCAACCCCACGGTCCTCGAGTACGTCACCGATCAGCTCGGCCGCCATCCCGTCGCGACCCGGCTCTTCCTGGAACCGCAGGTCGCCCATGCGGCGGACGCGTTCCTGAGCCGGGTTCCCGAGGGCCTGGAGCGGGTGCACTTCGCCTGTGCGGGGACCGAGGCCGTGGAGGCCGCGATCAAGCTGGCGCGGACTCTCGGCAAGGACCGGCTGATCGCCACCTCCGACGGCTACCACGGCAAGACCCTGGGGTCCCTGAGCCTCACCGGCAAGGACGTCTTCCAGGACCCGTTCCGGCCACTCCTGCCGGGCGTCGAGCACGTGCCCTTCGGCGACGCGGCCGCACTGGAGGGGGCCCTCGCAAAGGTGCCGGGCCGCGGCTGCTTCATCGTCGAGCCGGTGCAGGGCGAGGCGGGCGTGGTCCTTCCGCCGGACGGCTATCTGCGCGACGCGGCCCGGCTGTGCCGCAGCCACGGCGCGCTGTTCGTGCTCGACGAGATCCAGACGGGGCTCGGCCGGCTCGGCACCTGGTGGGGTGCCGACCACGACGGCGTCCACCCCGACATCCTGCTCTCGGGCAAGGGGCTCGGCGGCGGCGTCCTGCCGGTCTCCGCCCTGGCTGCGAGCGCCGAGGTGTTCGCCTCCTTCGACAGGGACCCCTATCTGCACACCTCGACCTTCTCCGGCAGCCCGCTGGCGATGGCCGCCGTGCGCGGGGCGCTCGCGGCGATCGAGGAGGGTGACCTGGTGCGCCGGTCGGCCGAGCTCGGGGCCCGGCTGCTCGGCGAGATCCGGCGCATCGCGCGGGAGCACCTGGGCCATCTGGTGCGCGAAGTGCGAGGCCGGGGCCTCCTCCTGGGTGTGGAGTTCACCGAACCCGGCCTTGCGGGAGAGCTGCTCATCGAGCTGATCGAGCAGGGCGTGATCGCCAATCACTCGCTCAACTCGCACATGGTGCTGCGTTTCACGCCGCCAGCTGTTCTTTCCGCCTCGGACGTGGATTTCCTGTGCGTCGCCTTCGACCGTGCCTGCCGCGCGCAGGCGGCCCGTTACGTACCCGCCGATGAAAGCGACACAGCCCATGCGTGACGTACGCGTAGCAGTCGAACTTCCCGATACCTCGGCCATCACCGCATTCGAGACGGTGCAGCGGTTCGACCTCTACCCTCAGCACTCCCCCGTCGTACGCAATGTGAAGGTGCAGGGCGACCGGAGCGACTGGGATGTCTACTTCAGGAACGGAATTCTGCGCTGGACAGAGAGCGACGAACCCGACCCGGACCAGCTGGTCATCAAATTCCGGCAACTGGAAGGCGACTTCGACTCGTTCCACGGCGTCTGGCGCATAGTTCCGCAATCCGGTGGCGGCTGTCTCGTCGACTTCCGGGCCACCTTCGACTTCGGCATTCCGAGCCTCGCCGGAATTCTCGAACCGGTGGCGGAACGCGTCATCAAGGACACCATCGGTACCGTCCTTTCCCGGCTCTTCGCACCGGCCGCGGCCGTCGTCTCGTGAACCGCGCCGCGGTCCTGTGCGGCCTGGGCTCCTGGCTCCCGCCCGCAGTCGTCACCAACCAGGACCTGGAGGCGGAGCTGGACACCACCGACGAGTGGGTCCGCAGCCGGACGGGAATCTCCCGCCGCCACGTCGCCGCCCGGGACACCGCGACCTCCGACCTGGCCGTCGAGGCAGGCGCGCGAGCGCTGAAGTCCGCGGGCAGCGACCCGGTGGACGCGGTAGTCGTCGCCACCACCACTCCCGACCACTCCTGCCCGGCCACCGCGCCCTCGGTCGCCGCCCGCCTGGGGCTCGGCACCGTCGCGGCCTTCGACGTGGCGGCGGTGTGCACGGGATTCCTGTACGGGCTCGCCACCGCGGCCGGGCTCATCGCGACGCACACCGCCGAGCGGGTTCTCGTCATCGGGGCCGACAAGTTCTCCGGCATCCTCGACCCCCACGACCGCTCGACCCGCGCGATCTTCGGCGACGGCGCCGGCGCGGCCGTCCTGCGGGCCGGGGACGCGGCCGAGGCGGGGGCCCTGGGTCCGCTGGTCCTGGCCAGCGACGGCACCGGAAGCGACCTGATCTGCGTACGCTCGGGCGGATCACGCGAACCCTGGCATACGTCAACCACGCCTGAATCCAAGGCAGTTCCTTCACCTCTTGGCCCTGATCCGTACTTCCGCATGAACGGCAAGGCTGTCTTCCGCAACGCCGTGGAGCGCATGGTGGAGTCCTCGCGCACCGCGGCCGGGCGGGCGGGCTGGGCGGTCGAGGACATCGACCTTTTCGTGGCCCACCAGGCCAATCTGCGGATCATGCACGCGGTGGCCGACCGGCTGCCAGTGCCGCGCCCACGCTGCCACGTGCACCTGGACCGGGTCGGCAACACCGCGGCCGCGTCCTTGCCGCTCGCCCTGGACGACGCCGCCGTCTCGGGCCGGCTCGCGGCCGGCGACCGGGTGCTGCTCACCGCGTTCGGCGGCGGGCTCACCTGGGGCGCCTGCGCGCTGCGCTGGCCCGAGCTGGGCACCGTCTGAGCGCGCCGTCCGACCGCACCATCGAGCCCACGTCCGACCGCACCACCGATCAACCACCATGAAGGAGTACCTGTGATGAGCGACGTCTACGAGCGGTTCGTCGGCCTGCTGGCGAGCTTCGGCGTGGAGCGCGGCGAGGTCGAGCCCGGCCACACCTTCACCGAGCTCGAACTCGACTCGCTGGCCCTGGTCGAGCTGACCCTGCTGGTGCAGGAGGAGTTCGGGGTGAAGATCGGCGACGACGACCTCGCCGCCCACGACACCATCGCTCAGGCCGCCGCCGTCATCGGGAGCAAACTGGAGGTCGCGGCCTGATGGCCGGCTCCAACGACCGCTTCGACGCGGCGATCACCGGCATCGGCATGGTGACGGCGGCCGGCCCCGGGACCGACGTCACCTGGGAGCGAGTCAAGGAGGGCGGGGCGACCGCGGCTCGCCGAGTACCCGAACTGGCCGGTGCACCGGTCGACTTCGCCTGCACCGTGCCGGGCTTCGACGCGACCGCCCTGCTCGGTCGCCGCAAGGCGTGGCGGCTCGACCGCGCCTCCCAGCTGGCGCTCGCCGCCGCCGCCGAGGCCGTCGCGGACTCGGGTGCGGATCTCGCCGCGGGCGACGGCAGCCGGGTCGGCGTGGTGCTCGGCAGCGGCATCGGTGGCGCGGCCACGTGGGAGAGGCAGCACCATGTCCTGCTGGAACAGGGCCCGTTGAAGGTCTCCCCGATGCTGATCCCGATGCTGGCCGTGAACATGTCCGCCGGGAACATCGCCATGGAATATGGGGCACGCGGGCCCAACTTCGTGGTGGCGACCGCCTGCGCCTCCGGCACCAGCGCCATCGGCCAGGCCCGTGAACTGCTGCGCAGGGGCGTGTGCGACGTGGTGATCACGGGCGGCACCGAGGCCTGTGTGGTGCCCTCGATCACCACGGGCTTCAGCCAGATGGGCGCGCTCTCCGGCCGGAGCGACGACCCGGCCGCGGCCTCCCGCCCCTTCGACGCCGACCGGGACGGCTTCGTCGTCGCGGAGGGTGCGGCCATCCTGGTCCTGGAACGCACCGAGCACGCCCGGGCCCGCGGCGCACACGTCCACGCCCGGGTCAGCGGGTACGGAGCGTCGGCCGACGCGTACAACGCGACCGCGCCCCACCCACTGGGCGAGGGCGCCGAACTCGCCCTGCGTGCAGCCCTGTTGGACGCCTCGACCTCTCCGGATGCCGTCGATCACGTGAACGCGCACGGCACCTCGACCCCGCTCAACGACGTGATGGAGGCCAGGCTGATCCGGCGGGCGCTCGGCGAGCGGCCCGCCGTCACCTCGGTCAAGGGCGTCCTGGGTCACGCGCTCGGGGCCGCCGGTGCGATCGAGGCGGCGATCACCGCGCTCACTCTTGAACACTCCCTGATCCCGCCCACCGCCAACGTGGACGCCCAGGACCCCGAGATCGGCCTCGACATCGTGTGCAAGTCAGTCCGGCGGAGCGACGTACAGGTCGCGGTCAGCAACTCCTTCGGGTTCGGCGGGCAGAACGCGGTGCTCGTGCTCACCCGTCCGTGACGCCTCCCCGAAACCCAGGAATGGTCACCTCATGAACTCCCAACCGGAGCAGAGCCGCAGCGCTCCGCGCCCGGCAGACGAACCCGTGGCGATCGTCGGCATCGGCGCGCTGTACCCGGGCGCACACAGCGCCGACGCCTACTGGTCACTCCTCAACCAGCCATTGAATCGAGCGAGTTCACCGCACGACGGCAGCCTCGACGACCTCGACATCGATGTGGCACGCTTCGGCATCCCGCCCGCTCAGAGCGGCGCAATGGCCCGGATGCAGATCCTGATGCTGGAGGCCGCGCGGCGCTGTCTCGCCGACGCCGGCCACGACGCCCGGTCCCTGCCGGATGAGCGCACCGACGTCGTCGTGGGAACCTGCTTCGGCCTGGACCGTCAGTACGCCAACGCGCTGCGCATCGAGGGCAGCCGCTACGCCCGCGACCTGCGGCGCGCACTGGAGGGGCGGGGCGAGTCCGACGCGGCGGGGCGCGCCGCGGCCGAGTTCCAGGAGGAGCTGCGTCGCGGGCTCGGTGCGTCTCCGCACGACCGGGTGGGCGAGATGGCCAGTACCATCCCGGCGCGGATCGCCGCCGCGTTCAAGTTCCGCGGCCGGACCCTCGCACTCGAATCGGCGGACGCCACCTCGTTCGTGGGCCTCGCGCACGCGGTGACCTCGCTGCGCGCCGGCACGGCGGACGCGGCGCTCGTGGTAGCCGGCCACCGCCGGGAGAGCCCCCTTCTGGAGCGGATGATCGAGGGCTGGGTGACGGCCGGGGCCGAGGGGCAGGCCGGCCGCCTCGCCGAGGGGGTGGGCGCGTTGCTCCTCAAGCCGCTGTCCCTGGCGGAGCAGGACGGTGACCGCGTGTACGCGCGGATCCTGCACTGCGCGCTGCGCCTGGACGCCCAGCCCGGGCCGTTCCGGCGTTCCTCCGCCGCCGGGCTGCACCGGACCACCGCGCGGGCCGCCTACCGCGGCGCGGCCGTCACCCCCGAGTCGGTGCAGTACGTCGAGCGCGTCGGGGCGGGCAGCCCCGAGGACGCGGCGGCCGAGCTCGCGGCGCTGGCGGGGGAGCACGGCGTACAGCTCCTGCCGGGCACGGCGGCGGTGGGCAGCGCGCAGGACCGTATCGGGCACACCCTCGCGAATGCCGGTCTGGCGGCGGTCAGCAAGGTGGCGCTCGCGCTGCACCACCGCACGGTTCCCCCGTCGGCGGCACCGGACCGCGCGCTGCCCGGCCCCCACGCCTTCCGCAGCCCGACCACCGCCGAGCCCTGGGAGCGCCCCGCTCCCGGGCTGCCCCGGCGGGCTGCCGTGACGGGCACCTCGGTGACGGGGGCGGTGTGCCACCTCGTGATGGAGGAGCACACCCCCACGGAGCCGCGCCCGGTAGCCGGGGCACGTACGCGGGAACGACGCCCCGGCCAGTCAGCACACCCCGCCGCCGAGCCCATCGCGATCGTGGGCATGGGTGCGAAGTTCGCCGGCTCGCCGGATCCGGAGGCCTTCTGGCAGGTCGTCCTGTCCGGGCAGGATCGGATCGCGCCGGTGTCCGAGCGCGTCCTGGACCGCGAGCTCTACTACGCGCCCGGCTCGCTCAGCCTCACCCACAGCTACACCGAACTCGCCGCGCCCATCGACGTGCCCGAGGTGCCGCCGCCCGGTCTGGACATCGCACCGGACCGCTACCGCTCCCTGGACGCCGCCCAGCGCACCGTCCTGGAGACCGCGGGTCAGCTGCTGGACCGCCGCGACGGGGGCGCTCCGCCGCTCGTCGGCCGGGGTCTGGTCGCCGTGGGCAGCAACCTCGGTCTCACCCGTGACCGGCAGGCGCACACTGAACGCTCCATCGGCTACCTGGAGTCGGTCGCGGGTGCCCTGCCCGCGCTGGCCGGACTCGCCGACGACGTACGGGAGTCACTGCTCAAGGAGGTTCGGGAGGAACACCACGATGGCGACGGGCCGCCGTACCCTGTGCTCCTCGACGGCCGGCTCGCGAGCGGCGGCGCTGCCCTCGTCGCCCACGAGTACGGTCTCGACGCCGTCCCGGTGGCCGTCGAGGCGGCCTGCGCCTCTTCGCTGGCGGCTCTGGACGTGGCGGTGGGCGCGCTGCGGTCCGGCGATGTCGACTACGCGCTGGCAGGCGGGGTTGAACTGGCCTGCACAGCACGGGACATGGTGCTCTGCTCGGCGCTCGGGCTGCTCTCGCGCGGCCGGATCACCCCGTTCGACGCGGCGGCCGACGGCTTCACCCCCGGTGATGGCTGCGCACTGTTCATGCTCAAGCGGTACGAGGACGCCCGCAGGGACGGTGACACCGTACTAGGCACGATCCGCGCGATCGGCGCCTCCAACGACGCCAAGTCCCTGATCGCGCCGGACGCCGAAGGCCAGGCACGGGCCATCCAACGGGCTTTCGCCCAGGTTGAGTTCGCGCCGGAGACAGTCGACTACCTGGAGGCCCACGGGACCGGCACCAAGGTCGGCGACCGGGCCGAGATCGCCTCGGTGGCCGAGGTGTACTCGGGCAGCCGGGACGCACCGCTCCTGATCGGCTCCGCGAAGTCGCACTTCGGCCACACCTACGCGGCGGCCGGTGCCGCCGGGACACTGCGCGCGCTGCTGGCCCTGCGGGCCGCGACCGTCCCGCCGGGCGCCAACTTGAGCACGCTCAACCCGGACCTGCCGATCGACGCGATCCCCGCGCTCGTGCCCACCGAGGCGATGGCCTGGCCCTCGGTGCGGGGCCGCCCGCGCCGGGCCGCCGTCAGCTCGTTCGGCACCGGCGGTACCAACTACCACCTACTCCTAGAGGAACACCGGGACGGGCCACGATGAATTTCGACTTCGACACGGACACCGAGGAGATGCGTGCGGCCATCTCGGCCTTCGCCCGCGACAAACTGCCGTGCCCCGACGCGTTCGACCCCGTGGCGTTCCGGGAGCGCTGGCTACTGGCGGGCGAGCAGGGCGTCGTGGGCACGGCGGTCCCCGAGGCGTACGGCGGACTGGGGCTCGGGGCCGTCACGGCCGCGGCGCTCATGGAGGCCCTGGGGCACGGCTCCGAGGACACCGGCTTCGCCTTCTCCGTGGCCGCCCACCTCTTCGCCTGTCTGAGACCGGTGGTGGAGTTCGGCACCGAGGAACAGAAGCGGCACTGGCTGCCCCGGCTCTCCTCGGGCGAGTGGATCGCGGCGCACGGGATCACCGAGCCGGAGGCCGGGTCCGACGCGCTGGCCCTGCGCACCTCCGCCAAGCTCAGGGGCGACCACTATGTGCTCAACGGCGGCAAGGCGTTCACCACCAACGCGCCGGTGGCCGACTTGTTCGTGGTGCAGGCCGTGACCGACCCGTCCGCTGGGTTCTTCGGCCTCACCTCCTTCCTCGTCGAGGCGGGCACGCCCGGGCTGCGCGTGGGACGGCCCTACGACAAGGTCGGCCTGCACGGCTCCCCGACCGCCGACGTGTACCTGGAGGACTGCGCGGTACCGGCGGACCACGTGCTGGGTACGGAGGGAGGCGGCGCGGCCGTCTTCTCTGCGTCGATGGCGTGGGAGCGGACCTGTCTGTTCGCCGCGTACCTCGGTGCGATGCGCCGCGTCCTCGACTCGACCGTCGAATTCGCCGGCCTGCGCGAACAGTTCGGGATGCCCATAGGCGGCTTCCAGGCCGTCAGCCACCGCATCGTCGACATGACGCTGCGCCTGGAATCCGCGCGACTGCTGCTCTACCGGGCGGCCTGGGGTCTGGACCGGGGAGAGCGGGACGAGGTCGCGCCGGGCCTGGCGAAGCTGGCCGTCAGCGAGGCGGCCGTGCAGCTGGGGCTCGATGCCATGCAGATCCGGGGCGCCCTGGGCGTGCTGAGCGGCGAGGCGGAGACCCTGCTGCGGGACGCCCTGCCGGCCCGGATCTTCTCCGGCACCAATGACATCCAGAAGAACAACATCGCCCGCGCCCTGGGGCTCGGCCCGAAGCGCCGCGTCCGCCGCCGCTGAACTCACGCGGACATATTCATCTCCCTGCTCACGTCGAGGAATTCATGGACATCATCGTGCACCGTATCCGCCTGCGGGAATCCGTCCCCCGGGACCGGTTCGAGAAATGGGTAACCGAAGTCGACTACGCCGCCTGCCCCCGACTGTCGAGCGTCGCCTCCTTCAGCGTCCAGCGGATACCGGGCGAAGGCGCCAGTGCCCCAGAGTATTTCGAGGTCATCACGGTGAGCAGCCGGGACGCGTTCGAGCGGGACACGCGGTCGGAGACGTTCCGGCAACTCGCCTCGGAATTCCACGGGTTGGCCGAGGTGATCGAGAGATTGTCCGGCGAGCGCGTCGGGCCGGGATATGCCGCCGCATGACCCTGCCCCGCCCCGGTGAGCAGCCCTCGAGAGACCCGCCACCTGCGGAGACTTCTCCCGCTTCATGATCATCTCAGTGGGATGCAAGGACGCTGTGCCACTGTGTTTCCCAACCTTCTGCATTTCCGGAATGCCGAGCCGAGGACGGCAATGAAAACTGAGCAATCACTCATCCGCTACATCGCCGACAACTGGCTGGACGGTGACGCGGAGGGCCTTGACGAGAACACCCCGATCGCCGAGCTCAACGTCATCGACTCGGCTGGAATCTTCGATCTCGTCCACCATCTCCAGGACGAGTACCGGGTGACAGTTCCACTGCCAGACGTCGCGCCCCGGAATTTCCGGACCATCAGCGCGATCGCCGACCTCGTCCACCGTCTGCAGGAGAAAGGAGCCGTCCGATGACGAACGGGGTGAACACCATACGGGGTTCCGGATCCGTACACCGGCGGGTACTCGACATCGTCACCGCGCACACCCTTTACGACGAGTCCTATCTGACGCCGGACAGTGCCATGGAGGGTGACCTCGGGATCGACTCGGTCATCCTGGAGTCGATCCTGGCCGATGTGCGCGAATGCTTCGGACTGCACGCGGAGCTGCCGCCGGGCCTCACCACGATCCGGGACCTGGTCACGGCCGTGGCAGAGGCTGCCGGCGAGGATCCGCCGGACGGTTCCGCGTGGGAGTCCCCGGGCGCGGACCCCGAGCCCTTGCGGCGGGTCCTTCCGTCGCCGACCGAGCCTCCGGTGGCAGCGGGCCCTGGCTGGGACGCCCGCTCCATGAAGGACTTCATGGAACAGCGCGATCCCGACCTCTTCGCAAAGGCCCGCGGTTTCAGCGCGTACTTCCGCAGGCGCAACGAGGAGCAGCTGTACTGGTACGGCATGCCGATGCGCTCGCGGTCCGGCAACCGCGTGCTCATTGACGACGAACAGACCGGCCGGGAGCGCGAGTTCCTGATGTTCGCGTCGAACAACTACCTGGGCCTGGCCAATCACCCCAAGGTCGTGGAGGCCGTGTGCGAGGCCACCCGCACCTACGGCGCCACCCACACCGGCTCACGGATTATCGGCGGCACCAACCACCTCCACCAGGAGCTGGAGCGACGCCTGGCCGCGTTCAAGGGGCGCCCTGCCTGCATCGTCTATCCGGGCGGGTACGCCGCCAACCTCGGCGCCATCTCGGCACTGGTCAAGGGCCACGACGCGCTGGTGGTCGACAAGCTCAACCACATGAGCATCGTCGACGGCGGCAAGCTGTCCGGCGCGGCCCGCAAGATCTACCGCCACAACGACATGGCCGACCTGGAACGGGTCCTGGAGCGCTGTGCGGACGACGTGCTGGGCAAGCTGATCGTCACCGACGGCGTCTTCAGCATGCACGGCGACATCTGCGACCTGCCCGAGATCGTCAAGCTCGCCAAGGAATACGGGGCGCGGGTCATGGTCGACGACGCGCACGCCACGGGTGTGCTGGGTGCCCGGGGCACCGGCACGGCAGAGCACTTCGGGCTCAAGGGCGAGGTCGACCTGGAGCTGGGCACGATGAGCAAGGCGCTGGCCGGCATGGGCGGGTTCGTCGTCGGTGACGAGGAGGTCGTCGACTACCTCCGCTTCTACTCCAACTCCTACGTCTTCGCGGCGAACATCCCCGCCGGGGTCGCGGCCGGGCTCATCGCCTCGATCGACGTCATGGAGAGCGAACCGCACCGGCTAGAGCAGCTCTGGAGCAACATCCGTACCCTGCGCGGCGCCCTGACTGCCGCCGGGTTCGACCTGGAGAACACGGAGAGCGCGATCCTGCCGATCGTCATCGGGGACGAGCGCCGGGCGATGGAGATGGGCCGTGCGGTGCGCGCCCGCGGACTGTTCTGCCAGACCGTCGTCTTCCCCGGCGTCCCGCTGGGCGACGCCCGGCTGCGGATCAGCGTGACCAGCGAGCACACCCCCGAGGACCTGGCGGAGGCCGCGGGCATCTTCGTCGAGGCCGCCCACGAGACGGGTGTGCTTCCCGCCGCCGAGTGACCCACCCCCGCGAAAGGAGAAGGTACGTGCAGACCATGGGCGCCAAGGGCACCTCCCTCATCCGGCTCCCCCACGAGCCGGCCTCCGACCGGGCCGGACGCCCCGCGCTCGTGGGCCCCAATCCCGTCACCTACGGCGAGCTCACCCGTCGTGTACGCCTGTTGGGCGACGCACTGCTCTGCCAGGGCGTCCGTCCCGGTGACCGTGTGGCGATCTGGATGGACAAGCAGCCACGGTACGTGGAGGCGATCCTTGCCTCCCTCGACGCGGGCTGTGTGTACGTCCCGCTGGACGGCGGCCAGCCGGTCGGCAGGGTCACGACGATCCTCGCGGACGCGGAGCCAGCCGTGGTCCTCACCGACGGGCGCCACCTGGACGCCCTCACCGGGGCCGAACTGCCCGGCTCCGTGCGTGCGGTTGTGGTGGCGGGCCCGGCCGCACCGGACGTGGAGTGCATCGGCGGCGTCCGCGTCCACGCGTGGGAAGCCTTCACCGCCACCGCCGGAGACCATTCCAGCGCGGCGCCGGAGCCCGCCCCGGACGACCTGGCCGCGCTGCTCTACACCTCGGGGTCGACCGGGGTGCCCAAGGGCGTGAAGATCTCGTACCGCAATCTGGCGAACTTCGTCGGGTGGGCCCGCGACGAGCTGGATGTGGGCCCGGGTGACGTGTTCGCGAATCACGCCTCGTTCAACTTCGACCTCAGCACGTTCGACCTGTTCGTGGCCCTCTCGTCGGGGGCCGCGGTGTGGGTCGTCGAGGACGCGCTCGCCCGTGACGTGGCCGCCCTCGCGGCGGGCATCCGGGAGCACCGCGTCACCGTCTGGTACTCGGTGCCCTCGATACTCCACCTCCTCACCGCCTCGGGTGCCCTCACCGCCGAGGGCGCCGCCAGCCTGCGCTACGTCCTGTTCGCCGGAGAGGTGTACCCAATGCCTCAACTCCGGGGGCTGGCCCGTCTATTGAGCGACTCCACTGCCCTGTACAACCTCTACGGACCGACCGAGACCAACGTGTGCAGTCATCACCGGGTCCGCCCGGAGGACCTGGCGCGCGAGGAGCCCGCACCCATCGGCGTACCGATCTCCGGCACCACCTTGACGGTCGTCGACGAGCACGGTGATCCGGTCGAGGAGCCCGGCGCGCACGGCGAACTGATCGTGTCCGGCGACTGTGTCACCCCCGGCTACTGGCGCCGTGAGACGGAGCCCGCCGCGGAGCTGCACCGGGCGCGCCGCCATGCGACCGGCGACATCGTCAGTGAGGAGAACGGGCGGCTCGTCTACCGCGGGCGCAAGGACCGGATGGTCAAGCTCTCCGGCTACCGTCTCGAACTGGGCGAGATCGAGGCCGCGGTGCTGCGCCACGCGTGGCTCGCCGAGGCCGCGGTGGTGGTGCACGGCGAGGGCCCGGCCGCCCGGCTCGCCCTCTACTACACACTCCGCCCGCACGGCGTGCGGCCCAACCTGCTGGGAATCAAGAGGCATTGCTCGCAGTACCTGCCGAAGTACATGCTGCCGCACTCCGCCACCTGCCTGGCGGAGCTGCCGCGCAACGCCAACGGGAAGACCGACTACCGCACCCTGGCCGCGCTCGCGGCCGACGGCCACTAGAAGGCGGGCCGGCCACCGTGACCCCCGACCGCCGCCCCGTGCCCTGGTTCCCCGGCACCGGAATCGGCACCGGCGCCGCCCTCCCGCTGATCTGCTTCCCGCACGCCGGCGGCACCCCCTCCCTGTTCCGCGACTGGCAGGCCAGTCTCGGCGATGGCGTGCGGGTGGTGCCGGTGCTGCTGCCGGGCCGGGGCGTACGGCTGGGCGAAACGCCGTACGCCACGATGGCGGCCCTGGTCACCGCCGTCGTCGACGCACTGCTCGACCGGGGTCTCACGGATGGCGGCTACGCACTGTTCGGCCACAGCATGGGAGCACTGGTGGCCTACGAGACCTGCTGCGGGCTGCGCCGTCGGGGGCTCGCCGAGCCGCGGCACCTGTACGTCGCCGCGAGCCGGGCCCCACAGCTACCGGCCGGGCGCCGCGACCATCTGCTCGATGAGCGTCAACTCTGGGACAGTTTGCGTGAGTTGGGCGGAATCGACGGCGGATCGGCGGTCGCGGACGGCTACTGGGAGCGCCGCCTTCCGGCACTGCGGGCTGACCTCGCCGCCTGCGAGAACTACCGCAGTGCACCACGTGACCCGCTGCGCTGCCCCGTCACGGCCTTCTCGACCGAGGGCGACCCGGTGGCCCCGCCGGACGCGGTCGCGGCCTGGCGCGACGTGACCTCGGGCCCGTTCCGCAGCAGGCACCTTCCGGGCGGCCACTTCTTCCTGACCGGGCCGTCCCGTGGCCGCGCCCTGCATGAGATACGCGCCGGGCTCGCCCCGACCGGGCGCCCTCCAGTCCTTACCGCACAGAGGAACGGATCATGGACGTAAAGATGCTCGCCACGAGCGCAAGGCACCGCTCCAGGACCACCGCCACCCACGCGCGGGCGCTGGCCAGGATCGTGGGCAACCGGCAGATCCCGCTCCTGCTCTCCCTGTCGAAGAACCTGGCCACGCCGGTCTACCGGGCGTTCTTCCTCACCTCGGCGGCGGGGCACGGCGTGCTGCGTACGCTGGCGCAGGGACCCGCCGGGGCGGACGAACTTGCGGCCGGGCTCGGCATCCCGGGCGGCGGCGACCGGCTGCGCTCCTGGCTCGACATCGGCGTCCAACTCGGCGACCTGGGCTTTGGCGACGGCCGCTACCGGCTCAGGAGCCGCGTGGCCAAGGCGCTGTCACGCCCCGAGAACGACGCGGTGAGTGCCGCCCTCGAAGAGGTCGTACGCTTCCACGCCACCGTGCTCCTCCAGGCGCCCGCCATGCTGCGCGACGGCCGCCGGCTCTCCCTCGGCGACCAGGACGGCGGCGTCATCGCCCGATCCAGCCGCATCGTGCAGCCCTTCATCGAGGAGGCCATCGCCCGCACCCTGGACCGCACCTCCCCAGTGCGGCTCCTGGAGATCGGCTGCGGCAGCGGGGTCTACGTCCGTTACGCAGCCTCGCTCAACCCCCGTCTCTCAGCGCTGGCCATCGATCTCCAGGAGGAGGTCGCCGAGGAGGCTGCCGCCAACATGGCCCGCTGGGGACTCGCCAACCGCGTCCGCACCCGGCACGGCGATCTGCGCGCGCTGGAGCTCCAGCCGCAGTTCGACCTCGTGACGATGCACAACAACATCTACTACTTCCCCAAGGCCGAACGGACCGCGGCCCTGGAGCGGGCCAGGGCCCTGCTAGCCCCCGGCGGGCGGCTGCTGCTCACCACCTCGTGCCAGGGCGGCAACGCCGGCCTGCGGGCGCTCAACCTCTGGTTCGAGAACGCCGACTTCGGCGGCCCCCTCCCCCACGAGCACGAACTGGTGTGGCAGATGGAGCGGGCCGGTTTCACCGGTGTCAGCGCCACCCAGATCGTCCCGGGCGAGCAGTTCCGCGCTTTCGTGGGCACCAACGCGCACGCCTTCCGGACCGCCCAAGCGTGATCCCCACAGGAGACCGACTCATGCCAGCACTCAATGACCTGTCGGCGGCCCACTCCGGTGCCGTCGTCACCATCGGCGGCACGACGGCCGACGGCGCCCTGCTCGGCGGCAAGGGCGCGCACCTGGCCGAGATGACCCGGGCCGGCCTTCCGGTGCCGCCCGCCTTCTGCGTCACCACCGAGCTGTTCCACGCCTTCCTGGCGGAGACCGGGCTCCTCCACACGGTCGAGGGCGCGGAGCCCGACGCCATCCGCAAGGAGATCCTGGACCACGAGATACCGGCGCCGATCGCCCACGCGATACTCGCCGCCTACGAAGCGCTCGGGCGGCCGCGGGTGGCGGTGCGCTCCTCGGCCAGCCAGGAGGATGGCGCCTCGCACTCGTTCGCCGGACAGCACGACACCTTACTCAACGTCGAGGGCGAGGCGGCGCTGCTCGCCGCGGTGAAGACGTGCTGGGCGTCGCTGTGGTCGGACCGGGCGGCGGTCTACCGCCAGGGCCCCGGGCCGGTCGGTCTCATTGCCGTCGTCGTCCAGGAGATGGTGAACTCTGACGCCAGCGGAGTGCTGTTCACCGCCGATCCGATCAGCGGCGAGTCCGGGCGACTGGTGGTCGAGGCGTGCTGGGGCCTGGGCGAGGGCCTGGTCGCGGGGAAGGTGACCAGCGATTCCTTCGTCGTGGACGGCGGCGGCCTGGAGGTCGTCGAGCGCCGGGTCCGCTACAAGGTCACCCGGTGCGTACCCGTGGAACCGGGCCGCGTCGACCTGGTGAAGGTCGACCCGGAGCTGCGGAACACACCGTGCCTGACCGACCGTCAACTCGCCGAGCTGGGCGCTCTGGCCGTGCGGGTGCGTGACCACTACGGCGCCGAGCAGGACATCGAGTGGGCGCTCAAGGACGGCAACCTCCATCTGCTCCAGACCCGGCCGATCACGGTCCGCCCGGGGCGCGCCGCGGACTCCCCCAGCCCCTACGGCATACCGCAGCCGCCGGACGTGCTGCACCGGACGCTGTGGTCGCGCATGGACATCGGCGAGATCTTCGTCGGCATGATGTCGCCGCTGGGCCTGAGCTTCGCCCGCTACTACCAGCATCAGGTGCACGGCGACTGCGCGCGGGCCCTGGGTGTGCGCGACGTCGGCGACATGGACCTGCACATGGGGTATCTCCAGGGGCACGTCTACCTCAACATCTCCTATACGGCGCACATCCTTGCCCAATGCCCGCCCACCCGGGACCAGCGACCCTTCACCGAGCGCTTCGCGAGCGAGGAGGTCGATCTCGCGACGTACCGCAACCCGTTCGGTCCCTATCCCGGCGGCGTCAAGGGGGCGCTGGCGGCGGGCAGTTGGGCGAAGTACGCGGCGTCCGAGCTGCGCGGGGCCGAGCGCCGGGCGGAGCGGATGGACCGGGCTCGCCTCTACGAGTTCGACCGCGCCCGCGGCATCGACCTCGCCGCCCTCGACCGGAGCGAGCTGCACGCCGAGCTCGACCGACGCCTGGCGTTCCTGCACGACATGCACGTGGGCTACATGCCCTACTACATCAATGCGTTCGGCTTCTACGACGTCCTCACCATGCTGTGCGCCTCGTGGCTCGGCGACGACGGCACCAACCTACAGAACCGCATCAAGTCAGATATGTCAGGTCTGCGGACCGTGGCGTCGGCCCGGGAGCTGTGGAACCTGGCACAGGCCGCCAAGGATCGGCCCGAGGTCATGCGGATCATCCGCGGGACCCGGCCCGCCGACATCCCCGTACGGCTGCGCGCGGACGAGGCGGGCCGCTCCTTCTGGGACGACCACATGGAGCCCTTCCTGCGCGCCAACGGCACCCGCGGCAGCCAGGAGATGGAGCTCACCAACCCCCGCTGGATCGACGATCCCTCGTACATCTTCCAGCTGATCCGCCGCTATGCCGACGGGGAGTACACCCTCGATTCGGGTGCGGGGCACGGCCGTTCGGCCGAGCGGGAATCCGAGGGGGTGCTGCGCCGGCTGCCCCCTGCCAGGCGCAGGGTGCTCAGGACCGTCATGTCGCTGTACGCCACGTGCAGCGAGCTGCGCGAGAGCACCCGGATGGCGATGGTCACCTCGGTCTGGCTGGTCCGGGGTGTGGTGTACGAGGTGGCGCGACGGCTGGCCGAGGCGGGTGTGCTGCACTCCCTGGACGAGGCCGCCTACCTCGACTTCGAGGAGATCCGGAGCTACCTCGCCGGGGACGAGCCGGAGCCTGCGGCCTTCCCCCGGCAGCGGATCGACGAGCGGCGCCGCGTGCACGAGTACCGCAGCCGGCTCCCCGAGCCGCCACTGACCTTCATCGGGGAGTACGACGCGACTGCGAGCGTGCGTCCGGTGGCGGACGGCGCGCGTCTTGAGGGTCTGGGGTCGAGCCCGGGGCGAGTCGTGGGCCGGGCCCGGGTCATCGGGGATCTCACCTGGCAGGCCGACGAGTTCCAGGCCGGGGAGATCCTCGTGGCGCGCTTCACCGACGCGTCGTGGACTCCGCTGTTCGCCATCGCGGGCGGCGTGGTGACCGACATCGGCTCGATGCTGTCCCACAGTTCCATCGTGGCCCGCGAGTTCAGCGTTCCCTCGGTGGTCAACACCAAGCACGCCACCCGGCAGATCTCCACGGGCGACCTGATCGTCGTGGACGGCGACACGGGCACAGTCGAGGTAGTCGAGGAGTGAGCCGGGTGTCCGCACCGCCACGTCGGCCGATGGGTGAGGGACAGCATGAACGGGACCTCGCGTTCGCTCCGGGGCTGCCGTGGCGGGTTCTGCACATCGAAGGCGGGCCGACACTGACGGTGGTCTCGATCGCGTGGCTGCACCGGCGCGGCCCTGCGATGCGCGCGGCGCTGGAGTCGCAGCACCTCTCGGCTCCGGAAGCCGCCCACGCGGGGAAGTTGATCCTCCCGAAACGCCGCCTGGATTGGTTCGCAGGCCGACTAGCCGTCAAGTCGGCTGTCGCCGCCCACTTTTGGCGACACTCCGACACCCGGGTACGAACCCGTGACGTCCATGTGGAAGTGGAGACGAAGGGACTGCGGGCCGGTAAGCCCCATGTCGATCTTCCGCTCGGCGTCGGTCTCGCGCACTCCGGCGACTTCGCGGTGGCCGCCTGCGGGCCGAACACCATTGGCGTCGATCTCGAACGCAACCGCCCGATGGGTCCGCACTTCGCCGACCTCCTCGCCGTGCCGCCGGCCGTCGAGCCCGGTGCCCGTCGCCGCCTTGAAGACATGCCCCTGCCGCTGCGGTGGGCCTGCAAGGAGGCGGTGCTCAAGGCGTTCGGCTTCGGTCTGCGTTTCGACCCGCGGGAGGTGCGGCTGACCACCTGGTGTCCGGACGGCGGCTTCACGTGGCGGCTCGGCCCCGAGATCGCCGCCTACGCGCCCCCCGGCGACAGCGGTTCGTACCGCAGCCTGGTCCGGGAGATCGACGGTTACGCATTCGCTCTGGTGTGGAGGTAGAACCAGCCATGACCCCGACCCCTGCGCCGCCCGCCCGTCCGAGTCAGCCGGTGTCCTTCGACGCGGCACTGCGCGACGCCATGGCGATCGCCGTGCTCGCCCCCTCATCGCACAACTGCCAGCCGTGGGGTCTGGCCCATTTCACGAGCCCCGGGGCCCGCCGCGCCGCTGCCCATCACATGGGGCGCACGGAGGACAGTGACAGCACGTATCTAGCGCTGGCACTGGACCGCGAGCGCAGTCTTGTGGCCCTGCCTGCACACGACTTGGAGATGCTGCTGAGCTGCGGCGCGTACTGGTGGCTGCTGCTACGGGCACTCGGCATCCAGGGCTGGGCCGTGGCCGCCGACGGGTACCCGGACCACCCGCTCCACCCGGTGTCCGAACTCGGCGACTCCTGGCCGTCGACCTGGGCGCTGCTGGCCGTGGTGGAGCTACGGCGCCACGGCGTTCCCGACTGGGACAGCCTCGCCGAGCTCCGCACCACCGCGACCGAACGCCACACCAACCGCGCTCCGTACCGGAAGGAACCGGTCGACAATGAACTCCTTTTCACATTGGGGCAGTTGGGGGACGTCACGAGCGCGGGAACCATCATCCGCCACTTCACCGGCGCGGACGAGCGGGCCCACTTCGTGCGGCTGCTCGCCCGGCACGGCGGGCGCGACTTCAGTCATACGGCGGCGTGGCGGGAAACGCACTCGTTCGTACGCCGTGACGAGGCGGCGGCGCAGGCGGCGGGCGACGGGTTCGCGCTCAGCCAGCTGTTCGGCCCCATGTCGGCGCCGCGGCGCCGCCTGTTCTCCCTAGCGCTCGCCCCGGCGACGATGCGCACGCTGCGCCCCCTCGGCTACCACCGCGTGTTCGCCCGGGGCATCGCCGCGGCAGCCGACAAGGCGCCCGCGACGGTGGCGATGAGCCTACCCGATGAGGCACCGGGCGGCGCCTCGCTCGTGCGGGCCGGCGGCGACCTCGTGGACTACTGGCTCCGAGCCACCCGCGCGGGGCTCGCCGTGCACCCCGTCAGCGTACTGCTCCAGCACGACGACCTGCGCCGGGCGTTGCAGTCCTCCCTCGGTCTGAGCGGGAGGACCGTCTTCGTCGCCCGCCTCGGCCGCCCCACTACCGACTTCCCCGCGGCTCCCCGCCTCGATCCCGGCCGGTCCGGCCGCCGGATCTGAAATATTCCCGGATCCGAAAAGTTCACCGACTGGAAACAATCCCTCCCGGCGCCATGAGATGGTTTAGAGAAGGCAAAGACGCCCGCCGCCGCTTGACGGGCCATCTAGCCGATTATGTAGACTTGTGATAGGCGCACCGACCTCACAAAAGAGGGTCGGCAAGCCATGCTGTCATAATCACATGACGACCGTACGGGGGTTGACATTCGCATGGTTGCTTTACCGGGTGTGGCACCACACATTGCAGGTCCGGAATCGTCATGATTTCCCTCCCTCGCGATCAGCGGTCCCGACGGTACTCAAGCAGGTACTGACTCAAGCGTCATAAGACTCCGCACACGGGCGTTCCTCGTGGTCGTGGGCGTGACGTGGTCGATCGAGCCCGTCGGAACAAACACCGGACAACATTCCTTGCTGAATGATCCGCACCGGCCGTCGATCTCCCCACTGCCGGGCGCGGCCGGGTCACAGTAAGGGAGAACAATGCAGGTTCTTGCGATATCCGGTGACACTGACTTCATTGCAGAGTTCGCAGCGGAACTGAGCACTCAGGGATTCGAGGTCTCGACCGGAAACACCAGCGAAATAGCCCTCGAACGCTGCCGATTTGTGGACCTGGTATTCCTTGATCCGGTCCTCGATGATATCGATGGCTTAGAGGTCTGCCGAGCTATCCGGGCCGTCTCCGACGTCCCCGTGATCATGATAAGTACCCGCAGTGATGAATTCGACCGGGTACTGAGCCTCAAGCTGGGTGCCGACGACTACATCGTGCGGCCGTACAGCCTGCGCGAGCTGACCGCCCGCACCCAGGCCGCGATCCGACGCGCCAAGAAATCGTGGGACCCATGGAAGCCCAGGTGGCCGGGCGAGACGGAGGTCCATGAACTCGGCCCACTGCGCATCGACGTCCAGCTCCGCCGGGTGACGGCGAACAGCCATGAAGTGCCGTTGACCCGCAAGGAGTTCGACATTCTCGCGCTCCTCGTCTCGGACCCCACCCGGGTATTCACTCGGGAGCACATCATGAGCGAGGTGTGGGGCCACGACGGTGCCGGGGACACCCGCACCCTGGGGGTGCACATGTCGGGGCTCCGCAAGAAACTCGGGGTGCCGGCCCTCATCGAAACGGTCCGAGGGGTCGGCTTCCGGCTCGCGATCGGTCACAACCCGCCGCTCACTCAGGAGCGGGCGGGCTGACGCTGCGTCAAGGGCCCGCCCCCACACCTTACGGGGGATGGAAGGCATGGGGGCGGGAGTCGCGGGAGAGGGCAGCCCGGCCAGGGGCGGCGCGCCCGCGGTGTCGCGGAGGGCGCACACGCCGGCGTCCGGGCCGCCGCTCATCACACGGAGGTGGAGTCGCCGGACAACGTCCGCGCCCCAGCTGGGGTTTCGTCCTTGCGGGCACCCGGCACGACTTGCCGGACACTGAGGATGGTGGCCAGGGCGATGACGCCGCCGACCACCGGCACCGCACCCGCCCCGGCCGCCGAGAGGGCGAGACCGCCCACCGCACCGCCGATCGCGACGCCCAGGAACTGGGCGGAGAAGTGCAGCCCCAGGGCCTGCGACCGCTGCTGCGGCGCGAGGCCGGCGAGCCGCGTCTGCTGGCTGATGCCGCCGGACCACCAGGCCGCACCGAAGGCGAAGAGCAACGGGAACGCGATGACCTTGGACGCGGCGGGTACATGCACGTACGTCGTGAGGGTCAGGACGGCGAGCAGCAGGGTGATCAGGAGCAGGACGGTGCGCAGGACGGTCGCGATCGGATGCTTGGCGAGCACCCGGCCGATCAGCCGGCCCGCGAGGAAGCCGCCCGCACCGAAGACGATCATCAGGGCGGCCACGCCGTCGCTGCCGAGCCCAGTCGCCTCGTGCACCACGGGCGAGAGGTACGTGTACACGGTGTACGCGGCGAGAAAGAGCCCCAGGGTCGTCAACAGGCCCCACCTGATGGGGGTTTGGCGCAGGAGGTTGAGCCGTCCGGCTGTGGAGGCCGTGGAGGTGGGGACCTCGGGGAGCCAGGCCCACACGGCGCCCGCCGTGACCAGCGCGAGAACTGTGACGAAGCCGAACGCAGCCCGCCAGCCGAAGGCCGCGCCCACGATGGTGCCGATCGGAGCACCCAGGGTGAGCGCGATCGCGTTTCCACCGGCCGTCACGGCGATCGCCCGGGGCAGGTCCTCGGGCGGGCACAGGGCGGCGGCGGCTGCCGCCGCGGGCGCGGCGAACAGCGCGGCACCGAGCGCGGCCAGGACCCGCGCACCGGCCAGGGCCGCCACATTGGGCGAGGCGGCGGCGACCAGGTTGGCAGCGGCGAATCCCAACGCGGCCCAGATGAGCAGTCGCTTGGGCCGCACGTTCTGGAACAGCCCGATTAACGGCGGTCCAGCCAGGGCGTATACGAGCGCGAAGACCGTGACCATCTGCCCACACACGGAGACCGTCGAATGCAGGTCATGCGCCACGTCCGGCAGCACGCCGGCGATCACATACCCTTCGGTTCCTACTGTGAACGTACCGAGGGCCAAGAGGTAGATCCGTGGGTTCATGGTCCAACGGTACAATGATTCTTGAACCTTTGGAAGCAGCACCGGAGAATCCCAACAGGGCACGCGGATAGGGCCGTTGAGGGCAAGGGGAGAGTCCGACTATCGGTCCATCCATGTCGGCGGGCGCGGGTTCCCACGCCTCCCGCCCCAGGCCCAGGACCATGAAGGCGATCGACATGGTTACCTTGAAGTCCGCCCGCCCGTCGCGCAAGCCTCGGTGCACCAGCACCCGCGCCCGTCACCAAGCGACCTCTCCCAGAGGTCGGAGAAGGCCAACCACGATGCGAGACACCTTCCACGCCGAGCTGGCCAACGTCAGCCTCGCCGACGCGATGCACGGGCTGAGCGACCCGCTCAGGCTCCGGATCGTCGGGCTGCTCGCCCGCCAGGGCGAGACCGAGTGCTCGGACATCTACAACGCCCTGGGCATCAGCAAGTCGAACGCCTCGCACCACTTCCGCGTGCTGCGCGAGTGCGGAATCCTCCTGCGCACCCACCAAGGCCAGCAGCAGAGCGCCCGGCTGCGCGCGGACGAGTTCGAGGCCCGCTTCCCCGGCCTGCTGCGCGCGGTCCTGGACAACGTCGACCCCGTTTGAACCATTCCCCGTCGCAAGGGGAAGTGATGGGCACCCGCCACAGTGCTCGGAGGAACGGCGTAACGCCGATCCCCCGAAGCGTCAGTGCCCCGCCGGAGGCCCTTCCTGCGGGCCGAGGGCCGGTTCGAACGCGGCGGTGTAGCGGTTGAAGTGGCCCTTCCAGGCGTCGGCGGCGGGGGTGTCGCCGGTCAGCCGGGCGAGGCAGACCTGCCAGCCGGCCGCGTTGCGGGCGGCGATGGAAGGGCCCAGTTCATCGGTGAACACCAGGCGCGTGCGCCCGCCCGGCTCGGGCGTCAGGGTGAACCGGAGGGTCTCCTCACCCCAGGTGTAGGCGAGGAGGCGGGGCTCATCGACGTCCAGAACGGTCCCGGTGAGCGTCGGATCGCCCCCGGCGAATGGGAAGTCGATGTGCGCACCCGGCTCCCACGCATCGACAACGACCTCGCACGGAAACCACGCCTTGAGCTCCTCGCGGTCGGTGATCGAGCGCCACACGGCCTCGGGAGGCCGGGCCAGAACCCGCTCGAAACGCAGGACGGGCCGGGCGCCGCCGGTGCTCAGCACGCCTTCGTCGGACAGGACGGAGTCGTTCATGACGTTCCTTCTTCCAGATGGCGTTCGAGACGGTCCAGGCTTCCGCTCCACAGCCTTCGATAGGGGGCGAGCCATGCGTCGAGCTCGGCCAGCGGCTCGGGCCGTATCCGGTACAGCCGGCGCTGGGCGTCGACCCTGACCTCCACGAGCCCGGCATCGCGCAGCGTGCGCAGGTGCTTCGAGACGGTCGGCTGCGCAAGCCCCAGCTCGTCGACCAGCTCTCCGACGGGCCGCTCGCCGTCCTTGAGGAGGTCGAGTATCCGTCGGCGATTGGGTTCGGCGAGCACTTCGATGACGTCGCCTGCGGGGCTGCTCACGCTTCGAATATACCTCGACAGCTATATTCCAGCAATGGAATACAGCCCACCTGATCTGCCACCCTTTCCCGGCTCGCCCGCCGCCCCACCACCGCAGACCAACCCGGGCCAACGCAGATGGCCCCCGTCCGGCCCGAAGGCCGGCCGGGGGCCGAGCATGCGTCCAGAGGTCGAGGACGGCGGCGGTACGTAGTGCTCTACCCATCTGAGCTACACCGGCCGAAGCCGACGGCGGGACTCGAACCCGCGACCTCTCGGTTAACAGCCGAAGTAACCGCTGCCTGCGCACCTGGACGAGCACCACGTTAGCTCGCGCTCGGTGACACCGGCACGCGAATAAGATCCGCCCGCCCGAAGCGAGCCGGGCCGGGCCCGAGCTGCTCGGCACCGCCGCCGCTCCACTCCTTCCCCTCATCGAGCCGCGCCTGACGGACGGCTACGCGTGGACGCGGATGGCGGCCGCGGAGGCCCACGACGGGGTCACAGGGACCGCGCCGTTCCCGTCCTCGTGGACCTGATCGACTCGGCCCCGGTGGGCCTCAACGCCCTCAAGGCCCTGGCCGCCATGGGCCAGGGGAGGAACTGCGCTCCCTCGCAAGGAAGTTGCTCGTCACGGGCCAGTACCGCCCACTCACCCGGAGTTGCTCGGCGAGGGCGACGGGGCGGTCGACGCATGGGGCTCCACGACCGGGATGTTGAACACGTGCTTCGGAGTCACGATCTTGGTGATCGCCTGGCCGAAGAGGGTGCTGGGCTCGTTCTCGTTGTGCAGGATGTCCGTGTTGAGGACCAGGGTCACCGTGGCCTTCGCCTCGGGGAGGTACATCGTCAGGGCCTCGTACCCGGGCAGTGAGCCGTTGTGGCCGATCCAGCCCTGGATGTTGAAGATGCCCAGACCGTAACCGGCGCCCGGAATCCCCGTGGAGATGGTCTTGAGGCGCTCGGCCTGCGTCTTGTGCGAGAGCAGGGTGCCGGTGGCGAGGGTGGTGGCCCAGCTCTTCAGGTCGGACAGATTGGAGATCATCGCTCCGGCCGCCCAGCCCCAGGACGGGTTCCAGTCGGTGGCTTCCTCGACCTTTCCGGACAGGGTCTGGTTGGTGTAGCCCTGGGCGTGCGGGGTGGGGAACGCCGCGTCGGTCGGGAAGCTGGTGTGGGTCAGCCCGGCCGGCTTCACGACGTTCTGCTCGATGTACTGGTTGAGCGGCATGCCGCTCGCCTTCTCCACGACGAGCCCGAGCAGGATCAGGTT
Source organism: Streptomyces mauvecolor (assembly GCF_039532965.1). Lineage (NCBI taxonomy): Bacteria > Bacillati > Actinomycetota > Actinomycetes > Kitasatosporales > Streptomycetaceae > Streptomyces > Streptomyces mauvecolor. The sequence goes on along the minus strand of NZ_BAAASQ010000027.1, from coordinate 15,337 downwards.
GGTGTTGCAGTACAGGAACTCCTTGCCCGGCTGGAACAGGACCGGGTGTTTGAAGGAGTAGTCCAGCAACTGCTGTGGCGTGAAGGGCTTCGTCGGGTCGGTGACGAGCGCCTTGACGAAGTCGTTGTCTGCCGAGTAGCTGTACAACCCGCTCCGCATTTCGGCGAGTTGACGCAGGGTGATCTTGTCGCCGTTCGGGACGCCGGAGATGTACTTGCCGATCGGATCGTCCAGGCCCACCTTGCCCTGGTCGACCAGTTCGAGCAGTGCGGTCACCGTGAAGGTCTTGGTGATGCTGCCGATGCGCGTGTACATGTCCTGCTTCATCGGGGCGCCCGTGGCCTTGTCGGCGACGCCGAAGCTCTTGACGTAGTTCCCCTTGCCGGGCGCCGAGAGACTCACGCTCACCCCGGGCACGCCCGTCTCTTTCATGACCTGCTTGATGGCGGTGTCCAGCTTCGCGGCGACGGCCGGGCTGAGCTGGGCGAAGTCGCCGCTGCCGTCACTCGATGCCGACACGGAGGGGGACGGGGACACGGTGGCTCCGTACGCGGTGCCCGTGACGGCCGGGACGGCCAGCAGCGCGGCCGCCGCGACTCCCACGCCCGCTCTGCGCCACTGGATCTGTGAATACCTCACGGGCAGGCCTCCTGCCGGACGAGGAACATCCGGACAACGGCATCCGGACGATGACATCACTCGCTTCCCACGCTAGGCCCGCCGAGCCGCCCCCGCATGGCGGCACCCGGGTTGCGAGAGCGGCAGGACCGTGCATGAGCCCGCCGAACGGATCCGGGCTCCCTCGGCACCCAAGGTCTAGCCTCGCCCCATGAACGCGCTGGAGAAACCCTGGGACCCAACGGCCGAGGGCGTCCTGCACCTGCCATCAGGTCTGCTCGTACGCGGCCGAGGCCTACGAAAACCCCTCCCGCCCGGCCCGAAACCGGAGTTCGCCCTCCACCTGCGCGGCCGCCGACCCGCTCCGGTCGAGTGGGAACACCAGTGGCTCCGCTGGCCGGACTTCTGGCTGCCCACCGACCGCCCGGCCTTCGCGCAAGCTCTGCGCACGCTGCTGGCCCGCGCCGGGAAGGAGCGCGTGGAGGTGGCCTGCGGAGGCGGCCTCTGCCGCACGGGCACGGCCCTGGCCTGCCTGGCCGTCCTGGACGGCGTCCCCAACGAGGACGCGGTCGCGTACGTACGGGAGCACTACGCACACCGCGCGGTCGAAACACCTTGGCAGCGGGGGTTCGTTGCGAGGTTCGGGTAGGGCATGGCCGCGGCAAGGCTGGCTTTGCGAGACGGTCGCCGGATACCCGCACCGCACAACCCCCTTGCGCCGACACGTAATAACCAACAAGCTAGACCAGTCCTTACCGTCCGCTCATGAAACGGACCCTGCCGTGGCCTACTTGTTACCGGAGCCCGGACCCCAGCGCGCCCTCGTCGCCTCGAACTTCGTCTACACCGTCGGCAGCGGGCTCTATCTCACCGCCGGGGTCCTCTACTTCACTCACGACCGTCACCTTCCACCGGCGCAAGTCGGGCTCGGGCTCGGCATCGCGGGGATCTTCGCCCTCGCTCTGGGCATCGCCGTGGGTCACCTCGCGGACCGGCGGGGTGCGCGCGGGGTGTATGCGGCTGCTCTTGTCGTGCAGGCGCTGGCCACGGCCGGCTTCGTACTCGCCGACAGCTTCTGGCCGTTCGTGCTCGCGGTGTCCGTGGCCACGGGGGCGAAAGGGGCCGGGAACGCCGCGCGGGGGCCGCTCATCCGGCACCACGGCGGCGACCGGCCGCAGGCGCTGCGTGCCTATCTGCGCGCGGTGACCAACATCGGCATCTCACTGGGCGCCGTACTGGCGGGGTGGGCCGTGCAGGTCGGCAGTCACGGCGCGTACCAGGTTCTCGTCATCGGCAACGCCCTCGCCTTCGCCGCATCCGCGGCGGTCCTGCTGCTCCTGCCACCGGTCGCCCCGGAGCCCGCCGCGAGCGGCCCCCGCTGGGCGGCCCTGCGCGACCGGCCCTACCTCGCGCTCACCCTGCTCGACGGGGTCATGGCGATCCAGTTCAAGGTGCTCACCGTGGCCGTCCCGCTCTGGCTGGTCGCCGCCACCACAGCCCCGCACTGGCTCATCTCGGGCACCATGCTGCTCAACACCGTCATCGTCATCGCGTTCCAGATGCGCGCCGGCCGCAATGTCGACACCCCGGCCGCCGGCGCACTCGCCTACCGCCGCTCGGGCCTCGCCTTCCTCCTGTCCTGCGCGCTCATCTCCCTGTCCGCCGGGATACCGGCCTGGGCGGCCGCAACTCTTCTTCTGGGCGCGGTGGTTGTCCATACGATCGGTGAACTGTGGCACGCCGCCGCAGGCTTCGAGGTCTCCTTCACCCTCGCCCCCAAGCACGCCACCGGTCAGTACCTCGGCGTCTTCGGGCTCGGCGCGGGCCTGGCCGAAGCCGTCGGCCCGACCTTGCTCATCGCCCTGTGCATCACATGGGGCCGCCCCGGTTGGTACGTGGTCGGGGCACTGTTCACCCTCGCCGGGCTGGCGGCACCTCTCGTCGTCGGGTGGGCGCAGCGCCACCAGCCGCACGTCCCGCAGGAGCATGCGAAGGCCGCCGCACGGCAGTCGGCCGCCAGCTGAGGAGATGGACCCCCGCACGCACCCCCGCCTCCGGGTGCAATTACGACTACCGAGGACAAAGGCGCACCTTGCATGCCCGATCGACGGACGACGTGACTCGACATCGGGTCACTTAGGTTAGCCTCACCTCTCATGAATCTCGTCCACCTGGCCGCCTCGGCCGGATACACCACGCCCCCGCTCTGGCGCATTCTCACGAAATCGGGCTATTTCGCAGGCTTGTCCGGAGCCATCGGCGCCACCGTGACGTACGCCGCCACCATCCGCCCGGCACTTCGTACGCCCGGGAACGAGCAGGGTGACATCGACGCGCTGCGCCGGCGGTCGGCGACGTACCTGGCGTGGGCCGGGGTTGTCCTGCTGGTGACCGGCTACCTCCAGCTCGCCGGCCGCGTGGCGCGCGCCGGGAAGGGCATGCCGTTCGGCGAGGCGCTCGCGCCGGGGAACATCTGGGACTTCCTGCGCGCACCCGCCGCGAAGGGCGCGTGGGTGGCTCAGGGAACGATCTACATCGTGCAGAACGTCGTCCTGGTCCTGGCGTCCGCCACGCTGATCGCGCTCCTCCTCCCCCGCGTTCGAAGACACCTCGACGCCCTCGCCGGCACCGCCCTGCCCCTGACGCTGGCGGTGTCCCTCATCGGGGCCGTACCGGCCACCGCGCCCAAGAACGCGGAGAAGGTGATCGACCTCGTATGCGACCAGGTGCACATCGTGAGCGGGACGGTGTGGATCGGCGGCCTGGCCGTCCTCGCCGCCCTCGCCACGACCCGCGGCCGGCTCAGCGAGAGCGCGGGCGCACTGTGGGCGGACCTCTGGCGCCGCTTCAGCCTCGTCGCCCTGATCTGCGTCGGCGCCGTACTCACCTCCGGGCTGTGGATGAGCTGGAAGCACGTCGGCGGCATCGGGCAGCTGTGGAGCACGAGCTACGGGCTCTTCCTGCTCATCAAGATCGCGCTGGTGCTCGGCATGGTCACCGCCGGTGGCGTCAACCAGTTCTGGCTGATGCCCCGCATCGCCCAGGCCCGTCGGGCCGACGCCACGGCCTCTCTGCTGCACCTGACGCTGCGTCACTTCCCCAGGGTCGTATGGGCCGAGGTCGCCCTGGGAATCGCCGTCCTGGCCGTGATCCCCTTCCTCAGCGGCTCGGCCCGCTCGGAGGCGGGCAGCCCGCCGGCCGTCACGAGCGGCAGCATCATCACGGTGGGCGCCGCCCTGGTCCTCACGCTCGCGGCGTCCCTCTGCATCACGGCGAGGACGTCGGACGCCCTGGCCCGGCGCGGAGACCTGGCTGCGGCCTGATCCCGTACGGGACGGTTGAGCATCCGGTCGGCGCTCCTCGCGCTCGGAGCAGCCCTCGGGAAGATGCCTTCAGAGGAGACCCAGGTCGCGGAGTTCCTTGTGCAGGTCGGCGCGGCCCGGGTCCAGCGGGGCGGCAGGCCGCGCTTCACCCGGGACGGCCGCGGGACGGCGGCCGTCCCGCAGCAGATATGCGCCGACCATGCCCCCCACCAGCCCGCCGAGGTGCGCCAGCCAGCTCACGCCCGGCGTGCCGGGCACGGCGACCGTCACCATGTACGCGAAGGACGCCGCCATCACCAGGCCGATGAGCGTGTCGATGAGCCGCGGGCGAACAGGCCGCGCAGCACCACGTATCCGAAGTAGCCGAAGATCACGCCGCTCGCGCCGACGCCGAGGGTGTTGCTGCCCTGGAAGACCCAGACCGCGAGGCCGCTGGTCACCGCGACGAGCAGGGTCAGCCACAGAAAGCGGACCACACCCCGGTACGCCGCCAGGAACCCGAAGACGAACAGCGGCCCGGAATTGGCCTCGATGTGGTCCCAGCCGAAGTGCAGGAAGGGCGCGACGAGGATGGCGCCCAGACGGCCCGGATCGTGCGGGACGACCCCGAAGTCCATGTCCAGCCGGTAGCCCGACAGCCAGTTGACGACTTGCAGGGCCCAGACGACCACCATGAATCCGAACATGACGAAGAACGCCTTGCGCGCCTCCGCGATCATTTCCTCGGCGCTTCGCTGCCCCGTCCGATCCCACCCCTGCAGCAGCCTGCCCACCGGATCCGCCCCCCCCTGTAGCCCAGTCCTCATACACTCTGGAGAGGCATGGTAAGCCCGTATGAAACGCCGCTTGAACGGGTGACTCGGGCAGGCTCGCAGCGCCTCCCCAACCTCCGGGCCAAGCCTCGGCAACCCGCTCCGGTCACGGGTGGGTAATCACCGCCGGTCGGGCCGGATCACCGTCGTCCTGAAGGGACCCCCGTCGGCCGCAGCGTGGGCAACGGCCTCATTCGCCTCGTCCAGGCCGAATTCCGCGACGTCGCATTCGGCCAGGTCCAGGAGGCCGGACCGGATCAGCGTGACCAGGCGGGCGCCGGCCACCGCCGGATACATCCACTGACCCCGGACCGTGACGCTGTTCCGCATGAGCCACGCGTAGGGCAGGTGGAGATCGTCGCCGCCCTGCATGCCCACGCCTCCCATCAGAACGACCCGGCCGAACTCGCGGACGGTCATCGCGGCGGCCCGCACCGGGGCCGGCCCTGCGCCGGGCGGGAGCAGGTCGAGTACGCAGTCGATCGGGTTCGGGGCCGCCCGGCGCATCCGTTCACGGTCCTCGTCCTGGTCACCGGTGAGCCGCACGGGCCGGACGCGCGGGCCGAAGCGGCGAACCAGGTCGTCAAGCACCTTCTCGTTGCGACCCGGCGCCACCACGCACCCCGCCCCCATCGCCAGGGCGACCTGGACGGCCCCGCTTCCGAAGTAGCCGGTCGCGCCGCTGACGAGGAGCGTCTCGCCTGCCTGGAACTCCGCCGCGAGGAGGCCTCCGTACGGCACCAGGAGCGGTCCGAGCCCGCACCAGCGTCCGGCATCCGCGGCGTCGATCGGGCCGATCGGGATCGCGTTCTCGGTCGGGATCAGCATCTGCTCGGCGAAGGGGCCGTGACGGAAGTGCCGCTGCAGGCGCAGGCCGCCGTCACCGCGCGCGCTCAGGCCCTGGAGTGTGATGTCGGGGGTCCGCCCGCCGTCGCGCGAGCGGACGGTGGGGTCGCAGAACACCCAGTCGCCGACGGCCAGTCGCGTCGCGTCGGGCCCGACCGCCCGCACCCTGCCGATCGCCCCGATCCCCGGCACGAGTGGCAGGTCGAGCAGATACCCGCGCTCACCGCTCAACACCTCGTCCATATAAGGGAGTACGGAACTCGCCACGACATCCACGACCACCTCCCCCGTACCAAGGACCGGGTCCGGCATCGTCTCGACCGCCAGCGGTGATCCGAACGTCCTGAGCAGTGCGGCTTTCATGGTCATGGCTCATTTCTGGAGGCCCTGAAGGGCCACGGAGATCCATGGAACTCCACCGAGGTCCATGGAAGATCCACGGAGACCCATGGACCCGGACCACCATGACAAGTCCGCCCGCCCGCATCCAGGAACGGATCGTCCCAGGACTGACAGGGCCCTGCCTGAGGTCCTGGCTACGGAGCTGCATCCGGGCCACCGTCGCTCGACGGCGAAAGGCGCGGCGGGGTGAAGAAGTTCACGAGGTTGCCGTCGGGGTCGCGGAGGAGGAGGGAGCGGTTGCCCCACGGCATCGTGGTGGGCTTCTGGACCAAGTCCTCGGCAAGGGCGAGGGCGGTCAGGTGCTCGTGGACGCCGTCCACGTCGTCCACGCGGAATTCCAGGATGACGCTCCGGTTGTCGGCCGGGTGTGCGGCGCCGGGCGCGAACATCGGGACCGTACGGGTGCTGCCGATCGCGAGGGTGGCCGTGGCGGTCCTGAGTTCGGCGAAGTCCTCGGTGGACCAGTCGGCCCGCACGCCGGTGGCGCGCTCGTAGAAGTCGACGAGGCGGCCGATGTCGTCCGTGATGACGCGGATCGAGACGAAGTCCATGTTCCTGTCCATGAGTTGGCTCCCTGGGTGAGGTGCGGGAGAGCGCGTTTGCGCTTTCGATCGCACGCTATGGCGAATACCGGACAGAAACCGCCCGGTATTCGCGAGAGACTTCTGGACATGACCCGACCCACCGCCCGCGTGCTCACCCTGCTGGAACTCCTGCAGTCCGGCGGCGTCCGTAACGTCGCCGAGCTCGCCGACCGGCTCGATGTGGACGAACGCACGGTGCGGCGCTACGTCCAGCACCTCATCGACCTCGACGTGCCCGTCGAGTCGGTGCGCGGGCGTTACGGCGGCTACCGGCTCGCCTCCGGTTACCGGATGCCTCCGCTGATGCTGAGCGACGACGAAGCGCTGGCCGTGCTCCTCGGTCTGGTCGCCGGTCAGCGGGCCGGCCTGATGACGAGTACGGGCTCGGCGAGCGAGACGGCGGCGGCCAAGGTCCGGCGGGTCCTGCCCGCGCGGCTCGGCCGCAGACTCGGCGCCGTGCTCGACTCGCTGTCCTTCACGGCCGGGCCCGGCGCGTCGAGCACGCCTGAGAGCACGGTGCTGCTCCCGATCGCCGACGCCGTACGCCATCACCGGCCGGTCTCGATCAGGTACGCCGCAGCCGACGGCCGGCGCAGCGAACGCACCCTGCACCCGTACGGGCTCGTCGCCCACGCGGGCAAGTGGTACGTGACCGGCTCGGATCCCGCGATCGGCGAGGACCGGACGTTCCGGCTCGACCGCATCGCCGAGGCAAGGATCCTCCCCGGCTCGTTCGTGCCGCCCGCCGGAATCGACCCCGCGCAACGCGTCCTGTCCGGGCTCGCCACGGCTCCGTACCGGCATGAGGTGACCCTGCGGATCCAGGGGACGGCCGAGCAGATCCGCGCCCGGCTGCCCGCAGGCCTCGCCACCCTGGAGGAGTTGCCGTCCGCGAACGGCGCGGATGCCTCGGCCGGGCCCTGGTTCCGGGTCGAGCTGCGAGTGGAACGGCTCGACTGGCTGCCGGGTGAACTCGCCGCGCTGGACCGGCCGTTCGTCATCGATCGACCGGACGAACTCCGCGCACGCGTCGCCGCCCTCGCCGACCGGCTGGCCGATTCGGCTCGGCGGCCCGGGGACGGCGGGAGTCAGGTTCAGCCCACAGACACATTGGACTAGACCTGCCGCCCTTCGCCTGTGCAACGCAAAGGATGATCAAGGTACGACAGCGGGGGCGATCCTCCCGGGCCAAGCACAGGAGACGACTGACATGACGGATGGTTCGACCGGTTCCGCGCACGGAGTGCGGCAGGGGCGCTCGTGGTTCACGGCGGGGTGGGTGGCGATGGGGCGCGGGCTCGCCATGTTCGGCCTCGGGCTACTGGCGGTGTTCCTCGCCTGGTTCGCGCTCACCGCGATGTCCCTGGTGCTCATGGGCGTCGGCCTGTTCCTGGTTCCGCCGACGGTCGCGGCGGTGCGCTGGTCGGCGCAGGCGCAGCGCCGGATGACCGCCGCGAGCGGGGTGGAGGTCGCCTCCCCGTACCGGGCCGCTCCCCCGGCACGGGGCGGTTGGCTCGGCGCCCGGCGCAGGTGCGAGGCGCTCTTCACCGACAGCTCCACCTGGCGCGACCTGCTGTGGGCGCAGGTGGCCGTCACCGTCGGCGGACTGCTTGCGATCATCCCGTTCGGCATGCTGGCGCACGGCGTCTTCGGGCTGCTCCTGCCGCTGATCTGGGAGCCGGTGGTCACCGCCTGGGACGGCAGTTGGTACCTGTTCATCCCTCTCCGCGACCACGACGACGCGGTCATGGCCGCCGTGCTGGGCTTCGTCGAGATTCCGGTCGGGCTCTTCGTCGCACCGTACGTGCTGCGTCTGCATGCCCGCCTGACGCACTCGCTGCTCGCGCCCACCAGGCAGTCCCCGACGGCGGCCCGCGTCCGGCGTCCGGCCGGGCCCGGCACGGACGGGGTGGACGCCCCCGGTGCCGGGATCGGCCGCGGCTAGTGCGATCTGCACGATGGCGCCCGGGCCGGGGAGCCAGGACGGGCGCGCCTGATCGCCGGACGCGCCTCGGGGCCCCGTCATCGACCCGCTACCGCATGGCCACGACAACCACCAGGATGTACGGGTGAACCAGGTGACCATCAGCGAAGAAGACCGCCGGGCTCTCGGGCTCTGGGCCGCCGATTGCGTGGAGGGCGTGCTGCCCCTCTTCGAGACGAGGGCTCCCTCGGACACCCGCCCTCGCGAGGCGATCGAGGGCATCCGGGCCTTCGTATGCGACGGGAGGCGCACCGGGCGGCTGCGGGCCGTGGCCTGGGCCGCGCTCGCAGCCGCCCGGGACGTCGACGACCCGGCCGCGACCGCCGCCGCCCGCGCCGCGGGCTACGCGGCGGCGACGCCGTACATCCACCCCCTGGCCACCCCGCACCAGTCGAGGCACGCGCTCGCGCCCGCGGTGTACGGGGCTCGCGCGAGCGAGCTGGCGGAGGGCGGCGATGCCGCGGTCGGTGACAAGGAAATCCGACGGGCGATCGGCCACGCCCCACCGGAGGTCCGCGAACTGCTGCGGCGGATGCCACCGCGCAGCCCCGGCCGCAGCCGCTTGGACACGCTGTATTTCGAGCTCGACTCGGCTCTTCGCAGCTGAACGACGGGCCGTGCGGGCCCATCGGATCCCTCACGCCCCCGACTCCGTACCGTGTGCCGCATGGTGCGCGTGAGGATCATGGGCGACACGGATGTCCCGGCCGTGGCCGAGATACGGGTACGGGGCTGGCAGGAGGCGTACGCGGGCATCGTGCCCGGGTCCTGCCTCGATGCGATGAGCACCGAGGAAACGGCCCGCAGGACACGGGAGCGGCTGGCCGACCCGGCGGGCACCACCACCGACGTGGTGGCCGTGGCCGAGGACCACGAGATCCTGGGCTGGGCCGCCTTCGGCCCGAACACGGACACCGGTTGGGCCCTGCACGCCCTCTACGTACGCCCCGACCGCATCGGCACCGGAGTGGGGCGGGCCCTCCTGGCGGCCGTCCACGAGGCCGTCGGTCCGGGGGCGGCCGTCGAGCTGTGGGTCCTGCGGGACAACGCCCGCGCCCGCCGCTTCTACGAACTCGCCGGGTACGCCCCCGACGGCGCCGAGGAGCAGGAGGACTACGACGGAGTCCCCGTCACCGAGCTCCGCTACAGGCGAGCACCTGTCCGGTCGTCAGGCGCGGCAGTGCAGCATCTCGAAGCACGGGTTGGCCCGGTAGTCCGCCCAGAAGTCCGCGCCGTACGCGGCGATTCCGGCGGGTGACACCTCGGTGGGCACCCATGTGATCTCGCTGAACCCGGCCTTGGCCAGGCATGTTTCGAAGACCTCGCGGCGTGCCAGACCCGAGGTGAACGAGATCGGCGCACCGTCCAGCAGCGCGGTGACCCTCACCCGGGGCCCCGTGCCGGACTGCTCGCCCGTCAGCTCGGTGAGGAAGCCGTACGCGCGCGGCGAGGGCCCGGTGAAGTCGTAGTCCGGCTTCTGGTGAAGCATGAAGAAATCGCCGCCGCTCTTCAGGCTCTCGTGCACCTTGCGACACAGGTGCTCGAACCCCTCAACGGTTTCGGCGTAGTTGAGCAGCATCACGGCGGTCGCCACATCGAAGCGTTCGTCCGCCAGCGACAGGTCGGCCACATCGCCGACCTGGTAGCGCACGCCCAGCGGGTCGGCCTTCTCGATGCCCGTCGCGGCGGCGATCATCTCGCCGGAGATGTCGACGCCGAACACGTCCGCCGCACCGCGCCGCTTCAACTCGCGGCTGTAGAAGCCGGTGCCGCAGGCCAGGTCGATCACCTTCTTGCCTTTGACGTCGCCGACCAGGCCGAGGAAGCTGGGGGCTTCCACGTACTGGGCCAGTGGCAGGGCCTTGAACCCCTCGAACGCCTCACCGATCTCGTCGTACGTCTCCTGCGCGCTCATCGCGCACTCCTCCCGTTGGGGTGTCCTCTCCGGACACCGGCAGTCTCTCCAGACTTGGCGGCAGGCCCGTACTGGCAGAAGCTACGAAAGATCCGGGGGGCGGGGCCGGGGTCACACGAACTCGCCGGCGGGGGAACCGCATTGCCCCGCCGACGCGCTCGCCGTGTCCGGCGTGCGGGTGCGGATGTGCTGGGTGAGGAAGAGAGCCGCGCGGTCCAGTGCCTCGTCGGCCTCGTCGAGGACGCCGGCGAACGACTGGAACACGTGGGGTACGTCGGCGGTGACGTCGAGGACGACGTCCACTCCGGCAGCCCTCGCTCGCGCGGCCATGCGTGTGGAGTCGTCCAGGAGCACTTCGTTGGTGCCGACCTGAAGGAGCATCGGCGGGAATCCGGTCGGGTCGGCGAGGACGGCCGGGCTGAGCATGGGTTGAAGGGGGTCCTGCCCCGCGAGGTACATGGCCCCGGTGCGGGCGAGGGATTCGCGTGTGAAGAAGGGGTCGATGCCTGCCTTGGTGTCCATGCTCTCGCCGGTGCGGGTGGCGTCGAGTCCGGCGGAGAACGCGACGATCGCCGCAGGCAGGGGGAGATTCGCGTCGCGGGCGGCGAGGCAGGTGGTGACAGTGAGCCCGCCGCCCGCGGAGTCTCCGGCGAACACGATGGCGGAGGGGTCTTCGCCGCTGTCGAGCAGTGCGCGGTAGGCGCTCAGGGTGTCTTCGACCGCGGCCGGGAACGGGTGCTCGGGGGCGAGCCGGTAGTCCGACGAGTAGGCCCTGCATCCGGTCCTGGCCACGAGGTTGCCCGTCAGGGACAGTCCGGTCTCGGGTGAACCGAACACGAAGCCGCCGCCGTGAAAGTACAGGATCGTCCCTCCGCGGGCGCCGTCGGCCGGTTCGACAAGCAGTGCGGGCCGTGGGCCGAGCGTCGTGGCCGTGGTGCGGATTCCGTCCGGGACGATCATTTCGGCCATCATCGCCCTGAATCCGGCCCGGATCGCCTCAACCGGCCGAGGACCCTCGGGTCGGGGCTGCCGGAGCATCGCGTTGACCATCGCGCGCTGTTCCTTGCTCATTCCTGGCTCCCGTCGCAAGTAGTGCCACGTAAATAGCTGCCGCTACACTATATGCCGTGGCATACAAATCCAACGCTGTTGATCTCCTGAGCCTCTTCTCCGACCTCGTCCGTTGCGAGACGCGGCTGTACAACGCCCTCAACGACCGCCTCCGTGAGCGGCACGGGATCGTCACGTCGCAGTTCGAGTTCCTGCGCCATCTCCGTGACCATCCCGGGTCCCGGGTGGCGGACCTCGCTGCCGAGTTCGCGGTCGGAATCGGGGCGACCAGCAAGGGCATCGACCGCCTGGAGAAGCAGGGGTGGGTCGTCCGGCAACGCAACCCATCGGATCGCCGGTCATCACTCCTGGCGCTGACCGACGAGGGCTCGGAGCTGGTCGAAGCGGCCGACCGCACCTTCACCGAGCGGCTGACCGAGCTGATCGGAGGCACGCTCGACACATCCAGTATGTCGACCGTCGCGCAGCCTCTCTCGGAACTCCGCGCCGCACTGGAACGCGACCAGATCGGCATGCCCACAGGCTGACGGGCCTACGCGGTCCAACTGCCCGCGGAGCACGGCCCCCAGAGCGAGGAAAAGCGGGTGCATACCCCCTCCGCCCCTGCCAGGCTGCCCTCAATGAACCGTGAACGCATCTCGCTGCATGCCCACGCGGACCATCCGATCGCGGCCCCGCTCGACGACGGCTCGGTACGTCACCTGCTGGCACGCGGCATCCCGCGCGCCGACGCCCGCGTACTCGACCTCGGCTGCGGTGGCGGGGAGTGGCTTCTGCGCGCCCTGACCGCATTCCCGCGGCTACGGGCCGAAGGCGTGGACATCTCCGAGGGCTCACTGACCCACGCCCTTGAGGCCGCGCGGCTCGCCGGCGTCGAACAGCGCCTCGCCCTCCACCAGGAGGACGCCTCCGAGTTCGCCTCCCCGCACGCCTTCGACCTTGTGCTCAGCGTCGGGGCCACGCACGCCTTCGGCGGCCTGCTCCCCACCCTCGCGGCGGCACGCAAGCACCTGGCTCCCGGCGGACGCGTCCTGGTCGGCGACGGGTTCTGGACGCGCGAGCCCTCCCCCGAAGCCGCCGACATGCTCGGCGATCTCAGCGACTTGGCGACCACCCTGGCCCATGTCACCGCGGATGGCTGGACGCCGGTCCACGGACACATCAGCACCCAGCAGGAGCTCGACGCCTACGAATGGGCATGGACGGGATCCCTGGCCTCCTGGGCCCTGGACCACCCGGCCGACCCGGACAGCCCGCAGGCCCTGGCGGCAGCCACCACCCACCGCGACGAGTGGCTGAAGGTGTACCGGGATGTCTTCGGTTTCGTGTGCCTGGTCCTGCGCCCGACGTCCGGATGAGCCGGGCCCCCAGCCGGGCCAACCCCGCGCTGGACACCGCCCGGGCGAGGAAGTGGGATCATCCGTGTCGTGCGTTCCTGGAATTCCCTGACCCTCGCGGAACAGACACTGCTGCGCCGGGCCATGTCCCAGGATCCCCTGGCCGGCGTGATCCAGGCCTACGGCACGGCCCTGCGCTGGGCACATGCCGCAGAGGCCCCGCCGCCTCGTAGTTACTCCGAGGCCGAGCAGCGGGAGTTGGTCCCGCTGCTCGGTGCGGTGATGCGGAGTCTCGTCGAACGCGACCTGGTCATCGTCCGCGCAGTGGAAGGCACATCGCCTTCCCCCTCTGACCCCATCCTGACCGGCGATACGCTGCACGCGGTCCTCAAGGACCCGGTCAACTGGCTCTGGACACCCGCATCCGAGCGCCGCCTCTCCCTTGCGACCCCGGACGCCGTCCGCCGGGACTGGGCCGACGACGCCTACCCCGCGGTGGAAGCCGACGGGTTCCCCGACTGGGACGGGTTGAGCAGAGCGCAACGCGAGGTTCTGGTCTGCGCCGCGGAGGCAAGCGGCATGCTGACGGGGCCGTTCGGAATCTGGGAGGACCTGTCGAGCGGGCTGGTCGGCGCGGAACGCGTCGCGTGGGTCGACCGGCAGCTCGCCCCGCTCATCCCCTTTGTTCATGCCGGGTGGATCGAGGTTCGGCACTACCCCGGCGTGAACGACGACGCGTTCACGGTGATCCCCGCCGACGATCTCCAGCGCGCCCTGGCCGACCCTGCCATCCGGTACGAGGGCGAGGACTGGGGCGTCGGCATCGGCTGCGTGTTCACCGACGCGGGTCTTGCCGTCTGGCGCGGCGGCTGGGGCCGCGCTTGGGGCAGGCGCCTGCGCGTCGACTGACCCTTCCGGCAGAGCCCTCCGCAGGGCCGGGGCGGACTTCGACGCGCTGCGCCGAGTGGACGTTCACCAGCAGGGGCGGAGCAAGGCGAGACACCGGGGCTCCTCGCGCCGACCCGGGGCAACGCCCGTTGAGCTGCGTCAGCATGTCGGCCCCGTTGCTCCGGGGTGCTCCTCTGGGCGGGTCACTTCGGGGGCAGGGCGTTTCGGTCGGGCACCGGCAGGTGATGCATGGCGTACCGGCGGGTGATGCATGGCGGTCAGAGCAGCGTCGTTCCCGCCGCATCGTCGTTCGGAGGCTCTGTCGTGTCACTGCGCTACCGCCGTTTGCCGCTGCCCCGCCACGGCGGGCGCGCGCTCGTCGTCCTGCTCGCCACCTCGTTGGCGCTGGCCGGCCCGGCCGGGGCGGCGCCCCATGGCGACGAGGACGGCGCACTCCGGGCCCGCCTGCGCGAGTTGGTCGACCGCCCGGACGGCCCGCCCGGCGCGATCGCGGTGCTCCGGGACGGCGACCGGGTACGGGTGGTCCGGGCGGGGGTGGCCGAGCTCGGCACCCGAAGGACACCCAGCGCCACCGACCACATGCGGCTGGCCAGTGCCGCCAAGGCGTTCAGCGGAGCGGTCGCGCTCCGCCTGGTCGACCGCGGGGTGCTGAGCCTGGACGACACCCTCAGCCGGTTGCCCGCGCTGCCGGCCGCCTGGGGTGCGGTGACGCTGCGTCAGCTGCTCAACCACACGAGCGGTCTGCCGGACTACAGCGCGGCACCGGAGTTCGTCGAGCTGATCCAGGCCGACCCGCACCGGGTGTTCGACTCCCGGCACCTGCTCGACTTCGTGGCCGGGCAGGACCTGGAGTTCGCCCCGGGCTCCCGCTACCAGTACTCCAACTCCGACAACATCGCCGTCGCGCTGATGGCCGAGGCCGCGACCGGGCGCAGCTACGAGGACCTGCTGGCCTCGGAGGTCTACCGGCCGCGCGGGCTCACCGGGACCAGTCTCCCGGCCGGCTACCGGTTGCCCAGGCCGTACCTGCACGGATACGACGTCGAACCGGGCAAGCCGGCGGAGGACGTCTCCACGCTGTTCGGCGCCTCCGGTTCCTGGGCCTCGGGTGGCATCGTGTCCACCCCGGCGGACTTCAGCGTCTTCATGGCCGGGTACGCGGGCGGCACGCTGATCGGCGACGCGACCCGCAAGCAGCAGCGGGCTTTCATCGACGGCGCCTCGGAGCCGGCGGGCCCCGGCGCCAACCAGGCCGGGCTGGCGATCTTCAAGTACACCACCCGGTGCGGGGTGGTGTACGGACACACCGGCAACACCCCGGGCTACACCCAGCTCGGCGTGGGCACCCCGGACGGCCACCGCGGCCTCACCCTCTCCGTCACCTCGCAGGTGAACCAGAAGACCAACCCGGCCTTGCTGGCTCGCCTGCGCGCCGTCGAGGAGGACTTCGTCTGCGCCCTGCTGACCCACCACTAGTAGGACTCCGTTAGGTCTTCCGGGTGGGCCTGTTCGGGAGCATGTTGGGTGTGTGGACGC
>NZ_BAAASQ010000026.1:0-2432 GCF_039532965.1 Streptomyces mauvecolor | reverse complement strand
GAGGTCTTCGCCATGATCAAGACCAACCAGCGTTAACAACGCTCGTGATCAATACACCTAGGCCGTTTCGTTTGGATCAGCGTGCGGACCAGAGGAAGATGCCTGCGATGTGGAGTCCGGCCAGGTAGATGGTTGCGGTCTTCTCGTAGCGGGTGGCGATGCCTCGCCACTGCTTGAGGCGGTTGATGCATCTCTCGACGGTGTTGCGCTGCTTGTAGGTCTCGCGGTCGAAGGCGGGTGGCCGGCCGCCGTGACTGCCTCGCCGCAGCCGGTTCGCCTGCTGGTCGGCGGGGGCAGGGATGACCGTGCGGATGCCCCGCTTGCGCAGGTGTTCACGGATGGCGCGTGAGGAGTACGCCTTGTCGGCCAGGACCACATCCGGCCTGGTGCGGGGCCGCCCGCGGCGGCGGGGAACGCGCAGGCGGGCCGTCACTTCCGGGAAGGCGGGTGCGTCGCCGGCCTGTCCGGTGGTGAGGTGGAAGGCGAGAGGGCGGCAGTTGTTGTCGGCTGCGAGGTAGATCTTTGTGGTCAGTCCGCCGCGGGACCGGCCGATGGCGTGGTCGTCTGGCTCGTCGGCCGGGTCCCCTTTTTGCGAGACCCGGCCGCACGCTGGTGAGCGCGCACGATCGTGGAGTCCACCGAGACAGCCCAGTTCAGGTCCTCGCCGGCATCGGCCTGGGCCATCAGCGCGGTGAACAACCGCTGCCAGGTTCCATCAGCGGCCCACATTCGCAGCCGGTTGCAGACCCCTCTCCAATTGCCGTACTTCCCGGGCAGATGGACCCATTGCGACCCCGTCTGGAACTTCCAGGCAATCGCATCGATCACCTCGCGGTGATCGCGCCATCGGCCACCTCGTCCGGGCGTCCGGCCCGGAAGCAACGGCTCGATCCGCGCCCACTGCGCATCAGTCAACGGCACACCCGGACCAACGATCAGATGATCCAAACGAAACTGCCTAGCAGAAGAGGGCGTTTTCGATCCTGTTGAGATGCTGCACCTCTACGATTCGGGGTCGGCTGGGAGGGCTACACCAGCGATGTCGACAAGCTCTGTCGCGGTCTTGTGAACTCTCACCTCGTCATTTACGGCACGAGATGGATCAGGAACGCTCCTCGCACTGGCCCGGACCGTCTCCGATGACGAGCACATCTGTTACGTCCAGGACGTCGTGGTCAATCCGGCGAACCCCAGGCAGGGGGTTGGCCGGGCGCTGGTCGAGCACCTGATGCGGCGCTACTCCCACCGCCGGTTCTTCCTCCTGTCTCGGACCACGAGTTGTCACCTGAGGGCAAGCGCAACCGAGCAATTGTCAATTCTTGTGGGTGGGACGGTGCAGGGTGACTACCGCTCTGCGATGAGTTTCGGCAGTTCGCGCATGTCGTAGAAGACAGTGGTGTCGGGGCCTTCAAGTCGTTCAGCCGGGGTGAGCCCGCCGGCATAGCCGAAAGATCGCATGCCGGCGGCGCGGGCAGCGCGGACGCCGGGCCGGCTGTCCTCGACCACCACGCAGGCTGCTGGAGCGACACCCATCTGTCGGGCGGCGTGCAGGAACAGGTCTGGGGCGGGCTTACCGTGGGCGACCTCGGTGGCGCTGAAGATGCGGCCCGCGAAGCGTTCGTAGAGTCCGGTGCGGCCGAGGGTGTGCCGCATCTTGTCGTGGGAGCCGCTGGAGGCGACGCAGGTCGGCAGGATGAGCGCGTCGAGGGCTTCCGGCAGGCCCTCGACCGGGGCGATCTCGGCGTCCACGGCCTCGCGGTGGAGCTGCTCGAACCTCTCCGACCAGGTCGCGGCTGTGTCCTCGCCGAGTTGAGTCGCGACCTGTTCGCGGATGGCCGCGTGTGAGCGCCCGATGAACCGGTCCACGACCTCGTCCTCGGTCAGTGGCCAGCCCAACTCAGCTCCGAGGGCGACCTGCACGCGCGCGGCGATGCGCTCACTGTCAACCAGTACGCCGTCGCAGTCGAATATGACGAGTTCGATGGGCTTGATCATCCCCGCAGCTTAGGCCCTGACCAGTCAGACAGCTGTGCTGCCACCGAGACGTTCGACAAGCGCGCCGTTCTCGAACCGGGCTCGGGCGCGGACCAGGGGCACCAGGTGGGCGCCGGTGATCGCGCGCCAGCATGTGTCGGGCGCCCTGCCGGACGATGTCGTCGATCAGGGAGCCGGACTCGGTGGAACCGTCGGCATTCACTACCCTGAGCACGGGCGTGCCTCCCCGACCCGCGCTGCGAACGCGGGCCTACTCGGTGACCATCAAAGGATCATTCGGGAAGGTACGCCTGCTCCGTTCCTCCCGATGCCGATCCACAGGCCTTGAGCATTGCTCCTCGCACGCGGGGCCGTGGCGCAAGCCGGGGCTCGGAGTGGGTTGCGTCCATGGAGATGGTGTACGGGTTCGACCTGATCCGGGGGTTTGCTCCGGCGTA